>JBBQWW010000052.1:0-24466 GCA_038210245.1 Acidimicrobiales bacterium
GCAGCTGGCTGAGGGTTCCGGCGTAGGCCGACGCAGGCAGATCGTCGCCCGCGTGTACCACGGTGTCGGCGGTGAACGCCCCGATGACCGCCTGCGGATCGTCCAGTACCACTCGGCGACGGAACACGAGGAGCACCGCCGCCGAGACCAGCTGGGCGAGGAGGATCTCCTCGCGACCCTCCTCGAGGGACTCGATCTCCACCTTGCCCTGGGTGGAGGAGACCAGGGCCTGGAGGTCGGAGACCCGCGGTACCGCCTCGTGCTCACCGTTGCGCAGGGCCCGTCGGGTGGCGTTGGCCACCAGGGTCTCGTAGTTGGCGATGGTGAGGCGGACGGACACCCCCGAGCGTTGATTGAGATGGGGGCTCTGGCGGGCCAGCTGGCTCAGCTCGGCCACCACCTCGGCCATGAACTCGGGCACCTCGACCCGGACGCCCTCGGCCTCGGACCCGTCCTCAGGCGCGGACCGGCCGGGGAGGTGGGCCTCGGACTCTGCGATCCGGAGCTCGGTGTCGGCGTCGGGCGGATAGTGCGTGCGAATCTGGGCACCGAACCGGTCCTTCAGCGGGGTGATGATCCGCCCCCGGTTGGTGTAGTCCTCGGGGTTGGCCGTGGCCACCAGCATGATGTCCAGCGGGAGGCGGACCCGGTGACCCCGGATCTGAACATCGCGCTCCTCCAACACGTTGAGCAGACCCACCTGAATGCGCTCGGCCAGGTCAGGGAGCTCGTTGACGGCGAAGATGCCCCGGTTGAGGCGTGGCACTAGTCCGTAGTGGATGGTCAGTTCGTCAGAGAGGTACCGGCCCTCGGCCACCCGGATGGGGTCGACCTCGCCGATCAGGTCGGCGATGGAGGTGTCCGGGGTGGCCAGCTTCTCCCCGTAGCGGTCGCTGCGGTGGACCCACGCCACGGGCAGGTCGTCGCCCGCCTCGGCCAGGAGATCCTTGGCGAACCGGGAGATGGGGTGGAAGGGGTCGTCGTTGATCTCCGAGTGGGCCACGATGGGCAGCCACTCGTCGAGCAGCCCGACCATGGACCGGATGATCCGGGTCTTGGCCTGGCCCCGCTCGCCGAGCAGGATCACGTCGTGCCCGGCCAACACGGCGTTCTCCAGCTGGGGAAGCACGGTGTCCTCGAAGCCCAGCACCCCGGTGACGAGGGGCTCGCCGGCGGCGATGCGGGCCGAGGCGTTGCGCCGGATCTCCTGGGCCACCGGGATCGACTTCCAGCCGGCCTCGCGCAGTCTTCCCAGTGTGGGAATGTCCGGAGGGGGCGTCAACCGGACCGAGAGGTCGAGGGCGACAGGACGGTCGGCGGGGGCGTCTGAGGGGACCGGCGGAGTCATGGGCCGAGCCTACGCGGGGAAGGGGCCCCGTGGAGCACGGACAGGGCTCACCGGAGGAGCCGCATGCCCTCAGGCATCGCTCCCGGCCATCCGGCCGCAGTGATTCCTTCGGTGAACGCGGTGGCCAGTGCCTCGGCCGCTTTGGAGGGCACCCGTTCGTCGCCACGGACCAGGGCGATGGTCCGGGTCGGCGGTGGCTTCCGGAACCGGGTGACCCGGAGCCGGGACTCGCCGGTGGTCACGATGCCCGGTACCACGGCCACGCCCAGGCCGGCGGCCACCAGGGCCAGGACGCTGCCCATCTCGCCACCCTCGACGGCCACGGTCGGTTCGACGCCGTGTTCGGCGAACATGGCCAGGGTCGATGTCCGCAGGTCGTAGCCGGGTCGGAACATGACCATGGGGTGCTCGGCCAGCTCGGGGACGGTCACCGAGCGACGGCCCACCAAGGGGTGGTCGGGAGTGGTCACCACCACCAACTCCTCCTCGGCGAGGGCGGCACTCACCAGTCCCCGCAGTTGGACCGGAGCGATGGCCAAGGCCAGGTCGAGGGTTCCGGCCAGGAGCTCGTCCACCAGCTGCGGGGACCCCTGTTCGGAGACCCGGATGGCCACACCTGGGTAGTGGCGGTGGAATCGACCGAGCACGTTGGGCAGCAACGTGGCGCTCAGGCTCGGGGTGGCCCCCACCGCCACGTGCCCGCTGAGGAGCTGCTCGAGTCCGGAGAGCTCATCCGCGATCGACGCCAGATCGGCCACCACCCGCCGGGCGATGGGCAACAGGGTGGCGCCGGCATCCGTCAACGTGATCGGTCCGGGGCCCCGGTGGAACAGCGGCGTGCCGAGCAGCTTCTCGAGCCGCCGGATCTGGGCACTCACCGACGGTTGAGCCACCTCGAGGTGCTCGGCCGCCCGGGTGAACTGACCGTCCTCGGCCACCGCCAGGAAGTACCGGAGCTGGTGGACGGCCGGCAACATAGTCAGATCCTATGACATCAAGACGAAACATGTCTTCGACTTCTGCCAGCGAAGTCGCTACCCTGTCGCGGTAGTGGCGGCCGCCGCCGGAGCACGGCAGCCACCGCAGGGGCCGGCCGGAGGTCGGACCATCGACGAGCGAAGGACGAGGGAGACGGCGTGACCACGTTGGAGGACGCACCAGTGAACCCCGCAGTTACCCCAGTCGTACTGGGCGGGGCACGCGGTGGGCCCGACGTCCCGACGCTGCGAAAGGACCGCTTCTGGGTTCAGCCGGTGGTCACCGTGACCGTGCTCACCGCCTTCGTGGCCTACGCCAGCTGGGCGGCGTTCGTCAACAAGAACTACTACGCCGGGGCGTCCCTCCACCGCGACCTGATCTCGCCGTTCTACTCCCCCTGCCTGACCGGCAGCTGCGTACCCGGCAGCCACCCAGGCACGGTGATCACCTGGTGGACCATCTCCCCCGCTCTGTTGATCTTGATCTTCCCACTGGGGTTCAGGATGACCTGCTACTACTACCGGAAGGCCTACTACCGGGGCTTCTGGCAGGCTCCCCCGGCCTGTGCCGTGTCCGACGGCCACGGCTCCTACACCGGCGAGTCCCGCTTCCCCCTGATCCTCCAGAACGTCCACCGGTACTTCTTCTACTTCGGCCTGGTGTTCAACGTGATCCTGACCATCGACGCCGTCACCGCCTTCCGCCAGCCGGGGATCGGCATCGGATTCAGCCTGGGCACCGCCGTGCTGATCATCAACGCCTCCCTGCTGTGGCTCTACTCCATCAGCTGCCACGCCTGCCGGCACCTGTGCGGGGGCGGGGTCAAGCAGTTCTCCCGGTCCCCCATCCGACACAAGATCTGGAAGACCCTCACACCGCTCAACGCCCGGCACATGCTGTTCGCCTGGATGAGCCTGGTCTTCGTGGCCTTCACCGACTTCTACGTCCGACTCGTGGCCAGCGGCACCATCCACGACTACGGATTCCACTTCTAAGGGGCATCGGACCATGGCTGAGTACGAATCCCACGACTTCGACGTGATCATCATCGGCGCCGGCGGCGCCGGTCTCCGAGCCGCCATCGAGGCCCGGTCGCAGGGCCTCCGCACCGCCCTGGTGTGCAAGTCCCTGCTGGGCAAGGCCCACACGGTCATGGCGGAAGGTGGCGTAGCCGCCGCCCTGCGCAACGTCTACGACGAGGACAGCTGGCAGGTCCACTTCCGTGACACCATGCGCGGCGGGAAGATGCTCAACAACTGGCGGATGGCCCAGCTCCACGCCCAGGAGTCGCCTGACCGAGTGCGTGAGCTCGAGGACTGGGGTGCCCTCTTCGACCGCACCAAGGACGGCCTCATCCTCCAGCGCGACTTCGGAGGCCACCGCTACGCCCGACTGGCCCACATCGGCGACCGCACCGGCTTGGAGCTCATCCGGACCCTCCAGCAGAAGGCCGTGGCCGAGGGCATCGAGGTGTTCATGGAGCTCAAGGTGCTCCGCCTCATCACCGACGCCGACGGTACCGTTTCCGGCCTGGTCGGCTACTGGCGGCCGTCGGGTGAGTTCGTGGTGTTCAAGGCCAAGGCCGTGGTCATGGCCACCGGTGGCGTGGGCAAGAGCTGGACGTACACCTCCAACTCGTGGGAGTCGACCGGCGACGGCCACGCCATGGCGTTGTGGGCTGGCGCCGACCTCATCGACATGGAGTGCGTGCAGTTCCACCCGACGGGCATGGTCTGGCCGCTGTCGGTCCGGGGCATCCTGGTCACTGAAGGCGTACGCGGTGATGGAGGCGTGCTGCGCAACTCGGAGGGCCAGCGCTTCATGTTCGACTACATCCCTCCGATGTTCGCAGCGGAGACGGCCGACTCCGAGGAGGAAGGCGACAAGTGGTACGACGACCACTCGGCGGGCCGACGACCACCAGAGCTCCTTCCCCGGGACGAGGTGGCCCGCTCCATCAACAGCGAGGTCAAGGCCGGTCGGGGCAGCCCCCACGGTGGGGTGTTCCTCGACATCGCCACCCGGCGATCGGCGGAGGACATCCGTCGTCGCCTTCCCTCCATGTACCACCAGTTCAAGGAGTTGGCCGGGGTGGACATCACCGCCGAGGCCATGGAGGTCGGTCCGACCTGCCACTACATCATGGGTGGGGTACGGGTGGAGGCCGACACCGCCGCCACCACTGTGGACGGGCTGTTCGCCGCCGGCGAGGTGGCCGGTGGCATGCATGGGGCCAACCGGCTCGGGGGGAACTCGCTCTCCGATTTGCTGGTGTTCGGGCGACGGGCCGGCATCGGTGCGTCGGAGTTCGCCACGGACCGCTCGGGCCCGGTGACGCTTGACGAGGGCCAGATCAGTGCAGCCATCGATGCCGCCGTGGCCCCGTTCGAACGTCAGGACGGTGAGAATCCCTACGACATCCAGCACGACCTGCAGTCGACCATGCAGAGCCTGGTCGGTATCATCCGGACCGGATCGGAACTGGACGAGGCCATCGTCAAGCTCGATGAGCTGGAGGAGCGGTCCACCCGGGTATCGCTCAGCGGTGGACGCAAGTACAACCCCGGGTGGAACCTCACCACGGATCTGCCCTCCATGCTCAGCGTGTCCCGGTGCACCACGCTCGGAGCCATCAACCGCAAGGAGAGCCGGGGCGGCCACACCCGCGACGACTTCCCCAAGCCGGTGGCGGAGATGGGCTCGGTGAACTTCGTCCAGCGGATCAAGGACGGGGGCCATGACGGGGTGGGCGGCACACCGTCCATCCGCACCATCACGGCCACTCCGGAGCCGATCCCGGTGATGCCCGACGATCTGAAGGAACTGTTCGAGGAGGCGACCTGATGGCCGAGGAGAGCGCAACGTCCGAATCGGACGGTGAGGTCACCATGCGCCTGTGGCGCGGTGACGAGACCGGCGGCGAGTTCACCGACTACGTCATGCCGTCGGTGGAGGGCGAGGTGGTGCTCGACGTGATCCACCGGGTCCAGGCCACCCAAGCACCGGATCTGGCCTGCCGGTGGAACTGCAAGGCCGGCAAGTGCGGCTCGTGCTCGGCGGAGATCAACGGTCGGCCTTCGCTCATGTGCATGACCCGCATGGACACCCTCCCGCCCGGCGAGACCGTCACCGTGGCCCCCATGCGGACCTTCCCCATCCTGCGGGACCTGGTCACCGACGTCTCCTACAACTACGAGGTGGCCAAGCGGATCCCTGCGTTCAACCCCCGCGAGAAGACGGCCGACGAGCAGGAGGCGGGCGGCTACCGCATGCAGCAGATCGACGTGGAACGGAGCCAGGAGTTCCGGAAGTGCATCGAATGCTTCCTGTGCCAGGACGTCTGCCATGTGATGCGCGACCACGAGGAGAACAAGACGGCCTTCGCCGGTCCGCGGTTCTTCGCCCGCTCGGCCGAGTTGGAGATGCACCCTCTCGACGTCAACGACCGTCGAGAACTGCTCCAACAGGAGCAGGGCCTGAGCAAGTGCAACATCACCAAGTGCTGTACCGAGGTGTGCCCCGAGCACATCAAGATCACCGACAACGCCATCATCCCGCTGAAGGAGCGAGTGGTCGACGCCAAGTACGACCCGGTGGCCTGGCTCGGCCGGAAGATCCTGAATCGGACCAAGCGGACCCCGTCCGAGGCCACCGCCGACTCCCCGGCGGCGGGGCCTGCCGCCGTGCAGCCTGACGTCGAGGTGCACGGCGTCCCTCGGCCCGGTGGCGTTCCGGTGCCGGTGACGGTCATGGCCACCCAGGCCACCGTGGCCGACGACACCCCGTCGGACTGAGCACGATGCCCGGTCCGGCGACCTCCGGGTGGGCCACCCCGAAGGGGGCGCCATGGCCCGGTTCCTGACCCAGGAGTGGGTCGACGAGTGGAACACGGCCATGGAAGGGGTGACCCTTCCCGATCCCGGACCCGATGCTGGACTGGCCATGGCGGACGGCCGGGTCACCGTGGTCGAGGAGGTCAGAGGGACGCCGGACGGGGACGTCCGGCTAGTCATGACCATCGACGCCGGCACCGTCCACCTCGAACTGGCCCCTGGCCACGGCGGGGACCAGGGTGGTTCGGCCGAACCCGAGGAGACCACACCCACGGTGACCATCGTGCTCTCCTACCCCGACGCCGAGGCCATGTCCCTGGGCCAGCTCTCCCCGGCCCAGGCGCTCAACGCCGGACGCATCCGGGTGCGCGGCGACCTGGCCGCCCTGGCCGCCTCCCAGCAGGTGCTCAACCACGCCCGCAGTGGGGCGGGAGACGCGGTAGCCCCCACCCCGTAGTGAACCGGCCCGACCCACGGTGGTCGGTGTACCGTGCCGGGTACCGACGCTCCCGGTCGAGCCCGGAGGCACGGCCGATCTCGAGCGCCTAGGGGAACGGGCATGGACGTACTGACCAGTCGAACCATCATCCACCCGAGGGACCTCGACCGGTCCCTGGCCTTCTACGGGGAGGGGCTCGGACTGGCCGTGGCCCGGGAGTTCGGCGACGGGGACGGACGGGGGGTGGTCTTCTTCGCCGGAGGAGGCCTCATCGAGGTGGTGGGAACGGGCGGTCCTCCGGCAGGCACCGGATGTCCCGTGGTCCTGTGGCTGCAGGTG
Organism: Acidimicrobiales bacterium; assembly: GCA_038210245.1. Taxonomy (GTDB): domain Bacteria; phylum Actinomycetota; class Acidimicrobiia; order Acidimicrobiales; family RAAP-2; genus Bog-756. The sequence continues at coordinate 6,938 of JBBQWW010000052.1, forward strand.
CGCTCGGTCGGCGACGCGCTGGCCGAACTGTCCGACCGTGATGTTCCCGTGGTTCGCCCCGCCCTCCTCGAACCGTGGGGGCTGATCGAGGCGTGGGTCGACGATCCCGACGGGCTGCGCATCCATCTGGTGGAGGTCCCGGCCGACCATCCGCTCCGCCGGGACGTGCGCCCGGCCGGGACGGGCGGGGGACCCCCATGACACCGTTGCCACCGGCTCCCCGGGTGGTGGGTATCGACCACGTCCAGTTGGCCATGCCCGCCGGACCCGAGGCCGAGGCCCGGGCCGAGGCGTTCTACACCGATCTGCTGGGCCTCCCGCGGGTACCCAAGCCCCCGGAGCTGGCCGCCCGGGGCGGTTGCTGGTTCGAACGGGCACCGGCCAAGGTCCACCTGGGCGTGGAGGAGGACTTCCGGCCGGCCCGTAAGGCCCACCCGGCCCTGGTGGTCTCGGACCTCGAGGAGCTCTGCCGGCGGCTCGACGCCTCCGGTCATCCCACCCGACGGACCGAGGACGTGCCCGGAACACCCCAGTGCTACGTGGACGACCCGTTCGGCAACCGGATCGAGCTCCTGCCTGCCTGACCCATCGGGCCGCCCGGCCGGGCCGTCGGCTGGAGTGTCGGTTCAAGTTGTCGGGCCGTCAGGACGATGGGATCCCCATGAACCGGGCCGATGCTGCGTGACCGAGGATGAGCGTCGGGCGGTCGAAGGGGTGGTCCTCCCGGTGTGGCTGGTCGAGGAACGACGGACGGTCGAGGTGGCCGACGGGGAGATCGTAGGCCTGGGCTACACCCCCTACCTCGACCGCCAGTGCACGGTGCCACTCGACGAGGACAACGCCGCCCCGGTGTTGCCCGGGGTGTTCTGCGCACGCGTCTCGGGAGTCTCCTTCCACGACGACGTGGCCCAGCTCCCCCACTTCGCCGCCGGCCGCGGCGTGGAGATCCACACCGAGGTGGCCAACGCCCAGGACCGGAACCCGCTCGCCGTCTACGGCGGTGGCCTGCGGGTCGGCTACGTCCCCGCTTCCATCGCCGGCTCGCTGGCCCCGTCGGGAACGCGGTCGGGACGGGGGATCGTGCTGATGGAGTGGTCGAGCAACGGGCAGCGCCACGGGCTGACGGTGCTCGGCTCCATGCACGTCACCCTCCAGGTATCCGTCGACGCCTGAGCCTGCTCCCCGGTCGACAGCAGAGCCCGAGTCCGAGAGGTGTCCGGATCAGCCGTGCTGCCAGAAGCGGCTTTGGAAGGTGGTGATGCCGCCCAGGGCCACCTGGTCCAGACGATCCAGGTCGTCCCCGTCCATGGCCCAGCCCAGGGCCCCGGCGTTCTCCTCAGCCTGATGGCGGTTCTTCGCCCCGGGGATGGGCACCGCACCCTTGGACATCACCCAGTTGAGGGCCACCTGGCTCGGGAGCTTCCCCCCGTGCTTCTCGCCGATCCGTCGGAGCTCGGCCACCACCTGATCGACCACTTCCATCGGATGGTTGGAGAAGGTGCGCTTGCCGGGTGGCGGATTGGCGGCGGTGTACTTGCCGGTGAGCCGACCCTGGCCGATGGGCGAGTAGGCCAGGGGGAGGACCCCCAGGTCCTGACAGGTGGCCAGTAAACCGGTGGTCTCGGGCGAGCGGCGCAGCAGTGAGAACTCGATCTGGTTGGTGGCCAGCCGCATGCCCCGGCTGGCCAGGGCGGCCGCCACGGAGCGGGTCTCCTTCACCGAGTAGTTGGAGACGCCCACTGCCGACACCAGCCCGGCCTCGTGGGCCGCGGCCAGGGCATCAGCCAGCACGGCGTGCGACCGGAGGCTGATGGGGCCGTGAATCTGATAGAGACCGACGGACGGCACGCCGAGCCGGTCCAGCGACGCCTGGAGCGAGGACATCAGGGCCGAGCGGACCTGCAACTTCCACGGCGAGGGCATGAATTTGGTGGCCACCACCACCGAGGCGGCCCGGGTGGGGTCGTCGGCCAGGAGCGAGCCGATGATCCGCTCGCTCTCCCCTCCGCCGTACACCTCGGCGGTGTCGAACAGGGTCACCCCAGCGTCGACGGAGGCGTCCCATGCCTCACGGATGGTGTCCCGGGTGAGGTCCGTGTCGTAGCCACCCATGCCCCAGGTGGAGCGGTCGCCCCAGGCCCAGGTGCCCACGCCGAGGGCCGGAACGGAGAGGTCGGATCCAGCCAGGGTGTAACGGTCGGGGATCATGCCTCACGGTAACCGAAGCGGATGGGTTGTCCCCGGTGGCACACCGTTTCCGGTTCGCCGGTCCGGCCGGTTGTGCCCGGTACGCCCGAGCAGACATCATGGCCGTGATGCCCGAGCTCACCATGGACGAGGTCACCCTGTCCTACGACCTGATCGGTGAGGAGGGCGGCGAGCCGTTGGTCCTGGTGGCCGGCTGCGGCCAGCCCGCCGTGGGGTGGTTCGGCCTGGTGCCCTGGCTCACCTCGGCCGGATTCCGGGTCCTGACCTTCGACAACCGGGGCGTGGCTCCCTCTTCGTCGCCACCGGCCCCCTACTCCGTCGACGACCTGGTCGCCGACACGCTCGGGCTCCTCGACCACCTGGGCCTGGAGTCGGTGCGGATCGCCGGCCATTCGATGGGTGGGTGGGTGGCCGAGACCATGGCCGTCCGTCATCCCGGGCGGGTTCGGGCTGCTGCCCTCATGGGGAGCTGCAACGAGCCCACGGCCTGGGAGAAGGCCATCACCACCGTCGAACGGGATCTGGCCCGGCTCGAACTCCCGATGCCTCCCCTGTTCTACGCCACCGAGACCCTGCGGTACCTGCCCAACCACGACCTGCAGGACGACGGCGTAGTGGAGGCATGGCTGGAGCTCCTCCGCGACCAGTCGGCCTGGCCCAATCCGGGACGCCTGGGTCAGTACGAGGCCTGTCTGGCCTGGTCCTTCGATCCGGACCGCGCCCGCGCCTGGCCCGACGTATCGGTGCCGTGCCTGGTGCTGGCGTTCGAGCACGATGTCGACTCGCCTCCCGATCGGGCCCGCCGGGCTGCTTCGATCATCCCCGGGGCCCGGTTCGTGGAGATCCCCGACGCCAGCCACCTCGGGATCTTCACCCATGCTCCGCAGGTGGGCGCGGCCCTGGTGGAGTTCTTCACCGAGACCTGAACGCCACCATGGGTCAGGGGGCCGAGGTGGGAGGCCCCGAACCACGGTGGATCGCTGGCCGGCTCAGGCCCGGGGCTCCCGGGCCATCCGCTCGTACTCGAGGGTCTGGTCGATCAACGCCTGTTGGCGGGCCGTCGACTCGAGGTGGGCGGCCCGCCAGCAGGCCACGCCGCACAGGCAGAACCCTGGGATCACCAGCCAGCCGAAACTGCTCACGACCGCCCCCTCTCCCTGAGTCCATCGACGGGCTGTGCTTTGGCGACAACCGACAGCCCTTCTGCGACAGCCCACCGCGGCCGACGCCGCAGCGGTCCTGGGTCGCCCCTCGACCCGGCAGCTGGCAGGTCACTGGAGAGCGGGGGGCCGTCCCGACGCCACTGTACGGCAACCCCGTCACCGGTGCCCGCCCGGATGGCAGAGTGGTCGGATGGAGGTCGACGACTCCGGGGTGGCGAACTCCGAATCGCACCGCTGGCGCCGGGCGCTGGTGGCGGTGGGGGTCGCACTCTGTCTCTGCGCCTCGACCAGCTGGGGATCGGCACGGGCCTCGGCCTCAACCTCGGAGCCGGCCAACCCCACCTTCGCCGCCCGCTTCACGACCGCCGTCGACCCCTTCACCTTCGGCCAGGACCCGTCATGGACCGCCGACGGCCGGGTGCTCTCCAACGAAGTGAGCCCGTCGGGTACCAATCAGGTCTATGTCTCCGGACTGCGGGGCGCCCGGATGTCCTGCCTGACCTGTGGCCAGCCCGGACCGAACGGCTTCCCCCAGGAACGCCCGCAGGGGGACTGGATCCTGTTCTGTTCGTTCCGGGGCCAGACCATCACCTTCGGTGCCCCCTGTTTGGGCGGGATCGGGAGCGACCTCTACGCCATGCGTCCCGACGGCAGCCACGTGACCCGGCTGACCGGACCCGGCTCGAGCTTCGAGTCGGGGGGCACCCCCTACGACAACTACCACCCCAGCTGGTCACCGGACGGTCGCCGTTTGGTCTGGACCCATGTGGAGTACGTTCCCCACTCGGCGGGCGGCACCCAGTGGAGCATCCTGCTGGCACGGTTCCACGTGGACGCCGGCGGGACCCCCCACCTCGTAGCGGTGACGCCCATCGCTCCGAGCGGTGACAACGCCTACGAGACCCAGGTGTGGGCGCCCGACGGTAGCGGCGTCCTCTACACCTCGTTCAGCTCGGACGGAGACCAGCGCCTCGGCTGGCTCAACTCGGAGCTCTACTTCTTGAGGCTCGCCGGCCGGGGGGCGTCGCCGGCCCGTCCCCGCATCTCCCACTTGACCGACGGCAGCCCGGGCTGGGACGAGCAGGCGGTGTTCACTCCGGACATGAAGGACGTCATCTGGATGTCCAGCCGGGACACGCCGACCTGGTACGAGAGCGTGGTCGCCGCGGCCCAGGCCGTGGGCTACGACCCTCCCTTCGAGAACGAGGTGGTCGGACCCTTCTTCGTGGAGACCATCCTCGATCCGACGTTCCGCACCGATCTCTACGAGCTCGACCTCGCCACCCACGCCGTCCGACGCCTGACCGACCTCCACCAGGTCATCCCCGAGTTCTACTTCGATCCGACGGGTACCACACTGCTGTGGACGGCAGGGAATCACAGCCAGACCTACCTCGGCCGGTTCGCCTCCCCTGGGAGCCCGGTGCGCCCACCCGTGGCGCCTGATCCGGCCTGGATCGGCGCGCCCGTCCACGGGAACCACACCCCGCCGCTCCCCGAAGCGGTCACCGGCATCGACCTGAGCCACCTGAGCGTGCCGCCGGAAGAGGTGGCCGCCTTCGTCCTCCTCCAGAGTCAACTCACCGAGCTCACCGGACTGAACACGGACCGGCCGGACGCCGCTCCGTGTTGCCAGGCGCCGGGGCTGCCTCCCCGAGGTTGAGCCCCGGGAGGCCGGGGGCCCAGGGCGTCACGCCGGGCGGTCAGCCACCCAGATCAGGCCCTCCCCGGTGTGACCGGGGACAAGGTGCTCCCGGTCCTCGGGCCCGAGCAGGCGGAAGCCCAACTTGCCCGGGACGGCGGCGCTGGCCGCGTTGGCCCGGTCCATGCGGATCTCCACCCGATGGACGTCGGGCAGAGAAGTGAAGGCGGCCTCGGCCAGCGCCCGGGCCGCCGCGGTGGCGTAGCCCCGACCGGTGCGGTCCGTCCGGACCCAGTAGCCGATCTCGATGGTTCCAGGCCCGGACCGGGGATGGAGGCCGGCCGCTCCCACCAACTGGTCGGAGGCCGGTTCAATGAGCACGTAGGACCACTCGCCATCGTCCTCGAAGGCCGCCTCACCGGCCCGCAGCGCCTCGAGCTGCTCGCCCGGGGTGGGCATGGTCTCGGCCCAGGGCATCCACCGGTGGAGCTCGGGGAAGCTGGCCGCTATGGCCTCGAGCAGTCGGCCGAGGTGGTCCGGTCGCCAACGGTGCAGCTCGAGGTGTCCGGCCGCCAGTTCGTCGGGGAGTGCGGCCACCGACTCACCAGGCCTGTCGGACGCCACCCGCCGCGGCGTGCGACACGACCGGCGCCGGCCTCACGCCGAGGGAGGTGCAGTGGACGAGGACGGGATCACGGTGATGTTGATGGCGAACTCGCCCGCCTTGAGCACCCCGTTGCTGACCGAAGACGTACTGCCCGACTCGACCTCCACCGTCCACTGGGTGTCCTTGGCCGTGAACACCGAGCCCGTGAGGGTGATCGTGGTCGACGGCGAACCGGACGACGATCCGGTGTCCGGCGTCGATCCCGCCTGGACGTTGCTGATGGTGTAGCCCGCCGACTGGAACTTGGCCTGATAGGCCGCCGTGCCCGCCGTGATCGATCCGGTCACGGCGAACCCCACGTCCCACTTGTTGTCCGCCCCGCCTCCACCGAGGACCCGGGAGGCGTCCGGGACCGGCACGCTGCTCGGGAACCCGGCCGGCAACTGGCCGGAGGCGGCGGAGAAGTTGTGGCCGAAGGCGTTTCCACTGACACCGTGCTTGGACACGTGGAGTCCACAAGCCGACAGGGTCAGTGCTGCCGCGACCAGCGGGAGCCACCAGCGCCACGGCCGGCCGGTCCCAAGGGACGGTGGGGCGCGGTGTCCTACCTCAGAGACGGATCCCGCACTGGACCGGGCCATCGAGCGACCTCCTGGTGGAGTCCGGAGCGGCGCCCTGAACTGCCGCCCACGGTATCGCCCGGCCTCACCGTCCGCGTGTATCACCCCGGGCCGGAGTGGTCGGGTCCGGCGTGCTGCACCTCCTGGATCATCCAGCTGTTGCCGTCGGGATCGGCGAAGGTCAGGAAGGAGCCGTAGTCGAGGCGTTGGGGGTCGGGACCGGGCACCTGGCCACCGGCTTCGAAGTGAAATATCTCGCTGACCTCGGTCCCCCGTCCGGTGAGCTCGTCACGGGCCGCCTCGATGTCGGTGACCACGAGATGCAGCCCGTGGAGCGTCCCGGCCGAGTCCTCGTTCCGCATCAGACTCACCGAGCAAGCGGAGCCCGGTGGGGTCAGCTGGACCACCCGGAAGTCCTCGCCGGCGCGGTGGTCCACGTCCAATCGGAAGCCCGTCCCGTCCAGGTAGAAGGCCTTGGCCCGGTCCACATCCGAGACGGGGATCACGATCAGTTGAAGCTTCCAGTCCACAGGACCTCCCGGGTCGGTGGCGCCGGGACCAACTCCGGAAGCGGCTTCCGGGTCCGGCGGCTATGGCGCCCGACGATAGGCGAAGTAGGCCTTGACCGAGCCGTCGGTCGGGACCTCGCCGCTGTCGCTGGTCTCGTCCAGCAGGACGAACCGCTCCGCCAGGGCGGCCTTCAACCGGGCCAGGCCCACAGCCAACTCCCCGATCTGCTCCCGGTGGAGCTCGAACCGGGAGCCGCCCAGGGGCTCGAAGATCCTGATGTCCCACTCGGACAGCCCGTCTCCAGCGAACGTGACGTCCATGATCATCACGTGCTCATCGAAGTCGAACACCCAGGCCGGCTCCTCCCCCAGGCGCCGGAGCTCCCCCACGGTGTTGACGTCGAAGATGAAGAGGCCGTCCTCCACCAGGTGGTCGTAGACGGCCTCGAACATCGACCGCCACTCCTCGAAGGACAGGAGGTGGTTCAGGGTGTCGAAGACGCAGACGACCACGTCGAACCGCTCGCCGAGCCAGAACTCCCTGATGTCCCCCTGCAGGAGGCGGGCCGACGGGACCTTCTGGCTGGCCACGGCCAGCATCTCGGGGGATCGGTCCAGGCCGGTCAGGGCGGGGAACGCGGTGAGCTGGGCCAGGATGGATCCGGTCCCGCAGCCCAGCTCCAGGATCGAAGACGCCCCGGGCAGGAAGCCCTCGATGCTCCTGAGGACGCGGGCGCCCCTGGCGGTGGGGTCGTCCATGGCCGCGTCGTAGAAGCGGGCAAAGTGCTCGTACTCGGTCACGAGGAGTCGGGCCGAAGGTAACGGTCAGCCAGGCCCGAGAGGATCGACTCGCACTCGGTGGCACACGTGGTGATGATCTCGGCCACCGGCCGGCTGGCGTCGATCCGGCCGGCCACCTGGCCACTGAGGGCGATGCCCGCCGACAGGTCGCCCCCGAAGTACACGTCTTGGACGGTCCCGAACGACGACATGGCGTTCCGCTCGTGATCGAACTCGAGGCGTTCGGTGTGGGGCGTCCGGAGGGCCCGCAGCCCCGGTGAGGTATGGCCGTTGAGGAATACCGTGTCGGTCTCGGCAGCGTCGATGATGACCTGCTTCCAGTGGCCGTGCACGGGCGACTCGACCGACGACACCATGGCTGTCCCCAGCTGCACCCCCTCGGCCCCGAGGGCCAGGGCCGCAGCCATGGTCCGGCCGTCGAGGAAGCCGCCGGCGGCGATGACGGGGAGGTCGACGGCCTTGGTGACCAGGGGGAGGAGGACCATGGTGGCCACGGGGCGAGGGTTCTTGAAGCCACCGCCCTCACCACCCTCCACGATGAGCCCGTCGACCCCGGCAGCCACAGCCTTCTCCGCCGCCCGCAGCGTCGGGACCACGTGGAAGACGGTGAGGCCGGCGTCCTTCAGCTGCGCCGTGTAGCGGGTCGGGCTCCCGGCCGAGGTGGTCACGAAGCGCACGCCCTGGGCGATGACGAAGTCCACGATCACCGTGGGATCGGAGACGAACGCCTGGGCGATGTTGACCCCGAAGGGCCGGTCGGTCAGGTCCTTCATCTTGGCGATCTCTTCCCGCACGACGTCGAGCTCACCCGACGAGGTCTCGATGATCCCCATGGCCCCGGCATTGGAGACGGCCGAGGCCAACGCGGAGCGGGCGATCCACCCCATGGGGGCCTGGACGATGGGAATCTCGACACCGAGCAGCTCGGTCACGCGATTGGTCAGCACCACCGGATCTTGCCATGGGTGAGGAGGTCCACCGGGACCGACATCCCGATCGGCCAGGGCCCGAGTAGGATCGCGGGTGATCACGTGACCCCCTGAGAACGTCGGGTAAGGCGGTGCATCAAGCGCTTCGGCGCTTCCGTGCCGACCCAGGAGGACCCGTGCAGTCCCAACTCGCCTCACCTGAGCCGTTGGCCGCTCAGGACCCTTGTCAGCCGGCCGAGCAGCCAGCCGTGGTGCACCCCAGCCAGAAGCTGGTCACAGTGGCCATCGTGGCCGGGCCGGTGGTGGCCCTGGCCGTCCTCATCCCGCTCCTGTGGGGACACGCCGTTCACCTCTCCGACCTGATCCTCGGCGCCGCCCTCTACCTGGTCACCGGATTCGGGATCACCGTTGGATTCCACCGACTGTTCACCCACCGGGCCTTCGGGCCGCGCCGGGCGCTCAAGATCACCCTGGCCGTCATGGGCTCGATGGCCGTCGAGGGCTCGTTGACCAGCTGGGTGGCCACCCACCGCCGCCACCACATGTTCAGCGACCACTCGGGCGACCCCCACTCGCCCCACCGGTACGGCGATCGGGGCACCGCTCTGTTGCGGGGCCTGGCCTTCTCCCACGTCGGCTGGCTCTTCGTCTCGGATGCCTCCTGTGCCACCCGCTATGCGCCCGACATGCTGCGCGATCCCGACATCCAACGGATCGACCGGCTCTTTCCCGTGCTGGCCGTGGCGTCGCTGGCCCTCCCCCTCGGCATCGGCTTCCTCCTCTCCGGCACCCTGGCCGGAGCCCTGACCGCGCTGCTGTGGGCCGGACTGGTCCGGATGGCGCTCCTCCACCATGTGACCTGGTCGGTCAACTCGCTCTGCCACACCTTCGGCCGTCGGCCGGAGGGGACCACCGACCGGAGCACCAACCTGTGGCCCCTGGCCGTGGTGTCCCTGGGTGACAACTGGCACAACATCCACCACGCCCACCCGTCATGGGCCAGGCACGGGGCCCGCCCGGGCATGGTCGACCCCTCGGCCTGGCTCATCCGCCGGTTCGAACAGCTGGGATGGGCCACCCGCGTCCGGTGGCCCACGGCCCTGCCCACCCCCTGACCGGACCGCGTCCCTTCGGTCCCTCTCCGCCGCGTGGCGTGTCGGGAGGCGGGCGCTGCTGCCCTTCAGCCGGCCGTGGCGGCCCGGCGGCGCAGCGGTGGAAGGGTCGGGGGTGGTTGTCGACGAGCCGGCAGTTCGGCCAACAGGCGGTCGGTGGCCGCAGCCACCTCGAGCACGGCCCGCTCGAACGCCACCTCGGTCTGGGCCGAGGTGGACTGCACGCCACTGACCTTGCGCACGTACTGGCGGGCGGCTGCCTCGACCTCGACCTCGGTGGGCGGGGGGTCGAGGCCCCGGAGGGTGGTGATGTTTCGGCACATGCCCGGAAGGCTAGAGGGCGGCCCGAACCGATGGGAGCCAGGACGCCACCAACCCTGCCTTCAGGGCAGCAGGTCCTTCACATCGGCCCGTTCGGCCTCGAGCTCCTCCGTGGTGATGCGGACCCGGTCGGCGGCGAACTCATCGTGGGACAGGCCCTCCACGACCGTCCATCCACCGGAGTCGTCGGTGCGGACCGGGAAGCCGAACTGCAGCCCCTCAGGCACGCCGTACTCACCGTGGGACACCACGGCCAGGGAGGTGAAGTCCTCGCCGGGGGTGGCCGTGCGGATGCTGTTCACCGAGTCGACGGCGGCGTTGGCCGCCGAGGCCGCCGAGGACAGACCCCGGGCATCGATGATGGCCGCCCCCCGCTTCTGGACGGTGGTGAGGAAGTCACCCTGGAGCCAGGCGGGATCGTCGATGACCTCGCCAGCCGGCGTACCGGCGATCAGGGCATGGGCATAGTCGGGGAACTGGGTGGCCGAGTGGTTGCCCCAGATGGCCAGATTGGTGACCGAGGACACCGGCACCCCGGCCCTCTGAGCCAGCTGGCTCTTGGCCCGGTTCTCATCGAGGCGGGTCATGGCGAACCACCGGTCGGCGGGCACCTCGGGTGCGCTCGACCGGGCGATCAGGCAGTTGGTGTTGCAGGGGTTGCCCACCACCAGCACCCGTACGTCCGAAGCGGCGTTGGCGGCGATGGCCCGGCCCTGGGGACCGAAGATCCCCCCGTTGATGGTCAGCAGGTCACCCCGCTCCATGCCGGCCTTGCGGGGGATGGAACCGACCAGGAGGGCCCACGAGGTGCCGTCGAAGGCGGTGTCGAGGTCGGTGGTGGTGACGATGTCGCTGACCAGGGGGAAGGCGCAGTCGTCGATCTCCATGACCACACCCTCCAGGGCCTGCATGCCCGGCTCGATCTCGAGCAGGCGCAGGACCACCGGCTGGTCCGGGCCGAGCAGCTGACCCGAGGCGATCCGGAACAGGAGGGCGTAGCCGATCTGGCCGGCGGCCCCGGTGACGGTGACGTGGACGGGAGGTTTGGCTGCCATGGCGCCGAGGCTAATCGGACCGCTTCGGGTCGGTCGAACCTAAATACCGGGCTGCGGCCCGGGGACCGGACCCCGGTCGACCCGGCCTGGTGAATGCGGTCTCTCCGCCGCTCAGCCGACCGCGCCGGCCAGGACCGGGGCGGCCAGTCCCCGCCTCGGCTCGACGATCCCGTCGATGAGTCCGTAGGCCATGGCCTCCTCAGGGGTCATGAAGTAGTCGCGGTCGATATCGGCCGCCACCTGGTCGACCGAGCGTCCGCTGTGATGGGCGATGATCTCGGCCATGCGGCGGGTGATGGCCAGCACCTCCCGCAGTTGGATCTCCATGTCGCTGGGTGCCCCCCGGGTGCCGGCGCTGCCCTGGTGGATCATGATCCGGGCGTTGGGCAAGGCCAGCCGCTTCCCCGGGGCCCCTCCGCAGAGCACCATGGCCGCCGCCGACATGCCCATGCCGACGCAGATGGTCGAGACATCGGGCCGCACGTGCTGGATGACGTCGTAGATGGCCATGCCGGCGTAGGCCATCCCCCCGGGCGAGTTGATGTAGAGCGCGATGTCCTTGGCCGGGTCCTGGGCCTCGAGGTAGAGCATCTGGGAGACGATCAGATTGGCCACCTGGTCATCGACCTCCTGACCGAGGAAGACGATGCGCTCCCGGAGCAGCAGGGAGTAGATGTCGAAGGCTCGTTCGCCCCGGCTCGACTCCTCCAGGACGGTGGGTACGAGGGTGTGGGCAAGGGTCATGGGGGTCCTTCCGGCTGGTCCGGCGTCGGCCGATCCGACCCCGGGTTACATCATGCATGGTATCTCATAGTTGAGATACCATAGGAGCGATAACCTCGCAGCGGGCCGGCCGGCACCAGACCCCCGGCCACCAGGAGACGGACGAGATGAGTGAGCGGCGCCACCCCCCGGTGTTCCCCGGCTTCCGCCAGATGTCCGATCGCCGTCAGGCCCTCAGTGACGAGCTGGTCGAGCGACGGAGGGCCCTCGGGCTGTCCCAGACCCAGGTGGCGGCCCGTATGGGCACCTCGCAGTCGGCGGTGGCCCGCCTCGAGACCGGGACGTCGGACGTCCTGCTGTCCACGGTCGACCGCTACGCCTCGGCCCTGGGCTGGCGACTGGAGTGGACGCTCGAAGGGCCCGAGCCGGGAGCCCGGCCGTGAGCCTTCCCGGCTGGTTCCCCGGCGGCGCCGACGGTCCCGGGGCGACCATGGATCCCAACACGTGGATGCGCCAACGGCTCTTCGACCGCCGGGTAGTGGTCCTCCACGGGATCCTCGACGACACCCGGTCCACCGAGGTCGGCGCCGGTCTGATGACCCTGGATGCCGACGGGGATGACGCCATCGACCTCCAGATCGACTGTGCCGGTGGATCGACCGGCGCCGCCCTGGCCCTCATGGACATTATCGACCTACTCGGGGTGACCGTCCGCGCCTGGTGCACCGGCCAGGCACGGGGTCCCGCCGTCGGGGTCCTGGCCGTCAGCCACCAGCGCACCATGTCGCCCCACGCCCGACTCCACCTGGCTGAGCCCACGGTCGAGTTCGAGGGGAGCGCCCGGCACCTCCAGCAGCTGGCCGACGGCCATGCCGCCCAGTGGTCCACCTTCTGTCGCCGCCTGGCTGAGGTCACCGGACAGCCGGTAGCCCAGGTCGAACAGGACACCGCCCGGGGTCGGTATCTGACGGCGCCCGAGGCGGTGGCCTACGGCCTCGTGGACCACGTGGCCTCCCGGGAGGGACGGGATCCTGGACTCGGTCGCTCCCTAGGATTCCGACCGGGCCCGCCGGGCTGAGACGTCCGAGGGGTCCGGCTCAGGACGTGGCCAGGCCCAGGGCCGAGTAGATCTCCCGGGTGGCATTGGACAGGTTCAGTGTGTAGAAGTGGAGACCGGGCACACCAACGGCGAGCAGCTGCTCACAGAGTTCGGTGGCTACCGTCACCCCCTCGTGACGGACCGCGTCGGGGCCGCCGTTCCGATCGGCCTCCTCCAGGCGGGCCACCATCCACGGGGGCACTGCCGCTCCCATGGTGGCCATCCGGGGGATCGAGGAGAGGCTGGTGACCGGCATGATGCCGGGCAGTACCGGCTTGTCCACGCCCCGGGCGGACAGGTCGTCCACCAACCCGGTGTACTCGTCGGCCTCGAAGAAGAACTGGGAGATGGCGAAGTCGGCCAACGACAACTTGGCGGCCAGGTAGTCCCGGTCGGAGTCCCGGTCCGACGAGAGCGGGTGGCCGCCGGGCTGGGCGGCCACCCCGACGGAGAAACCGCCGATGGCGTGGGCCAACTCCACCAGCTCGGAGGCGTGCTGCAGCTCACCGGCCCCCTCGTCGGGGTCGGTGGGCGGATCGCCGCCCAGGGCCATCAGGTTCTCGACCCCGGCGGTCCGGTAGGCCACCAGGATCTCGGCCAGCTCCAGCCGGGAGTGGGCCACGCAGATCAGGTGGGCCATGGGCACCAGGGTGGTGGTCCGCAACATCCCCGTGACCAGGTCGAAGGTCCGCTTCCTCGACTCGGCCCCGCCCCGGTAGGTCACCGACACGAACGACGGACCCAGGGGCTCGAGGTCCCGGAGGGTTTTGACCAGGGTGGCCTGCTCGGCGTCCGACTTCGGCGGGAAGAACTCGAACGAGTAGGTCCTCCCCTTGCCCAGGAGGTCGGCGATGCGGGTCATGACCGCACCAGCCTACTGCCGGCCCGACGATCGGGCCGGTGACGGCGAGGTGGGCCCGGCCTCGCCACCGGCGGCCGCGGCCGTCGGGTGGCAGGGCCCCAGCCGGTGGGGGTCAGCCGGGGGCCGATCCGATGCGGGTGGACAGCCGGACCAGGGCGGTGGTGAGCTCGGCACTCCGGGCCCGCCGGGCCTCATCGGCCTCGGCCAGCTGTATCCCGGTCGGTGACGCCGTCCCGTGCCGGAGGAGCCGGTCGGCCTCGATGGCGAAGGCCAGTCCTCGCAGCGAGCCGGAGGTGGCGGCGGCCATGGCCCCGGCGTCAGGGTCGGGGGCCGAGGCCACCGTGTGGTCCAGGGCCACGGCGGCCCGCTCCACCTGGACGGCCACCGCCCCGCGCACCTCGGCGTTCTCGGACACCGCGTTGTCGGAGAGCAGCGAGGCCCGGGCCAGCTGGGCGTCGGACAGGGCCGGTACCACGGCCTTGCGCCAGGCCGCCTCGACGCCCCGTCGCCGGCGGGCGGCCAGGAGCAGGATGACCAGCCCGATGGCCAGCACCAGCACCACGATGACGATGATCAGGGCCCACGGGGTCTTCGACGAGGTGTTGGTGGCGATCAGTGGGGCCAGGGTGGTCGAGGTGGTGGTCGAGGAGGTGGTGGACGAGGAGGTAGTGGTCGGAGGGACGGTGGTGGTCGTGGTGGCAGGCACCGTGGTGGTCGTGGTCGGAGGCACCGTGGTGGTGGTCGGCACCACGTCGGTGGTGGTGGTCACGGCCACTTCCACCGACGGGGCGGCGGCGGCCGGTCCCATCCCGGACAGGGTGGCCCCGCCCCCGACCAGGAGGGCCAGGCCCACGGTGGCCACCAGCACCCGGGTGGTTGGGACCCGAGGTCGGGACCTTCGGTCCGCGGCCATCAGGCGTCGCTCCGTCCGAAGTCGTCCTCGAGCCTCACGATGTCGTCCTCCCCGAAGTACTCGCCGTGCTGGACCTCTACGAAGACCACCTCGGCATCGGTGCCGTTGGCGATGCGGTGGTTGGTCCCGACCGGTATGTCCACCGAGTCCCCGGCGGCCAGCTCGATGACCTCGCCGTCCAGAGTGACCTGGGCGGTCCCTCGGACGATGAACCAGTGCTCGGAGCGGCGGGCGTGCCGCTGGTAGCTGAGCCGCTTGCCCGGCAGCACCACGATGCGCTTGACCTTGTGGGTCCCGTCGTCGTCGAGGACCGTGTACATCCCCCAGGGTCGGTGGTCGGTCTCCAGCCCTTCAGCGCTCATGACGACCGCTCGGCGGCTCGGACGGTGTTGCGGAGCAGCATGGCCCGGGTCATCGGGCCCACCCCCCCGATCCGGGGGGTGATCCATCCGGCCACCTCGGCCACAGACTCATCGACATCCGACAAGAGCTTCTTCCCTTCCCAGGAGGTACCCGCACCCACCACGGCGGCGCCGGGCTTGATCATGTCTGCGGTGACCAGGCCGGCCCGGCCGGCGGCGGCCACCACCACATCGCCCTGTCGGACCAAGCTGGCCAGATCCTCGACCCCGGTGTGCACGACGGTCACGGCGGCGTTGCACCCGGGGCGACGCATGGCCAACAGCAGGGCCAGGGGACGACCGATGGTCAGTCCCCGCCCGATGACCACCACGTGCTTCCCCTCCACCGCCACATGGTTGGCCGCCAGCAGCTCCACGATGCCGGCCGGGGTGCAGGGCAGGGGACCGTTGGCCCCCATGACCAGGCGTCCCAGGTTGACCGGGTGGAGTCCGTCCACGTCCTTGTCGGGGTCCACGGCCATCAGGACCCGCTCCTCGTCCAGTCCCCCGGGCAGGGGCAGCTGGACCAAGTAGGCGTGGATGGCCGGGTCGGCGTTGAACCGGGCCACCACGGACTCGAGCTCCGCCTGACTGACGTCGGCGGCCAGGTGCTCGTGGGCGGAGTGGATGCCGACCTCGGCGCAGTCCTCGTGCTTCATGGCCACGTACCGGGCGCTGGGGCCGTCGTCCCCCACCAGGATGGTCCCGAGCCCCGGGGTGATGCCAGCGCTGCGCAGCCGGGCCACGCGGTCGGTGATCTCCCCGCGGATCTTGGCGGCCAGCAGCTCGCCGTCGAGCAGTGCGGCCGTCACGTCCGATCCCACTCACCGCACCGGTCCGTCATGCTCCCAGTATGCCCGGGGGTCGACGGGAGCGGGCCGGCCCGGTCGGGCATCAATGCCGGAAGTGGCGCTCGCCGCCGGCCATGACCACGGCGATCCCCGCCCCATCGGCCGCGGCGATCACGTCCCCGTCGCGGATCGAGCCGCCGGGCTGCACCACGGCGGCCACCCCGGCCTCGGCCAGGACCAGTAGGCCGTCGGGGAACGGGAAGAAGGCGTCGCTGGCCGCCGCCCCCCCGGCGGCGCGGTCCCCGGCCTTGGACACGGCGATCTCGGCCGCCACCACCCGGGACTGCTGGCCAGCACCCACGCCCACGGCCTGGCCGTCGGCGACGATGGCGATGGCGTTGGACGTGGTGCGGGCACAGACCGTCCAGGCCAGAGCCAGGTCCCGCCACTGGGCCTCGGTGGGCTGGGCCTTGGTGGCCACCTCCCATGAGTCGGTGGGGACCAGGAAGCGGTCGGCGTCCTGGACCAGCATGCTGGCTCCCAGGCCCCGGAACTGACGCACCAGCGGCTCGGGGGCCGGGGCCGACAGCAGGCGGGTGGCCTTCCGCTTGGAGGTCAGCAGGGTGAGGGCGGCCTCGTCATAGGACGGGGCGATGATGAGATCAGCCTGGGGCCCGGCGGCGATGGCCTCGGCCACCTCCGGGGTCACCGGGCCCCCGATGGCCACGATGCCTCCGAAGGCGGACTGGGGATCGGCGTCGAGGGCCCGTTCGTAGGCGGAAGCCAGATCGGCGTGGACGGCGGCCCCGCAGGGGTTGGCGTGCTTGATGATGGCCACCGCCCGGTCCCCACCCGGCCCGGCCAGTTCGTGGACCAGCCGCCAAGCGGCGTCGGCGTCGAAGATGTTCAGGTAGGAGAGCTCTTTGCCTCCGTGCTGGACCACGTCGTCCCACCACGAGTGCTGTCCCACGATGCGGTAGCGGGCCCCGTGCTGATGGGGATTCTCCCCGTATCGGAGCGAGCCGGCCCGCTCCAGGGCCAGGTGGATGGTGGGGGGCAGGACGGCGGCGTCGCCCTCGGCCGATGCCGCGCCCTGCTCGTCGAACCAGTCCACGATGGCGGCGTCGTAGGCGGCGGTGTGGGCGAAAGCGTCCCGGGCCAGGCGCAGCCGGGTGGCATCGGACAGCGAGCCCAGGCCGGCCAACTCGTCCAGCACCGAGCCGTACTCGGCCGGAGCCACCACGATGCCCACATGGGCGTGGTTCTTCGCCGCGGCCCGGACCATGGTCGGCCCGCCCACGTCGATGAGTTCGATGGAGGGATCCGAGGTGAAGGGGTAGAGGTTGCAGACCACCAGATCGATCAGGTCGATCCCTTGGCGCTCCAGGTCGGCCAGGTGCTCCGGCTTCGACCGGTCGGCCAGGATGCCGCCGTGGACCGTGGGGTGCAGGGTCTTGACCCGGCCACCCAGCATCTCGGGGGCGCCGGTGAGGTCGGCCACCTCGATGTGGGCGATGCCGGCGTCGGCCAGGGCCGCCGAGGTTCCCCCGCTCGAGATCAGCTCCCAGCCCAGATCGGCGAGGCCCCGGGCCAGGTCGATCACGCCGGCCTTGTCGTAGACGGACAGCAGTGCCCTCATGGTGCAACCTCCGTGGGTGATCCTGGCCCATCCCCTGCCGTCGCCGCCAACCGGTCGACGAAGGTGCGGATGGTGTCGGGGTAGAGCGTCCGCTCCACCGATTTGATGCGCTCGTGCAGGCTCTCCTCGGTGTC
>JBBQWW010000053.1:0-24414 GCA_038210245.1 Acidimicrobiales bacterium
CACTGGTACCCACGATTTCGCACTACACTGGGAGTCTTCGACTACGACCAGCGTGGCATCCTCGACACGACCCACCTCAGATTCTTCACCCGACGGAGCATTCTCAATCTGCTGCGGCGCAGTGGATTTGAGATCATTCGAGTGGAGCCGATCGGCTTGCCCTTGGAATCTCTAGGAGTTCGTGGCGGCAAGATCCGCTGGCTGCGCCTCCTTGACCACTTTCTCTTGACTGCGTGGCCTTCACTATTTGGCTACCAGTTCGTCATAGAGGCTGTGCCACGCACAGGCAGCGCAGACTAGCGCCAGCACGTTCTTTCCGACTCCACCGGCATTGGTCGTGCGCAGTGTGGTTCGCCAGATGAGGTAGCGGCGGGGATCATCGCCCTCTGCTCCGACTCGATGGCGTGGGTCACAGTCCCTAGTGGTCTGTCTGCGAATTGGCTGCACCGGTCAGTCTGGCAATCTGGTGCCTGGCAGAAGTGAAATTTCGGCGGCAACCACCTCACCTAAATCCGCGACGCACCACTAGGATGTCAGCGGGAAGCCCTTGATTCTGGAGAGTTGGGCTGGCTCCGACTTCGTCTCGGGGCCAACCATGCCCTCCAGACTGCCCAGAGGCCGATTCCAAGGAAGATCAACAGAGAGATCGAAGTAACAACCAGACCTTTCACGAAACCCACGGGCCGAAACTTGAGCGTTACGGTCGCCGGACCCGCTGGAATGTGAACGGCCTGTTGGTTGAAATTTGCCCTCAATACTGGAATTGGCTTGCCGTTCACATCGGCGGACCATCCTCGATCCCACATTTCCGGTATCACCAGGATGCCGGCATGCGAAGATTTAGTCGCGATCGACGCAAAGTTCGTGCCCTCTTTGGCTGATACGACCGTCGCCTCACCCGGGGTAGTCAATGTTCCGGATCGCCTGCCGTTCAGTACCACCGAGACGCGATAGTCGAAGCCTGGACGGGCAAATTCCTCCAGTGCTTGCCGATCACCTGTCACCACCGTCGCATTGAATACAACTACGGGACCGGTAGGCGGTCCGGACCACCTAAAAACACTTCCATCATTTCCCGAGTACGTAAGCTTCCATCCAAGTCTGCCCAATTCGCTTGTTGCCACGGGCAGACCAGCAGCCGCGGGAGTCAAAGCAATTTGGTCAACTCCCAATCTCGGAAGCAGGTCGAAACGGACGGAGGACGCGTCAAACCTTGGCTGGAAGGCACCCGGAAGTTTAGTTGACACCACTTCATTGGGATCCTCACCAGCTACGACCCTCCACAGGTCAACTGTCCGAGTCGGTGTAGAACTTTCGTAACCACCGGCACTCGCCAGTCCGAACATCAAGGAGACGTTTGAATCGAGCATCGGTGGCTGCCAACCATTGGTACTGTCGTTGGCAGGCAGGACGCGATTCGGCCATCCCGCCACTCCACCATTGGGCACGCGCAACGCGTGAATGAGAGGCGTCTCACTGAGGATGAGATTCCCACTCGATGGAAGAAATGGGGGATTGATGTGTCGGCCGTAGTTCCCTAACTGGAATGCCGTCACTGCGACTACGAGTAGGGCAAATGCACGCGACAACCACCAACGCCGAGATTGGCTGGTTTCTGGCTTTCGAGAATGCCGGAACGACATCGAGGAATCAGCGGAACCGGAACCCGCAATCTTCTTGACTGTGGCATCGAGACCCACAGCCCCTAAGACGGCGAGGCCCATATCGAATACAAAAAGAAGTCGCGAATACGGGCGGAACACGTTCATTCCCGGAACGAACCGATAGGCGAGCCAGCCCGCGGGTCCACCTACCGCAACAATGAATGCCCCAATCATAAGTCCTCTACCGAGACCCGAGCCCTTTCTTCTAAGAAAGAGGCCAACCACAGCGAAAAGCGCCGTCAAGGTTCCGACGAAGGCCATCCCCCACTCCATCTTCGGATCGGAGATCGGCAAGGCCGGTGGAAGAACGATGTACTTGAGGTCAGGGGGCCAGAGCACGAAAATCTTGGTGATCTGAGCAAAGGTGAGCGGCTGCCTAGAAATGTCCTTCAGAGCGTAGGCCGTCGGGATCAGGACAACGCTAGCTAGACCAACCCCAAGTGCCACTGCGCTCCCTCCTCGCATCGACGGCAGCAGCGCCGTCCATCGCTCGCCCAACTTCCAATGTCGACGCAAGAAGCTCAGGGCCAAAAGGCCGCCATACGCACAGATTGTGACCATACAAATATCGGCAAAGAGCAAGTGGGTCGAAATGAAGAGCATCGCTATGCTTCCCGCCGAAATCGCCACCCACAACCACGAGTGTGTGACCGCTCTCCGGATTGTGGCTAGCCCGGCGGGAAACCATGTAAAAAGAGGAGCTACGACTTCGAGTTGAAGCCAGGCCAAGGTGAACGACCCAAACATCCAGGCCACGGCTCCGAAGAGCGCCGCCAAAGGGCTCACTTCAAGGTCGATGAGGAGCCAATAGGTGAACAGGCCGGCCAGAGTCACGTGCAGGAGCGACAGCACATTGTGAGCGGTCGTTGGGCTGACGGTGTCCGCCAGGATCAACTTCGGTGGGTAGGCGACGGCACTGGATCCATCAGAGAAGAGAGGCTGACCTCCAAACGAGTTTGGGTTCCAAAGCGGGATAGTTCCGCTCTTTACCGCAAGTGACAATTCGCTCTGCAACGGAAGACTTAACGATGGCTGGTCCGACTGGGGAAAGAATTGGTTGCCGTTGTTCGTGGCGGCCCAAGGAAATACAGCATTTCTATATCCAGGAACTGCTGAGTACGACTTCCCCTGAAGGAGCGGAAAGAACCAGGCGAGTGCCAGCAGAATGACAATCGCAGAACACTTGAGGTGGGGAGATGAGATGAATCGAGAAGCCCACGACCCCTCCGACTCTTCCCCCATGACTCCGATGCTGTCTGCTTCGACGCTCCTGCTATCAGATATCACGTAATCGTGATGGCCTAAGTCAGTGATGGACATGCCCCAATGGACAGGGAAATCCTCATAACTTCGGTCCCTCCCCGGTTGCAGACTTTACAATGTGGCGTGCGGTTGCACCCGCCACTCTGATGGGCTTCGACAGCTTCCAACTACTCGACCGCTTGATCATCTCAACGTCGTGTTTGGCTGCTGCGACGGCCTCCTCGAGATGCACCGCGTGTTGTTGCCATTTGGTGAGTTCTCGTTGCAGCCGCTCCGCTTCGTTGCGGTATATCTCGAGCCTTGTTCGATCAGCCTGGATTGCCGACATCGACTGGGGTGGCAGCAACAGTGGCTTCGAATCGAGCTTTGCTGTAATTACGGTTCGGGCCTGAGTCCACTCAATTTCGGAATGTACGGAAGTCGAAGAGTCGCCGATGCGCCATCGTCTCCAGAGCGCCGTTATCTGACCGGAGTCGACCACGCCACACAGCAGCACTGCCTGCATCAGCACATCCCAATCCTCCAATACCGGAAGACTCTCGTCGAAGCGCAAACCCTGCACGCTGAAGACCGAAAAAGGAACAGCCCATCCGCATGGTGGCGAGTGGTTCTCCCAAAGATGGTCGAGTACATCGAAGGGCTCTGGCCAGCGACAACGTGGCCGCCCCACCACCTCGTAGCCAAGTCGATCGTCGCTCCACGTCGTGGGTTCGACATCCTGTTCTGCCACCGGGCAGCGGAGAACCTTGCCGGGATGCTTCTTTGCCAGCGATTTGAAGGTTTCGATCCAATGACCGAATACGACGTCGTCATCGTCCAAGATCGCTAGATATTGTCCTCGGCCTCTCTCCACACCAACTGTCAATGGGCGTGTTCTACCTCCTCCATCGACGGGAATGACCGTCACCCGTTCACCAAAGTCGGTTCCAAAGACGTCTGCCAAATACCGGAGGTGGGTCAGGGAATCCCTTGGCACATTGTGAGCGAGCAACAGGACTTCGAAGTCTTGGATCGTCTGAGCCGCTAGTGAGAGTAGGGCCTCCTGCAGCGTTGCAGGTCTTGTCCCTTGGGTTCGCATCAGCACAGTGAGGAAGGGGCGGCGCGGCTGCTCGGCTTGGTCGGGGGCCAGCGGAATAGTCGCGCTCAGCGGCGCGTATGCCCTCACGAACTCATTGATCAATGCAGCATCAGCAGCTTGCTGACGTACACCAAGCATCAGATCGTGTAGGGGTGTGCCATCTTGAAGTACTGCCGTGTCAGCGGGAAAGTGTTGATCGCTGATCCGCAAAGGGAAGTCGTTTGAGCCAATCTCGACCCATCCGGACTCCGAAGTCATGTCATAAAGACGACTGGAGGAGAAGAATGAGACGTGGGTGTCATCTAGCAGTCCGGTTGGTGTCATGTCCCATCGACCCAGCAACAGCTTGGCTGCGAGATCGAAGTGCGTCACATTAGGTACGGCTAGTAGAAGCGGCACACCACCCAGTCGGATGGCAAGCGCACTCAAGGCTTCGAGTACCGCAGGTCCGTTAGTGATGTGTTCCAACGCATCGATCATGACCAGCCCGGCCATCGGTCGATCCCCCAACCGCTTCTCGATGGCGAGCACTGTGTCATGTGGGGCACTGAGGTCAATCAGCTCGGTCTCGAAGCCGCGTGAGGCAAGGTTTTCAAGTCCATTCGGGTCCATATCGAGGCCCATGTACGTGAGTCCCAACTCCTGCACTGCCTCGGCGATGGCTCCGTACCCACAACCGATGTCGACGACAACGTCGCCGCTACTGGCAGAGAACTGCCGGACGAGTTCCATGACATACTCGTATACCGAGTCCTCGGTCAGCGAAAACTCATAGCGCTCAGGCATCGGCGTACGAGAATCGGTGCTTGGCGAAGTCCGTACCGATGAACTGGGCTACCTTGCCCTCAGGGTCAAGGGGAACCGGAAGCCTTCCTTCCGACTGGCGCTTTCGGAACGCGGCCGCCGCATCCTTCTGCAGATCCATAGCCGAACTTTCCATCTCCACCGCCCACTTCTCGGACAGGTCGGGGCGGGAGTACTTCCACGCCAACAGCAATGCCGCTTCCGCCGCGTAGTAGTGCTCTGCATCACCAACGTGCATTGTGGCGTATGTGGTCAGTCGCTTGTCATGGAAGATCTGGGCCGTCGGCTGATGCACTACGCGAAAGCCAGCCAATCGGGCCCGCCAACTGAAATCGACATCATCGCAATACAGGAAGAACGAATCGGCGTCGAAGCCTCCCGTGGCATCTATGACTTCACGCCGTACGAGGGCACCAGCCGTTGACGCCCAGCCGGTATCGCCGGAATCTCGATCAAACGACTTTGGGTGCTCCAGCGGTATCTGTCGGGCCTCGATGATCCCAGCCGAAGCATCCGCGCTGAGCAGCATCAACTCCGTCAGCGCAAAGGGGCTCAGGTAGACATCCGGATTCAAGAACAAGACAAAGTCTTCCTTGAACTCCGTCAGAAGCCGATTGTGACCCCGAGCAGATCCCAAGTTCGCACCGAAGTTGTCGTAGGTGATCCAGTCGATGCCCAGTGGCTTCATCTGAGCCGAATATGCCTCGACCTGGTCGATCGAGAGATTGGGACTCGGGGACGCGTCTCCGAACGCCATCACGACAGAGATGTCCTCGGTCTGCTGATGCAGCACCTGGACGGCATGCTGTAGTCCGCGTAGGAGGCGTTCGATATCTCCTTTTGCTGGGCGGTACAGCACCGTCTGTATGCGGATCGAGGTACCCCCCGCTTGGGGAGCCATTTCGCCTTCTGCTTCGTTAGTTGTCATACCGGGTCCTTGCCAGTCTGGCCGTCCAGCCACGCAAGGAGCGCTTCCATCCCATCGTCGAGCCGCCACGCCGGCTTCCACCCCAGGTCCAGCTCGGCTTGAGCGATATCGGCAAAGGCGGCGCGGACGTCCCCGTCTCGGAACTTGCCGCTCACCCGGGGTGAGGGTGCGTCCATGCGACGGGCCATCATCGCCGCCAGCTCCGCCACCGTCGTGCCATGTCCCGAGCCGATATCGATGGTCCGTAGCCGTGCCGGTGGTTGGTCGAGTGCGGCCAGCAGGGCGTCAACGACGTCATCAATGAAGACGAAGTCCCTCACTATGTTGCCGTCCTCGTAGACGTCAATGACCTGACCCATCTTCGCCTGGCGGGCAAACAAGGTGACGATGCCCGTGTATGGATTGCCCAGGGACTGGCCGGGGCCGTATACGTTCTGCAGTCTGAGCACAGACAGTACCGATCCTTTGGCGGAACACCACGCACCCAAAATGTGCTCCTGGGCGAGTTTGGTAGCCCCGTAGACGCTGGTCGGAAATGGGGGCGTCGAGTACGCTCCACTAGCCACAGGATGGAGCGAATCTGGACCGGGGGCGATCGGATTCCAGCGACCGGCCGCGAGATCGGCATGACTCCTGGCTGACGGACTGAAGGTCGTTACACCGCATCGCCACTGACCTTCTCCGTAGACCGCCCGAGAGGAAGCGAGGACCATATGGGACGGGGTAATGCCTGCCGCCCCGAGGGCGTCAGTCATCCTCGCAGTACCTACCACGTTCACCGAACAGTGCCGGCTAGCTTCGGACAGAGACTGGCCGGTGCCAGTCTCTGCCGCCAAATGCACGATGCACTCCGGCTGGATCATCCGCAGGGTGGCGGACCAGCTGGACGAGTCCGTGACGTCAACCGGCAGGAGTTCTACGTCGGGGTGGAGCCGCTCAGGCAGCCCAGGGAGATGGTGGACCTGGGGATGCAGTACATCCATCACCGTGACCCGGTCCCCCCTACCGACGAGCCGGGATGAGAGCTCACAGCCGATGAAGCCAGCTCCACCAGTAATCAGGATTGATCGGGCGTGAGGCATCATGGGCTTCCGGAGGGTCCGCATCGGCGCCGGGGGGCACGCGACCTGACGAAGAAGTCGTCTGGGTCGCAACTCCGGCTCATCCGAACCCGAGGATAGCACCGGGGCTCCGATTCTCCAGGCATCCGGCAAGCCCCGAAGCTCAGGCGGCACGACGAGGCCCGCCCAGTGCAGGCCCGCTGGCAATCGGCTGAATGGTCAGGTCAGCAGACTCGCCGCCATCCCGTCGAGAATGTCCGCCTCGGAGACCAGGCACTCGGCGAATCCCAACCGGGTCATCACCGTGGCCAGAATGAGCGCCCCGCCCACGATGACGTCCTCCCGACCGGACACCATGCCGGCTCGGTCCAGTCGGGCGGCGGTGACCTCGGAGGCCAGCGCCCGGTACCAGTCGTGGACGTCAGTGGCGGTCAGAACGGCGTGATGGATCCGGTCGTGGTCGTAGGTGTCCAGACGCAGGTGGAGCGAGGCCAGGGTGGTCACCGTTCCGGCCAGGCCAACCAGGCGGTGGGCGGTCAGGAACCGAGGGTGGTCAGCGATGGCCTGCTCCAACAGTTCGCTGACCATGGCCTCGGCGTCGCCAAGCTCGGTCTCCGTCGGAGGTTCGGTATCCAGGAACCGCTCGGTGATCCGGACGCAGCCGACCTGCAGAGAGACCACCGAGAGGTCGGGATCGTCGGGACCGGTCCCGGCCACCAACTCGGTCGATCCCCCACCGATATCCAAAATGAGGAACGGACCCACCTCGTCATCGAGATCGGACAACGCCCCGGCCATGGACAGCCGTCCCTCCTCCGCCCCGGCCAGGATCTCCGGCTGGACACCGGTCACCTCACCGGCGGCGGCCAGGAACTCCTCGCCGTTGGAGGCGTCCCTGGCGGCCGAGGTGGCGGCCAACCGTCCCTTGGTCACGGAGAATTTGTCCATGATCTGTCGGTACTCACGAAGCACGGACAGGCAGCGATCGATGGCCTCGGGAGCCAGCATCCCGGTGGCGTCGACCCCCGCCCCCAGTCGGGTGATCTGCATCGATCGTTCCAGCGTCCGGCCATCGCGATCTGCGATCAGCAGCCGGGTGGAGTTCGTCCCACAGTCGATGGCCGCCACGGCTTCCGATGGATCCATCTGTCCTTGCTACCACGATCCCCGCGATACGACCACCCCTGGCCGAGCCTCGGGTCGACCACCCATCGGTGCCCGATTGCTCCTGTCCCCGGCCAGCGCCGCGTCGACGACAACGGTCTGCCCACGGACTGATTCAACCGACGCGACCGGAACCAAGGAGGCTCCGGAGAGCACCCATCAACCGACGCTTCATCGTGATGAGCCGCAGCTCGCGTTCACTGACCAGAAGACCACTTGTCCCGGAGTCCATCGATGCCGTCGGCCCGGCCGAGGAGGCCTCGATCGACGGAGACGGGAGTCGACGGGTCCATCGACGACTCGCCGACGGAGCATCCACCAGGCCACTGATGGCCGAATCCTGCGCCTTCATCCTGTGATCGGGCGTGGCCCCACGGGGTATACGGCGGAGCAGGACGAGGAACTCGAGATCGTCGACGAGTGTGGGCTCGATCCGTGCGACAACGAAGTTGCAGTATCCCAGGGTGCCCAACTCGTCCAACTGCTCGACGAACTCGGCCGGGGTGAACGTCCATACATGGCTGTCGATGTACCCGCCTGTTTCGAGCACCTGGGTCCGCAGCTGGGACGCTACCGACGCTGAAGTCTCGCGGGAAGTCCGTCGCAGCCTTCCTGACCACAGGTCCCTGGCGGAGGCATCCACGTAGGACCGGAAATGGTCATAGACGGCTCGCTCGGACGGAACGACGTCCCCAGCAGTGTGAGCCTGGAGGATCTGTCCGGTCGTGGTCCGAGACCTCAACGCGTCGAACGTGAACCGGCGGTCGGGAATTATCAGCACCAGGTGGCCACCGTCCACGGTCACCCGCGCCAGCTCATCGAACCAGGCGATGAGGTCGGGGACGTGCTCGATCACATGGCACGCCACCACCCAGTCGAAGGGTCCGTTACGCCCGGACACCTCCGAGAGGGTGCGGATCGGTCGACCGGGTTCCTGCAGGGCGAAGTCGACCTCTACGATCTGGGCGGGGTCGACATTGGGATCGTCACAGTACTTGTCCAGCACCGCAGCGGTGCCCACGCGTCCACGTAGCGGACGTTGGACGTGGCCTTCAGGACGATGGGCTTGTCGAGTGGGCCGATCTCCAGCCCAATCCCCTTGCTGATGTCCGCCATCGCCATCACCCGAGCCCGCCTGCTCTCGAGTGCACGCACTGCTTGTTCATCGACCACGTTCAACGTCTCCGACTCTCCCGGGTGAGCACATTTGCCGCGCCGAGGTGGTGGTCCGGTCCGATCAGCTCGGATGCAGCCCGATCCGCTGGGCCGTCCACGCCCCCACCGGATCGTCGGCCCCGGTCAGCCACCAGGCCAGATGGGCGTGGAGGCACTTGACCCCGCGTCGTGTGCCACCGACGCCACCGGAGGGACGCGGCCCGCGGTGGTCGGGGCCGATGAGAGCATCCCGTTCCTCCTCATATCGGAGGTGTGCCGCCTCGATCCGCTCCATGGGCACGGCGGCCTCGGCCTGTCGCACGCCCCCCGTGGACTCGAGCCGACTCACCTCCTCGCGCAGATGGGGGTCGACCAGCCAGTACCGGGTGGGCATGGGGGTCCCGTCGAAAAGGAACGGGGCGTTGGCGATGACGGCCGGCCTACCGTCCTCGGCTCGGACCACCACCTCGAACTCCCCGGCCGGGCGGCGCCCGAGGAGGTCGGCGACGGCCTCGATGTCCCCGGACGCCTGTCCGCTCCCTGCACTGTCATCGTCACCGTCCGACCCGGTCGTCGGGTCCCCGGTCACTTCCAGAACTGGAGCGTGTCGGACACCCGGCCCCAGAAGGTGGTGGGAGCGGGCGGAACGATCGGTCCGCTCGACGCCGTCGAGGTGCCCGACTTCGCGGCGGTGGTGCCGTCCGACGATCCCGCGGCCGACGTCGGAATGGGCTGGGGTAGCCCGGGTTGGGGCGAGAGGTCCGGGGCGTGGGACGGGGCCACCAGGGGCTGACTCCCCGGGTCACCGCTGATGGCCGACCCCGGTGTGGTGGCGCCGGCCGAGTTGGAGGGCGGAAGCACGTCGTACAGCGTCTGGCCGGGGGTCACCATCTGATAGTTGGAACGGGCCAGCTGGTTGTCGGCCACGTTGGAGTCGAGGGCGTGCTGCTGCTGGGTCAGGGCCCGGTTGACCCTCTGAACCTGCTGCAGCTGGCTGCTGGCCGACGCCAGCTGGTGGTGCTGGGACAGCAAGGGCGAGAGCGGGAAGCTGGTGGCCAGCACGGCCGCGGCGAACACTGCGGCCAGCACCAGCGGGATCCGCTGACGGCGCTCCTGGGGGGTGACCTGACTCTTCGGCTTGGCCGCCTTCTTCTGGTTGGCCGTCGCCTTAGTGGCCGGAGCCTTCCGCGAGAAGGAATGGTGGCGGGAGGGCTCGGACGCCGACGTTCCGGCCGGCGTCGTGGCCCCCGTCTTCGGGCCGGACTCCGACTCCCCCGACGTGCGGCCCACCAAGGGCAGGGAGAATCGACGGGCCTTGGCCTCCGACGAGCCGGCCGACGTCGGCCGGCTCTTGTCCGTAGGTCGCCGGTTGGCTTCCCCGGACTGGGCCGGGGTTCGTGTCCGCCACCGACTCCCGCCCTTGGGGGCTCGGGCAGCCTTGGCCACCGACCTGGTCAACGTCGACTCGGACCGGTCACTGGTCGGCGTGGACCGAGTGGCCGGTACCTTGGTCGACACCGCCTTCGGCGGTCCGACGGCGTCATCTGCCTTGTCGGGCTTGGCCACCTTGATGGCCTTCGCCATGGCCGCCTCCGTAGCAGTCACCGTGGCGGTCAGCCTTCCAGCTAGGGCTCGGGAGGACCGGGTGGCCACCGGTTCAGGTGCAGCGGCACCATCGGTCCGATCCCGTGCGGCCCTCGGTGCCTTGGGTGCGGGTGCCTCTGGTGCCGGTGGCTTGGGTGACCGGACCTGGGCCGGCGGGGCCGACAGCACCGGCCGAGGCTCGGCGATCTCGGCCCCGGTGGCGGCCTTGGTTGCCGAGGAGGGGGTCGATTCGGCCGCCAGGGCGAACACCCGGGGGGGCCGGTGCACCGGGCTTCGGTACGCCTTGGGAAGCTTGAACCGTGGCGACTTGGTCGCCTTGCTGGTCTTGGCCCTCGATACGTCGGCCGCAGCCATGGCCGCCTCGGTGATCTCGGTCCGGTGATCCAGTTCGGCCTGAGTGACCCCGGTGAACCCGGTGTCGGCGCTGAAGGAGCGAGGCTCCGCAGACCGCCTTCGCTTCGAGTGGGCGTGAGGCCGGTTGCTCACGCCGACGGGCTCCACGAGGACAATGCTTCGCCGCCCCGGAACGCCGCCGACTCCCCCAACTGGCCCTCGATGCGCAACAGCTGGTTGTACTTGGCCACCCGGTCGGAACGGGCCGGGGCACCGGTCTTGATCTGCCCACAGTTGGTGGCCACGGCCAGATCGGCGATGGTGGTGTCCTCGGTCTCCCCTGACCGGTGAGACATGACACACGAGTAGCTGGAGCGGGTGGCCAGGGCCACGGTCCCGAGGGTCTCGGTGAGCGAGCCGATCTGGTTGACCTTCACCAGGATGGAGTTGGCCGTGCCGGCGGCGATCCCCCGCCGGAGCCGCTCCTCGTTGGTGACGAAGAGATCGTCCCCCACCAGCTGGACCCTCCCCCCCAACGCCTCGGTCAGGGCCGCCCATCCGTCCCAGTCGTCCTCGGCCATACCGTCCTCGATGGACACGATCGGGTACCGGCCCACCAGGTCCACCCAGTACTCGACCATTTCGGAGGACGAGAGCGTCCGCCCCTCCCGGGCGAACACGTAGGCACCGTCCTGGTAGAGCTCGGTGGTAGCCGGATCCATGGCGATGGCGATCTCCTCGCCGGGCACGCGACCGGCGGACTCGATGGCCTCGACCAGGATCTTCACCGCGTCCTCGTTGGAGGCGAGGTCAGGAGCGAACCCGCCCTCGTCCCCGACGGTGGTCGACAGGCCCCGCCGCTTGAGCACGGCGGCCAGCGAGTGGTAGGTCTCGACCCCCCACTGGAGGGCCTCGGAGAACGAGGCCGCCCCCACCGGCATGATCATGAACTCCTGCAGGTCGATGGAGTTGTCGGCGTGCACCCCCCCGTTGACCACGTTCATCATCGGTACGGGCAACACGTGGGCGTCGGCACCGCCCACGTAGCGGTAGAGGGGCAGTTCGAGCTCGTCGGCGGCGGCCCGGGCCGTGGCCAGGGACACCCCCAGAATGGCGTTGGCCCCCAGCCGGGCCTTGTTGGGGGTGCCGTCGGCGTCGATGAGGGCCAGGTCCACGCCCCGCTGGTCGAGGGCGTCCATGCCGTCGAGGATCTCGGCCATCTCCCCGTTGACGTTGGCCACGGCACCGAGGACGCCTTTGCCCCGATAGCGGTCGCCACCGTCACGGAGCTCGACGGCCTCGAACGAGCCGGTGGAGGCGCCGGACGGCACGATGGCCCGTCCCGCCGCGCCCGAGTCGAGGACCACCTCCACCTCGACGGTGGGGTTGCCACGCGAGTCGAGGACCTCACGGCCGATGACCTGTTCGATGTAGCTCACGGTGGGTAGTAACTCCTGTCGGCGGTGTGGGAAAAGTTACCATCCACCACCCTCCAGACCAGGGCATTCGCCTCCCGGCCGCAGTCGGGCGGCCGTCCACCCGCCCCGGCCCGTTCCGGCGCCCGCGCCGACCTCAGCCCTCGGCTTCCACCGCCCGGCGGAACCGGCCGGCCCGGGCCCGCAGCGCCGTCTCGGGGTCGACGCCGAGCAGTCGGGCCACGTTGGCCAGGGAGAACAGCAGCTCGCCCACGGCCTCGGCCCCGTCGGCCGCCCCGCCCTCCCCGTCGGCGACCCGGTCGGCGGTCGGGTCGCCATCGGGCGGGTCGGAGGCGGATGCCAGCCGGGCCACCCCCTCGGCCACCCGGCCGGCCTCGTCGGCCACCGTGGGCAGCACCATGCCCACGGCCAGGGCTTTGCGCTGCAACTTGGCCGCCAGGGCCAGGGCGGGCAGGGCCGCCGGGATCCCCTCGGTGACGCTGGTACGACCCTTCTCAGCCAGCTTCAGGGTCTCCCAGTTGGTGGCCACGTCCTCAGGTGTGTCGGCGACCACGTCGCCGAAGACATGGGGATGACGGGACACCAGCTTGTCGTGCACGCCCCGGGCCACATCGGCCAGCGTGAACCGGCCGGCCTCGGCGGCCAGGGTGGCGTGGAAGTAGACCTGAAAGAGCAGATCCCCGAGCTCCTCCTCGAGGTGGGCCACCGCTCGCTCCTCGGTGTCATCGTGTGGGGGCGCGGAGGCGGCCGCGGCATCGGCGTCATAGATGGCATCGACGGCGGCGACGTCGTCGATGGCCTCCAGCACCTCGTAGGACTCCTCCAGCAGGTGCCGGGCCAGCGAGCCGTGGGTCTGGCGGCGGTCCCACGGGCAGCGCTCCCGGAGGATGTGGACCAGCTCGTCCAGCCGGACCAGCTCCCCGGCCACCGGGGCGGCCAGCTGGGGGATCCACAGCGAGGTGAGATGGTCAGGGTCGACGGCCCGGTCGAGCTCGTTCCACGCCACCTCCCACACCCGCTCGTCCTCCAGCCCCAGATGATGGAGCACGGTCACCGGCTCGTCGGGTGCCTCCTCCACCGACAGCTTGATGTCGGAGAGCACACCGGGGCTCCAGCACTGGGCCACCAGGAGCGGGCCCCGGTCGCCGGCGGCGTCGACGGCGAAGGTCTCGCCGTCCACCACCCGGACGCTGACCGTGACCGGATCGATCCCCACCCGGTCGAAGGCCAGGTCGAGGAAGGACACCGCCGGATGGACGACGAGGGTCACGGTGCCGTCGACCACGGCCGGGTGGGCCCGGAGCAGGACCACGGTGGCCTCGGCTACCGACGGCGAGCCGGGAACGGCATAGACGGCGGACCCGTGCTCGAGGGCAGCGGCCACCACATCGGCGGCGATGGCCCCATAGACCTCGGCGAAGGTGTCGGCCGACTCATAGTGGTGGTCGAAGCTCGCCGCCTCGGGATGGAGGGCGGCGGTCGGATGCCGGCGGGTGCGGAAGAACAGGACCGGGGCCTCGGCCATCAGGCGCTGGGCCCCCACGGTGACCAGCTCGGGGCCGGCCGGACCCAGGCCCACCACGTCGATGCGGGCGGACACGGCGGCGAGGGCGGTCAGCTGCCGCTGGTGGAGCGCGAGACCAGCGGGGCCTGGCCGGACACCGAGCCCAGCAGGAACTGGGACGGCGGGGACACCGGAGGCACGATGGACAGCCGCCTCCAGGTGCCGTACCGGGGATTGACGGCCACGTCGGAGACCCGGGCGAAGGCCACGATCTCCTTGCTCACCCGGTTCACGTTGGTCGTGGACTGGAGCAGCTCCCGACGGGCCACCGTGCTGGCCGCCGACAGCGGGGCCACGGTCTCGCTGGTCACCTCGTAGATGATCCACGAGCCGGTGCTCGAGTCCTGCACCGGGGCGATGGGCTGGCCCACCGTCACCGACTGGACCCGCAACGCCTGCTCCACCTGGGCCCGGGTGTAGTTGCACCCGAGGGCCCCGCCGTTGGCCGCCGTCTGGCTGTCCAGCGAGTTGGCCTTGGCCACGCTGGCGAAGGTCTCACCGGCGTTGATCTGGGCCACCAGCTGGTTGGCCTTGGTCTGGCTGTCCGTGGCGATCACGCTCACGCACGCCGTGGTGAACTGGGCCAGATTGGCGTTGTAGTAGGCGGCCACGGCGGCATCGGACAGATCCGCCCCCCGGGCCAGCAGCTTCTCGTCCACGGCCTGGTTGTGGATCTGGGCCTCGGCGATGGCCGGGGGCAGGTCGCTGAGGAGCGCCTTGCCGGTGATGCTGGAGCCGGTGGTGCTCTGGCAGAAGGAGAGGGTCCCCGACGACGACGCCTGCTGCACGGCGGCGCTGATCTCCCCGTCGAGGGTGGACTCGAAGTCCGACCGGGCCGTCATCAGGTCGGCCGGCGAGATGGTGATGCCCTTGGACGCGGCGTACTGGACGGCCAGGAGCGCCCCGACCTGGTTGTTGAGCACGGCGTTGGTGAAGGTCATGGAGTAGGTGCCCGGGCCGCCGGTGCCCTCGCCCGACGTGGCGGCCAGCTGGGCGTTCTCCAGCTGCAGGAGGCAGCCCCCGGCGGCGGTGGTCTGGAGGGTCTGCAGCTGGCTGTTGAGGGTGGCCGTGGAGATGGTGGCCCCGTTGGCGGTGGCGGCGGGAGGGGTGACGTCGCAGGCCGAGGTCAGCACCCCGGTGGCGACCACGACGAGGGCCACGACGGCCCCGGAGAGTTGGCGCTTCACGGCGGCGATGCTATCGGCTACCGGGTGGGGGCCCGGAGTGGACGGGGTGGGGGTCCACCGCAGCCTGACCCCGGGCCGCCCAGGCCGGTCACCCGGCCGGAACCAGCTCGGCCAGCAGCTCCACCAGGCCCGGGGCGTACCCGGTGCCGGGCCGGGGAACCGGAACCGGCATGAGCAGCCGGTGCTGGTCGGCCTGGTAGGTGGCGCCCGGGGCCAGGCGGCGCAGCCTGACCTCGGCCGAGGCGGGCAGGGTGATCGGCGACAGCTTCACGTTGGCCCGGTCGGTGCTCCGGCCCATCCCCCCACGCGGCGCGGCGACGGCCAGGTCGGTCACCCCCAGGCGCAGGCACTCCACCCGCAGCCGGGCCACCTCCAAGAGCGCGGTGGCCGGAGCGGGCAGGGGCCCGAACCGGTCCTCCCACTCGGTACGCACATCCTCGATCTGCTCCTCGGTCCGCACCGCCGTCAGCCTCCGGTAGGCCTCGAGCCGGACATCCTCGGCCTCCACGTAGGTGGCCGGCAGGTGGGCGGCGTCGGGCAGGTCCAGCTTGAGGTCGACGGGCTGGGGCCGCGTCTCGCCCTTCAGGTCGGAGACGGCCTCGGACACCATCTGCACGTAGAGGTCGTACCCGATGGCGGCGATGTGTCCCGACTGGTCCCGGCCGAGCAGGTTGCCGGCCCCCCGGATCTGCAGGTCCCGGAGGGCGATCTTGAACCCCGAGCCCAGCTCGGTGTGGTCCCCGATGGTCCGGAGGCGCTCGTAGGCCTGCTCGGACAGGACCCGGTCCACCGGGTGGAACAGGTAGGCGTAGGCCCGGGAGCCGGCCCGGCCCACCCGGCCCCGCAGCTGGTGGAGCTGGCCCAGGCCCAGCAGGTCGGCCCGGTCGACCACCAGGGTGTTGACGGTGGGCATGTCGATGCCCGACTCGATGATGGTGGTGCACACCAGCACGTCGTAGCGGCCCTCCCAGAAGTCCAGCACCACCTTCTCCAACGTGCCCTCGTCCATCTGCCCGTGGGCCACGGCCACCCGGGCCTCGGGGGCCATGCCCTCCACCCGCCGGGCCACGGCCTCGATGTCCTGCACCCGGTTGTGGACGTAGAAGACCTGGCCCTCACGCAGGAGCTCGCGCCGGATGGCCTCGGACGCCGCCGCCTCCTCGAACTCCCCCACGTGGGTCAGGATCGGGCGACGGGCGGCCGGTGGGGTGTTGACCATGGACAGGTCGCGGATGCCGGTCAGGGCCATCTCCAGGGTCCGTGGGATGGGGCTGGCCGTCAGGGTCAGCACGTCCACGCCGTCGGCCAGGGCCTTGATCGACTCCTTGTGGCTCACCCCGAAGCGCTGCTCCTCGTCCACCACCAACAGGCCCAGCTTCTTGAAGGTGACGTCCACCCCCAGCAGCCGGTGGGTCCCCACCACCACGTCCACCGAGCCGTCGGCCAGGCCGTTCAGGACCGCCTTGGCCTGGGCGTTGGTCAGGAACCGGCTGAGCAGCTCCACCTTGATGGGGAACGGTGCGTACCGCTCGGCGAAGGTCTGGGCGTGCTGGCTGGCCAACAGCGTGGTGGGGACCAGCACGGCGGCCTGATAGCCGTCCTGGACCGCCTTGAACACGGCC
This sequence comes from Acidimicrobiales bacterium, assembly GCA_038210245.1. Taxonomy (GTDB): domain Bacteria; phylum Actinomycetota; class Acidimicrobiia; order Acidimicrobiales; family RAAP-2; genus Bog-756. The sequence goes on from JBBQWW010000053.1 coordinate 16,865, forward strand.
CGGATGGCCACTTCAGTCTTGCCGAAGCCCACGTCGCCGCAGACCAGCCGGTCCATGGGCTGGGGCCGCTCCATGTCCGCCTTCACGTCCTCGATGGCGGCCAGCTGGTCGGTCGTCTCGATGAACGGGAAGGACGACTCCAGCTCGGCCTGCCACGGGGTGTCGGGCCCGAAGGCGTGGCCGGTCACCTCCAGCCGGCGCCGGTACAGGGCCACCAGCTCCTCGGCGATCTCGTGCACCGCGGCCCGGGCCCGGGATCGGGCCTTCTGCCACTCCGAGCCGCCCAGCCGGCTGACCGCCGGTGAGTCGCCCCCGGCGTAGGGCGTGAGCAGCTCGATCTGGTCGGTGGGCAGGTACAGCTTGTCCCCACCCCGGTACTCGAGCAGCAGGTAGTCGCGGGTGGCTCCCCCCATGGTCCGGGTGACCATGCCCCCGTAGGCGGCCACCCCGTGCTGGCGGTGGACCACGTAGCTGCCCGGGGCCAGGTCGTCGAAGAAGCCGTCGACCGGCCGGGCCCGGGTGCGGGCCTGGCGGTGGGGCCGGCGTCGACCGGTGACGTCGGACTCGGTGAGCACGGCCACCTTGGCCCCCGGCAGCACGAAGCCCCGGTCGAGGGAGGCCACCACGATGCGGGCCCCGCGAGTGGCGAGGTCGACGGGGGCGTCGGTCGATCCTCCGGCCGACGGTTCGGTGACCACCGGCACCACCAGCTGCTCCTCGGCCAGGATGCCGGACAGCCGCTCAGCCCCGCCGGCGGTGGAGGAGCACAACACCACCGAGTAGTCGGCGCCGACCAGGGTGGCCACCTGGGCGGCCAGTTTGGCCCCGTCGCCGAGTATGGGCTCCCAGCCCCTCGACTCGACCAGAGGAACGTCCTCGTTCTCGGCGGTGGGAACCAGCGAGACCACGCCCGCCCCGGTGTGGGTGAGCAGCCGATCGAAGGGGACGTGCAACCTCGGGGCGTCGTCGCCCTGCTCCAGGCCCCAGGTGGAGGCCAGGGCATCGGCCAGGGCGGCCTCCTCGTCCAGCAGCTCTCCGGCCCGGTCCCGCACCCGCCGGGGCTCCACCAGCACCACCAGGGCGTCGTCGCCCATCAGGTCGCAGATGAGCTCCTCTCCGTCGGCCAGCCAGGGCAGCCACGACTCCATGCCGTCGAACTGGTCGCCGTCGGCCAGCCGGTCCCACTGGTGCCGTCCCCAGGGTTGGCTCCCCACCAGCCCGGCGGCCCGCTCCCTCATGGCCAGGTCGGTGACCAGCTCCCGGCAGCCGAACACGTCGACCGCCCCCACGTCGTCGATGGAGCGCTGATCGGCCACGTCGAACCGGGTCAGCCGGTCGACCTCGTCGCCCCAGAGGTCGATGCGCACCGGCTCGTCGGCGGTGGAGGGGAAGACGTCCACGATCCCGCCCCGCACGGCCAACTCCCCGCGGTGTTCGACGATGGACTCGCGGCGGTAGCCCCTGGCCACCAGCTCGGCCACCAGCTCGTCGGTGTCGATGCGGTCGCCCTTGCCCACGATGACCGGACGGGCGGCGGTGCGGAACGGGCCCAGCCGTTGGAGCACCGCCTTGATGGGGGCCACCACGATGTCGGGAGCGTCGGCGGCGCGTTGGCTCGTCCCGGTGCCGCCGGCTCCCCCGTTGAGCAGCCACAGCAGGCGGAGCCGTCGCCCCATGGTGGCCACGTCGGGGCTGACCCGTTCGAAGGGCAGGGTCTCCCAGGCCGGGAAGACCTCGACCGTTCCCGATCCGCCGCCCGGCGTGAAGGCCTCGAGGTCGTGGGCCAACTGCTCGGCCGACGCCCCGGTGGGGGTGATGATGAGCACCGGCCGCTTCGATCCCAGTCGCACCAGTCCAGCCAGCACGAAGGCCTGAGCCGGGGTGGACACGGCCAGGGTGGCATTGGACGCGCCGATGACCCGCGTCATGGCGGGCTCGTTGCGCAGCAGGGCAGGAAGCGAGCGGAGGCTCACCCGGTCAGGGTACCGGGGTGGGGCGCCGTGCTCGGCCGCGCTCCACGCCCGGTTCTCCACGCCCGATCCACCGCGTGGGCATCCGACACGGTGACGCACCGCAGATCTACTCTCCGAGAGAGGTACGAGGAGGAGGTAGTGCAGATGGGTGGACCCAGCCGGAAGCAGGGACGGGCAGCTCCCAAGGGCGGCAGCGCCCGGGGCCGGATGACCGCGAGGGAACAGGCCGAGTTGGACAAGGTGCTCGACCGCCTCCTGCGGTCGGCGGGACAGGATCTCCGCGACGAATCCGAGCCCCTGGCTGCACAGGTGTGGGCCTCCCACCTGTGGTCGATCTGGCACGGCTCGGAGTTGATCGGCCAGGACGCCGAGGCCGTCTTCGCTGGAGGGCTGATCCGGCGCGCCGCCCAACGACCTTCGGAGGACTCGATGGTCGCCATGCGGGCGTTGGCCTCGGTGGCGCCGGAGCCCTACCGGACCCAGGCCCAGCGGACCGCCGACCGGCTGGCGTCCGAAGGCGTGCACGAACCGATCTGGAGCCGGGCCATCGGCCAGACCGCCGCCACCGGAGCCTGGCTCAGCTACGACCCGGTTCACGACGACGGTGTGAGCGTGATGGTCGGCTTCGACGGGCCGGCCGGAGCAGACACCATCGGCCTCTACATCGACCACAACATGGGCGGCTTGGTCAAGGACGCCTTCTGCCTGCCCACCCCGGTCGACGAGGTCGTGGAGCTGATCCGCGCTGGGGCGCCGGTCGAGGGAGTCGAATATCGGGCCGTCGACCTGACCGAGGCCGCCATGCGCTGGCAGGAGGCCCTGGCCATCACCGACATGACCGTGGACCCACCCATCGACGACGACGTCCACCATCTCCGGGCCCTGGTGCTGGCCCGCCTCGAGCTGCTTCCGTCGAGCGACGGAGCCACCGTTGACGACCTCGAAAGGGACGAGGACCATCGCCAGGATCTCCTCGACAACTTCATGGTGTCCGATGAGGCCGCACCCCTGTGGGCCGGCGACGGTGACGGTGACGAGCAACAAGCCATGGTGGCCTTCCTGGCCAGCCAGATCATCTCCTTCTCGCTCGACTACGTGCTCGGCACGCCCCTCCGGTTCAGCCCGGTCATGGCCGAGATCTTCTGCCTCGACTGGGCGCCTCGGAAGATCGCCGCCGACGAGGAGGCCTTCGAGCTCCTACCCGAGGTCCTGGCCGCCTGGGTGCGGTTCGCCGGTCACCGTCGCGGGATCCCCGACCAGGCGATCGAGGAGGCGACGTCCGCGGTCGACGCCCACGCCCCCGAGATGATCGACCTGTGCGAGGACCCGGACACCTGGGGACCGGCCAAGACCATGGTGCTCGCCATGCAGGAACGGGGCATCGACATCTCCGATCCGGAAGCCCTCGACTCGTTCGTGGCGGAGGTCAACGACGCCGGAGGCGTCGACGTCCTGGCCGACTCGCTGGCCGGTGCCCGCGTCCGAAGTCGGTAGCGCTCGCCTGTCCCGTTCTCCCCACTACGAGGTCACCAACGTCGCCATCCGTTCGTGGCGAGACCCGAAGGCGGCTTGCCGCCTCGGCCAGCGGGTGGTGGCGCTGGGCGAGGATGGCGGCCTGGTCCGGGCCGACGGGTCGCTCCTCGACGAGGCCGCCGCCATTGCCGATGAGCACGGTAGCTCCGTCTGCGACGCCGCCTAGGTAGCGGCAGCCCGCACGGCGGCCGCCAGGTTGGTGAGCTGCGACCTCCGGGACCTCGTGGAGCGAGGGCTAGCCGTCGTCCCCGGGGACGCCCTTGGCTGATTGGCGGAGTTCGGATGCCTACTTGTGCTTGGGCTCCCACTTGAACCGGCGGGCAGTGAACACCATGGCCACGGCGGCCCAGATCAGCATGACCCCCAGATCGCCGGCTTGCAGCCCCGAACCGGGCCCGCCCTCGAACGCCCGGACCAGCGCCACAATGAGATGCCGCACGGGAAACCAGTCGGCGATCCTCGACAGCACCGACCCGTTGGACAGGGGATAGAACACCCCGGAGATGAACACGATGGGGAAGTAGATCCCGTTGACCACGGCCGGGGCGGCGTCGGCGTTGGGCACGATCACCGTCACGGCCAGACCCAGGGCGCAGAAGGTCACAATGCCCACCAGCAGGGTCACCACCACGGCAGCCGGGTGGTAGGGGAAGTGCAGGTGGTAGAAGGCCATGCCGATGCCCACCACCACCACGGCCAGGATGGCCACGTTGATCAGCACGCTGCCGATGAGGCCCCCGAAGTACGACCCGATGGAGATGGGCGTGCCCCGCATCCGTTTCAGCACCCCCGAGTCGCGGCGGAGGCTGATGGTCATGGCCAGATTGGTGTAGCAGGCGGCGATGAGACCGAAGACCAGCATGGCCACCACCGTGTACTGGTCGTACCGCAGCGTGGTGCCCGGCACCCGCGAGCTCCCCGCCGACGTCCCCACCACGATGAGGAACACGATGGGGAACATGAAGGTGAACACCGCCGCCATCGGGTTCCGCCAGTAGGCCTTCTGCTCGTAGCGGACCTGCTCCTTGGCCACCAGGAGGTCGTTCATCGGGCCCGCTCCTCGGCGGTCCCACCGGCCGGGGCGACGGCCGGATCGCCGGCAGGGGCGTCCTCGGATGAGGGCGCCGGAAGTTTTCGTACACCCATTCCGATTGATTCCGTACACCCGTTCCGGAGTTTTCGTACACCCGTGGAGGAGGCTGCGTAGCGCCGATGTGACGTAGTGGGACCGGACACCTTGACTCGAACCGTCCACCAAGACGTTCGAGGAGGTGCCCGTGTCCCGGCCCCATATCAGCATGCGCAAAGTCCGAGATGTACTCCGGCTGAGGTTCCAGAACGGACTCAGCCTGCGCGAGGTAGCAACCTCGCTCCAGATCCCACACACGACGGTGGCCGACCACGTGAGGAGGGCCGCGGCCGCCGGGCTGGGCTGGCCGCTGCCCGACGACATGGACGACGATGCCTTGGAGGCCCGGCTGTTCGGGTCGCCGGCACCGTCGAAGGCCTCCCGCCCCACGCCTGACTGGCCCCATGTCCACCGGGAGCTCCAGCGTCCCCACGTCACCTTGATGCTGCTGTGGCTCGAGTACAAAGAGACTTTCCCCGACGGCTACGCCTACAGCCAGTTCTGCGAGCTCTACCGGCACTGGCGGCTCCATCTCGACGTAGTCATGCGCCAGGTGCACAAAGCGGGCGAGAAGCTGTTCGTCGACTTCCCGGGACGGCGGATCCCCATCTATGACGAGCGTCTCGGTGTGGTGGCCTTCGAGGCCGAGCTGTTCGTGGCCGTCCTCGGTGCATCCAGCTACCTCTACGCCGAAGCGGTCCGTTCCCAGGAGCTCCTGCACTGGGTGACCGCCCACTGCCACGCCTTCGAGGCCATCGGGGGATGCCCGGCCATCGTGGTGTGCGACAACCTGCACTCGGGGGTGACCAAGGCCCACCGCTACGAGCCCGATGTCAACGCCACCTACCAGGAGATGGCCGCTCACTACAACGTGGCGATCATCCCGGCCCGCAGCTATAAGCCTCGCGACAAATCAAAGGTAGAAGCAGGCGTGCTGTTGGCCGAGCGCTGGATCATGGCCCGGCTCCGCAACGAGCGCTTCACCAGCCTGGGGGAGGCCAACGCCGAGATCGTGCGCCTCACCGAGTGGGTGAACAAGCGGCCGTTCAAGAAGCTGGCCGGATCGAGGCAGAGCCTCTTCGAGGAGATCGACCGCCCGGCCCTGCGCCCGCTCCCAGTCACTCGTTACGAGTTCGCTCTGTGGAAGAGGGCCAAGGTCAGCATGGACTACCACCTCGAGGTCCGGACCGAGCGCCACTTCTATTCGGTTCCCTACCGCCTGGTCGGAGAGACCGTCGAGGTGCGTCTGTCAGCTGGAGCTGTCGAGGTCTTCTTCCGCCACCAGCGGGTGGCCAGCCACGTGCGCAGCTACACCGCCGGCTTCACCACCGACCCGGCCCACATGCCCGAGTCCCACCGTCGCCACGCCCAGTGGACGCCGTCTCGCATCGTCGCCTGGGCGGAGAAGACCGGCCCAGCCACAGCTTCCCTCACCGAGGCAATCATGGCGGCCCGGCCCCATCCCGAGCAGGGCTTCCGCTCGTGCCTCGGCATCATCCGCCTGGCCGACCGCTACGGGGCCGACCGCCTGGAGGCGGCCTGTGTACGGGCACTGGCCGCCCGGGCCCACAGCTACAAGTCCGTCGAGTCCATCCTGCGCACCGGCCTCGACCGCCAGCCGCTACCTGCGGAGAACCCCCACCGAGTTCTTCCGAGCCACGACAACCTCCGGGGCCCGGACTACTACCAATGAGAGGAGCACCACCCATGCTCAACCACCAGACCATCGAGGGCCTCTACGCTCTCAAGCTCCCGGCCATGGCCGCCGGCCTTGCCGAACAGGCCGAATCGGCCACCCATCAGGCCCTCAGCTTCGAGGAACGTCTCGGGCTGCTGGTCGACCGGGAACTAGCCGAGCGGGAGAGCCGCCGGCTCGAGCGCTACTTGAAGTCGGCGAAGCTGCGGGACAACGCCGTGGTGGAGGACATCGACTTCCGCAGCCGGCGGGGGCTCGATCGCCCGATCGTGCTCGGCCTGGCCGAGTCCGCCTGGGTGGCCAAGCGCCACAACGTGACCGTGGTCGGCCCGACCGGGGTGGGCAAGACCTTCCTCGCCTGTGCACTGGCCAACGCTGCCATCCGCCGGGGACACACCGCCCTCTACCTCCGGGCCAGTCGCATGCTCGACCAGCTGGCCATGGCCAGGCTGGACGGGCGGTTCCAGAAGCTGACCGCATCCTGGGCCCGCATCGACGTGCTGGTGATCGACGACTTCTTGCTCAGGCCGCTCACTCCCGACCAGGCGGCCGACACGCTGGAGGTGATCGAGGACCGGGCCGGTCTGCGGGCGACCATCATCACCAGTCAGCTGCCCATCGCCCACTGGCACGAAGCGATGGGCGAGCCGACGGTGGGCGATGCTGTGTTGGACCGCGTGCTTCAGAATGTGCACCGCATCGAGCTCGACGGCGAGTCGATGCGCCGTCCCGAAGGAACATCAGGACCCACGCCCACATCCAAAGCGGACAGGACCACGAAGCGCCCGGCGCCCAACCACCCTGCCAGCGGGGAGTGAGGCGATGGACGTCACCACCTACCAGACCTCCATTGGCTTCCTCCCGGCCTCACGAAGCGGGCTCACGCCTGCCCACTGGTCAGTCACGCATCTATGCAACCGCTGCTTCGACTACATCGCCACCGAAGAGCTCATCGCCCATGCCCAGATCCACGCAGTCGGACCTTCGGACCGTGAGGCCTTCCCCTCTCGGAAGCCTTCAGGCACAATGGCTACGAAGCAACCCGATCGATGCGAAGGCCCGATTGCGGCTTGCGACGATCAGCACCCACCGATCACGACCGACCACCGGAGGAGGTGAACCAGGGCTCAACGTCGGCCGCCATGCGGCCTCCGACACCACGCGGGACCGGGGTGTACGAAAACTCTGGACTGGGTGTACGGAATGGCCGGAATCCTCA
>JBBQWW010000054.1:0-24253 GCA_038210245.1 Acidimicrobiales bacterium
GGCCCCGCAGCCCTCTGACAATCCGACTGACCACCCACGTGATCGGTGAGCCGGGTCGGGCGGGTGTGACGACGAAGTGTCCGTGTGACCACAGGAGGCTGACGGCCTGAGCGGCTGCTCTGTTCACGGTGGGGTGGTGCTGGACCGCCCCAAACCCGAACCTACTGGCTCGCTCGCTCCAACTTGAGGAGGCTCTCAGCGTCCTGAACCTGCCTCACCCTGAGCGTATCAATCTCGGTGCCGAGATCAGCGAGGCGGTTGCGGAGAATGGCCCGACGGAGGCAGTCCTCCGAGTTCCTGAGCGGAATCGCCTGAAGTTCACTAAAGAGATCGTTGAACTCGGCACGCTTGACCGACTCTATCTGTCCTACCTCGGCAATCCGGCTCTTGCTGCGCCCGATCTCATCCTTGTTCACCGGTGTGGACCTCGCTGTTCCCGTGAGTGCTGCCGCAGGTTGGATCTCTCCGACGTTGTAATCGGCACGAATCGGCCCAGCCTTGAGGCGAGTTACCCGTACTTGAGTGGGCGGAAAGCCAGGCCAGGCCAGACTGGAGATTCGCGGGCTACCTCGGCTCGTTGGCCGGGTAGGGAACTCCTTCAGTGGCGCGGCTCATCGACTCGACGCTCGCGGAAAGAGGGAGCGAGTAGTGGCGCACCACCAGTCGTGGTCAGCCTCCGAGTGGTCTGGGTGACATCACCGAGATGATGGCCCCGGCCGATGGGCCGACGCGACGTCAGCCCGAGTGTGAATCGGACCCCCCCCATTGAGCAAGGTCCATTTGGGATGGGTCCCGTGCCAGGGGTCGTATCGGGCTGACTCAAAATCCCGATTTGGAAGAGCACATTTGCGCTGAGGCGAAATGCGGTCATCCCTCCCCGAGCATCCGCTCCTGACCCTCGGTTACGTCGACGACGTTGCCACCCGCCTGCTCGACCCCGGCCGAAAGCACCCTCAGTCATCAGATATTCTTTGAGGTCCGCTGGCACACCTGAGTGGGTCCAGACAGCAGATAAGTTTGGGCTTATCGTTCGACGGCGACCTGGATATTACCTGGTGGGCACTGTGTTCGGACCTTGTAGCTTACAACCAGCAGGTCATCGGTTCGAGTCCGATAGCGGCCACTAGCTGAGCAGCTTGTGCCCTTCGGCCATCGACGTCCCGATCAGGGAGCCCCACGCCAGTGCCCGGTCGACTTCTCCGCTTAGCAGTTCGGTGTGCTTATCCACTAGGAAGCTCTCTGGGGGAACCGCAAGGGCCACAGCATGCCCCGACAGCGCCTTGGCGATACCACGGGACGCCCGCCCACTCAGGACCGGGGCCATGTCCACCCGGGTGTCGAAGGCGGCCCCGTCGATGGGTAGCGGAGCGAGGGCGTCCAAGAGCTCCCGGACGCCGGAATCGGTGTCAGCATCCTTCTCCAGATGGAGCTGTCCACCAGACCGGTCGACATACGATGGAGCTCCAGTGCGGGTGCTCGCCCGAGGCATCCCGTGGGCGTGGGTCGGTGCCCCGACGACGAGCAGGTCGATGTCGGCCAAGTCTTCGGGTCCGACTTCGTGAGCTGCGACAACCCGAGTGTCTATCCGTTCGGATAGGCCCTCGGCGACGGACTCGGCGATCGCCCGCGTGCTCCCGAACATTGACTCGTAGACGACCAGCGCACGCATCGGGACCTCCTTGGACGGCTTCCCTCATGGTCGCACGGCCCAGTTCGATGCGGTAGGGACAAAAGTCCCATACCTGACCTGGGGTGACCTGAGGAGGATCGCTCCGTCAGGCGGCAACATTGGCAATCTGTCAGTAATGGTCCACGGCCTCACCCCTGCCCGTACCCCGTGATGAGCCACGGACCTCCGGGCTTGCGGTGGAATGCGATGCTCCAGAAGGTGTCGCCATTCGAGGAGCCATCGCCACCGGTCGACCTGAAGGTGCACTGCACCAAGACCTGGTGGCGGACGTTCTTGATCCTGTGGCACTGGACATTGGCGAAATGGGCCCACATCGAGGGGTCGCCACCATCCCAGTCGGCAATGTTGTGCCGCTGAGCCGGTTCGAAATGAGCGAGCGAAGCACCGTGGTCATGCGCGTTGATCGCCTTGAACCAAGACATGGCCTCCTGAACCGCCGTGAGGGAAGCCCCGGGCAGGTCGGAGAGGGAAGCGGCAGGGGGTGGAGTAGACGAGTCTGAGGAACACCCAGCAAGTCCCAGAACCAAGATCGACGCTATGGCGATTCTCCACGGCTGATGCGAACGACGGGCATGGTCCATGGGTCCCCATCTGATCATGGTGACAACCTTCGCCGTCGCCGCGGTCCTCTCGGACTCCGGCTGCTATGTCGGTTCCCTGAGCGCCATCGCATGCTCCGATTGGCCAGGAGCCGTGGCGACGAGGTGAAGAGGTCCACCCATGCAGAAACGTTCACAAGTAACCACGCCGGAGCCGACCCCATGCACGTCTCCCCCGAGTAATGGACCGCTCACTGGATATTGACGGCATCATTGCCGATAGTCAGGGCGTTGCCCAGCGTTTCGCTAGTCGAGGAGACGGTTGCGCTCAACTCATTCGCAGGGGCCCTGAGTGGGAGCGCCATGGTGGTGAGAGAAGTGGTGGCAAGACGACTCGATCAGGTCCCCGACGGAATAGTCACTCGATGGGGAGCGCCATCCGCCAAAGGGCAGTGGATGGACCCTTGGGCGGTGGCGCTACGACCCAACGCGGACGGTTGCAGAGGGAGATTGCCCCGTCCGTCACTTGTCTATCCCCAGTCGCGTGACGCCACCGACAACGACGGCTGAACCATCGATGAACATCGTGTTTCAGGTCTGTGTCAGGCCTCGAAGTACCACTACCGTCATGAGTGCCCCCATCACACCTGCCTCCCCTGCCCCTCGTAGGTAGGGGTGGTGGGGGCACCACGAGCCATCCGGGGGCTTCCTCATGATGTCGGTCGAGAGTAGGGACGGTAGCCGCCCGGCGGGCCCAACTCCGCGTGCGTCAAGAGTGCTCACGATCGGGCCCTCCACGATGTCGATACTGTCTGCGACAGCGATCTACTGGCCGCCGGGTCTGGATTCGCTCATGCCCAAGTGGACCAGGTCGTCGACCATCGGTGGCGGCCGCAAGAGGCGACGGAAAGGGTGGGGCTTGCCGGGGGCCGCGAGTAGCGACGAAGCAAGGGCGGATAGGGATGCCCATCTCGACTGTCGAGGACCTCTATAGTCCCAGCTGAGCCGACCGTTCAGTCCTCGACAGCAACAACCGGCAGGTCATCGGTTCGAGTGAGATGGTGCCCACGGTCCGTCAGAGGGACGAGGTACCGACGCCGGATGGGCTGGGGAGTGCAACAGCACCAGTGAGCGTGACGCGTTCGGTGCGGTGGCGGCACGCCGCACCACAACCTAGGGAGGACTATGACCGGATCACTCGCGTTCTTCGGGATCCTCGGCATCATCACCACCGGATTCGCCTTCGTCATCAATCGGCAACTGTTCGGTAGAGGTGGAGCGGGCCCGATGACGGTCCTCGAAGGGCTGTTCTACTTGTTCGGTGCGGCCTCACTCGGCCTCGGCTGGTACTTCAATGTCCGATACACCCATCAGTACGGCCACAACGCCACCTACCTGGGCTACACTAAGGCGCTCTTCTCCAACTGGGCGGCCGACTCGGCGGCCCAGGACTACATCATGGTGAACCTGGTCCTGCTTCCCCTGTGGACCATCGTCGACGGGCGACGACGCGGCCTGCGGGCACCGTGGATCTTCTTCGTGATGAGCCTCTTCACCAGCCTGGCCTTCGCCATGGCCTTCTACCTGGCCTTCGTGGAGCGACAGGTCCGGTTCAGCCGGCAGGACGCGGCCATCGGGTCCACTCCGGACGCGGTGGAGCGGCCCAGTGTGGAGCCGTAAGTCCTCGACTCACCCACCAGTGACCTCACTGCCATCGGTACCGCTCGAGGTCGACCCGACCTCCCCTTACGGCCACGCCCTCAGAACGGAGGAGCTGGCCCTGCTCCACGGCCAGGCCCTCGACCAGGCGCCCGCTGGCCGGCAGCACCCGGTGCCAGGGCATGGGCTCGCTCGCGCGGGCCAGTACGGCGCCGACCTGTCGGGCCGACCGGAGGCCCAGTTGGCGGGCAATGGCCCCATAGGTCGTCACGTAGCCTTCGGGAACAGCACTGACCGCTGCCGCCACCTGTTCGTCCACCGGTTGGGAGTTCAGCGTCACCGGCGTGCCTCCTTCGACGTCCGTAGCCCGACTTCTCCGGGCCGGGCTGCGGACCGATCGAGCACCTCGGCGCCAGCATGCCATGGGACCCGGGGTCTGGCCTCTTCGGTGCGACATCCGTCGGTCCCGGGCCATCAGATCACCCGACGTGGGGGCGAGGCTACCCGGTTCCCAATCGAAAGGGCCGACGGTGAGGGTACTGTCTACGTGCTCGCCCGACGACCCTGAGGAGATCCAATGTCGCCCGATCGCGTGTCGGCCACCCGGCGCATCGCCGCCCCAGCCGGCCAACTGTTTCAGATTGTGGCCCGCCCCTCGGGCCAGGTGGCCATCGACGGCTCCGGAATGCTCGAGGCCGCTCCCGACGACCGACTGCTCGCGACCGTGGGAGAGACCTTCGACATGGATATGGATCGGCAGCCGCTGGGCGACATCCCCAACCTGACCAAGTACCAGGTCCGCAACACCGTCACCCGGATCACCCCAGATCGCCTGGTGGAGTGGACAGTCGGGTTCGGGGACCATCCGCCGTTCGGGCACGTCTACGGCTGGTCGCTCGAGCCGGTGAGCGAGGCCGAGACCGAGGTCACCAACTACTGCGATTGGTCCGATGCCGACGAGGCAATGCGCACCGGGGTGACCTGGCCGGTGGTGCCGGTGGCCATGCTGGACCAGTCGGTCGAGAAGCTCGCCCGGATGGTCACGGGCGCCTGACGCCCCGCTCCCTGCGCCAGAATGGGGTGGTGGATGAACTGCTCCAGGGAGGCGTAGCCAACGCGGGCCGGGTATTCCGTCGAGGTGAGTTCGTGCACCGCCCTTCGAATCCCCACTCCGAGGCCATCCACGCCTACCTGACGGCGTTGGGGGCCACCGGTTTTCGCGGTGTCCCGCTGCCCGTGGATTTGCAGACCGACGGAGTGGAGCGGCTCCGGTACATCGACGGCGACGTCCCCCTCCCGCCGTACCCCGAGTGGGCCCAGTCAGATGCCGTGTTGGCCTCAGTCACCGTGCTGATGGGCGATTTCCACCGGGCCTCGGCCGCCGCCATGCCCCCCCTGTCGACGTGGAGCGATGAGCTGGCCGATCCGTCAGGGGGATCCCTGGTGTGCCACAACGACGTCTGTCTGGAGAATGTCGTCTTTCGAGACGGCTCCGCCGTGAGCCTGCTCGACTTCGATTTTGCCGCGCCGGGTCGCCCGGTCTACGACCTGGCCCAGTTCGCCCGCATGTGCGTGCCCATCGATGATGATCGCAGTGCCGGACGGCTGGGATGGAGACAGCCCAACCGTCCTGTCCGGCTTCGTCTCGTGGCCGATACCTACGGCCTCGGCCCGAGAGGGCGTCGGGAGCTCCTCGGGCACCTCGATCACTCCATGCTCCACGGCGGGGCGTTCGTCCAGCGACGGGCCGCTGCCGGTGACCTCAACTTCGTGCGCATGCTGGCGGAGATGGGGGGCATGGAACGGTACGAGCGCCGCCTCCGGTGGTGGCTGGGCAATCGGCCCGACTTCGTGGCGGCACTGGACCCCCTCGGGTGACGACCCGCTCGGCCTCGGTATCCGGGCTGATCGCCCGACACCTACCGTGAGCCCGTCGTGAGTGACGGAAGCCCGTGGCTGTTCAGTGCCGCCCTCTTCGTTCTGTTCGCCCTGTACCTCGTGGTCATCATCGGGTCGCTGGTCATGTTGATCGTGGCCCTGGTGGACATGGTCAGGCGACCCGATTGGCAGTGAAGGCTGGCCGGGCAGGAGAAGGTCCTGTGGATCCTGCTGGTGGTACTGGTCAACGTCCTGGCCATTCCGGCGCTCATCTACTGGTTCGTGATCCGCAAAAAGCTCATCGCTGTGGAGCAGGCGGCCGCCTCTGGTCGTTGGGGACCCGGGCACATGACCTACCAGGGCTGGGTGCCCGCGCCACCAGGTCCCCATCCGGGCGTATGGACGCCTCCGGCGGGATGGCACGTGGACCCCAGCGGCCAGCATCGACTCCGCTGGTGGGACGGGGCCCACTGGAGTGGGTACACCCACGACGAAGCACCACCGAACACGTAGTGGAGGACGGCCCGCTGGATCGGCCAGTGAGGGAGTCCACCCCGGGTACGTGATCGTAAGAGCCATCGGCCATCGACCGAGCCTCCGGCAGCCGGAAGCCTTGCTGTTCCGGGTACTGCGCTACGGTCCGCTTGGAGGAGGTGGCCATGGGCACGGATCGAAGGCCTCGGCGGAGCCGGGACGAACTTCGAGCGCTGCTTCTGAACGCCGGACAGGCCATCCTGCTGGAGCAGGGCCTCGGCCCCGGGGCCGATGCCCTCAATTTCAAGCGTGCCTTCGACCGTGTCGAAGCCGAGACCGGCGTCACGCTGTCCAATGCCTCGGTCATCGGCCGGGTGTGGGACAGTGTCGCCGACTACCAGACGGACGTGCTGGTCGAGCTGGCCTCGGACACCAGCCGCTCCAACGTCCCCAACGTGGCCGGGTTGGTCGTCGAAGTGCTGGCCCGCTACGAGCTGTCGACGGCCACGGCCCGGAAGGCGGCGCTGTCTGAAGTATGCCGGGTAGTCGGTGAGGCGCTGGTTGGCGCGCTCCGCCAGTCGTCGAGCTGGTCGGTCTGGATCAACCTCTGGGCCACGGCCACCTCCAGTGACCTGCCCGACCGACACGAGCGAGTGTTGGACAGGCTCATGGAGAGCTACGACGCCATCAACCGACAAGGGGAGGGGGAGTTCGGTGGTCTGATGACCATCCTCGGCTACCGGCCACGAGAACCCCTGACCGTTCTGCAGTTCCTGAATGCGGCCGGGGCCCTGGCCGAAGGGTGCTCCCTGCGGGACCGGGTGGACTCCCAGATGGTGGGGATCGTCCGGCCCACCGGGGTCCACGGCGAGGACCAGACGTGGACGGTCTACGGCATCGGGCTCCACGCTCTGGTGCAGGAGTTCTTCGAGCCCGATCCGAACAGCTGACCGACAGGTCTGGGTGGGATGGCGGCGAGGCCCGGCCACTCAGCGGGCCACCGGGTGGCGGTGGCACTCCCTAGGATGGGCGTCCTAGGTGATGGAGGACCGGATGGGCGATGGGCAGATGAAGGCGATCGGATGGGTCAGCGGAGGCCGTACCGCGGTCGAGGACGATGAGTGGGGTTCTGTCTGTTGCCGGATCGATCTGGACGCATCCGTACTCGAGCCGAGCGCCACCCGGGGATTGAAGGAGTTCTCCCACGTCGAGGTGGTGTTCGTCTTCGATCGGGTCGAGGAGGACGCCGTGTGCCGGGCCGACCGACACCCGCGTGGCCGCACCGACTGGCCGAGTGTCGGCATCCTGGCCCAGCGGGCCAAGGACCGCCCCAATCGGATTGGCCTCACGACCTGTGAGTTGGTCGATTCGGGACCCGGGTGGATCGACGTGCGTGGTCTCGACGCCGTGGACGGGACCCCGGTCCTCGACGTCAAGCCCTTCATGCAGGAGTTCGGCCCCCGCGGCCCGGTCCGCCAGCCCGACTGGGCCACCGAACTCATGACGGGGTACTGGTGAGTAGTTCCCGCCGCCGGTGACCCGTCCAAGGAACAGGCGCGAGGCTGGCCTCTGCTAGGGACAGCGTACGGGCATACACCGCTGCCTCCATGGGTGGGAGACGGTCACCGCCAGTCGCCTGGGCGCGAAAGTCACGGCGATCCCCATGAACCGCGAAGTCACGGCGCCCCCAATGAACCGCGAAGTCACGGCGCCCCCAATGAACAGGGCACGGGCCACCGGTCGCTGACCCGGGCGGCACTACCGGGGAAATGTCCAGCGGGTGGCCCCCCCGGCTCGACCGTGCCCACGGCCGTGATCCGCTGGGTGGTGATGCGATGGACCGTCCAGGGGGGAGGTCCGGCTGACGGTGCGCTGTACTCGGCGGTGAGCGCCGTCCCGGTCTCGTCGACCCGTGCCGGCCAGCCCTGGGCAGCCCAATGTCCTGCCATGATGGCCACGGTGGCCGGGTCCTCGGTGCGATGGGCCTCCCCTTCCACCACCAGGTCGAACTCCGATGTGGCCAGGCTGAGGGTGCAGCGCGGGTCACGGGCCAGGTTCTTGCCCTTCCGGGTGGCCAGCCCGGTCTCGAACCAGAACGAACCATCGACCCACAGCGCGCCGACGCCGGTGGCGTGGGGACTCCCGTCCCGGTTGACCGTGGCCAGCCAGCAGGTGTGCCGGTCGGGCCCTCCGGTCCGCGGCGCCTGGGTGATCCCCTGCCCGAGGCGGGTTTCGATGCCGATCCAGTCGAGGGCGGGAAGGCTGTAGGCGTCGGCCAGGTTCTCGGTGTCCATGGTGGGGGGACGGGGAGGACCGCTGGAACTCATCGCCGTGGTGGTCAATCAGCGCTGGCCGTCCTGGCCAGCGCTGCCATCCGACCGAACAGTGCCGGGACTGAAGGGCGGATGTGCCCGGGCTCGAGGGTGGCCCAGATGGTCTCCACGTTCACGGCCAGTCGCTCCCGGACCCTCCACGACCCGAACGGCGTGCCGTTGAGCTCATGGTGCAGGTCGAGTGCGGCCTCGAGGGCGGTGAGGCCGGCGGCGTGCCGGGCCCGCGTCCCCTCGTCCACGACGCGCAGGTACTCCCGGACGGCCTGCACCCCGGCGGCATCGGTGAGGGGTCCGTGGCCCGGGACGATGACCGATGCACCGAGGGCGACGATGCGGTCGCACGCCTCGATCCAGTGGTCCACCGGACCGGCCCACATGATGGGAGTGCCTTCGATGAACAGGATGTCGCCCGTGAAGACCACCCGTTCGTCCGGCACCCAGGCGATGACGTCCCCGGCGGTGTGGGCCGGACCAACCTCGATCAGTTCGACGGTGCGGCCTCCGATGTCCATGCGTTCGGTCCCCGAGAACGTCCGCGTTGGTGGTGCTACCTCGATGCCCTCGAAGTCGAACGCCCCGAACGATCGTCGGATGTAGTCGGCCGTCTCGACGGGGAACCGATCCGCCCGGGACACCAGGGCGGCCAGGGACTGCGGCGGTGCCTCGTCCATCTCCGAGGCCGCAGCGGCCGAAGCGACGATAGTGATGCCGGGACCGGCCACGAGCTCGTTGCCGTAGCAGTGGTCCCCGTTGGCGTGGGTGTTGACCACGGTGCCGATCGGTCGGTCCGAGGTGATCCCGTCCATGGCCGCCAGCATCTGGGCGGTCAGCCGCAGGTCGAAGAGGGTGTCGATCAGCACCGTGGTGCCGTCCCCCTCGATCAGGCCGGCGTTGCTCCACCCCCAGCCACCGTCGGGTTGGAGATAGGCATGGACCCCCTCGGCCACCCGGTGGAGACCTCTTGTGAATGGCACCGACATAAACGCTCCTCCGCAGGAATCACACCCAACCTACTTACCACCTCCCGGCGACGGGTAGGACCGACTCTGCGCCGGTCAGTAGCGGGTGGCCGGTAGGGAGGAGAGCCCATCGGGTCCGGTCAGTGGGCCCGGCGGGCCACACCTTCGGGGTCGGTGATCACGATCCGTCCCCGGGACAGCGTGAGCAGCCCTTCGTCCTGGGCCAGGCCGAGCACCCGGTTCACCGTCTGCCGGGTGGTGCCGGCCATCGAGGCCAGGTCGTCCTGGGTCAGGGGGATGGAGTGGGAGGCGTGGGTGGCGTAGATGTCCGCGAGGTAGTGGACTCGGCGCATGACCCGGGTCTCAGCCGGGAGGTAGAGCGCGTCCAGCAGGGCCCTCGAGGTAGCTCGCAGTCGGGAGTCCAGCATTTTGGCCACCACCATGGCCACATCAGGATGGTGGTCCCAGAGCGCCTCGAACTCCACTCGGTGGAAGCGCATGGTCTCGGTCCGCTCCAGGGCCACCACGGTCGCTGACCGGACCGACCCGTCATCGATCAGCGCCTGCTCGCCGAAGACATCCCCGGGCCGCAGGACGTCCAGGGTGACCAGATCACCGGCGGGCCCGGTCACGCGCACCGCCACGGTGCCGCTGTCGATGAGGTGGGCACTGTCGCCTGTCTCTCCCTCATGGAAGACGAATCCGCCCTTGGGGTACCGCTGGCGCTGACAGCGGGCCAGGAGGGCCCTCCGGTCCTCCTCGGACAACGAGCTCAACAGGCGCCACTCCACCGCTGGTCCTCCCGGGGCCGAAGCCGCTTAGAGCCCCTTTCCGATCCTACCCGTGGGTGACGGGCCGGTCGGAGTGTCACGGCCGTGACAGTGACTGTGTCGTCGGGCTGACAGACGCGGCCGCTCTTCGGGCGCACCATGAACGTGTCAAACAAGTTCCCAGCCAGGAGGTCACCATGACCAACATCCGTCTCAGAATCGAAGACGCAACCCCCGTGGTGGGCTTCGGCTCGGTCGGGACCACCCTCTTCGCCGGGGGGAGCCCGACGAGCGGCAGGGGATCCCTCACCACCCCGGTCGCCTACCGGATGGCCCCGATCGGCCCGGCCGCGGTCGAGACCATCTAATCACCTCGTGGTGCCGGCTCTGGCCGGTGCCGAAGTCGTGACGGATCGCCCTGCGGCGGCGGGTCCCGTCACCCCATCCTCAGGGCACGGGCTGGCGGAGCCCCTGCCCTGAGGTTTTGCGTGACCGGCGGTCGTTGTCGGTACCGCCCGAACTCCGGCTCCGGCGGTCAGGGCCATCGGAGGGGGACCGGCCGAAGGGCATCGGTGGTGTCGATGACGATGTCGGCCACGGCCCCCGGATCCTCCTGTTCGAGGTAGCGGGTGAAACCCCGGGCCCGGCGTTGACGGTGGTCGCCCACCTCGCCACCGGCGCCCCGCTCGGACATCGGAACTCGATCGTCGGTCCGTGCCACCCGAGCGTCGTCGACGGCTAGGAGCACCCGCAGGTCCCAGTAGTCCCGCAGTGACCTCCGCAGGAGGAACGTGCCGTCCACCAGGACCAGTGTGTCCCCGTCCACCAGCACGGCCGGACTGTCGATCAGAGCGTCTGTCCGCGGATCGCGGATTCTGGTGACGATCCGTCGGTCTCCGTTGGTCAGGGGTTCGAGCACCAATTGCCGGAGGGCGGCGTCGTCCAACGTGTCCTCCGTGAACCCAACCGGGGAGTCGTCGGCCCGTCGGTGGCGGATGTGGCGGGGCCGGAGGAAGTCGTCGCCGCTGATCCGGATGACCGGCCGGCCCCGAGATTGGCACGCCGCGGCCAACCGATCGGCGAGAGCCGAGCCACCTGACCCGGCGGGCCCGTCGACGGCCACAGTCATGGGCCGACTCCGCGTCCCTGTACCGAGTTCGGTGGCCATCGCCTGGGCGAGTTCAAGTGGATCCATCGGCTGACTTTCGCTGGCGGGCGCGGCCTTCCGGAGGTCCGCGCATTCGGTCGCCCCTGGGGGGCCCTCAGAGGATTGTTGCTGATCGCGAGGTGCAAAGTGGTGCACAGGCGTTATCGTTGGTCGCCCACCCGCCGATGACGTGGTGGCACGATGGGCTCGAGGGATTCCCACGGGCCCGTGCTGGTCTGGCTGGGCTACCCCGGTGGCGTACGGCCCGGGACCGGCATCCCTCACAGAACCCTCACACTTCCAGCACAGAATTCCAAGGTTGGACTGGCACCATCATGGCGTTGTCCCACTCAGAAGGAGTTCCCACGTGTTCAAGAAGATCGTCGCCCCGGTGGTCATCGCCGGAGTCCTGTTGGGGGGTGCGGCCACCCTCACTGCCGGCACGGCGGCCGCCGGCACGCCGGCCGCCGCCACGCCGGTCGCCGCCGCCACTGGCCACCACGCCGTCAAGGCATGGCTCAAGGCCCACAAGCACCAGATCCGCAAGGCCGGCCTGGCCGTCAGCGCCAAGGCGATCGGCGTGACTCCGCAGGCCCTCAAGGCCGAGCTCAAGTCGGGCAAGTCGGTGGCCACCGTGGCCGGCGAGCACGGTGTCAGCACCCAGACCGTGGTCACCGCAGCGGTGAATGCGGCCGATAGCCAGGTGGACAAGGCCGTCAAAGCCGGCAAGCTCACATCGGACCAAGCCGCCAAGATCAAGGCGGCGCTGCCGGCCCGGGTGACCAAGGCCGTCAACCACACCTTCTGAGACGACCCCCCTCGGGGGGGCCGGACGGGTGGGGGAAGAGGGTACCGATCGTCTCTCCGCCCGGCGTCAGTTCCCGTGCCTTACCATGGGTATCGTGCCATCTGATCTGATGACGGCGGCGATCTACCGGGGCGATGGTTGGATCGAGGTGGACGAGGTGCCGGTTCCGGTGCCCAAGCCCGGCGAGTTACTGATCGAGGTGGCCCAGTGCGGAATCTGCGGATCCGATCTGCACCTGGTGTTCGAGCAGTACGCCCGCCCCGGGGCCATCCTCGGCCACGAGTGGTCCGGCACCGTGGTGGTCGGCAACGGCACGGGCCCCGAACGACCTCCCGGAGCCCGGGTGGTGTCCAACCCGTCTCCGGGCTGTGGGGTCTGCCGGCCGTGCCGCCGGGGCCGGCCCTCGGTCTGCCTCCGTCGGGAACCCTCTGATATCCGGGACATGCGGGGCGCCTTCGCCCGGTACGTGACGGTGCCGGCCGCCGGCACTCTGGTCATCCCCGACTCGTTGGACCTCCGGGTGGCGGCCCTGGCCGAACCGACGGCCATTGCCGTCCATGCCGTGGAGCTGGCCGGAGTCGAAGCTGACGACCGGGTCCTGGTCACCGGCGGGGGACCCGTCGGCCTGCTGGTCGTCTCGGTCCTGCTGGCTCGGGGGGTCCGGGACATCACAGTCAGCGAGCCGTCGGAGCTCCGCCGCCGCCGGGCCACCGCGGTGGGCGCGGCCCGGACGGTTCGGCCCGAGGAGCTGGGCGAGGCCCCGCCCGGTGGGGTGGTGGCCAACCCGGTGGACGTGGTCTTCGAGTGCTCGGGCAGCCCGGCGGCCGGGGCCAGGGCGCTGGACCAGCTGGGCCGGGCCGGCACTCTGGTCTTCGTGGGCACCGGAGCAGTCCCGGTCCCGGTCAACCACAACCGGATGATCATCCTCGAGCTCGAGGCGCTCGGGGCCTACAACTACAGCGTCGACGGCTTCCGTCCGGCCCTGGACCTGCTGTCCGACGGACATCTGCCCGTCGACCTGCTCGTGGAGTCGGCGGACGTCCCCCTCAGCGGTGTCATGGACGCCATGGAGCGCCTGGCCCGCGGTGATGTGGCGGGCAAGGTACTCGTCGACCCGGAGGCGTCCTGACCATGACCGAACCTCGACGACCGGTGATCAACCACATCGCCATCAGCGTGGACGCCGCGGTGTTGGATGAGTCGGGGCGGGCCGTCCTGCTCGACTTCTTCGGTGAGGTGTTCGGCTGGACGGAAGGCGACAACCGCACCGAGCGGGGCAATCCCCTCATCCTCTACACCGGGGAACTGCGTCAGTACCTCTATCTGCTGCCCGCTACCGACGACTTCCTATCGGCGCCCCGCCTCGACCATTTCGGGCTGGAGGTCGACTCCGTCGACGAGCTGGTGGCCATCCTGGACCGGGCCAAGGGGTACCAGAAGAAGGACGATCGGGTCACCATCATCGACCTCGACGAGATGGTGACCCACGGTCCGACCGCTGACTACACGCTGACCAACGCCTATATCGGGTTTCTGATCCCGCTGATGATCGAGCTTCAGCACATCACCGTGCGGTCCGCGGGCTGAGTCGGTCCGCCGGTCCGGCCCGAGCGGCTGGGCCGGACCCCGATGTCAGCGCACCACCAGGGCCAGAACCAGTCCGACGGGAAGGAACAACCACCCCCATCGCGCGGCGATCATCACCACACCGGACCGGTAGCCGAACAACACGGCCTGCTGGGGTGGATTGAACGCCGGGGGGCCCAGGGCGGACAGCACGGCGACGACGGCGATCGCCGTCGAGTGGGTGATCAGCGCCACGCTGCCCAGGGCGACGACCCGAATGATCGTGAACAGGAGCCACCGGAGGCCCTCCTCCCTGGTGCGGTCCACCGACGAATTGTGGGGATGGAGGACGGAACCGGTGTAGAGGGCGGCCCCGACGAAGGCCAGCAGGGGACCGGCCACCACCAGCACCCAGTGCGACGCGGCCGGGGCTGGTCCACTCAGGTGGAGCAGCAGGCCCACCGCCACGGCCACCAGCATGGACTGGTCGAGCCAACTGGTGGAGTGTCGCTGGGGGATGGGTGCGTCCCGGCGGAGTAGGTGGATGCACACGGCGGTGGGAACGGCGTAGGCCGCGTTGGTCAGGGCGGCGACCACGCTCCCCGCCGGACCGGCCAGCGCCCCACCGATGGGGAGGACCCAGAAGGTGGAGTTAGGAAAGGCGGTCCACCCCTCGAGTTGGGACAGCCCCGTGCTCCGGGGGCCGCGGAGGAGGAAGGACACACCGAGCAGGACGGCCCCGGCCCCGGCCATGACGATGGGGGCCACGATCTGGCGGGGTGCGGTCAGGCGCCAGGCCGAGAACAGCCCCAGCAATGCAGCCGTGGCCACCAGCTGGATCCGGAGGTAGGCGGGCCAGCCTCGACGAAGACGGGGACCGCCCCGGTGGACCATCAGGCCGAGTAGTGCGCCGATACCGTACGCACCGAAGGTGATGGCCAGGCTCACCGGACCACAGCAGCCCGAACCGGGTCCCCGGCCCGCCGGCGGGATAGCCACCCTCCGGTCCCGACCCATCGGCCGATTCGGCCGGCGCCCCGCAGCGGACAGCTACTCAGGTGGACCGCGCCTCATCGACGGTCAGCTCGGCAGCCGGATCGGCCTCTAGCCTCTCGTCGGGGATGGGGAGACCGCTCCGGACCGAGAACCCGTAGACCCCCTGATCGATGCGGCGCTCAGCCCGTTCGATGGCGGACAGTCGCTCCCGCAGCCCCTCGGCCACGGCATCGTCCGACTCCTCGGCGGTCAGCCGCTCGGCCGGATCGGCCATGTCCCCGCCCTGATTGGCCTGGTCCCGGTCGTCCCGACCGGCGTCGAGGGTGGCACCCAGTAGGCGTTCCACCCGGACCCGTTCCCCGTGCAGGAGCGCTCGGGCATGTTCGTACTCCATCGTCCCTCCCGGGTTCAGGGGGCGGGGGGCTCGGCTCCTCCGAGCACCCGACCCGCCCTCCGACGGTAACCGATCGAGGCTGCCCGATGGGTGCTCGTCGGCCGCCGGCCCCGATGTCGGCGCGGCACGGAGGCCGGGGCGGTGGACCAGTCGGCCCCCGGACGGGTTTCCCCGCCACGGTCACCTCTGCGACCATGGGGAGATGGATGTGGAGCGAGTGGTGTTCGACGGGTTCGAGGGCGTGCACTTGGTGGCCGATGTGCGTGGCGATCCCGACGCCTGGCCCGTGCTCTTTCTCCACGGGGGTGGACAGACCCGGCACGCCTGGGGCCGGACGGCCGAAAGGGTGGCCGCCAACGGCTGGAGGACGGTGGCGCTCGACCTACGCGGCCACGGCGAGAGCGACTGGGCTCCGAAGGGCGACTACTCGTTCACCGCCTTCTGCGCCGACTGCGTGGCTGTCGCCGACGCGCTGGGCAAGCCCCCGGTACTGGTGGGCGCCTCCCTCGGGGGCATGTCGGCCATGCTGGCCGAAGGGACCAGCGACCGGGAGGTCTCCTCTGGGCTGGTCCTGGTGGACATCACGCCCAAGACCAACGACGAGGGCATCCAGCGGATCACCTCGTTCATGCGCTCAGGGGTGGACGGGTTCGACACGCTCGAGGACGCGGCCTCCGCCATCGCCGCCTACACGCCCAACCGGACCCGGACCGTCAATCCGGCTGGTCTGAAGAAGGTCCTGCGGGAGCGGGACGGACGGTGGTACTGGCACTGGGACCCCTCGTTCATCTTCCAAGACCGGACTGAAGTGGTACCCGACCGGCTGATCGGCCTGCTCGACGTGGCCCTGAGCAACATCCGCGTGCCCACCATGCTGGTCCACGGCGTCCTCAGCGACGTGGTCACCCAAGAGGGCGTCGATGACCTGGTCCACCGGATCCCTGATGCCACCGTGGTGGCGGTGGAAGGGGCCGCCCACATGATCGCCGGCGACCGGAACGACGCCTTCTCCGACGCCGTGGTGGCGTTCCTCGAGGAGCGCATCCGCCCCACCCTGCCCTGAACCGGGCCGACCGTTCTTGTCTCGCGGCTGGGCGGGTCAGCCCACGGTGGCCTCGTCCTTCAGGTTCTGGCCCAGCCACCCCCGCAACTCGGCGTTGTCCTCGTGCCCGTGGGCTGACACGGCGTGCTGGACGGCAGCCGTGAGGACCTCCTGCTCCTCTCCGGAGATAGTCAGGGTGCAGCCGTTCTCACTGGGGAAGTCCCGGCAGTCGGCACTCTTGCGGCTCATGGTGTTCTCCTCGGTTGGTCGGTTGGTCGGTTGGTCGGTTGGTCGGTTGGTCGGTTGGTCGGTTGGTCGGTTGGTCGGTTGGTCGGTTGGTGGTCGGTAGTCGGTGGTCGTTGTCGGTGTCACATCTCGGTGACGCTGCGGACATCGAGGTTTCGGAACGACGCCGGACCGTCGCATAGGGCGCCCATGCGCTCAGCGAAGGCCGCCGTCGACGGCAGGTCAGAGTTGGCCATAGCGTCGGCGTGGGTGGGGAACTCGACGATCTGGAGGTACGTGTCCGGGCGGTCGAGGTCACGGGCCAGTGTGCCCCGCTGGGCGGTGTGCTGACCGTCGGTCTCGGCCCGCCACTGCTCCACCAAGGCCTCGATCTCGTCGGGCTTGGTGGTGCGGAACTCGATGATCTGAATGAACGGCACGGTGGTGACTCCTTGTCCCGAGGGCGTACCTCAGTCGTACCCCCGGAGTCGCCCCCACCTCAATACGTCATCTCGCGTATCGGGGACAACAGGTGTAGCGTCATCTTCAAAGACCGATGAGCGCAGGACCGGGTGACCTCCAGGTGGTGCTCTCGTCCCTGGGAGCTGTGGCGGAGGCAACCAGCGTCGAGGAGCTGTCCGACGCCGTCTTGGTGGCGGCTGTAGCGGTGGTGGGAGCCGACAGCGCCGTGGTCACCGCGGTCGGCCCGTCGGGTCCCACCGTCCGGACCTGGCCCGAGGGCTTCCTCTCGGCAGAGCAGCTCCGGACCTTCGAACGGGTGAACCGGACCCATCCGTGGCCCTTGGCCACCCACACGCGGTCGCGTAGCGCCGTGGCGCTGCGTCTGTCCGATCTCTTCAGCCAGCAGGACTTCCGCCGCCTCGACATCTACGGCGAGCTGTTCTGTCAGCTGAGCTTCGACCACCAGGTGGCCTTCTCGGTCTCCACCGACCCTGAGCGACCTCTGTGTGTTGCCGTCAACCGGAAGGGGAAGGACTTCACGGCCGACGACCTCGACCGGATCGAGGCCCTTCGCCGACCGCTGACCGCCGCAGCCAGTCGTGTGAACACCAGGGAGCGTCGTGCGCGGCCCGGGAATCGATGGGACGCCCGCTCGGTCGGGCTCAGCGCCCGCGAGACCGAGGTCCTCTCCCTGGTGGCCAGCGGACTGACGAACGACCAGATCGGTCGTCGTCTGGGGATCAGCGCCCGGACGGTGAACAAGCACCTCGAGCACGTCTTCGCCAAGACGGGGATGCGCAATCGCACCCAGCTGGCGGCCCGGTGGCACGATCAAAGCACCTGGGCGCCCTGAATCTCGGAGCCCGTGGTTTCGTGGCTGGGTTCGTCCCCGCCCGGATGGCTCAGCGACTCCTCAGCACCGACTGCTCAGCGCAGATGGTCGGCAGCGCGCCCGGCGTAGGAGGGGAGGTCGAGGTAGGTCCGTATTCCGGGCTCGGCGGCGACCACGGCCGGCACTGCGCTCACGCAGTGGGTGGCGGTGGCCACGATCCCCGGGTTGCGCTCCAGCCCCGCCTCGATGGAGGCCGGGTGCCATCCCCGGAAGGTCACCCGGCTGGACGGGTCGCCGGCGACCTCCACCTCGAACCTCTCTCCTTCGGGACCGAACGTCCAGGCGGGGTCGAGATGGTGCTGGCCCATGAACCAGTTGGTCCGGACGGTGATGACCGGTGTACCCCTCACCGTGGCCTCCCAGCAGAACTTCTGGGCGGCGATGCGTCCCGGCGGGATGGGCCCGATCGGTGAGTCGATGGGTGAGGTGGCCACGGCCACCTCGTGGCTCACCGTCAGGTCGGAATCGAGGGCGAAGCCGAGGGCGTGGCCCACCATGGCCACCGATTGCCGGAAGCCGTCCCCGAGGATGACCGGCATCATGGAGGCGGCCGCCTCTTCGGGAGTCTTGCCGAACAACATGATGTCCCCCACCACCCCGGGTGCGCCGTAGCTGCGGATGTCCGAGAACTCCTCGGCCCGGACATGGGTGATGGACTGGGACAGGGCCGAGATGGCCAGCGGGAAGCGCTCGGTGATGCCCCCGGGATGGATCCCGGTGCCGTGGACGCTGGATCCTCCTTCCCGACAGGCCGCTTCGATGAGTGACTCGTCCCGCCCGCCGGGGAAGAACCAGTTGAGTGGGGTGACCACGTTCTTGCCCGAGGCCAGCAGGCGGGCCACTACGGTCGGGTCGGCCATGATCGGCGAATAGACCACGCAGTCGGCCTCGAGGGCCACCAGCTGGTCGACATCGTCGGTGGCCATGACGCCGACGGAATCGAGCCCGCAGAGCTCGCCCACGTCTCGGCCGGCCTTGTCGGGGTTGTGGACCCAGCACCCCACCATCTCCAGCTCGGGATGGGCGACGATGCCGGCCACCGCGGCCCGGCCCACTCCGCCGGTGGCCCACTGGATGACCCGGATGGCCATGGCGTCCCCCCTGTTTCGATGCTCGACCCGGTCGGCGTCGAGGCTCTCAGGATACGAGGCCGCCGGACTCTGGTGGGACCTCGGGGGCCGCCGGCGGCCGTATGGCCTAATTAGTGGGGATTGTGTCATTGACGCCACACCGTTCGTGGATCAGGCTGGCGTCATGAGATCGCGCAACGTGGTGGTGCTGACCTACCCGGGCATCCAGGCGCTCGACGCCGCCGGTCCCTACGAGGTCTTCGCCGGTGCCTCCCGGGTGGTGGAGTCCTCGTCTTCGGCCGGGTACAGCGTGCGTATGGTCTCGGTCGACGGCGGGCCGGTGAGGTCGGGTAGCGGGATGGTCCTCGGGACCGATCCGCTTCCCGGTCCCGAGGAGCAGATCGACACACTGGTGCTTCCGGGTGGAGACCAGGCCCGCGCCGCCCGGTCCGACCAAGCCCTCATGGCGTGGATCACCGCTACCGCCCCGGGGTGCCGGAGGGTGGCCACGGTGTGCACGGGTGCCTTTCTCGCCGCCGAGGCCGGGCTGTTGCATGGCCGGCGGGTGACGACCCACTGGGCCTCGGCTGAACAGCTGGCCCGCGAGTACCCGACCCTGGTGGTGGAAGCAGACTCCATCTATCTATGCGACGGGAAGTACTGGACCAGCGCCGGAGTGACCGCCGGCATCGACCTGGCTCTGGCCCTGGTCGAGGCGGACCTGGGTGGGGAAGTGGCCCAGACGGTGGCCCGATGGCTGGTCATGTTCCTGCACCGACCGGGGGGCCAGACCCAGTTCGCCTCACCGGTCTGGGTCCCGAGGGCCGAGCGGTCGACGGTCCGGGCGGTGCAGACCCTGGTGGAGTCGGCACCGGCCGGCGATCACCGGATCCCGGCCCTCGCCGCGGCGGCGGCCATGAGCGTTCGCCACTTCACCCGGGTGTTCACCGACGAGGTGGGGGAGACTCCGGGCCGATTCGTGGAGCGAGTCCGACTGGAGGCGGCCCGACACGAACTGGAGATCAGCTCGGACACCCTCGAGGTCATCGCCTCCCGCTGCGGCTTCGGCTCGGCCGAGACGCTGCGCCGCACCTTCCAACGCCGAATGAACGTCACGCCCGACAGCTACCGTCGCCGGTTCCGCACGGTGGGATCCGCCGCCGACACCGAGAGGAGATCCGCATGACCGATCCACTGCGGGTGGCCATCCCCCTGTTCCCCCGTCTGACCGCCCTTGATGCCGTCGGCCCCTATGAGGTGCTCCAGCGCATCCCCACCATCGAGGTCATCTTCGTCGGCCACCAGCAGGGTGAGGTTCGGACCGACAACGGCCTGCTGGGACTGACCGTCGACGCCACCTTCGAGGAGTGTCCCGAACCAGATGTGGTGGTGTTCCCGGGTGGCATCGG
Source organism: Acidimicrobiales bacterium (assembly GCA_038210245.1). Lineage (GTDB taxonomy): Bacteria > Actinomycetota > Acidimicrobiia > Acidimicrobiales > RAAP-2 > Bog-756. The sequence goes on from JBBQWW010000054.1 coordinate 20,314, forward strand.
TACCCGGGTGCTCCAGGACGACCAGCGGGTGCTCGAGTGGGTGCGCCACGCCCACCGGACTTCACGCCTGACCACGTCGGTGTGCACCGGCTCACTGGTGCTGGCCGCGGCCGGCCTGCTCGAAGGCCTCACCGCAGCCACCCATTGGTCATGCCACGCCGACCTGGCCGCACTCGGGGCCCTGCCCACCGCTGAACGGGTGGAAGAACACCTCGACCGGCGTCTCATCACCGCCGCCGGCGTGGCCAGCGGGATCGACATGGCCCTGCGGCTGGTGGAGCTGCTAGTCGACCGGACCGCCGCCCAGGCCTCGCAGTTGATGATCGAGTACGACCCGCAGCCCCCCTTCGACACGGGCTCGGTGGCCAAGGCCGACGATGTCATCATCCAGCGGGTCATCGAGTACGCCCAACTCCGCCAGTAGTGCGGTCAGGCCGGACACGGCCGGCCGGTCCGGTCGACCGGGGCTGATGAGGGCCTGCAGTACAATGGCTGCCACGGATGGGCCCGCTTGCTTCGGCGACGCCACCGTGGGATTCGTGACCGCCATCGAAGCGGTTGAACGGTCGGAGAGGGGAAGTGTCCGTGCGCCGAAGGATGATGAACGGGAAGATCCACCGGGCCCGTGTCACCAACGCCGATCTCAACTACGTGGGGTCCATCTCCATCGACCCCATCCTGATGAAGGCGGCCGACATCGTCGCCAACGAGCAGGTGTCGGTGTACAACCTCAACAATGGGTCACGACTCGAGACCTACGCCATCGAGGGGAACGACGGAGAGATCTGCCTCAACGGGGCGGCAGCCCGGATGGCCCAGGTGGGAGACCTGATCATCATCGTGACCTACGTGGATCTCGAAGATACCGAGCTCTCCTCCCATCGGCCGTCGATCATCGTGGTCGATGAGGACAACCACCCCGTCGAGGTTCCCTGATTCGGCTGGGTCAGGTCTGCCGGCCCTGCGATGACGGGGTGTCCAGCGCCCGGATTGGGCCGGCGGGCTGTCACCCCTAGCCGACGGTACCGGCGGCCACAGCACCGGTAAGCACCGGACCGTCATCGTCGAGCAGCAGCGTGTGGGACGGCCCCTTGTGGAGCACCTTGGCGAACATCGAGGTGAACTCGTCCAGGTCCCCGCACCGACGCAGGCCTTCCACGATCGAGTCCATCCGACTGTCGAGGCGTGACCGACCCATCTCCTCGAGCCATCCGGCGACGGACGGCCGGAAGGCCGGGTCGCCCGCCGCTCGTCGGAGCTCGCGTCCGACGTCGGGGTCGACGGCGTCGTAGACGAACAGAAGGACGTAGCGCGACCACGCTATCGACCGCCCCTTGGCCGACGTCGCCCCGTCCAGCCGGGCCAACTCCGCCCAGAACTCCTTCGGGAAGCGCGACGCCCACCGGCCGAGGTCCTCGGCGATGAAGGCCTGCAGGGTGCGCTGGGCCGACTGTCGGGCCCGGACTTTGGCATAGCCGGTGGCGTCGTCGACCCGTCCGACGAGCCCAGCGGCAGCGGTGGCCCGCACGAAGGACTCAGCCACCGCGGCACTCCGGGCCGGCTGCTTCTTCAGGGGTCCGGCGACACGAGCGGCAAGGAAGGCGTCGGCGATGGCCAATACCGTCTCGGACGCCAGACCGACCACCGTCGCACGGCGCCCCGGTACCCGGAACGACACGGTCGGCACAGCCAGGGTTCGCCGCCCGAGTTCCGGCAGCTTGCCCAGCACCCGGTCCAAACCGGCCGGATCCGTCGCGCCGGTGAAGGCCTCCACCACGCCGTCCCGATCCAGTACCCGCTGTCCGTTGTTGAGGACGTGGACCTCGAACTCGAAGCCAGCGATGGCCAGCGGACCGCGATAGAGGGAGCGGACCTCACCTCCGGCCCGAGCGTCCTTCACGTCCGTGGCGGCGACCCCTCTTCCCGCCTTGGCCCAACGAGCCTGGACGGCGCGTCGGGCGATCTCGCTCCGCTCTGCCGGGGTGAGCGCACGGGCGCGGGCTCTCCCACCCTTCTTGGCTCCGAGCCGTCCGAGCTCACGCCCGGCGCTGCTCGCCTTCTTCCGGTCTTCCGCCATGCTGGTGCCCCTTCCGAGTCGACCGACGGGCGGCCTTCTCACTCGGGCAAGTATAGAACCCACCCGGGCAAGTAGTAAACTGGTTCGGGCAAGTAGCCGGTCCTCCACCGCGCCAGACGTCCGGGTGCGAAGTGGCGGGTGGGCCGGAGCATGAGGGCCGCTGCTCTGATGCTCACCATCGGGTCGCTCCGGTGCCGCAGGTGGTGGTGGCGGCGGCCGTGGTCCGATTGCTGTTCGATCGCTGAACGCAGTGCGTGGTGAGTACTGAGCAATCTCCTCCGCGCCCTTCCGATGGCGCAGGGCCGTCGGTATACTTCGCATGGCTCGTAGGTCCCTTCGCAGGCCGCACGATTGACCACTACCGGTCTGGGTTTGTGAATGCAGGGGTACCGGGGGGACCAGCAGAGCATCCAGGCGAACGATGCCGGTGAGGGCAGTTTCGGACCACCAGGGACGGACGATGCAGTGTCGGACCATGCAGTGTCGATGAAGGGGCGCTTCGGTTGAAGAGTTGGGCGCAAAGCTTGAAGCAATGGCTCCTGTGGCTGGTCGGCGACGCCCCGCTGCCGGACCCGCGGGCCCGTGCCGTCCTCGGTGCCTCGGTGGCCGTCCTGGCCGTCGTGGCCGTTGGACTGGCCTTCGCCTTCCAGAACGCCCCGGCCCCGGTGAGCTCAGCGGCCAGCGAAGCGGCAGTCCACGGCACCTCCCGAGTCTCGTCCACCCCATCGTCCGGCACGCCGGCCACGACGACAGCTCCGACGACAACTCCCCTTCCCTTCAGCGACTCCGGCGCCGCGGCCGGCACGGCCACGCCCACCACGACGGCTCCGACGGTTCCGACGGCCGGGGGCAGTACCACCCCGGTGGGTGCCAAAGCCAAGCGGGGGAGCAAGGGTCGCAACCACTCGACCGCGTCCACCATCCCGACCACGACGCCCACCACCACCCCGACCCGCACCCCGTCGGAAGCCTCTGTGGGCACCCCGGTGGCTCCCGCCGTCACTCCGAGCGCGTCCCCCATCGTGGCCGCGGTCATCGCCAACGCTGCCGCCCAGGCCACCGGGCCGACGACGGCGACGGCACTGGCCCTCCCGGGTCCGCCTACCGCCGTCCGGGCCGGGATCGGTCACGGGTCGTCCCGGGTGACCTGGTCACCCCCGGCCAGCAGTGGAGGCGCCCCGGTGGCCGGCTACAACGTCTACGTGTCCACCGGTCCCGGTGAGGAGGGGATCGTCCCCGTAAACGGCGGGGTGCCCGTCTCCGGGCGTTCCTACGTGGCGGCTGGCCTCCAAGCCGGCAGCACCTACTACTTCGAGGTCCGAGCGGTCAGTGCCGCCGGCCTGTCGGTCGCCTCCACCGAGGTGACGGCGACCCCGACTGCAGCCCACGCGTTGGTCGGAGGTCTCGCCTCCCCCGTCACCGGGATCGCCGCGAACTCGCAGGGCACCGGTTACTGGCTGGTGAACGAGGCCGGAGCGGTTTCGGCCCACGGCACCGCCGCCGTCTACGGATCCACTGCCAACCTCTCCCTGAACGCTCCCATCGTGGCTCTGGCCCCGACGGCTGACAGCAAGGGGTACTGGGAGGTGGCCAGCGACGGAGGGGTCTTCGCCTTCGGCGACGCCACCTACTTCGGTGGCATGGCCGGCCAGACCCTCAACGGCCCGGTAGTGGGGCTGACCCCGACCGCTGACGGCAAGGGGTACTGGGAGGTGGCCAGCGACGGAGGGGTCTTCTCCTTCGGCGACGCCACCTTCTTCGGCGGGATGGGTGGCCAACACCTCACCGCACCCGTGGTCGGTCTGACCTCGAGCCACGACGGCAAGGGCTACTGGGAGGTGGCCAGCGACGGAGGAGTCTTCG
>JBBQWW010000055.1:0-24080 GCA_038210245.1 Acidimicrobiales bacterium
ATGGAGGAGCGGATCCGCTCGTCGTCCTCGACGATCAGGATGCGGCTCATGGTCCGATCATGGCACGGCCGCCCCGCCCATCGGCGGCAGGGCGGCCGTGCCCCCTCAGGAGTTGACCCAGATCTGGGTGGGCCAGATCGACCCGCCGATCAGGGGGAATGCCTTGCCGCCGGCTGGCGTCGAAGGATTGGCGAAGTTCTGTACCTTGGCCTGGGCGGCCACGGCCCAGGTGGACCGGTCGAACCAGACGTAGGGAATGTCCTTGCCCATCAGCTTGCTGACCTCTTGGTACGCCGCCGCCCGGTCGGACTGGGAGGTGGACTGGCGCCCCTTCAGCAGGGCGACCTCCATGTAGGGGTCGGTGTTCCGGGCCATGTTGATGGAGAACAGCGGTGTGTTGGCATTGGTGGGGGTCCAGAAGATGTAGTTGAGGTCCGGATCGACCGCGCCGAACTGCCGCCACAGCTGGGCCTCGAACGACCCGAGCAGGGCGGTGTTGATGATGTCGGCCTGCTGCACCGGGGCCAGCGTGACCTTCATGCCCACGGTCTCGAGCTGCTGCTGCATGTATTCGGCGATCCGGGTGGTGCTGGCATCGGGGACATGGTTGAGGGTGATGGACACCGGCTGGCCCGTCTCCTGGGCCACCTCCTTGACCAGTGCTTTGGCCTTGGACACGCTGAACTCGGGGTAGTTGTTGTCGGCCACGTAGTACGGCGAGTTGGTGACGAAGGGACCGTTGGACGTCCCGTTCACCCCCTTGTCGATGACGGCGACGTACTGGGCCGAACTGACCGCATGGGCCATGGCCTGGCGGAGCTTGAGGTTGTTGAACGGGGGCTTGGACAGGTTGAGCAGGATGCACCCCATGTCCGGCTCTCCGGCCACGTTCTTCGAGTCGTCGATGTAGGCCAGGGAGGTGTCGCCGCGCAGCCGGCTGATCACCTCGGGGGTGCTGGAGTGCATGATGTCGATGGCCCCCGACTGCAGGCTGGTCAGCATCTGGTCCGGGTCGGAAATGGGCTTGTAGGTGATGGAGTCGAGGTAGGGGAAGCCCGACCGCCAGTAGTGGGGGTTCTTGGTGGCGGTGAAGTGGTCGTTCGGGTTCCACGACTCGAACACGAACGGTCCGGTGCCAATGGGGTTGGTCTGGCTCTGGCTGGCCAGCCAGGTGGGCTCGGCCACGAAGGCGAACTGGCTGCCGATGCCCCCGGTCAGGTAGTAGTCGAACGGCACCCACGGCGACTTCATGGTGATGGTCACCACCAGCGGGCTGGTCACAGCGATATCGGCCACCGTGGTGAGGGCCGGACCCGTCAGGGTGGAGGACTTGTGCAGGTTGAAGTTGGTGGCCACGGCCTGGGCGTCACACGGGGCACCGTTGTGGAACACCAGGTTGGGCCGCATGGTGATGGTCCATACCGTGTGGTCGCTGTTGGGCGTCACCGACTCGGCCAGGTAGGGCTGCGGAGTGCCCGAGGCGCTCAGGATCATGAGCGGGTCGAAGACGGTGCGGGCGTAGATGATCCCGACCTCGTCGAACGTGCCCTGGGTGGGGGAGAAGCCCTTCTCCTCGGTGTCGACGCCGAAGACCAGCGTCCCGCCCTTCTTGGGGGCGGCCGTCGAGACCCCGTTGGGGTGGGAGCCGGTGCTGCTCGAGCCCGAGCTCGATCCGGAGCTCGAACCGGAACTGGAGCCACAGGCGGCCAGCAGGCCACCCGACGTACCGACGACGGCGATGCCGGCCCCGGTGGCGGCCCCTTTGGCCAGGAATGAGCGGCGGTCGATTCGATCAGTCATGTTCCCCCTTGGGTCAAGGACCGGAGCGAGTGTGCCGCCGGCCTCTCCGAACTGCTCTGCCAACCAGACTGCCGACCGAACTGCTCTGCCGAGCACCCAACACCTGCCTGGTCCTGTCGACCAGCGTTGGTCAGTGCTGGTCAGTGCTGGTCAGTGCTGGTGACCCCCCGGTAACCGTCGGGCCCTGGCACGTGCTGCCCTGACGATAGCCCTCGTGCCCCTCCAGTGGGGGACCAACGCGGCCACGACCCGCCGGAGGCTGCTACCAGGGGTGCCCGACGGATCGCCGCACGGCCGATACTGTTCTCTTCCGTGCCCTGGGAGATCGATGCCTACCGACGGTCGGTGGCTGGACTATCACCAGCCTCGGTACGGGCCTACTCGACCGATATCGACCGATTCGCCGAGTGGGCCGGCCGAGGGGGGGCCGGTGGCCCGGCCGACGTGGACCGGATCGTGCTGCGGCGCTACCTGGCCTTCCTCTCCACCCGTAAGTACTCCAAGGCCACCATCGCCCGGACCGCGGCCTCCCTCCGCTCCTACTTCCAGTGGTGCGCCAAGCGGGGTCTGGTCGGGGCTGACCCCTCCAGCCGCCTGTCGGCACCCAGCCGCGAGTCGCGGCTGCCCCGAGTGCTCGGACACGCTGAGCTGGACCAACTCTTGGACCCGGACCCCGACCCGGGGACCGGCCAACCCGAGGAAGTCGACCGCCGGGACGACGCCGTGCTGGAACTTCTCTACGGGAGCGGTCTCCGGGTGGCTGAGCTCTGCGGTCTCGATGTCGGCGACGTGGACCTGGCTCACCGGGTGGTCACCGTGACCGGTAAAGGGTCCAAACAGCGCCAGGTCTTGATCCACGATCGCTGTGCCGATACGCTGGAGGCCTGGTCACAGGGCCCCAGGGCGGTCATGTCCGGCCCCGAGAGCCCGCCCGAGGCCTTGTTCTACAACCGGCGGGGGAACCGCTTGGGATCCCGAGATGTGCGGCGGCTCCTGGACCGCCGATCCCCGGTGCCGACCCATCCTCACGCCCTTCGCCACAGCTTCGCCACCCACCTGCTGGACGGGGGCGCCGACCTGCGGGTCGTGCAGGAACTTCTCGGTCACGCCAGCCTGCAGACCACACAGGTCTACACTCATGTAAGCAAGGAGCGGCTGCTGACCGTGTATTCGGGAACCCATCCACGGGCCTAAGGGGAGAATTGCCTACCAAATTGGACACGGCGGGACACGGAATCGACGGGCTGTGGACCGAGTACAAGAAGACCGGTAACCGCGCCCTGCGCGACCAGCTCATCGTGCACTACGCCCCGGTGGTCAAGTACGTGGCCGGACGGGTCTCGGTCGGACTTCCCCGGCACGTGGACGAGGCCGACCTGGCCAGCTACGGGATCATCGGCCTCATCGATGCCATCGAGCGCTTCGAGCCGTTGCGCAACATCAAGTTCGAGACCTACGCCATCCCCCGGATCAAGGGCGCCATCATCGACGAGCTCCGCTCTATCGACTGGGTCCCACGGTCGGTGCGGGCCAAGGCCCGGGCCGTCGAGCAGTCCTACTCCAAGCTCGAGGCCACGCTGCACCGCACGCCTACCGATGCGGAGGTGGCGGCCGATTTGGAGATGACCGACGCCGAGTTCCAGACCGCCCTCCGCAAGATCTCCTTCGTCGGCGTAGTCGCCCTCGACGAGGTGTTCCGCGGCGGAGACCGGTCGGACCGGTCCACCCTCGGCGAAACCCTGCCCGATCGCACCGCGGGTCCCATGGACACCTTCGAGGTCAAAGAGACCAAGGAAGCCCTGATCCAGGCGGTCAGTCAGATGGCCGAACGGGAGAAGACCGTCCTCACCCTCTACTACTACGAAGGTCTGACCCTGGCGGAGATCGGCGACATCCTCGGGGTCACCGAGTCCCGGGTGTGCCAGATCCACACCAAGGCCGTGCTGCAGCTCCGGGCCAAGCTGGCCGATCGGCCCGAGGCGGCCGGCCGGACGCCGGCCGTGCCGAAGGTGAAGGCCGGTGCCAGCGGCGAGGCCAAGGCCTCGGGTGGGGCCAAGGCCGCGGCCAAGACCTCGACGGGGGCCGCCGGGGCCAAGGCTCCCAAACGGGTCCCAACGTCAGCCACCGGCTGAGGTCGGCACCCCGGCCGACGTTCCCGAGTGGAGCGTAGGGGTCCGGCGCACTACCATGGGAGCGCCTCGTCAACCGGCGAGGCGCACGAGCGGTATCGAAGCCGTACCCGGCCGCGTCCACGGTCGCCCCTCGCGGGGGGTGTTGTGGTCGGGAGGAACCAACCGTCACAAGGAGCAGTCAGATGGCCGTTGTCACCATGAAGCAGTTGTTGGGCGCGGGCGTCCACTTCGGGCACCAGACCCGACGGTGGAACCCCAAGATGCGCCGGTTCATCCTGGGCGAGCGGAACGGGATCTACCTGATCGACCTCCGCCAGACCATGAAGGGCATCGAAGAGTCCTATGGCTACATCAGGGACCTGGTGGCCGGGGGTGGGACCATCCTCTTTGTGGGCACGAAGAAGCAGACCCAAGGGCCCGTGGCCGTCTACGCCGACGCCTGCGGCATGCCCTACGTGAACGAGCGGTGGTTGGGCGGCATGCTGACCAACTTCCAGACGGTGTCGACCCGGGTCAAGCGGATGAAGGAGTTTGAGGCCATGCAGAAGGCCGGAGACTTCGACGCCATGCCGAAGAAGGAGGCCCTCCGCCACACCCGTGAGCTGGAGAAGCTCCAGCGCAACCTGGGCGGAATCCGGGGCCTCGACAAGCTGCCTGATGCCATCTTCGTCATCGATACGAAAAAGGAGCACATCGCCGTAACCGAGGCCAACAAGCTCGGCCTGCCGGTGGTCGCCGTGGTGGACACCAACTGCGATCCCGACGTCATCACCCACGTCATTCCGGGCAACGACGATGCCATCCGCTCCGGTGCCCTGCTCTGCCGTGTGGTGGCCGACGCCGTCGTCGAGGGTCGGTTCATCGCCCAGCAGCGCCCGGCTCCGGCCGCACCGGCACCCGCCGCCGCTCCGGCCTCCACCGCTCCCATCCCGCCACCACCGGCAGCCCCGGTGGCTACCGAGGCTCCGGCCACTCCGGCGTCTGGCGAGGCTCCGGCCACTCCGGCGGCACCCGAGTCTGGCGAGGCTCCGGCCACTCCGGCGGCACCCGAGTCTGCCGAGGCTCCGGCCACTCCGGCGGCCCCACCGGCCGAGGCCGCGTCCGAGGCGCCTGCGCCTGTCACCGAGGCCGCCGCACCGGAGGTCGACGCGGCCGCCCAGGTGCCGCCCACCACCGAGGGGGCCTGAGCGTGCCTGACTTCACCGCCAAGGATGTCCAGAAGCTGCGTCAGCTCACCGGGGTGGGCATGCTCGACGCCAAGAAGGCCCTCGAGGAGACCGGTGGTGACCTCGAAAAGGCCATCACCGTGCTGCGGGAGAAGGGCCTCGCCAGTCAGGCCAAGCGGGCCGACCGCGACGCCTCGGAGGGTGCGGTGGCCATCGGCCACGCCGACGGCGTGGTCTCGATCGTGCAGCTGCGCTCGGAGACCGATTTCGTGGCCAAGTCCGATCAGTTCGTGGCCTTCGTGACCACGCTGGCCGACTTGGTGGCGGCCAAGGGCGAGGCGGCGCTCGAGGAGAAAGCCGACGAGATCGACACGCTGAAGATCACCCTCAAGGAGAACATCTCGGTGGGCCAGGTAGTCCGTATCGAAGCGCCGGCCGGTGGGGTGGTCGACTCCTATCTGCACCTCCAGGCCGGCCGGGGCGTCAACGCCGTGGTCGTGGCCCTCGCGGGTGGATCCTCTGTGCTGGCTCACGACATCGCCGCCCACATCGCCTTCGCCCGCCCGACCTACCTGAACCGTGACGATGTGCCCGAGGCCGAGGTGGCCGCCGAGCGGGAGACGGTCGAGAAGATTGCCCGTAACGAGGGCAAGCCCGACGCCGCCCTTCCCAAGATCGTGGAGGGGCGCCTCGGAGGTTGGTACAAGGAGCGTGTCCTCCTCGACCAGGCCTACGTGAAGGACGAGAAGCAGACCATGGCCAAGCTTCTCGGCACGGCCTCGGTGACGCAGTTCGCCCAGGTCGTGGTGGGCGACTGAGTCAGCGGTGGGTGAACGACGGCGCATTGTTCTGAAGATGTCCGGGGAGGCCCTCGCCTCCTCGGCCTCCGACGAGACCATCGATGCCGCCGTCGTCGAGCAGCTGGCCGTGGAGATCGCCCGCACCCGGGACGACCTCGACCTCGAGCTGGCCGTGATGGTCGGAGGCGGCAACATCTGGCGGGGGACCACCGGTGCCGGTGCCGGTATGGACCGGGCCACCTCCGACGCCATGGGCATGCTGGGCACGGTGATCAACGCCCTCGCGCTGCAGGATGCTCTCGAGCACCACGGTCAGGCGACCCGGGTGCTCTCGGCCATCCAGATGGCCGAGGTGGCCGAGCCCTACATCCGGCGCCGGGCCATCCGGCACCTCGAGAAGGGCCGGGTGGTGGTGTTCGCGGCCGGCATGGGCAATCCCTACTTCACCACCGACACCTCGGCCGCCCTCCGCGCCGCCGAGATCGAGGCCGACTTGCTGTGTAAGGGGACCCACGGGGGAGTGGACGGGGTGTACAGCGCCGACCCCCGGGTCGACCCGTCGGCCACCCGGTACGACGAGGTCTCGTTCATGGAGGTGGTGTCGAAGGACCTGCGGGTGATGGACCTCACGGCCATCACCTTCTGCATGGACAACGGACTCCCCATCCGGGTGTTCGACCTCATGGAGCCCGGCAACATCGAGCTGGCCCTCGGAGGCCAGCCCATCGGCACGCTGGTCCGATGAAGTACCAGGTAGCGACCTCATCCGGGCCGGGTCCGACCCTGCTGGCTACGCTGGTCCGCTAATGGACGACGACCTGATCGCGATGGTGGTGGGCGACGCCAGGGAGCACATGGCCAAGGCCGTCGACCACACCCAGGCCGAGTTCGGCTCCATCCGGACCGGACGGGCCACGCCGGCCCTGGTCGAGCACCTCAAGATCGACTACTACGGGACCGAGACCGAGCTCCGCCAGCTGGCCGGGTTCAGCGTGCCCGAGGCCCGGCTGCTGGTGGTGTCCCCGTACGACAAGGGTTCCCTCGCCACCATCGAGAAGGCCCTGCAAACCTCTGACCTGGGCATCACTCCGTCCAACGACGGCACAGTGATCCGGCTGTCCTTCCCCATCCCCACCGAGCAGCGCCGCAAGGAGCTCGTCAAAGTGGTCAAGCAGAAGGCAGAGGAGGGCAGGGTCACGGTGCGCAATCTCCGCCGGTCGGCCCGCCACGACCTCGATGCCATGCAGAAGGAAGGCGACCTCTCCACCGACGAGTTGGAGCGGGTGGAGAAGGACCTTGACAAGATCACCCAGGACCACGTGGCCGCCATCGACCGGCTTCTCGCCCACAAGGAGCAGGAGCTCCTCGAGATCTGACACCGGTCGGCCGCGCTGACCCGGTGGACGGAAGGAAACTACTGACGTGGACGACGTCCCAGAGGGAGAGGAAGACGTGACTCGGACCGACCTTCCTGTGACGCGCCCTGGCCCCGGCGGTGCCGCCACCGGTCCCGCCACCGACCGGGTCCGGATCGTGGGTGCCGAACCAGCCGGCGAAGTCACCGGCGAGCTCCCGGTGGTCCGGGGGGACGCCGAGCCGGAGGATGAGGTGGATGACGGGGTCGGCCCGTCCGGCCTGATCGTGGAGGAGAGCCTCTTCGACCAGCCCACCGTCCATCTGATCGACGAGCCAGGCGAGACCGGGGCGTCCGGCCCGCTGGTCGATCCCGTGCGACCCGGTGAGACCGCGGTGCCCGGCGGATCGCCCCCCCCGACCGAGCTGCCCCACTGGACCGAGCCCCCGACCGGCCAGGTGCCGGCGGTGCTCTCCCGGGAGGGCGGCGACGAGTCCACCCCCTCTGGCGTGGTGGCCCCGACCTGGCGGGAGGAGGACTCCGACTGGGTAGCCCACGACGAGGAGTTCGAGCCGGCCATGTTCGGCGATGATCAGGCGGCTCTCGGATCGCTGGACGAGACCGACGACACCGATGCCGTCCGGCGACCCTGGGAGTTCGACCTCGACTCGTCGCCCCAACCGTCCGGCCAAGTCCGGAAGGTCGCCACCGCCGAGGCCGCTGAGCCTTCTGTGGTCAACCCGATCACGGAGCCCACTGAGGTGGTGGCCTCTGCCGTGGCGGAGGCCCGCCCGGTGGCCAAGCCTCCGGCTCGTCCGGCCGCGCCCGAGGAGGAGGCTCCCGAGCCCACCACGGTGGTTCCAGCGGTGGCCGTCACCGCATCGGCTGTGGCCGTCACCCGTGACGCCGATCGGGCCGTTCCGGTCTCGGCGGCGGCACCGGACACCGACGCTGAACTGCTCGACGAGAAGCCGCTGCCCACTGGCACGGCTCGTTCGGGTCGGGCCCGACGGGCCGGACTGTTGCCGGCCCGGATGCGGGCCAAGCGGCCCGAGGATGTCGACCCTTCGGTGGAGGCGCCGCTGGCTGCGGCACCCCCCGGAGCGTCGGTGACCGACGTACCCGGTGCCGGTCGGAAGCGGGTGGGTGTGGCCGGATTGGCCGCTGCCGCCCGCACCGCCGAACAAGCTGGGGACGCCGCCGAACCGGTTCAGACGTCGGCCGGGCCTGACGGGGCGATGGACCGAGTCGACGGGGCCGTGGCCGCGTCAGCCGGGGGTGGGCTGCTCCGACGCACCCTGCATCGGCCGGCTCCTTCTCCATCCGTCCGTGAGGCAGGTCCGGAGGACGGGAGAGCACCAACGGGTGGCGGCCCCCCGGCTCCGCGCCGTTTGCGGTCACCGGCCGGCCATCCTGATCAGGCCAGCGGGGGCTCCATCGGCATTCGGGTGGGCACCGGTATCGCGGTGGCCGTGGTTGCCCTGCTGGCCTTCAAACTGGGCACGGTGCCGTCGCTGGTGCTTAGTGTGATCGTGGTGACGTTCGCCGCCGGCGAGTGCTTCGGCGTCCTCCGGCGGGCCGGCTACCACCCGGCCAGCCTTCTGGGTCTCGTCGGCACCATCTCCCTGATGGTCGGGGCCTACGCCAAGGGGATCGCCGCCCTGCCGTTGGTACTGGTGCTCATCACGGTGTTCACCCTCATCTGGTACCTGTTCGGCATCGAGCGGGGTTCGCCGGTGGCCGGCACGGCCGCCACCCTCCTCACCGTGGGGTGGGTGTCCCTCCTCGGGGCCTATGCCGGACTCCTGCTCTCCCCGTCCACGTTCCCAGACCGCCACGGCATCGCCTTCCTTCTCGGGGCCATCATCGCCACCGTGGCCAACGACGTAGGGGCACTGGTCATCGGCGGCTGGCTGGGTAGTCGACCCCTGGCCCCCACCATCAGTCCCAACAAGACGTGGGAGGGGCTGTTCGGGGGCGCCGTCTTCTCGATCCTGATCTCGACCGTGGTGGTCGGGGCCATCCACCCCTGGAGCGCCTCCAACGCCGCCCTCCTCGGGGTGGTGGTGGCGGTGGTGGCCCCCATCGGGGATCTGTGTGAATCCCTGCTCAAGCGGGATCTCGGGCTCAAGGACATGGGCCGACTGCTCCCGGGCCACGGAGGGGTGCTCGACCGGGTCGACGCCCTGCTGTTCGTGCTCCCCGCCACCTACTACCTGGTCCGCGCCCTGAACATTGCCTGAACTTCGGGCAGGCTAGGGGAATGACCACGGCCAACAGGAGCTTCGAGCCGACCGGCTCCGCCGCCTCTGACGGGCCGGTCACCGTGAGCCTCATCGGCTCCACCGGCTCCATCGGCACCCAGGCCATCGAGGTCATGGAGGCGTGCCCGGAGCGCTTCGAGGTCGTGGCCCTTGGTGCCCACCGGTCGGTGGACCAGCTGGTGGCCCAGGCCGGGCGGCTCCACCCGAAGGTGGTGGCCATCGGCGACCCCTCGCTGGCCTCCGAACTGTCCGGCCGGCTGGGTCCGTCGGTGGAGGTGGTGGTAGGCACCGCCGGCCTGGCCCATATCGCCACGTTGGCCCAGGTGGCGGTCAACGGAGTGGTGGGCTTCGCCGGACTCCCGGTGACGCTGGCCGCCCTCGACGCCGGCCGGCGCCTGGCCCTGGCCAACAAGGAGTCGATCATCGCCGGGGCGCCGCTGGTGCAGCGGTCCCGACAGACCCTGGGCGCCGAGCTCATCCCCGTCGACTCCGAGCATTGCGCCGTGCACCAGTGCCTCCGGGCCGGTGACCCCGCAGCGGTGGCCCGGCTGCTGCTGACCGCCTCGGGCGGTCCGTTTCGAGGGAAGACATCGGCCGAGCTGGCCGCCGTCTCGGTGTCCGACGCCCTGGCCCATCCGACCTGGTCCATGGGTCCGAAGATCACCGTGGACTCCTCGACGCTCATGAACAAGGGCCTCGAGGTCATCGAGGCCCACGAGCTCTTCGGCGTCCCTTACGACGCCATCGACGTGGTGGTCCATCCCCAGTCGATCGTCCACTCCATGGTGGAGTTCGTGGACGGGGCCGCCGTGGCCCAACTTTCGATGCCGGACATGCGCCTTCCCATCGGCTACGCCCTGGCCTACCCCGACCGGCTCCCGGTGGCCTTCGGTGCCATCGATTGGACCAAGCTGTCGGCCCTCGAGTTCGAGGAGCCCGACCGGGGCGTCTTCCCCTGTCTCGACCTGGCCTACCGGGCTGGACGGGTGGGGGACCTGGCTCCCGCCTGGCTCAATGCCGCCAACGAGGTGGCTGTGGCCGCCTTCCTCGACGAGCGCATCGGGTGGTCGTCCATCGCCCAGGTGGTGGAGGCCACCCTCGACCGGTACGAGGCGCCGGCCACGACCCGGGCCGACCCCGGCCGCTCGGTCGAGGATGTGTTGGAGGCCGACGCCGCCGCCCGACGGGAGGCCGAGCGCGTGGTGGTCGGACGGGAGGGGGCGTGAGCACTACCGAGACCCGCTCGTTCCCACCGAGAGGTGCTGACCCGGGGGTGCCTCCCGCACCCTCAGCCGGTCCTGCTCCAGAGAAGTCCCCCCGGCGCCTGGCCGCCGAACTCTTGGCCGCTGTGGCCGCCATCGTGGCGGTGGCGGTGGTCACCGGGTACGTGGACCTGCTCATCGTGGTGGTCTCCATCATCGTCATCGTCATGCTCCATGAACTCGGCCACTTCGTGGCAGCCAAGCGCGGCGGCATGAAGGTCACCGAGTACTTCGTGGGCTTTGGACCCCGGCTGTGGTCGTTCCGACGCGGGGAGACCGAGTACGGGATCAAAGCCCTGCCCCTAGGCGGGTACGTGAAGATCCCCGGGATGACCAATCTCGAGGAGGTGGACCCGGCCGACGAGGGCCGCCTCTACCGCGACAAGCCGTTCCACTCGCGCCTGCTGGTAGCTGTGGCCGGCTCGGCCGTGCACTTCTTCCTGGCCTTCGTACTCCTGTGGGTGCTGCTCACCTTCGTCGGCGTCCCCAACGGGAGCCAGGTGCAGATCCAGGGGCTGAACCCCTTGGGGGGCCAGCCCAGTCCGGCCGCAGTGGGAGGCATCCGGACCGGCGACGTGGTGGTGTCGGTGAACGGCAAACCCGTGGGCGGGAGCGTCCAGGTCCTGACCGACGTGATCCATGCCCATCCCGATCAGCCGGTCACCGTGGTCGTGGACCGCAGCGGGTCCGAGCGGACCCTGACCATCACCCCGGCCAACGGTCGGGCCCTGCACGAGAAGAACTCGGTGGCGCCGAAGGGCACCGCCCCCTTCGGTCTCATCGGGGTCAGCCTGGGTTCGCCCGTGCAGACGCGCCCTCCCCTCCGGGCCGTGACCTCCACCGGATCGGAGCTGGGCAGTGTGGCCTGGGCCTCGGTGTCCGGCATCGGGCATCTCTTCTCGCCCAGCTCCGTTAGCCAACGGTTCGACCAGGTCACCAGCGCCCAGGCCGCCAACCAGGCCGCGGCCGACGGCACCCGGGCCCAGTCAATCGTGGGGATCGGGGCCACCGCCACCGACGCCCTCCAGGCCGGCATCGGCGACTACCTGTACATCCTGATCGTGATCAACATTTTCTTCGGGGTGTTCAATCTCTTCCCCATGCTGCCGCTGGACGGGGGTCATGTGGCCATCGCCGTGTACGAGAAGATCCGCACCGGTCGGCGCCAGGTCCTCTACCACGCCGATGTGGCCAAGTTGATGCCCTTCACCTGGCTGTTCATGCTGTTCCTGGCCGTGCTCATCGTGCCCGCCTTTCTGACCGACATCCTCCATCCCATGGCCAATCCCTTCGGCTGATTCCCTAGGAAGGGGACGGTCCCGGACTGCCCGGGGGAGTGCCGGGGGCCACCAGTAGCATGGGGGTATGGGACGCACGGCTTGGACGACCACGAAGCGGAGGCCCACCCGCCAGATCAGCGTGGGGGGCGTGGCCGTCGGGGGCGGGGCCCCGGTCACCGTACAGTCCATGACCACCACCAAGACGGCCGACGCCGAGGCCACCTTGTCCCAGATCTACGCGCTGGCCGCCGCCGGGGCCGACCTGGTCCGGTGCACCTGCAACGAGGAGGCGGCGGCCGAGGGTCTGGCCCGGATCGTGCCCCGCTCGCCCGTGCCGATCATCGCCGACATCCACTTCCACCACGAGATGGCCTTGGCCGCGTTGGAGGCGGGGGTACAGGGCCTCCGGCTCAACCCCGGCAACCTGCGGAAGGCCCACGAGATCAAGCAGGTGGCCGCCGAGGCCAAGGACCGCGGCGTGCCCATCCGCATCGGGGTCAACGCCGGGTCCCTCCATCCCGACCTGTACAAGCGGTTCGGGGGCGCCACTCCCGAGGCCCTGGTCGAGTCGGCCCGCATGGAGCTCGAGTACTTCGCCGAGGTGGGCTTCGACGACGTGAAGATCTCGGTGAAGGCCTCCTCGGTGCCGTTGATGATCGAGTCGTACCGACTGGCGTCTGCGACCTTCGACCATCCGCTCCACCTCGGGGTGACCGAGGCCGGGCCGCCTCCCGCCGGCCTGTTGAAGGGCACGGCGGGGATCGCCACCCTGCTGGCCGAGGGGATCGGCGACACCATCCGCTACTCGCTCACGGCCGATCCGGTGGAGGAGGCGCGGGCCGGCCGACAGCTGCTGGAGGCCCTGGGTCTGCGCGAGCGCAAGGGTCTTGACCTCATCGCCTGCCCGAGCTGCGGACGGGCGGAGATCGACGTGATCGCCGTGGCCAAGGCGGCCCAGGAGGCGCTGGAGAACCGGAACCTGCCCATCCAGGTGGCGGTGATGGGGTGCGTGGTCAACGGCCCGGGGGAAGCCCGTGAGGCCGATCTGGGCATCGCCGCCGGCCGCAAGCGCGGCCACCTGTTCATCAAGGGGAAGATCGTCCGGGTGGTCCCCGAGGACGAGATGGTCGAGGCCCTGGTGGCCGAGGCCGAGCAGCTGGTGGCCGAAGGCGTGGAGGCCCGCCTGGCCGCGGCCGATTCCGGAGCCGAGGCCGAGGCCGAGGCCGACCGGCGGGCCCTGATCGACGCCAAAGGTGAGGATGCCAACGCCTCGGAGACCAAGGTGGAACTGATCCGGAAGAAGTACGGGGCCGGACCCGAGGGGTCGTGACCGCCCCTCGGCGGTAGCCGCGGCGACGAACAGTAGGATCGCCGACCATGCGCATGTCCCGGCTCTTGGTCCGCACCCTGCGAGAGGCCCCGGCCGACGCCGAGGTGGCCAGTCATCAGCTGCTGGTGCGGGCGGGCTACATCCGCCGACTGGCGTCCGGGGTCTACACCTTCCTGCCCCTCGGGCTGCGGGTCCTGGCCAACGTGGAACGGATCATCCGCGAGGAGCTGGACGCCGCCGGGGCCCAGGAGGTGCTTCTCCCCGCCCTCCACCCCATCGAACTGTGGGAGCAGTCGGGCCGAGCGGCCCTGTTCGGGAGCGACGCCCTGCCGGCCATGACAGTCGATGCCCGGGGTGGCACCTTCGTACTGGGCCCGACCCACGAGGAGGTGGTCACGGTCACCGTGGGGGCCGAGGTCGAGTCCTACCGCCAGCTGCCGCTGACCGTCTACCAGATCCAGGTCAAGTTCCGGGACGAGGCCCGACCCCGTTACGGCCTGCTGCGGACCCGCGAGCTGATCATGGCCGACGCCTACTCCTTCGACGTGGACAAGGAGGCCTTGCAGGCGTCCTACCGGGTCGTCTTCGACGCCTACCTGCGAATCTTCGCCCGCCTGGGCCTCGACGTGACGCCGGTGGAGGCCGAGTCCGGGGCCATCGGGGGTGACGTCAACCACGAGTTCATGGTGCCCTCGGCCGTGGGCGAGGACCACTTCGTCTCGTGTCCCTCCTGCGGCTACGCCGCCAACGTGGAGGCCGCCACCCGGGCCACCCCGCGGGTGGCCGGAGGCGACAGGGAGCAGGTGGATGCCGGGGCGGTGGTCGAGCACCACACGCCGGACCGGTCCGGGATCGCCGACGTGGTGGAGTATTTCGCCGATACGGGCGTGGGGCCGTCCGACTTCCTGAAGAGCATGGCCGTCCTCGACGCCGAGGGTCGGCCGACCCTGCTGCTGCTGGCCGGCGACCGTGAGGCCCGCCTACCCAGTGGATGGCGTCTGTTCGAGGAGGCCGACTTCGCCGATCATCCGGTACTGGTCAAGGGGTACATCGGACCGATCGGTCAACAGGCCCACGGATTCCGGGTGGTCGCCGACCGAGGAGTGGCCCGACCGGGATCGTGGATCACCGGCGCCAACCGGGCGGACCACCATCTGAGCGGTGTCGTGCTCGACCGCGACGCCACCATCGACGAGTGGGGATCGTTCGTCCAGGTGGTGGCGGGGGACGGTTGTCCCCACTGTGGGGAGCCGGTGCAGCTGGTGCGCTCGGTGGAGGCGGCCCACACCTTCCAGCTGGGCTACAAGTACTCCGAGGTCATGCCCGGTTCGTCGTTCGTGGCCGAGGACGGCGGCGAGGCCAACTTCTCCATGGGGTGCTACGGCATGGGTGTGAGCCGGCTCCTGGCCGTGGTGGCCGAAGAGCACCACGACGACCAGGGCCTGGCCTGGCCCCCCGCCGCGGCGCCGTACCAGATCCACCTGGCTGCACTCGGGGCCGGCCGGTCGGTCGAGGTGGCCGAGGCGGCTGACCGGCTCTACCAGCGCCTGGTGGAGGCGGGGATCGAGGTCCTCTACGACGATCGGGACGTCTCGCCCGGGATCAAGTTCAAGGACGCCGACCTGTTGGGGGTGCCGATCCGGCTGGTGGTGGGAGCCAAGGGCCTGGCCCGGGGCGTGGTGGAGTGGCGCTCGCGGACCACCGGTGAGGAGCGGGAGCTGGCCGTGGACAGCCCGGTCCCCGACCTCGTCGCCGACTAGATCCCCTGGTGGGGACGGGGGCCGGGCCCCTGCCTGCCCCCCGCGTTCGGGGAGAAAACCCACCTCACCACGCACGCGGTTCGAGGCCGTCACTGCTATACTTTTAGATCTGCCGTTCGGTCGGAGTTGAAGTGACGCTGAAAGGAGCGTGGGCGGCCAGCCCACGCTTTTGTTTTGGTCCGGAACGCTCCGACAGAGGCGCAGCGACAGCAGTAATGACAGCAGATGCAGTGACAATGCATGACGTAGGACCCGATCGAGACCACCGAGCAGAGGAAGGAGGCAGCACCCATGACCGAAGAACTCTTCACGAAGCTCCAGCCGGTCGTCAGCGCTGCCGATCTCGAGTTGGTCGACGTGGAGCTGCGGGCCGGCGTGCTGCTGGTCACCGTGGACCGGGCCGGTGGAGTTGACCTCGAGGCGCTGACCGATGCCAATCGTGCGGTGTCGTCGGTGCTCGACGAGCTGGACCCCATCCCAGGTCGCTACACGCTCGAGGTGTCGAGTCCCGGGGTGGAGCGCACCCTGCGCACCCCGGCCCACTTCGCCAAGGCGGTCGGGGAGACGGTGACCGTCAAGACCCGACCCCAGGTTCCCGGGGACCGCCGGCTCCGGGGGGTACTGGTGGCCGCCGACGAGGTCGGCCTGACTCTCGACGTCGAGGGTGCCGATGCCGACGAGGTCCACCTGGCGTACTCGGACATCGACAAGGCGCGCACCGTCTTCGTCTGGGGCCCGGAACGGGGCAAGGCGGGGGGCAAGGGAGCACCCACCGGCAAGGGGAAGTCCACCCCGCCACGAACCACGAAGCAGGCCACGGAGAAGAAGAGGAAGCAGGTCGCAACCCCATGAGCAAGCCCAATTTCGAGTTCCTCGACGCCCTCGGCCAGATCGCGCGCGACAAGGGCATCTCGGTGGAGACGCTGCTCGACGCTCTGGCCAACGCCCTGGTGGCGGCGTACAAGCGCATGCCCGACGCGGCCGAAGAGGCGGTGGTCACCATCGACCCCGAGTCAGGGGAGATTCGCGTCTACGGGCAGGAGCTCGATGAGGACGGCAACGTCACCCGTGAGTGGGACGACACTCCGGACGACTTCGGCCGGATTGCCGCCCAGACGGCCAAGCAGGTCATCCTCCAGCGCATCCGTGAGGTCGAGCGTGACCTCAAGTACGAGGAGTACGCGGGCCGGGAGGGCGACATCGTCACCGGTATCGTCCAGCAGACCGACAATCGCTACACCCTGCTCGACCTGGGCAAGGTGGAAGCACTACTGCCCCAGGCCGAGCAGGTGTCCTACGAGCGCTATGAGCACGGGGCCCGCCTGAAGGCCTACATCGTCGAGGTGCGTAAGACCACCAAGGGTCCCCAGATCGTGGTCAGCCGGAGCCACCCCGGCCTCATCAAGCGACTGTTCGAACTGGAGGTCCCCGAGATCTCCTCGGGTGCCGTCGAGATCAAGGCGGCGGCCCGTGAGCCCGGCCACCGGACCAAGATCGCCGTGTGGTCCAACGATCCCAACGTGGACCCGGTGGGTGCCTGCGTAGGCGCCCGCGGGTCGCGGGTGCGCATGGTCACCAACGAGCTCCGTGGCGAGCGGGTGGACGTGGTCCCGTTCTCGGACGACCCGGTGGAGCTGATTCAGTCGGCCCTGGCGCCGGCTCGGGTTCGCGAGGTCCGCCTCGACGACGACACCGGCACGGCCACGGTGATCGTGAGCGACTACCAGCTGTCCCTGGCCATCGGCAAGGAAGGCCAGAACGCCCGCCTGGCCGCCAGATTGACCGGTTGGCGCATCGACATCAAGAGTGAGACCCAGTTGGCCGAGGAGGAGTCGGGCTACGCCGGCGAGGAGTGGGCCGAGGGCGAGTGGATCCAGAACGAGGCGGGGGAGATGGTGTGGCAGCCGGCGGAGGGCGGCACCGCCGTGTCGGCCACCGAGTGGTCCCAGGGCGCCGAAGGGGCGGAGGGGGCCGAGGGCGGCGGGGCCACCCCGGCCGATACACCGGCTCCGGAGGTCGGCGACACCGCCAGCACCGAGGAGTCGGCCCCGCCGGTGGAGGCCGATGAGGCCGAGGCCCCCGCCGGAGTCCCGGTGGAGGCCACCGTGTCGTCCCAGGGCGAGGAGGCCCCGGCATAGCCCCCACGAGGACATGCATCGGCTGTCGACGCGCCGGCCCGGCGGACGGTTTGGTCCGGTTGATCCGGCTCCAGGACGGGTCACTGGCCGTGGGGGCGAGCAGCGCGGGGCGGGGGGCCTGGTTGTGTCGGGACTCGCCGGGGTGCATCGACCAGGCGGAAAGGCGGAGGGCGTTCGAGCGGGCGTGGCGGAGTCCGGTCGAACCCCACCAGGTGGACAAGATCCGGGGCGCACTCCTGATCAGGTCCCACGAGATGGCCGGACCGGCCTCGGAAAGTTCGGTCCTGTGATGTGCGAGGATAGAGGGTCGTATGTGCGTATCGGCATCTACGACGTGAAGGAAGGGCAGTAACAGCCGTTGCCGAAGAAGATCCGTGTCTACGAGCTCGCACACGAGCTCGGACTGACCAATAAAGAGGCACTCGACCTGTGCCTGTCCCTCGGGATGGGCGTCAAGAGTCACTCGTCGTCCATCGAGGACGCCCAAGCCGACCGCGCCCGCAGGAAGGCCGACCGTGAAGGTCTCCGGCGCCCGGTCCAGCCCGAGGAGCCGGCACCTCCAGCGAAGAAGGCCGCCGGCACGAAGAAGGTGGCGGCGAAGAAGGCCGACGCCACGTCATCCAGATCGGACGGCTCCTCAGCCGACGGCGGTCCCGGCGACGACTCGCCAACGACCACCCCCGGCACCTCCGCCACGCCCCCCATCAAGCGATCGGGAGCCCGACTGGTCACCAGCCGGCCGGCCTCCGAGCAGGTGACCTCGGCCGCTCCCCGGCCGGCCCCCGCCCCCGCCGCCCCGCCGCGCCCCCCGACCCCGGCCGCCCCCGCCCCGGTCGCACCGGCCCCCGCTCCTGTGCCGGTGGCTCCGGCCGCCGCAACATCAGCTCCTCCGCCGGCTGCCCCGGTTCCGGCCGTAGCGGCATCGGCTCCAGCTCCCACCGCCCCGGCTCCCGCCGGCCCGGCATCGGCTCCTGCCCCGGCTCCCGCACCGTCGGTCCCGTCCCCCCCCTCGGCTCCCGCCACCCCCGCGCCGGTGGCGGCCGCCCCCGCCCCCATTGCGGCACCTCCGAGCGCACCTCCGACTCCACCCTCGGCGCCAGTACACGCGCCCACCAGCGCGTCGGGGCGGCCGATCCCGCCCCCGCCTGGTGGCCCGCCGCGGTCGGTGACCGGCAAGCCCATCCCGCCTCCTCCGGGAGCGGGAGGACGCCGTCCGGCCCCGGGTGGGTCGCGCCCTGGTGGTCCCGGGGGATTCGCCGGTCGTTCCGGTAGCCCGAGTTCGTCGGCCGGTCGTCCCGGCGGGGCCACGCGAAGCGGAGGGCCCGGTGGCGGTGGCGGGTTCGGCGCCCGTCCCGGCGGCGGATCCAGCGGTGGCTACGGCGGTCGTCCCGGGGGTGGCCCCGGAGGCGGCCCGGGCGGCGGTCCCGGTGGCCCCGGTGGACGGGGTGGCCCCGGCGTGGGTCGCGGCCGTCCCAATCAGCGTCGCCCCCGCCGACGTCGCCGGAACCTCGAAGAACTCGAGCCGACCCAGCTCACCGCCTACGCACCCTCGACCGCCCCGGTGCCCGACACCGAGGTCATCATCGAGCGCGGCTCCACGGCCAGGGACCTGGGCCCCAAGCTCAACCGTTCGGCCGGGGACGTCATCCGTTTCCTGCTGCTGCAGGGGGAGATGGTCACGGCCACCCAGTCCCTGACCGACGACATGATCGACCTGTTCGCCGCCGAACTCGGCGCCGAGGTGCGGCTGGTCGACCCGGGTGAGGAACGCGAGGCCGAGCTGTTGGCCAAGTTCTTCGACGACGACGACGAAGAGGAGGACGAGGCCGACCTGCGGCCCCGTCCGCCGGTGGTCACCGTCATGGGCCACGTCGACCACGGCAAGACCCTGCTGCTCGACAAGATCCGTTCGGCCAACGTGGTGGCCGGCGAGGCCGGGGGGATCACCCAGCACATCGGGGCCTACCAGGTGGAGTGGAACGACCACCCCATCACCTTCATCGACACCCCGGGCCACGAGGCGTTCACGGCCATGCGGGCCCGCGGGGCCGAGGTCACCGACATCGTGGTGCTGGTGGTGGCGGCCGACGACGGGGTGATGCCCCAGACCGTTGAGGCCATCGACCACGCCCGGGCGGCCGATGTGCCCATCGTGGTGGCGGTCAACAAGATCGACCGCGAGGAGGCCGACCCCAACCGGGTGCTCCAGCAGCTCTCCGAGCACGGGCTGGTCCCCGAGGCCTGGGGCGGGGACACCATCACCGTCGAGGTCTCGGCCCTGCAGAACCTGGGCATCGACGACCTGCTGGAGCAGATCGTCCTGGTGGCCGAGGTAGAAGAGTTGGTGGCCTCTCCCGAGGGTCGGGCCCGCGGTGTGGTCCTCGAGGCCGAGCTCGAGATCGGGCGGGGCCCTGTGGCCTCGGTCATCGTGGAGCGGGGCACCCTCCGGGTGGGCGATCCCATCGTGGCCGGCGCAGCCTGGGGCAAGGTGAAGGCTCTGGTCGACGACCACGGCGAGCAGATCAAGGAAGCACCCCCCTCCACGCCGGTCCAGGTACTGGGCTTCTCCGAGCCCCCGGAAGCGGGCGACGAATTCCGGGTCGCCCCCGAGCTGGCTCAGGCCCGAACCATCGGCGAGGCCCGAGCCCATCGCTACCGGGTGGCCGGGCACGTTCCGGCGGCCACCTCGGCGCTGGGTGGGGCCAAGCTGGAAGACCTGTTCGAGCAGATCCAGCGGGGCGAGACCGCCACCCTCAACCTCATCCTGAAGGCCGACGTGCGCGGCTCGCTGGAGGCAGTCACCGAGAGCCTCCGCAAGCTGGAGCGGGATGACGTCAAGCTCAGCTTCGTCCACCGGGGTGTAGGGGGGATCACCGAGTCCGACGTGGAATTGGCCCAGGCATCAGCGGCCACCATGATCGGGTTCAACGTCCGCCCCGACCGGCGGGCCCGGGAGATGGCGGCCAAGGCCGGTGTGGAGATCAGGCTCTACGAGATCATCTACAAGCTGCTGGAGGACCTCGAGGCGGCCATGCTCGGGCTCCTGTCCCCGGTGTACGAGGAGATCGTCACGGGTGAGGCCGAGGTGCGCCAGGTGTTCCGGGTCCCCCGGATCGGTGCCATCGCCGGTTGCTACGTCCGGGAGGGCGTCATCACCCGGGGCTCCAAGGTCCGGTTCCTCCGGGAAGGTGTGGTCATCTGGAAGGGGGCCATCACCTCCCTCCGGCGCTTCAAGGACGACGCTCGCGAGGTGCAGGCCGGCTTCGAGTGCGGGATCGGCCTCTCCGACTACCAGGACCTCAAGGATGGCGACATCATCGAGACCTACGACGAGCGGGAGATCCCCCGCACCTAGGGCCCGGGCCGCCGACACGGGCGGTCCGGTCGAGGGTGGCGGGAGGGAGCGGAGGTTCGGTGGCAGGTCGTCGGCATGACAATCGAGGTACCGCCCCCTACGCCCGGTCGCTGCGGGTCAACCAGGTCCTTCGCCAGGTGCTGGCCGAGGAGCTGGAACGGTTGGCCGACGCTGACGAGCGCCTGCGCCTGGTGACGGTGACCGAGGTGGACACCTCCTCTGACCTCCGCCACGCCACCGTCTACCTCAGCTCCCTGACCGACGAGGCCACCGACGCCCTGGCCGAACGCCGCACCCAGCTGCAGCGGGCCCTGGGCCGCCAGGTCCGGATGAAGCGGACCCCCCTGCTGCAGTTCGCCGTGGACCCTGCCGTGGTGGCCGGGGGACGGGTGGAGGACGTGCTGCGGCGGATCCGGGACCAGGATGCTGACTCGAGGGAGACCGACGGCGATGGCGGGCCGCCATGAGCCCGCCGGGGACCGAGGTGGTGAGCGGACTGGTGGTGGTGGACAAGGAGGCTGGCTGGACCTCCCATGACGTGGTGGCCCGGTGCCGGAGGATCTTCGGCCAGCGTCGGGTGGGCCACGCCGGCACGCTGGACCCCGACGCCACCGGGGTCCTGTTGGTCGGGCTGGGTCGGGCCACCCGGCTCATGCGGTTCCTGACCGCTCTGCCCAAGACCTACGAGGGCGAAGTGGTGCTGGGCACGGCCACCTCGACGTTGGATGCGTCGGGCGAGGTGACGGGGACTTGGGACATGGAGTCGGTGGGCCTGGCCGAGGTCCGCGCCGCAGCCGAGGTCCTGACCGGGCCGATCGAGCAGATCCCGCCCATGGTGTCGGCGGTGAAGGTCGGTGGCCAGCGACTCCACGCCTTGGCCCGCCAGGGGATCGAGGTCGATCGGGTGGCCCGACCGGTCACCGTCCACCGCTTCGAGATCTTCCCAGGACTCACCCCGGGGGTGTTCCGGGTCGAGGTGGAGTGCTCCTCGGGCACGTACATCCGAGTGCTGGCCGCCGACCTGGGTGCAGCCCTGGGCGGCGGCGCCCATCTGCGCAATCTCCGGCGGACCCGCATCGGTTCGTTCACCGCGGAGGACGCCCGAGTAGTGGACGAGCTGACCCCGGCCGTGGTGCTCTCCCCGGCCCAGGCCCTCCGTGATCTGGATCAGGTGGTGGTGACGGCCGACGTGCAGCAGCACATCTCTCGGGGCTTGGCCCTCGACCGGGTGCCCCTGGGTGTCACCGGCCACGGTCCCTGGGGCCTGGTCGACAGCGGCCACCGCCTGCTGGCCGTGTATGAGGCCACCGAGACCGACCGCATCCGGCCGGCCGTGGTGCTGGAGGCTGCGGGATGACCGGCGGCCCGGACCGGGAGCCACGTACGGGCCGGCAGGGTGTCGGCGGTAACCTTCCCTGGTGATGGACATCGTGACTGACCTCTCTACCTGCGTCCCGCCGGAGGGGGGGTCCGCCGTGACCATCGGGGCCTACGACGGGGTGCACCTGGGCCACCGGGCCCTGCTGGCCGAACTGGCCGACCGGGCCCGGACCGACGGGCTGACCACGGTGGTGGTGACCTTCGACCGGCATCCCGCCACCGTGGTGCGTCCGGACTCGGCCCCCCTCCTGCTCTGCGACCTCGACCAGAAGCTCGAGCTGTTGGCGTCGGCGGGGGTGGACCGCACCGTAGTGGTCCACTTCGACGAGGAGCGGGCCAACGAGACGGCCGAGGAGTTCGTGGACATGGTGTTGGTGCGAGCGCTGGGGGCACGGTTGGTGGTGGTGGGGGAGGACTTCCACTTCGGCCACGGGCGGAAGGGAAACGTGGCCCTCCTGACCGAGCGGGGGGCCACCGCCGGCTTCGGAGTGGACGGTGTGTCCCTTCGCTCCGACCAGGGGGAGGGGGTGTTGGGCCAGCCCATCTCGTCGACCCGGATCCGCAGGCTGGTGGCCGAGGGCCGGGTGGAGGACGCCGCCGAGCTGTTGGGACGGCCCCACCAGGTACGCGGGGTGGTGGTCCACGGTGACCAGCGGGGCGGACCCGAACTGGGTTTCCCCACGGCCAATGTGACCGTGCCGGCCGAGATCTGCTTGCCGGCCACCGGTATCTACGCCGGATGGTACGAACGTCCGGACGGCTCACGCTGGCCCACGGCCATCTCGGTGGGGCGGCGCCCGACGTTCTACGGGACTGACGGGGAGCTGCTGGTCGAGGCACACCTGCTGGACTTCTCCGGCGACCTCTACGGAGAGAAAGCCCGGGTGTCGTTCGTGTCCCACCTGCGGGACGAGCTGGCGTTCGATTCGGTCGACGCGCTGATCACCCAGATGAGCCGGGACGTGTCGGTGACCAGGCGGCGCCTGGGCGCCGGAGCCTGACGGCGGGCCCTCAACGGGCCGGGGCGTCCCCCGACGAGGGGGCGCCGCCTAATGGCGGGACGTCCCCCAGCAGCTCGGTGCGGAGCTCCCGCTTCAGGACCTTGCCGGCCGGATTGCGGGGGAGGGGTTCGGCCCGGAACCAGAAGCGCGACGGGACGTTGAAGGCAGCCAGCCTCTCACCCACGAAGCGGGCCAGTTCGTCGGCCCCCACATCCTCGCCCGGGCGGAGCACCACCACCGCCCCGACCTCTTCGCTGAGCACCGGGTGGGGCACGCCGATGACGGCGCAGTCGGCGACGCTCGGGTGCTCGAACAGGGCCGACTCCACCTCGACGCAGTAGACGTTCTCCCCACCCCGGATGATCATGTCCTTGGCCCGGTCCACGATATGGACGAATCCCTCCTCGTCGATGCGGGCCACATCACCGGTGTGGAGCCAGCCCTTGGTGAAGGACAGCGCCGTCTCTTGGGGCCGGTTCCAGTAGCCCCGCACCACGTTGGGGCCCTTGATCCACAGCTCGCCGGTCCGCTCGGGGTCGACCGGCTGATCGGCCGGAGGTTCCTCGCCCCCGTACTCTTCGGGCACCACGGCCACATCGCACACCGGGGCCGGGGGGCCCACGCTGTCGGGCTTGCGGACGTAGTCGTCGCCGGCGTTCATGGTGGTCATGGCCGAGGTCTCGGTCAAGCCGTAGCCGTTGCCCGGGGCACCCCCGGGGAAGTGTTCCTTGATCCGCCGTACCAGGTCGGGCGGGCACGGGGCCCCGCCGTAGGAGATGGACTTCACCGAGGAGGTGTCCCGCTTGGCGAAGCTGGGGGAGTCGATGACCTGCATGACCATGGCCGGCACGCCACCGAAGATGGTGATGCGTTCCCGCTCGATGAGCTCGAGGGCCCGCTCGGGGTCGAAGTGGTGCATCATGACCAGCTTGCCCCCCGCCGCCGTGTTGGACACCAGCACCGCGTGGCACCCGGTGGCGTGGAACAGTGGCACGGACAGGAGGTTGGCGTTCTGGCCCCCGCCGCCCACGTCGGCCAGCGGGCCGGTGCGCCGGAGG
>JBBQWW010000056.1:0-22062 GCA_038210245.1 Acidimicrobiales bacterium
ACCTGGGCCCGTCGCCGTCCATCCACCGACCCCAGGAGTGCACCGTGGCTGATCGAACCACCATCCCCCGGGCATCGACCCGCCGACGTCGTCCTTCGGCCCCCACGGGCGGTGGCACCGCCGTCGGGGAAGCCGCCCCTGCGACGAGGTACCCGTCCATCCGTCCCACTGGACGCACCTCGGGGGTGACCCTTCCGACCCGACTACGCCGTTCGACCGCCCCCGCCGCCGCCGTCGCTTCACCGCCACTGACGCCCGTCGGGGACCGATCGCCGGGCTGTGGCACCGGCTGGGTCTCCAAGCTCGGCACGGCACCGACCATCGCGCTGTTGGTGGGAGTGCTGTGCGCCTTCGGGCTCATCATGGTGGGTTCGGCGTCGCCGGTCATCTCCCTCGGCTACTACGGATCACCCTGGGCCATCTTCATCCGACAGGTGCTGTGGATGGGAGTGGGCACCGGTGCCCTGTTGATCCTCTCCCGGGTGGACTACCGGAAGTGGCGGGCCATCCGGGGCCCTCTGGTCGTGGTGACCATGGGTCTGCTGGTCCTGGTCCTGGTGCCCCACTTCGGAGTGACCGCCGGCGGCTCCTCGCGCTGGATCGGATTCGGGATGTTCCAGCTGCAGCCATCGGAGCTGATGAAGCTGGCCCTGGCCGTCTTCGCCGCCGACCTGCTGACCCGGCGGGCCGACCGCTCGTCCGAGCCCAAGCTGGTCATCGTCCCCGTGCTGGCCGTGCTGGCCATCTCGGGGGTGTTGATCCTGAAGCAGCCCGACATGGGTACAGCCCTGGTCCTCAGCTGCATCGCCTTTGGGATCCTGTTCATGGGCGGGGTCCCCATGGGGCCCATCATGAAGATCCTCGGCAGCTTCGTCGCCCTGGCCATCGTGGTGGGCATGGCCGACCCCTACCGCCGGGACCGCATCCTCTCCTTCATCAACCCTGGCGCCAACCGGTCCGGCTCGGGCTACCAGGTGTGGCAGTCGCTCATCGGCCTCGGCTCGGGGCACGTCTTCGGCCTGGGACTGGGGGGTGGGCGCCAGAAGTGGGGCCTCCTGCCCAACGCCCACACGGACTTCATCTTCTCGGTGGTGGGGGAGGAGTTGGGTCTCGTGGGGGCGGTGGTGCTCCTGGGCCTGTTCTTCGCCCTGGCCTGGTTCGGCCTGCGGGCGGCCACCCGGGCCCCCGACCGGTTCGGCAGCCTGCTGGCCGTAGGCATCACCACGTGGATCACCAGCCAGGCCGTCATCAACATCGGGGCCGTGATCGGGGTCCTTCCCGTCACCGGCATCCCGCTGCCCTTCATCTCCTTTGGCGGGTCGTCCCTCATCATCACCATGGCCGCCGTCGGCATCCTGCTCAACATCGCCTCCCACGAACGGGCGGTGCCCACCGCTCTGAGCCAGCGACGACGACCTTCGACGGCGTGAGTGGACGACGGTATGCCCTGGTGGCAGGGGGAGGGACGGCCGGACATCTGCAGCCGGCCCTGGCCATCGCCGAAGCGCTGGTGTCGGCGGGCCACGATCGTGACACCATCGAGTTCGTGGGCTCCACCCGCGGGCAGGACCGCATCACCCTGGAGGGACGGGGGTTCCCGTTCACTCTGCTCCCCGGGCGGGGCATCGTCAGGAGCCTGCGCCCGCGTGATCTGGTCGCCAACGTCGGCGCGGTGGCCGGTCTGGCCGTGGCCGCGGCGCGGGGCCTTGTGGTGGTGAGCCGGGCTCGGCCCCAGGTGGTGGTGTCGGTGGGCGGGTACGCCAGCCTGGCTGCCTCCATGGCCGCCGTCCTGCGGCGCATCCCGTTGGTGCTGGTGAATGTGGACGCCGTGCCCGGCGCG
This sequence comes from Acidimicrobiales bacterium, assembly GCA_038210245.1. Classification (GTDB taxonomy): domain Bacteria; phylum Actinomycetota; class Acidimicrobiia; order Acidimicrobiales; family RAAP-2; genus Bog-756. The sequence goes on from JBBQWW010000056.1 coordinate 1,841, forward strand.
GCCAACCGGCTCCTCGGGCGGTTCGCCCGGGCCAGTGCCGTCGGATGGGAGGGGAGCGCTCTGCCCCGGGCCGTGGTGACGGGTACGCCGGTCCGGCCGGAGATCGCCGGGGTGGGTCGCAGCCCCGATGAGCAGCGAGCGGCCCGGCGGCAGCTCGGGCTCCCGACCGACCGACCGACGGTCGCCGTGTTCGGCGGCTCGCTGGGGGCCCACCGGATCAATCAGGCCGTGCTGGACCTGGCCGACCGGTGGAAGGACCGTGACGACCGCTCGCTCTATCACGTCGTCGGGCGCCGGGAGTGGGACGAGACCCTCGGGACCGGCGGCGGGGGGGACGAGGAGGGAGCCGGATCGGCCCCACCGGGACTGGCCCTGGTACGGGTGGAGTACCAGGACCGGATGGATCAGGTGTACGCCGCCGCCGACGTGGTGGTGTGTCGGGCCGGCGCCATGACGGTGGCCGAGCTGGCTGCGGCCGGAGTGCCGGCGATCCTGGTACCGCTGCCCGGAGCCCCGGGGGACCATCAGACAGCCAACGCCCGGGTGCTGGAGCGGGCCGGGGCGGCCATCCTGGTGCCCGACGGCCGGTGCGACGCCCCCACCCTCGTGACCGCCCTGGACGGGCTGCTGGGCGACCCCGACCTCCTCGGCGCCATGGGAGTGGCCGCCTCGGCCCTGGGACGCCCCGATGCCGCCGCCGCCGGGGCACGGGTGGTCGAGGCCCACGCCGCCCCGGGCCCGACGGGGTCACGGGCGGCCTCGTGAGCGCCCCGGGCCCGGCCGACCTGCTCCGGAGGGGGGACCGACCGGCCGCCGTCCACGTGGTCGGGATCGGTGGAGCCGGAATGAGTGCCATCGCCACCGTGCTGCAGGCCATGGGCCATGTGGTGACCGGGAGCGACCTGAAGGCGTCCGGGGTCACCGACCGCCTCCAACGCTCCGGCATCGGTGTGGCCATCGGCCATGCCGCGGACAATGTGGGACCGGCCGACCTGGTCACGGTGTCGTCGGCCATCCCGGCGACCAATCCTGAGGTGGTCGAGGCCCGCTCCCGGGGCCTGGCCGTCCTCTCCCGGGCCCAGTCGCTCTCGGCCATCGCCTCCCTCCGGCGGTGCGTGGCCGTGGCCGGGACCCACGGGAAGACCACCACCGCCTCCATGCTGGCCCTCCTGCTGGTAGAGGCCGGCCTCCGACCCTCCTTCCTGATCGGCGGGGACGTCAACGAGATCGGTACCAACGCCGTATGGGACGAGGGGGAGTGGTTGGTGGTGGAGGCAGACGAGAGCGACGGCACCTTCCTCTCGCTGGTACCCGACATCGCCGTGGTCACCAATGTCGAGGCTGATCACCTCGACCACTACGGCTCCTTCGAGGCCGTGCGGACGGCCTTCGAGACCTTCGTGGGTTCGGCGCGGGGTGCCCGGGTGGTGGGCGGGGACGATGAGGTGGCGGCGGCCATCGGCCGGTCCACCGGAGCCGAGATCGTCGGCACCACCCCCGAGTGCACCTACCGGATGGTCGACCTCGAGCTGGCCCGAAGCTCACTCTCCTTTGGTCTGGTCGATCCGTCCGGCGACCGGCTGGGCCGGCTGTCCGTACCGGTACCCGGCCTCCACAACGCCAAGAACGCCGCCGTGGCCGCTGTGGCCGCCCTCGCCGTGGGTGTCCCCTTCGCATCGCTGACCCGGGCCCTGGCCCGGTTCGCCGGGGTGGCCCGTCGCTTCGAGTTCCGGGGCACGGTCGACGAGGTGACCCTGGTGGACGACTACGCCCACCTGCCCAGCGAGGTCCGGGCCGCCCTCGCCGCGGCCCGCAACGGAGGGTGGCCACGGGTGGTGGCGGTGTTCCAGCCCCACCGGTACAGCCGGACCGCCGAGCTGTGGGCCGAGTTCGGGCGTTCGTTCGGTGATGCCGACGAGGTGGTCATCACCGATGTCTACGGTGCCGGCGAGGCCCCGGTGCCGGGCGTGTCCGGGCGCCTGGTGGCCGACGCCGCCAGGGACGAGTACCCGGCCAAGCCGGTGCACTACGTGGCGGGGCGGTCCGACCTCCGGGTCGCGGTGCGTCGTCTCCTGCGACCGGGTGACCTCTGCATCACCCTGGGGGCCGGAGACCTCACGTCGCTCCCCGACGAGCTGCTGTCCGATGCCGAACGGTGAGGCGGCGTTGAGCGCCCTCCGTCGATCGCTGGACGACCTGGCCCGCGCCCTCGGGCCCGGGCTCGAGCGAGACCGCCCATTGGGTGCACTCACCACGTACCGGGTCGGGGGGACTGCCGCCCTGTTCATGGAGGTGGCCGATGAGGCCCACCTGATCGAGGTGGCCCGGTGCACGGCCGACGTAGGTGAGGCGGTCCCGGTCCTGGCCTTGGGGCGAGGATCCAACCTGCTGGTGGCCGACCGGGGGTTCGACGGCCTGGTGGTGGCCCTCGGACCGGCCTTTGACACCCTGGACCTGGCCGGGCCGGGGGGCCGGGTCCAGGCCGGAGCCGCCCTCAGTCTCCCGGTGCTGGCCCGGCGCACGGCGGCCGCCGGGTTGCGGGGCCTGGAGTGGGCGGTGGGCGTGCCCGGCTCGGTCGGAGGGGCCGTCCGCTTGAATGCCGGCGGCCACGGCTCAGATACCGCGGCCACCCTGGTCGAGTACCGCTGGGTGGATCTGGCCACCGGGCTGGCCGGTGACTCCCCGGCCCACCAGCTGGAGCCCAGCTACCGTCACACCACCTTGGTCCCGACCCAGGTGGTGGTGTCGGGAACTTTCCAGTTGGAGATGGGCGATCCCTCCGAGGGGGCGGCCACCATCGCCGAGATCGTCCGGTGGCGGCGAGCCCACCAACCGGGGGGCTCCAACGCCGGCTCGGTCTTCACCAACCCGCCGGGTGACTCGGCCGGTCGCCTGATCGACGCCTGTGGCCTGAAGGGCGTCCGGATCGGCAGCGCCGAGGTGTCCTCCAAGCACGCCAACTTCATCCAGGCCGACCCCGGGGGCTCAGCCGACGACGTCCTCTCGGTGATCAGGCACGTGCAGGCGGTGGTGGCCGCGGCCACCGGCACGGCCCTGCGTACCGAGGTCCGTCTCCTCGGGTTCTCCGGTTCCGCCGAGGGTTCGTCATGAGCCCCGACGACCCCACCGGCGGGGCCCGACCCCCCGACCCCCCCGACCCCCCCGAGCCGCCCGAGGCCGCAGGGCCGCCCGAGCCGACCGAGGCCGCAGGGCCGCCCGAGGCTGCAGGGCCGGCTGAAGGAGCCGGATCGACCACCGGGGACGGACCGCGGCGTCGGCCCATCTTCATCGATCAGGACGAACTGCCTGATGGGACCGACCCGAGCGATCGGACGGGTCCGTCCGAGGATGACAACCCCTCCGAACTGGGAGAACCCCTCGACGGCCCGCCGTCCCGCCGTCCGTCCATCGATCCCCGGATCCGTCAGCGACGGGTGGCCATCCAGCGCAGTCAGGGCCGGAAACGGCTGCTGTGGCTGGGGGGGGCCACCGGGGTCCTGATACTGGCCGTGCTGGTTGTGGCCCTGGCCCATACCCCGTGGTTCGGGGCCCGTTCCATCACGATCACCGGCGCCCATCCCCGCACGCCGGAGGCGGCCATCGTGGACGCCGCCGGCCTGCAGCACCACCCACCCCTGATAAGCCTGAACCCGGGTGCGGTAGCCCGTCGCGTGGAAACCCTGCCCTTCATCGCCACCGCCCAGGTCCACAGGCACTGGCCGGACGGGGTCCAGATCGCGGTGACCGAGCGGGTCCCGGCCGTCCAGATGGCCGGCCCAGCCACCTCGTGGTCCCTCCTCGACGGGCACGGGCGGACGCTCCAGGTGGTGCCCGGACGCCTCTCGGACCTGGTGGTCTACATCGTCCATACGGCGACTGCCGGGATCCCGCCAGCCCCGGTGGGGTCATCGCTGCCCCCCTCGGCCGGCCCCGGCCTCGGGGTCAGCCGGACGCTGCCCCCGGCTTTCGCCGGACAGGTGGTGTCGGTCACCGTGGCTGCCGACGGGTCCATCAGCCTGGCCCTGAGCTCAGGGATCACCGTCTTGTTCGGCTCGGATGCCGACCGCACAGCCAAGTACAAGGACATCGCCGCCATCCTGGCCAGTGGGAGCCTCCACGCCACCTCGGTCATCGACGTGAGTGTCCCCGAGTCGCCGACGGTGAGCGGCTGACGGCTACTCAAGGGTGACGAACCGGCCGAAAAGGGCGTCGTGTTGGGGTCCTACGCGTTTGGACAGTGCTTGACCAGGTACTCCGCTGACCGTATCGTGGGCGACAACTCGCCGGTTGGAACGGTTTCAACCTTTGGTCGAGGGTAAGGGATTACATGACCGTTCCGGCGCAGAACAACTATTTCGCCGTCATCAAAGTGGTTGGGGTAGGTGGCGGCGGGGTGAACGCCGTCAACCGCATGATCGAGGCCGGGCTGCGGGGTGTCGAGTTCATCGCCACCAACACCGACGCCCAAGCGCTCCTGATGAGTGACGCCGATCTCAAGTTGGACATCGGTCGCCAGCTCACCCGGGGGCTCGGCGCCGGGAGCGATCCTGAGGTCGGCCGCCTGGCCGCCGAGGAGCACCGGTCGGAGATCGAGGAGGCGCTGAAGGGCGCGGACATGGTCTTCATCACCGCCGGCAAGGGTGGGGGCACCGGCACCGGGGCCGCACCCGTGGTGGCCGAGATCGCCAAGTCCCTGGGGGCACTCACCATCGGCGTGGTCACCCGTCCCTTCACCTTCGAAGGTCGTCGGCGCTCGGTCCAGGCCGAGGCGGGCATCCAGAACCTGAAGGAGAAGGTCGACACCCTCATCATCATCCCGAACGATCGGCTCCTGACCGTCTCCAACGAGAAGACCTCCATGGTCAACGCCTTCAAGATGGCCGACGAGGTCCTGATGCAGGGCGTGCAGGGCATCACCAGCCTGATCACCGTGCCTGGTCTGATCAACACCGACTTCGCCGACGTCAAGATGATCATGAGCAACGCCGGCACCGCCATCATGGGCATCGGCTCGGCCACCGGCGAGGGCCGCTCGGTCAACGCCGCCCGGGCCGCCATCACCAGCCCGTTGCTGGAGGCCTCCATCGAAGGGGCCCGGGGGATCCTCCTGAACATCGCCGGTGGTCCCGATCTGGGCCTGTTCGAGGTCAACGAGGCCGCCGAGATCATCCACGGCGTTGCTCACCCCGACGCCAACATCATCTTCGGGAGCGTGATCGACGAAGCCATGGGCGAGGAGGTAAGGGTCACGGTGATCGCCGCCGGATTCGAGCGATGGGAGGCCCCGGCGACACGCGGTGGGGCCAGCCCCGTCGAGTCCACCGGCCCCCAGGAGACGCGCAGCAAGGTGTTGGGGGTGGAGACCGCCCATGAGGACATCTTCGCCACGCCGTCCGATGACGAACTGGACCTGGGCGACGACGACTTCGACGTTCCCTCGTTCCTTCGCTGACGTCGGTACCTGCCCCGGTCCTGGTCGTCGGCACGGTCCGGGCCGCCTGGAGCAGCGCCTCGGCGGGAAACCTGCGGCCCAGCGGTGACGGCCCCGGAGAGGCTGACCGCCTCGAGGAGTGGGTAGCCGAGGCCACCGGCGTCTCCGCCTCCCCCGGGACGGTCGGGGGGGCGGACCACCCCGTCCGCTCCGTCCACTGGCTGCATCAGGTGCACGGGAGCACGGTGGTAGTGGTCCCGTGGCGGGGAGGTGGCGACTCCGGGTCCGACCCGGGGACCAGGGACCTCGACCGGTACCGGGTGCGCGCCGTAGCCGCAGGCGAAGGCGATGCGCTGGTGTCGACGGCGACGGCCACCGGCCTGGCCGTGCTCACGGCGGACTGCGGCTCTATCGCCCTAGGCAGCCCCGAGGGGGTCGCGGCGGCCGTTCACGCCGGCTGGAGGGGCCTGGTGGACGGTGTGGTGGAACGCGCCGTCGGGGCCATGGTGGCCCTGGGGGCGACCGACGTGGTCGGCGCCCTCGGCCCGTGCATCCATCCGGGTTGCTACGAATTCTCCCCGTCGGACCTCGACCAGGTGGCTGCCCGCTACGGCGACCAGGTGCGGGGTCGCACGAGGGACGGCCGACCGGCCTTGGACCTCCCCGCCACCGTGGCGGCCGCTCTGGCCGCCGCTGGAGCCCGCCAGGAGACCGGTATCGACGCCTGCACCGGATGTGGGGGTGGGTACTTCTCGCACCGGGTGCGGGGCGATGTGGGCCGCCAGGCCCTGGTGGTCTGGTCGTCGCCGGAAGGGCGGACCGGGTGACCGGTTCGCCGGCCTGGACGGGGCAGGAGGAGTTCCCGGGGCGACTGGCGGAGGCCCGCTTCCGCATCGACCAAGCCACGTCGGATCCGGCTTCGGTCCGCATCGTGGCCGTGACCAAGGGGTTCGGCGCCGATGCGGTCCGGTCCGCCCTGGCCGCCGGTCTGCCCGACATCGGGGAGAACTACGCCGACGAGCTGGTGGTCAAGGCTGGCCACGTGGCCGGCGAAGGGGATGGGTCGGACCACGTGGGCGGCGGCCCTCTATCCCCGTCGTGGCACTTTCTCGGAGCGGTACAGCGGAACAAAGTGGCCCGCCTGGCCCCCCTGGTCTTCTGCTGGCAGGGGATCAGCCGCCCCGAGGAGGGACGGGCCATCGCCCGGCGGCGCCCCGGGGCCAGGGTGCTGGTCCAGGTGGACGTGGCTGGACTGCCCGGACGCGGGGGCTGCCCCCCGGATCGGGTGACCGAGTTGGTGGCGGCGCTCCGGGACGAGGAACTCGACGTGGCCGGCCTCATGGCCGTGGGGCCTCCCGGGCCCCCGGAGTTGGCTCGTCCGGGGTTCGCCCTGGTGTCCTCGCTGGCCGACACGCTCGACCTCCCGGTGCGCTCCATGGGCATGTCCGACGACCTGGAGGTGGCGCTGTCGGAGGGTTCGACCATGGTGCGCCTGGGCCGGGCCCTGTTCGGCGACCGGCCCCCACGACCCCGGTGAGACGGAGCAGCCGGGGATGCACGCCGAGGCACCGGCCGGCCACCGGCGGGAGGGGTGACCCGGGCTCGACCCAGGCACGACCCGCCATCCACCCGGCCCTCAGGCCACGCACTACGCTGTGACGAGGAGGAAACGATGGCTGCTTCGTTCATGAAAAAGACCATGGCGTACCTGGGTCTTGTCGACGACGACTACGACGACTACGACGACTACGACTCCAGGTCGCCGTCGCCGGTGGGACGCGTGGCGCAACGCTCGGCGGGATCGCTCGACGAGGTCGATGTGCCTCCAGCGCCGACTCCCAAACCGCGGATTCGCACCCTGACCCGGGACGAGACCTCGGCCTCGGCGGTGGCGGCCCCGGCGGCGGTGAGCTCACGCCCCACGGTCGGCTCGTCATCGGTGCGACCCATCACGCCTGAGTCGGCCGGCGCCAGGGTGCACATCGTGGCCCCCGGGCGTTTCGCCGATGCCCAAGAGATCGCCAACCGCCTCATGAACAACCAGCCGGTGATCGTGAACATGCAGAGCGCCGATCGTGACCTCCAGCGTCGGATGATCGACTTCTGCAGTGGGGTGACGTACGCCCTGTCCGGAGGCATGGAACGAGTGGCTGACGAGGTGTTCTTGCTCACGCCGTCCAACGTCAAGGTGTCTGACGAGGAGCGCCAGCGCCTGGCCGACCGCGGATTGGTGAATCCCTGAGCCAGGATGGTGGGTCGGGGCCGACGTTCGGTTCCGCACTCGTGAAGGGAAGTGAGCCGGCATGATCGCACGCATCATCGTCCTGCTCCTCGAGCTGTTCATCCTGGTCCTCATCGTCTACTCCATCCTGAGCTGGTACCTGGCCTACGCCCGGGTCTCCTACGACTCGCCGGCCTACAAGTTCAACCGGGTGCTCTCGTCGATCTGTGATCCCGTGCTCAATCCCATCCGTCGGATCATCCCCCCGGCCCGGATCGGGGGGGTCGGCCTGGACCTCTCCGTGCTGATCCTGTTCCTGGTCATCCAGGTCATTCTCATCCCGGTGTTCTCGAACGGTTAGCTCAGAATTTTTTCTCCACGAATTCCGTGGAGTGGCCGGGCTGCACCGCTAGCATGACGGCATGGACGCTTCGCAATCTGCCCTCGATTCGCTCCGAACCGTCGAGTTCCGTGAGACCCTGAAGGGGTACCACCGGGACGACGTCGACGAATACCTCGAGAAGGCCGCCGTGGAGGCGGAGGGGCTGCAGGAGCAGCTCCGTCAGAGCGGTGAGCGGCTGCGTCAGGCCGCCGAGCGCATCTCCCAACTCGAGGCCCAGCTCGAGCAGCAGCCGGCCCCGGCCCCCCGGGTCGACGCTTCGGTGCCCGACGACACCCTCCAGCGCACGCTCCTGCTGGCCCAGAAGTTCGTGGATGAGACCAAGGCCGACTCCGAGGCGCAGGCCGCCCGCATCGTCGCCGAGGCGGATGCCAAGGCCCGCCAGGTGACCGAGCAGGCCCAGTCCCAGGCCAGCCTGTTGGCCGCCGAGTCCGAGCAGCGCTTGCGCGAGGAGATCGCCCGGCTGGAAGAGCACCGGGGCCGCCTGTCCCACGAGGTCGAGACGATGAACCGGCACCTGGAGGGCGAACGCAGCCGTCTGCGCACCGCGCTCTCCGAGATCCTCCGCTGGGTGGACGAGAACGTCCAGCCTGGTACGTCGGCCGAGGCGGCCCGTCCCGGGCCGGGTGGGGGGCTCCCGGCCAACGGGCCGGCTCCGACGCCCGCCCCGGCCCAGGTGGTGCAGGCCGGCAACCGACCGGCGGTGTCACCCCAGGGATCGCCGGGCGCCAGCCACAGCGGTACGGGACCCTCCGGTGAGGTGACCCAGATGCGTCCCGCCGGGGCCACCACGGCGCCGGCCGGCACCAACGCACCCCTGGCCCACTGACCGCTCGTCGGCCGACCCGAGCCCTCAGTTACCGGGTGGAGCCGCGCTAGCCCGCAGCATCCGATCCACCCGAGAGAGCGGACCGGCCCGGCATCGTCAGCGGTGGCCCCGTCCATCTGATCCAGAGCAAGGCCGGGCCAGAGGGCACCGTCCGATACCCCAGGTCACCGGCTCGATGATCGAAGGTGACGACTCCACCGCTATGGTCCTGGGGCCGGATCGCTCTCGGTATTGCCGCACCGGGCCGGGCACGGTATCGTCACCCGCCCGTCAGATGTCGGGAATGCTCCTGGCCACCGTGCTGACCATCGTGGCCTGAAGGCGGCGCAAACCATTGAAGGAGATCACTGTGACGGCAGCGAAGAAGGCGGTCCCGTCGGCGCCGAAGAAGTCGTCGGCCCCCGCCAAGGCCACCACGTCCGCCAAGAAGAGCGCCACCAAGACCGCACCGTCCTCGTCCAAGAAGGCGGCACCGGCCAAGAAGGCGACGCCGACCAAGAAGTCCGCCCCCGTGGCCAAGAAGGCCCCGGTGGCGAAGAAGGCGGCCCCGGCCAAGAAGGCCGCAGTGGCCAAGGTGGCGCCGACCCCCACCAAGGCGGCACCGGCCACCAAGGCGCCCGCCGTCAAGAAGGCCGCGCCTGCCCCCAAGCGTCCCACGGTGGGCCCCTACGCCAAAGAGCCCAAGTTCCTCGAGGAGCAGCGGGTGCTCCTGCTCGAGGAGCGGGCCATCTACAAGGGCCAGGCGGTGGACCTGCGAGCCGAGGCCGATTCGCTGGCCCTGGAGCGGGAGCCCGGGGACGTGCAGTTCGACGAGGAGTCGGGCGAAGGCGGCACGGTCACCGTGGACCGGGAGCGGAACCTGGCCCTCTCGGCCCAGGCCTCGGCGGCCGTGGAGGAGATCGACGATGCCCTGCGCAAGATCGAGCGGAAGACCTATGGGGGTTGCGAACGGTGCTACCAGCCCATTCCGAAAGCCCGCCTCCGCGCCCTTCCCTTCGCCCGACTGTGCGTGGCCTGCAAGAGCGGCGGCCTGTCACGGCGCTGATCGGTGAGCCGGCGGTGACCGAGCGCCGTGCGGGCCTGCCCACGGCGGCCCGGCGGCTGGCCGTGGCCGTGGCCGTGGTGGCGGCGGTGGTCGTTGCCGACCAGCTCACCAAGTGGTGGGCCGTGTCCCGCCTCACCGACGGTTCCATCCACGTGATCGGCACACTCGACTTCGAGCTGTCCCGCAACACCGGGGCGTCGTTCAGCCTCTTCCAGGGCCAGTCCGTGGTGCTGGTGGCCGTGGCCGTGGTGCTGGTGGCGGTGCTGCTGGTCATGGCCTGGAGGGCCCCCTCGGCCGGACGGGCGGCCATCCTCGGCCTCATCCTGGGCGGGGCGCTGGGCAACCTGGCCGACCGCTTCTTCCGGGACGATCACGGCGCCGTGGTGGACTTCGTGGCCCTCCACTTCTGGCCCACCTTCAACGTGGCCGATGCCTCCATCGTGGTGGGCTGCATCCTGCTGCTCATCTCGCTGGTGTGGGGACCGAGGCCCACGTGACCGTCCTGACCGTGACCGTGCCGACATCGCTCGACGGCGTGCGGGTCGACAAGGCCGTGTCCCTGGTGGCGGACTTGTCCCGCTCGATGGTCAACACGCTGGTGGACGAGGGGAGGATCCGTATCGACGGCTCTACCGTGCGGAGTCGCAGCACCGCCCTCCGCCTGGGCCAGGAGCTCCAGATCGACCAGCATGAGGAGCATGCCCCGAGCGCGCCGGCAGGGGACCCCGATGTGCAGTTCGAGGTGGCCTACGAGGATGCTGACATCATCGTGGTGGACAAGCCGGCCGGGCTGGTGGTCCACCCCGGTTCGGGTCACCGCTCGGGGACCCTCGTGCACGGCCTGGTGGCCCGGTACCCCGAGCTGGTGGCGGCCGGCGCGGCGTCGGGATCGGACCTCGATCGCCCCGGGATCGTCCACCGGTTGGACCGGGGCACCTCGGGCCTCATGGTGGTGGCCCGGACCCCGGACGCCTACCGGGCGCTGGTGGACCAGCTCAGCCGGCACCAGGTGGACCGGAACTACCGGGTCCTGGTGCTCGGGACCGTGGACGGGACCACCGGGGTGGTCGACGCTCCCATCGGCCGGTCGGTCAGCTCACCGACCCGGATGGCGGTGACCCGCAAGGGCAAGGAGGCCCGTACCCGGTACCACGTCGACCAGCGGTTCACCGAGCCGGCACCCACCACGCTGATGACCGCTTCCCTCGAGACCGGCCGGACCCATCAGATCCGGGTCCACCTGAGCGCCATCGGCCATCCGGTGGTGGGCGATGAGGTCTACGGCCAGGGCCGGTCCCTGCCTCATGCCGTGGTGTCGAGGCCGTTCCTGCACGCCTTCCGACTCCGTCTCCACCACCCCCGCACCGGCGAACCGATGGCATGGGCCTCCGAGCTTCCCGAGGACCTGCACCTCCAACTGGGGAGCCTCCGCACCTGACAATCCCGGGCCCGCCGGCCCCGGAACCGTCAGGACGACCGGCCCGGGGTACTCAGGCGGCCTCGTGGGCGGCTTCGAGCATCTCACTGTCCCCCAGGAGCTCCAGGGCCTCCGCCTCGGCCTGGCGGACCTTGCGGACCCCGATGCCCAGTCGTTCGGCCGTGGTCTGGAGCGACGCCGGGTCGGTCCCATCGAAGCCGAACCGGTGCCGGATGACCTGACGCTGCAGATCGGTCAGACGGTCGACGGCCTGACGAACCAGGTCCAGGGTCAGCTCGGAGGCCACCTCGTCCTCGAAGTCGCTCCGATCGGTGGACACGAGATCCCCGAGGGTGGCCGTGGAGTCGGACGTGGCCGGCTGATCGAGACTGGCCACCACCCGGGCCACCTGGGACAGGTCCGAGCGGACTTCGGCCGTGGTGTTGGTGGCGTTGTCCATCTCGTCGTCGGTCGGGGGCCGCTGGAACTGGTGGGTGAGCTCCCAGAGGGCGGCGTCCACCTGCTGATTGCGCTCGGCCACCTCCATGGGTAGCCGGATGGTGCGGCCGTGTTGCTGGACGGCCCGTTGCAGGGCCTGGCGGATCCACCAGGTGGCGTAGGTGGAGAACCGGAATCCCCGCTCCCAATCGAACTTGTCGACGGCCCGCATGAGCCCGAACGTGCCCTCTTGGATGAGGTCGGGCAGGTCCACGCCGCGGTCCTGATACCGGCGGGCCCAGTGGACCACCAGGCGAAGGTTGGCGGCCACCATCTCGCGCCGGGCGGCATCGTCGCCGGCCGCCACCTGCTTGGCCAACTCGGTCTGGGCCTCGTGGTCGGGCAGGGGGTGGTGGTCGAGGTCCCGGAGGAACAGGCCCAGGCTGTCAGCGTCCGAACCCCGGCTCCGTCCGGCGGGTACCACCCGCGCCGGCCGCGCCGGCGCGGCCGCCTTCTGGCCCGCTGAAGCCGTGCCCGACGTACGGGTGGACTCCGTTCGGACCCCTCGTTCCTTCTCCCTGCTCATCGTGCGAGTTGTCATCCCTCTCCTCATTCATCGTCCTAGGGCCGACAGAACCTTTAACGCCTGATCGGGCTGAGACATTCCATCGCTGTCATTCGAGCCCCCGCATCCCCTCCCACCAGGGCCGGGGGCCCTCAGAGCTTGCGTAGTAGGTGTTCGGAGTGGTGCGCTGTCCGGATGACCATCTCCGCCCCCCGCTGCATCCTGATCCGCCACGGAGAGACCGAGTGGAGCCGCGACGGCCGCCACACCGGCCGCACCGACCTCCCCCTGCTGCCCGAGGGGGAGGCCCAGGCCACCGCCTTGCGCCCGAGCCTGGCTGGGTTCACCTTCACCACCGTGCTGACCAGCCCCCTGCGCCGGGCCCGGGAGACGGCGGACCTGGCCGGGCTGGGTGGGGAGGCTGTCATCGACCCCGACCTGGCCGAGTGGGACTACGGGGCCTACGAGGGGGTGACCACCGCCCAGATACGCCAGGACCGCCCGGGGTGGGACCTGTTCGACGACGGGGTGCCGGACGGGGAGTCCGCCCCCGACGTGGCCGTGCGGGTGGACCGGGTCATCGCCCGGGTCCGGTCCGTGGCCGGGGACGTGGCCCTGGTGGCCCACTCCCATGTGCTGCGGGTGCTGGCGGTGCGGTGGATCGGGCTCGATCCCTCGGTGGGCCGCAGCCTGGTCCTGGACCCGGCGGCCTTCTGCGAGTTGGGCTGGGAGCGCGAGCATCCCGTCCTGCACTCGTGGAACCGGCACTGAGGCCGCTGGGGCCGACCCGCGGCGCCCCCCGGTTCGGCCGGTGGGTCCGGGCCTGCCGAGGTCAAGGGGTTCGGGCCTCCCCGGCTCCGGTGGTGGGCCGCCGGTCGACCGGTCGAACCGGTTCGAGGGTCTCGGACCCGAACAGGGCCCGGGGTCCCGTCCAGCGGGCCGGTGGGGCGTCGAGGGTGGCGGCCAGGGTGTAGGCCACCTCCTCGTAGTTGACCCGCCAACCGCGGAAGTGGGGCCACGCTTCGGCCGCCGACCGGGAGACGGGAAAGCCGACCTCCACCAGTCGGCGGTAGGCGGCGTCGAACTCCTCTTCGGGCAGGTGGATGGCGTCATCGGGACTGGGGTCAGGATCGAAGGGGATGCCGGTGGCCTCGGCGATGTCCCGCAGGCAGGTGAAGCCCATCCGCACCACCATCCGTGACTCGATGGGGGCGTTCTCGGGATCGACGGCCAGCACCAGGGCGGCGGCGTCCATCACGGCGATGAGGCTGACCACCCACGAGTTCTGGGGCCGGGGGGAGCGCAGGAACAGAAGCGACGGATAGCTGGAGTGGCTCTCGGCCACGTCGGCGGCCCACCGTTCCCACTCGGCGAACAGGCTGGGCATGTTGTCGATGAGCCCGACCAGCTGGTGTCGGATGAGCAGCTCGGGCCCCCAGGCCGGCGAGCCGGCCCGGCTCTGGAGCAGGGTGACCAGCGTCTCGCGTCGGTTGTAGGCGCCGTAGAGGGTGGGTAGGTAGGCGATCTGGAGCGCGACCAGTACGAGCCCGGTGCCGGCGGCCACGAAATCGACCACCCGCGAGCCACCGGTGTGGCTGAGGGTGAAACCCAGGGTGAAGACCGACGAGCCGGCCTCGGAGAAGGCCTGGCTCCCGGTAGTGCCGTCGATCCCGTAGTTGACGAGGGTGAATCCGAGGACGGTCACGGTCAACCAGGTGGCCAGCAGGACCACGAGGGCCACGGGCTCACTGATGGCCAGGATCCGATCCTGGGTCGGGTAGGTCCGGGCCAGGCGGGCGATGCGTCGGAACGTGATCCGGACGGCGCGCATCGGGTAGGTCATCATCGATGTCCCCGAGCGGGGGACGATGAGCACCACGATCACGCTCATGGCGTTCAGCGAGAGGATGGCGATCCCCGCCACCAGGGCGATGATGCGGGCGGCGTTCACCCGGCGGGCCTCAGAGCGACGGCGGGGGTGGGCCGGACAGGGTCATCCGGCGCTCTGGCGCAGCGCGGGGACCCGGCCCTGGGCCCGGGCCACCATGTCCGCCAGATTGAACGAGTCGAGGTGGGTGCGCATGTGCTCGCCCACGTCGGCCCAGACCGTGAGGAGCACGCACTGGCCCTCGTGATCGCAGGCCCCGTTCTCGTGGGGGAGGCCGAAATCGCCGGCCACGATGGGTCCGTCGACGGCGGAGACGATCTGGGAGAGGGTGATCTCATCGGGCGAACGGGCCAGCACGTAGCCGCCGCCCACGCCGCGTTTGGAGCGCACCAGTCCAGCGCCCTTCAGGGCCAGCAGGATCTGCTCGAGGTAGGGCTGGGGCAGCCCCGTCCGCTCGGCGATGTCCCGAACCGCGGTGGGGCCTTCCCCGTCCGTGTGGAGGGCCAGGGACAGCAGGGCCCGGCTGGCGTAGTCACCTCGGGTGGAAACCTTCACAGGCCCATGCTATTGCCTGGCCGGCCCGGACGGACGGTGCGCTCCGGCCCGATCGACCCGAGGGCGCCGTCGAGGGGAGGGCGGGCCCGGGTCAGCGACCGCCGAGCTTTCCGCCGGCCAGGTCCTCGGCCATGGCCCACCCGAAGGCCACCAGGCGACCTCCGGCCGGGACGTCGATGCCGGCGAAGAAGGCGCACAGGTCCTCGTCGGCCGCACTCTTCGGGCTGACGAAGTCGAAGCCTCCGGACTCGCAGCCGTCACCGGTCACCACGAAGGTCCGGTCATCGATGCGTCCGTCGGCTCCGAACCGCTTGGCCAGCCGCCGGCCCCAGGCCCGCTCCTCGCCCGTGGCCTTGTGACCCGGTCCCGGTACCACCTCGGTCAGTCCGGCGAAGGCCCGAAAGCCCTCGGCGGCCAGCAGACGGGTCCCGACCAGGACATCCTCGTCGGGAAAGGCCAGGAGGGCCCGACGGTACTTGTCGCCCATCATGGACCGCAGCACGGTGTCGGCCCGGGAGGTCCGGTCCACGGTGGCCAGCCCGATGAGGAGGGACGGGGTGCCGCCGATCCGCTCGAGGGTCGAGAAGGAGTAGCCCCGGAGCTTCGATCCCTCACGGGCCCGGGTGACCAGCACCCACTCTTCCCGCTGTTTGGACAGGAATCCGATGTCGAATCGGGGTTCCCGCTCAGCGCACAGATCGGCCATCTCGGCCAACTCGGCGTCACTGATCGATGTGCAGTCCTTGGTCTCCACCTGGATGGACATATGCCGTTCCGTACTCCTCGGTCTCCCTGCGGTGTGCACCGCCGGCCCCGGTCTGCCGCAGAAAACCCCCTCGGACCGCCGGCCCACGAGGGCCGGACGGGTTGTGTGGGCCTCCACGCCAGGAGCCGTGCCGAATATTTTACGGGATTTGGAGCGCCCTGTCGTATCCGGCCCCTCGGGGCCTGCGCCGGACGCGGGGGTCGGGAGGGTGAACCGCCACGTCAGAGCCCGTGCGGACGGCAATGTTGGCCCACGGAAAGTTCTCGCCACCCGACCCCTGGGGTCCGGTTCAACCCTGAATGGCGTTGGGCCCGAGCAGGACGCGCAGCTCGCCGACCAAGCCCCGGCGGCTGTCCACGTTGAACTCGGAGGGGAGGCGAAGCACCTTGTCGCCCACGTGGAGGAAGACGGGGGAGTCACCGGGGTGTTCGGAGAGCAGGCGCTTGAGGCCGTCCACTTTGCGGTCGGTGAGGCTGTTGAGGGGAAGGGAGATGCGGAGGTCGGTCGTCCCGTCCACGGCCAGCTCGGGGCGCTGGACCTCCATGCACACCAGCTTGAGGCGATCGTCCCGCATGTCCACCCGGCCCTTCAGGACCACGATGGCGTCGTCGTCCAGCAGGGCGCCGTAGTCGGCCATGGTCTTGGGGAACACGAAGACCTCGATGGACGCGTTGAGGTCCTCCAGCACGAAGGTGGCCATGAGGTCGCCCTTCTTGGTGTACCGGCGCTGCAGCTCGGTGATCACCCCACCGACCTGGCGGACCTGGCCCTCACCGCCGAAGCCCCCACCGGCGCCCCCGGACGGGTCAGGGTCGGCGTCCCGCAGCTCGGCCAGGGTGCAGTCGGTCAACCGGGCCAGGGAGCCCTCCATCCCCATGAGCGGGTGGTCGCTGATGTAGAGGCCGAGCATCTCCTTCTCGAAGGCCAGGCGTTGGCTCTTGTCGAACTCGGTGTCGGCGATGGGAATGCGGGTGTCGCCAAAACCGATGCTCTGGCCTTCCGTCTCGGTCTCCAGGGAGGCGAACAGGGAGACCACGCCGGCGTCGTGCTCGCGGCGGCGCTCCAGGGTCCGGTCCACGATCTCCTCGAAGGCCAGGCACAGGCCTTGGCGCGGGTGGCCGAGCGAGTCGAACCCGCCGGCCTTGATCAGCGAGTCCAGGGTGCGCTTGTTGAGGACCTGGGGGTCGACCCGCTGGCAGAAGTCGTAGAAGTCGACGAAGGGCCCGTGGGCCGTCCGCTCGGCCACGACGAGGGACACCAGGCCCTCACCGACGTTGCGCACGGCGGCCAGCCCGAAGGTGATGGCCCCGGGCTTGTCGCCCTTGGCCCCGACGGTGCCCTCGCCATCGGAGAAGTCGGCGGAGAACTCGGCCAGGGACCGGTTCACGTCGGGGACCAGGACCTCGATCCCCATGGTCCGGCACTCGGCCAGGTACACCGCCGTCTTGTCCTTGTTGTCCTTGACCGAGGTCAGGAGGCTGGCGAAGTACTCCACGGGGTAGTGGGCCTTCAGCCAGGCCGTCTGGTAGGCGATGAACCCGTAGCCGTAGGCGTGCGACTTGTTGAAGGCGTAGTCGGCGAAGGGCTCGATGATGTCGAACAGGTCGGTGCCGAGGGACTCCTCGTAGCCGGTGGCCACGCAGCCCTCCACGAACTTCTCCCGTTCGGCCGCGATGAGGGCGCGGATCTTCTTGCCGCAGGCCTTGCGGAGGTTGTCCGCCTCGGCCAGGTCGTAGCCGGCGATCTTCTGGGCCACCCGCATGACCGACTCCTGGTAGATCATCAGGCCGTAAGTGTCCCCGAGGACCTCCTCCAGGTCGGGATGGAGGTAGGCGACAGCCTGACGACCATTCTTGCGGTCGGCGTAGTCGCGGTGCATGTTGGCGGCCATCGGTCCGGGCCGGTACAGGGCCACCAGGGCGGCCACGTCGTCGAAGCTGGTGGGGGCGAGCGAGCGCATGAGCGAGCGCATGGGTCCCCCCTCCAGCTGGAAGACGCCCATGGAGTCGCCCCGGCACAGCATGGCGAAGGTCTCCGGGTCGTCGAGGGGGATGTGGTCGATGTCGGGCCGGAAGCCGGTGGAAACGGCGATGAGGTCGAGGGCCCGCTCGATGACCGAGAGATTCCGCAGCCCGAGGAAGTCCATCTTCAACAGCCCGAGGTCTTCCACCCCGTGCATCTCGTACTGGGTGACCACCGGGGCGTCATCGGGGTTCTTGCTGTCCGGCTTGCGCTGCACGGGGACGTACTCGGTCAGCGGCTCGTCGGTGATGACCACGGCGGCGGCGTGGATGCCGTCCTGGCGACGGAGGCCCTCCAGTCCCTTGGCCACGTCGATGACCTTCTTGGCCTCAGCGTCGGTCTCGTACATGGTGCGCAGCTCGCCGGCGGCGGCGAAGCCGTCCTCGTGGCCCTCGGTGCGGTCGAGGCAGGCGGCCAGCGGGGTGTCTCGGCCCATCAGCAGTGGCGGCATGGCCTTGGCGATCTTGTCGCCGACGATGTAGGGGTAGCCGAGCACCCGGGCGGCGTCGCGCACGGCGGCCCGGGCCTTGATGGTCGAGAAGGTGACGATCTGGGCCACATGGTCCGACCCGTAGCGGTCGGCGGCATACTTGATCATGTCGCCCCGGTAGCGCTCGTCGAAGTCCATGTCGATGTCGGGCATCTGGATCCGACCCGGGTTGAGGAACCGCTCGAAGAGCAGGTCGTAGCGGATCGGGTCCAGGTCGACGATCTGGAGGCAGTAGGCCACGCAGCACCCGGCGGCCGAGCCGCGCCCCGGGCCCACCCGGATCCCCTGGGAGCGGGCAAAGCGGATCAGGTCCCACACCACCAGGAAGTAGGCCGAGAACCCCATGTCCCCGATGACGCCCAGCTCGTAGTCGAGGCGCTGCATGACCTCGGCCGGGATGGGATGGCCGTAGCGCTCCTTGGCCCCGTCGATGCTGAGCTGGCGGAGGTAGGCGGCGGCCCGCTCCTCGTAGGACTGGCCCACGAACTCGTCGGGGACGGGAAACTTGGGCAGGCTGGGCCGGCCGAAGTCGATCTCCACGTTGGCCCGCTCGGCGATGAGCAGGGTGTTGTCGCACGCTTCGGGGAGCTCGCCGAAGAGGTGGCGCATCTCCGCCGCCGACTTCAGGTAGTGCTCCTGGCCCTCGAACTTGAACCGCTTGGGGTCGTCGATGAGGGCCCCGGTCTGCACGCAGAGCAGGGCGTCATGGGCCACATGGTCCTCGCGGTGGGTGTAGTGGCTGTCGTTGGTGGCCAGCAGAGGGGCGCCGATCCGCCGGGCGATCTCCACCAGCGCCGGATTGGTCTTCTGCTGCTCAGGCAGCCCGTGGTCCTGCACCTCCACGAAGAGATTGCCCTTGCCGAAGATGTCCTGCAGGCGGGCGGCCAGGGTCTCGGCCTTGATCCGGTCGTCGGCCAGGAGGGCTTGGAGGACCACCCCGCCCAGGCACCCGGTGGTGGCGATGAGGCCGTGGCTGTGGCGCTCGAGCAGCTCCCAGTCCAGCCGGGGCTTGTAGTAGTACCCCTCGAGGTAGGCGGCCGACGACAGCTTGAGCAGGTTGCGGTAGCCCTCGTTGGACTCGGCCAGCAGGGTGAGGTGGTAGTAGAGCTTCTCCCCGCCGGCCACGTCACCTCCGGTGTCGTCGACCTTGCCCCGGCGCACGGGCCGCTCGTGCCGCGACTCGGCGGCCATGTAGGCCTCGGTGCCGATGACCGGGTTGATGCCCGCCTCCCGACAAGCGGCGTAGAAGTCGAGGACGCCGTACATGTTGCCGTGGTCGGTGATGCCGAGGGCCGGCTGCCCGTCGGCCACGGCCGCCTGGACCAGGTCCTTGACCCGGGCGGCACCGTCGAGCATCGAGAACTCGGTATGGGTGTGCAGGTGGGTGAACGACCGTGTCGCCAACGGGCGGAATCCTCCCTCGGAGTGTCCGACTGGGGGTTGTCTGGGGCCTCGTCCAAGGTTCTCCACAGGGTGTGGACGAGTTACAGCGTTGTCATTCGACGATAGCGCGCACCGGACGGGCCCGACGACGTCGGGGAACGGCCCAGGTCGGTGCGGGTGGGGTCAGAGATAGGTGCCCGGGCGACCCATGTCCGGAGGCGGACCCTGGGGTAGCGAGCGTTGGCGCATCTCGTCCAGTTGGGCCCGCGCCGCCACCTGCTGGGCCACGAGAGTGGCCTGTATCCCGTGGAACAGTCCCTCCAGCCACCCCACCAGCTGGGCGTGGGCGATCCGGAGCTCGGCGTCCGAGGGGGTCGGCGAGTCGAAGGGGATGGAGATCCGGTCGAGCTCGGCGGCCAGGTCGGGGGAGAGGCCGTCGGCCAGCTCGCGGATCGACTGCTCGTAGATCTCGCGGAGGCGACCGCGGCTGGCCTCGTCCAGGGGGGCCTGGCGCACCTCCTCCAACAGCTGCTTGACCATGGATCCGATGCGGAGCAGCTTGGCCGGTCGCTCGATGGACTCGGACTGTTCCGCGTCGTCGGTGCCCGTCTCCTCGCCCAGCACCGTCCCGACGGGCACCGGACCGGGTCCGTCGACCAGCTCGGGCTGCAGCGGACCGGACCCGTCGCCCGACGGGTCCGGTGACAGGGGTGGGGACGGGGGATCGGTGGTGTCGTGGTCCATGGTCAGATGTTGCCATCCCGGGCCAGGG
>JBBQWW010000057.1:0-21776 GCA_038210245.1 Acidimicrobiales bacterium
CTACCGTCAACCATGTCCCGTGTCCTCCGTTCTCGCTTGGTTTCGCAACCGCAAGAATCGGGGGCCACGGGGCCCTATTGGTGGATGCCTATGGGCGGGTCACCTGATTGGTGCCGCCCCACACGGGAACGCGAAGAGCCGGAAATCGACGCCTTCCACCGGGCCCACGCCACCGTCGAACTGGCCATCAAGGACCTGAAAGAAGGTGCTGGCATGGCGCACGTCCCCTCGGGCCACTTCAATGCCAACGCGGCGTGGCTGGTGTGTGCGGCCCTGGCTCACAACCTCATCCGCTGGACGGCCATGCTCGGGAAGATCACGCCCGAGGAGCAACTGGTCGTCACCCGTACCATTCGCACCCGGTTCCTGTCGGTCCCGGGCCGCCTGGTCAACCGGTCGGGGACGCCGACCCTGCGGGCACCACTCGAGTGGCCCTGGGCCAAAGCGTTCGAGCAAGCAATCGCTCGTCTACGCGCACTGCCACCGGTTCCGGTGTAGCCGCCTACCCGCGGCAGGCGCACCGCAGACGATCGAACGACGGCGCTGACAACCGACTCGAATCACAAGCCCTTGGTCGGCCACGCCCTTGATTCGGACGACTGCCCCGGGTGGGGACCTACGCATTGGCCACTGCACCTCAGGCGAACCGGATCAGGTCAGCTCAGGGTGCGGGTCGGTGGATCGAGGCTAATGAACGTGTTATCGAGCCTTCTTCATTGGGCCGATGGTCGATGCGGTTCGCAGCGAGAGCACACCCGCTAGCACCGTCCTCGCCGCTAGGTGTAATCGCACTCCAGCAGAAGCAGGGCGAGGTCATCTTGACGAGTCCCAACCCGGGCCTCAAGCCGGTCGATCAGGCGATCGAGCGCTTCATCGAGGGGATCGGACCCCAAGGTCCCTAGAAGCCATTGGTCCAATTCGATCCATTCACCGTCTCTATCTCGGGATTCGATCAGTCCGTCGGTGTAGAAGAGCAAGCGGTCACCCGGGGCAAGGTCCACTGTCGAAATCGACGGGTCAGGTCCTAGGCCGAGGGGCGTCGTCCGATGCTGCGGAATCAGGCCCCGACTGGGCCCCGAGGATGTGAAATGCACGGGAGAGGGGTGGCCACAGTTGGCCAGTTCCATTCGCAGTTCGTCGTCCAAAGAGGCAACCACGGCGGTAACAAAATCACCCGGCACCGCCTTGTCGACCACCCGATTGTCCAGGCGCGTTACGAGGTCCTTCAGAGTGGAGGCCTCCGGTGCCCACTCCCGGAAACAGCCGAGGACTACCGAGGTCATTGTCATCGCCGCAAGGCCCTTACCGCGAACATCGCCGATCAACACTCGAACTCCAAATTCGGTGTCAACCACCTTGTACAGGTCACCTCCAACGAGGGACTCATCGGCAGCGGATCGGTAGGCGCTCGAGAATCGATAACGACCGACAGTGGGTGGTACTGCTGGGATGATTGCCTCTTGGGCGGCAAGGGCCGCCGCTCGGCTCAGGTCAAGCGTAGTTGCGTGGTGTTCCCGGTAGGAAGCTATGTAGGCCCCTATACCTACACCGACAGCTACCCCCACGCTCCGAATGATGGCGGCCGAAGTGAGGCCTTCTTCTCTGAATAGGTCGGTGCTGGCGAGGAGCACCAAGGGGAGTGACCCCAGTATGACGATGCGGGGCCCCCACTCTAAGCCCAGGAGCACTGGGACCAAGGCGAACAGACCGGTAAAACTTTGCCCCGAGTCGCTGAGTACATTTGCCACGAGAACGGCGACAAAATAGGCACATCCGATCAGGGTCCAGCGGTACTTCAGCACGACTCCCTCTTAGGTGATATTGGCCTCGTCAACCCGCTGGCGCTCACGACCCTATCGCTTTCCATTCTTTCCTGGGCCTGGACTAAACGTTTAATCAGATAGCTCATGGGCATACCCATGGTGTCAATTACAACCGCCGATCCCAGAGTTAGTCGGTGAAACAGCGTGCTGTCCACCATGACCTTCAGAAATACCCCCGCCAACGTTGCGGAATGCCGACGCTTCGTACGAGCAGTGCTACAGGGCTGTTCGGACGAAACCATGGACCGAGCCGTCCTGATTGCCAGCGAGTTGGTCAGCAACGTGATCATCCATGCATCCTCGGGAGGGGAGCTGGCCTTGGATGTGGGGAAGGGCCAGGTACGGTTGGCAGTCACGGACCAAAGTGATAGAGCGCCCGACGCGATACATCACGCCCGCCACGACACGCACGGCCGGGGCCTGGCAATCGTTGCTGCGCTAGCCAGCCAATGGGGCATTGAGGTATTGGACAAGGGCAAAGTCGTCTGGGCGACTCTGGTGGATCCTCCGCTCGGGAGGCGAGAGGGGCGTCTAGATGGACGGAGCCCAGTCGGATGACCAGGGAGACAGCCAATCAGCCAGTCCAACCACTTCCATAGCCCGCTCTACCCTGGGCTGCGGACGGGTAAGAACGAGAGTGCGTCCAACTTCGTCCATGTTGGCCTTGGCCACGACGAGGCAGCTAATGCCGGAACTGTCCATGAAGGACAGTTCCGCAAGATCCACGACCACCAGCGGTCCAGTGCTGTTCTCCAACTCGGCCGCCAATGTCCCTGCTGAGGCCAGGTCGAGCTCTCCGCTGACAACTATCACCGGGACGCCATTGGCGTTGCGGAGTTTGATCGTCAGGAGATCTGGCATGCATCCGCATCCGGATACATCGAGTTACCTGCCATCGCTCTCCCGCGTCACCACTTCGTCCCGAGCGGGCGTTGCCTCGCTACGTGCCGCCCGCAGGGCAATTTCAGCACTCGTGGCCTGCGCGAGAGTCGCCACCGTCTGCACGTCGAGCGCACTCCACTCCCGGGGCGCCGCATCCATCAAGCAGAAGTTGCCCAACACATTCCGCTGAGCGTCTTCCACTGGAAACCCGATCCATGCCACAGCGGCGAAGGCCTCAATAGCTGGATCACCGATCGTCCGGGGATCGTTATGAGCATCCTCGACCAAGAACGGACGACCGTAACCCACCACATAACGGCAGAATAAAAAATCGATGGGGGCAAAGAGAGGAATACCTTCGGAGAACCCCACCGCACTGATCGCCGTGGTGTGCTCCGCATCTACGAGGGCGATCACGCCTCTCGGCGCTCCGGTGACGGCGATGGCGAGTT
Organism: Acidimicrobiales bacterium; assembly: GCA_038210245.1. Lineage (GTDB taxonomy): Bacteria > Actinomycetota > Acidimicrobiia > Acidimicrobiales > RAAP-2 > Bog-756. The sequence goes on from JBBQWW010000057.1 coordinate 3,158, forward strand.
CCAGCAAGCGGTCGAAGGCATCGTCGCCCGATAGTCCGACAAGTCCGGAGCGATCGAGGGCAGCGATCCGACCGGCCTCTCGTATCTGCGCTTCCCATTCGGAGGTCACGACGGTCCTTGGTCGGGCATCTGAGACCGCTCCGATTTGGCCTCGGCGAGCAACGTCGCTTCGAGAATCACCCTAACGCCCAGAAGCCCCGACCGAATCCGTGACTTGACGGTCTCCTCGGGTAGGTCCAGGTGCTCGGCAACGTCCTTGTAGGTCATCCCAGTGAAGAAGGCCAGTTCGATCGGCTCCCGTTCCTTGTCATCGAGCGCCGTCAGCGCTTTGTGTATCTCCTCGGCCGCCTCGCAGGTCAAGAACTCCTCGTCCACCTCACTGCCGTAGGAGCCGTTGGAACGGCGGTCGTACTCCTCCCGCCGCCGGCTCGCCACCTCCGATCGGACGATGTCGATGCTCCGCCCCCTGGCCTTCAGCCTGAGAAATCCCAGGAGGAGGCCCCGTTCAGGATCGAAGCTCTCCGGTCTCAACCAGAACGCGAGGAATACTTCGGCGACCACGTCCTCGCACACCGACGAGTTGCCGAGCACCATCTTGGCCGTAGCGGCAACCGAGCGGGCGTGACGACCGTAGATTTCAGCCAAGGCGTCCTCCTGTTGGAGCACGACCCGTTTACTTAGTTGGAGGTCAGAAAGACCTGATAGTTCATTTGGTGTCAGAAGTACGCTCCACCGCTTTCGCTCCGAGCTGCTGTTCGCCCGGGATGACAAAGGGTACGCCACCGGCGGGCTGGGTGAGGCCCCGAGAGGTCGGCCAGTGGATTCGGCATAGACGCACCACTCGGTGATCTGCTGATGGTCCCTTCCCTCCCTCACCCGCCCTTCTCCTTCTCCGCTGTGGTGCGTCTCCTCGTCGACGCCGGCACGGGGTGACAGAATTCGAGCCTGGCGCCGTTCTCAGCGGTGGGGTGGGGGGGTTCACACCCTCCCTTATCCTTCTTCAGCCCTGATCGGCGAACAGCTCGCCTATCTATTTGCCGCTGGAGCGGGCCGGCCCTTGCACTTTGGGCGGTTGGCTCCGAGTGAGAGACCCCACCAGGAGGTTTGGCTGTCTGAGAGGCAGGGAAGGGTCAGGGCACTCCGGCCCCACCGGAGGCGGCCGCCACCAGCCGTCGCCACACCGAGGAGTTGTCGATCTATGACCAATCGGAGTAGCGCCACCCCGCGCTCGGGGGTGCGCGTCTTGGTGGCGGCAGCCGTCGGTGTGGTGGTGGGATCGATAGCGTCAGTGGCGACGTCATGGCAGGCCTCCATACTGGTCGGCTGGGACGCCGGTTGCCTCGTGCTGATGGGTCGGATCTGGCTGTCCGTGGCCGGGCTCGACGAGGAGCAGACCAAGCGGCACGCCCGTCGCGAGGACACTAGCGTTCGCCTGTCAGAGCTGATCGTGCTGACCTCGGGGGTGGCGCTGCTGGCCGCGGTGGGGCTCGTCCTGATCCGCGCCGCCCACGCCACGGGCGGCACAAAGGCGTTCCTGATCGCCCTCGGCGTGGGGAGCGTGGCCCTCACCTGGGGCCTGGTCCACACCGTGTTCACCTTGCGGTATGCGCGTACGTACTTCACCGGTGCCCCGGGCGGCATCGACTTCAACGAGGACGCTCCCCCCACCTATCTGGACTTCGCCTACCTGGCCCTGACCATCGGCATGACGTTCCAGGTGTCCGACACCAACCTGACGGCGAAGTCGGTGCGACGGATCGCCCTCTCCCACGCCCTGCTCTCCTATCTCTACGGAGCGGTCATCGTGGCCTTGGTCATCAATGTCGTGTCCACCCTCCTCCACTGAGAGCGGCCGGCGTTTGCTGCACGGCTACCACGGGTAGAGATGGGCGATGCCGCCGACGACGAGGAAGGAAGCGGTCGGATCAGGAAACCGGACCGCACCTCTGTTGCCGCCGTCACCCGATGAGGGACACGGACCATGAGTGATGCCCTGATGTCCCCATCGGAGCGGCGGACCCGAGGCCGGGACCTGTCCCATCGCCGGCTCACCGATGCCGCCTCTCCCCTGCCCCTCCGGGTGGGCGTGGTGCTGCCGATCCACAACGAGGAGCGCCTCGTCGCGCGGACGCTCGACGGCCTGCTCGGAGCGGTGGGCCGGATCGAGTCCTCCGTACCGGAGTGGCGGGTGGTCATCGTCCTCGACCGGTGCACTGACGACAGTGCCGCCGTCGTGGAGCAGTGGCGGTCGGAACGGCTGGCGACGCGACAACACCACATCGAAGTGGTGACCGTGGATGGGGCCAACGTCGGTGCGGCCCGACGGACGGGGTGTGACATGCTGCTCCGCCGGTGGTCGGAGGTTGCGCCAGCGACGGTGTGGCTGGCCACCACCGACGGCGACTCCGAGGTACCCCCCGAGTGGCTCTCGTCCCAGCTCCGCCGGCGTCGTCACGGTGCCGAGGTGTGGGTCGGCGGGGTGGCCGTCGGAGAGTGGTCTGACCGCACCGTCGAGCTGTCCGAGGAGTGGCGACGGCAGTACGCGGCGGAGCACCTTCCCGTGCACGGCGCCAACCTGGGCCTCGACGGGGCCACCTACCGGCGGCTGGGCGGATTCGAGGACCTGGCCTCTGGAGAGGACCGGGCCCTGGTCCAGAGGGCCCAGGACACCGGAGCGGTCATTCACTGGGACCGCTCGGTCCTGGTGGCCACCAGCAGTCGGAGGACGGCTCGGGCTCCCCACGGGTTCGCCCACGCCCTCGACACCATCGAGGCGGAGGTGGGGGCACGCCGGGACGGCCGACCGGTGGCGGTGTGACGATGGACCGGGACCAGAGCCACGGGGACGGGGACGGGGACACCGGCCCCGGGCCGGCGCCGAGGCGACGCCTGGCCGCGGCGTTCGTCCAACTGGCCGCCGACGCCAGCACCTTCCCGCTGCCCGGCCGGGGGGCCACGGCCGCCCGCTTCGAGGCCCTGGCCGGGGTGGCCGCCGACGATCTCGCCCTGGCCCGCTTGGTCGAGGGGCATGCCGACGCCCTGGCCATCCTGTCCGAAGCCGGCCGGCGTCCCCGACGGGCCACCTCCACCTACGGAGTGTGGGCGGCCCGGTCCGGTGTCGGCGGGGTGACGGCCACCCCGGTGCAGGGAGGGTGGGCCCTCACCGGCGAGAAGCCGTTCTGCTCGGGGAGCGGGATGGTGGACCGGGCGCTGGTGACGGCCGAGTCCCCCGACGGCTACCGCCTGTTCGACATCGACACCACCCGGTCGGTGGTCGGCGTTGTGCCGGGGTCGTGGCCGGCCGTGGGCATGGCCGACTCGGCCAGCGAGACGCTCCGCTTCGGGGGGCCGGTGCTGGGCGTGGGCGACGCCGTGGGGCCCCCGGGCTTCTACACCGAGCGGCCCGGCTTCTGGCACGGGGCCTGCGGCGTGGCCGCCTGCTGGCTCGGAGGAGCCCGGGGCCTGGCCCAGGGAGTGGTGGAGTCGGTGGGGCCCAAGCCCTCCGATCTGGTCCTGCTCGAGATCGGGCGGACGGCGGCCCGTCTCGACGGTCTCTACGATGAGCTGATGGCCGCCGCTTCCGCCATCGACGCCGATCCTCTGGACACGCGGGTGCGGGCCCGGTGGCGTGCCCTCACCCTCCGACAGAACATCCACGACGGGACCCACGACGTACTGCGGTGGACGGCATCGGCCGGAGGGGCCCGACCTCTCGCCCACGACCGGGCCCAGTCCCGGCGCGCCGCCGACCTCTACGTCTACCTGGCCCAGCACCACGGTGATCCCGACGCCGTGGCCCTCGGCCGGTTGGTGGTCGAGGAGGGCCGGTGGGCCTGACCCTCGACCCGCACCCCCAAGGTGCGTCGGAGGCGGAGTGGGCCCGATCGGGTCGGATCGACGCCATGGCTCCCCTGCCTCCGCTGGACCGGGGTCGGGTGGTGGTGGTCGCCCCCCACCCCGACGACGAGGTGCTCGGGGCCGGCGGACTGCTGCAGCGGCTGGTGGCCACCGGGGTGGCCGTCGAGGTTCTGGCTGTTACCGACGGCGAGGCGTCCCACACCTCCCTGACGCTGGCGGAGGCGGACCGGCTGGCCGCCATCCGGGCCGAGGAGTCGGTGGCCGCCCTCCACCGGCTCGGGTGGGCCGCCCCCACCATCACCCGGCTGGGTCTGCCCGACGGGAGGGTGACCGACCACGAGGAGGCGTTGGGCGAGATGATCGAGGAGCGGATGCAGGCCGACGACCTCTGGCTGGCCCCGTGGCGCCGGGACGGCCATCCCGACCACAACGCCTGCGGGAGGGCCACCACGGCCGTGGCCGCCACGTGCGGGGCGGCCACACTTGGCTACCTGGTGTGGGCCTGGCACTGGGCCGTCCCCCATGGTGACGACCTCCCCTGGGCGCGGTGCCGACGCCTCGACCTCGACCGTCGCGACCTGGCCACCAAACGTTGGAGCACCGGGGCGTTCCGCACCCAGGTCCGCCCCTACGGCCCGGGCGATGGCGTCTCCGTCGAGGGACCGGTCCTCCCGCCGGCGGTGCTCCGTCGGTTCTGGCGGAGCTACGAGGTCTTCGTCGAGGGGCCCGCCTCCTCGTGACCTCGCACCCGCGCTCCTACTTCGAGCGCATCTACGCCGACGACGCCGACCCCTGGGCTTTCGAGACCAGTGCGTACGAACAACGGAAGTACGACCTGACCGTGGCCGCCCTGCCCGAGCCCCGCTACCGGTCGGCCTTCGAGCCCGGCTGCTCCCTGGGCGTGCTCAGCGAGCGGCTGGCCGCCCGGTGCGACCGGCTGCTCGCCACCGACATCGTCCCCTCGGTGGTGGAGCGGGCCACCTGCCGCCTCGAGGCCTTCCCCGGCACCACCGCCGAGGTGCGGGCCATCCCCGAGCAGTGGCCGGACGGCCCCTTCGACCTGGTGGTGCTCAGCGAGATCGCTTACTACTTCGACCGGCCCACTCTCGAGGTGATCGCGGGCCGAGTGCTGGCCACCACCGAGCCGGACGCCACCGTGGTCGCCGTCCACTGGAGGGGTCCGACCGACTATCCCCTGAGCGGCGACGAGGCTCACGCTGCGCTGCGCGCCGGCTTCGGGTGCCCACCGGTTGTCCACCACGACGACGAGGAGTTCGTGCTCGACGTGTGGCGGCAGCTGACCCCGGCCGACCGACACCGACCCCGACGTCAGGGTCAGGTGGCCGGACCCACCCGCTGGTAGAGCTTGATCCGACCCTGGGTGACCCGGAGCCGGAAGTCACCGAAGCGGTCGGGGTGGGCGGCCAGGTCGGCGGTCACCGCGTCACCCGGGTAGGCCACCACCCACGACACGTGACGGGCCGGATGGTCGATGGCCTGAGCGAAGTACGGATGGAACCCGACGGTCACGAACTCCCTCAGGTTCAGTCCGGAAGCGAACATGAGGGAGGAGGCGGCCGAGTCGTCGGCCAGCACCTCGCCGCCCCGGTAGTGGTGGGCCAGATAGGCCGCCGCCACCTCGGGCCGGCCCGCGGTGGCGCTGGAGGTGCCGGTGCGGCCGTCGGCCAGGGTGAGGGGGGTGCCGAGAGCCATCAGGAGGGTGGCCAGCGCCGTGGCCGCCGCCACCACCGGCAGGGCCCGGCGCCACCGTCCCACCAACGTCCCGAGGGCCACGGCCACCAGCGGCAGTGCCACCACCCCGTAGCGGTCGTTCCACATCTGGTGGGGAAAGAGCTGCGGCACCCGGATGGTGGTCTGGCCGGCGTAGAGCGAGAGGAACTCGAAGACCACCGGGGCGGCCAGGAGGCCCAGGGTGAACAGTATGCGGCGGCGGTCGGGATGGCGGTGGGCGGCCAGCACCACCAAGGACACTCCGGCCAGGATGAGAACCGGTCCGCCCAGCACTCCCACCATGTCCCACCCGTAGGTGAGGAAGCTCTGGCTCACACTGCCCTTGGTCCCGAGCAGCCCGAACTGGGCCTGGGCCCCGTTGATGGTCTGGGCGCTGTAGGCGCTGTGCAGGAAGTAGAGCGGGTCGTGGAAGATGATCAGGTTGTAGAGGAACCACAGGACGATCCCGTAGCACGCCACCGCGCCGAAGAGGACCAGGTTGGCCTGGGGCGACTTGCGACGCCGGTCGGCCAGCCGCACCCACACCGCCACCAGCACCAGCGACGCGGCCAGCAGGGCCCACCCCTCGTACCGGGTCAGGGTGGCGCAGAACACGAAGAGGGCACTCCAGAGGAGCTCCCGCACCGACAGCGTGCGCATCCACCGGGTCAGGTGGAACACCGCTCCCACGAAGAAGGCCAGCAGCACCGGCTCGGTCAGGGCCGTCGACTGGATGTAGAGCATGTTCAGGTTGACGACGAAGACCACCATGCCGCACCACGCCCCGAGGCGGCTGGCCGTGAGCTCCTCGACGATGGAGAAGATCCGGACCGAGGTGTAGACGAAGCAGGCCCCGCTGACGATGGCCCCGGCCGCACCGCTATGCCACAGGGGTTGGACGGCCACAAACGGCACTAGCAGGAGGTGGGGCAGGGGCAGCCAGACGCTGCCCAGCTGGGCGAGGCCGGGGGTCAGTGCATCGGTGACGTGGCGGGCCACATCGAGGTGGGCCCGGGCGTCGCCGTACAGGACCATGGAGTGGGTGGCCGCCGACCACGCCGTGGCCACGCCGGCCGCCACCACTGAGACCACCACGGCGGCCAGCGGGACCGACGACGGCCGCGGGGCCGCGACCTCGGAGGACTCCTCCTCGACGACAGGAGCCAGCTCGGGCTGGGCCCGCAGACGGGGCAGGGTGGCGAGGGACACGATCGTCAGTCCCTCAGGAGGCCGACTGCAGGTCGACCAGGGTCAGTTGACCCGGGGTGGTGGCCGAGGCCTGGTCCTCGTCCTCGAACAGGCAGAACCCGTGCTCGGTCTTCTCCCAGTAGGACGGCTTGGTGAACAGCTGGATGAGGGCCTTCCAGGCGCCCACCGACATCAGGATCCAGTAGAAGGGGATGAGCAGGGCGTACTTCACGTCCTCGTAGTTGCGGCGGGCGAAGCACCCGCTGACCACCGACAGCACACAGGCGGCGTTGCCCACGAACAGTCCGATGGTGCCCAGGTAGAGGACGGGCCACGGGAAGATGGACTGGATGAGGTGCAGCTTGGTGGCGAACCACACCACGGCCAGCAGCCAGAACAGCGGGTTGAGCAGCAGACACAGGGTGCCGGCCCCGAAGAAGAGCTGGAAGGCCGTGTAGGACTTGGCTCCCATCCGGCGAGCCAGCCGGATGGGCTGGCGCATGTGGAAGAGGTAAGTCTGCATGTACCCCTTGACCCAGCGGCTGCGCTGACGGATCCAGTTGCGGTACCGGCTGGTGGCCTCCTCGTAGGTAGTGGTCTCGAGGATGGCCGTCTTCCACTCCTGGAGGTAGATGCGGAGGCCCAGATCGGCGTCCTCGGTCACGTTGTAGCTGTTCCACCCGCCGATCAGCCGGAGGCGGGAGGTGATGAAGTGGTTGGACGTGCCGCCCAGGGGGATGACCACGTCCATGGCCTGCAGGCCGGGCAGCAGCTGGTCGAACCAGACCGAGTACTCGGCGGTGAACCACCGGGTGAGCAGGTTGTAGGTCCGGTTGAAGTAGTTGAGCTGGGCCTGGAAGCAGACCACGTCGCGGGGGGCGGCCCAGAAGGCGGCCACCGACTTGCGCAGCTGGTCACGCTCGGGCCGGTCCTCGGCGTCGTAGATGACCAGGTACGCCCCCTCTGCGTGGGCCAACCCGTAGTTGCAGGCTCGGGGCTTGCCCGTCGGGCCGACGTCGGGCACTACCAGGACGTCGAAGCAGGCCGGGAGGTCCATGGCCTCCGCGGCCTGTCGGGTCTCGGTGTCCTCCTCCTCCAACAGGAGCTTCACGTCGAGCCGGTCCTCGGGGTAGTCGAGGGAGAGGATGCCGTCCACCAGCTGGGGCAGCATGCCCGCCTCGTGGAAGACGGGCAGGAGGATGGTGTAGATGGGCAGGTACTCGTCGGGGATCCGGTCGCCCACCGGGTCGACGGACATGGCGTGGGGCTCGTTGAGGGCCCGGCTGATCAGCCACAGCTTCATGACGTTGGCGGCGATGAAGAAGACCACCAGGGCGGCCATGAGGGCCACCAGGGTGGGCACGGTGAACACCACCAGGCCGGCCACCACCACCACGGCGCCGGCGATGAGGACCACCCGCTGCCGGACGGAGAGGACGGTGGGCGCCTCGGAGGGAGGAAGGTTCTTGTCCTCCACCGGGGGCGCCGGACGGGGGGCGGCGGCCCCCTCGGGGTCGGCCGACCCGCTCGGGGCCTCTGACTCCCCCACCACCTCGAGTGAACGGGTCTCGATCACCGGGGCCACGGCCAGTACGAGCGGGGCGTGGGCCGCCTGGGGCTGGGACAGCCGCATGCCTCTCGGCGGGGCGGCCAGCCCGACCGGGGCCGCTTGGGCCGGGTCGGCCTCGGAGCGAAGGTGCGGCTCGGACGTCCCGCCGCGGCCGTTGTGTCCGTCGCCGGTGGCGGCACGGTCACCGTGGCCGTCGCCGGTGGCGGTTCGCACTCCGATGTCCGACACCGACGACCACCCGGGCGGGACGATGGACAGCAGTCGGGCCCGCACGGCGGCGGGAGCGTCCGGCACCGCCTCCACCGACGGGGCCACCGGAGGCGCCGCCGGCCGGGCCGGGCGCGGGCGAGCCACCACGTCGATGGGCTCGGACGGGGCCGGGCCGTGGTCGGCGGCCCCGAGGGCGGCGGGCTCGGTCTTCGCTGCGGCCACCCCGTGCAGACCCGGGTCCGTCCGACCCGGGGGCACGGGCGCCACGGGGGCGTCGTCGGCCGGGTCCATGTCCAGCCAGTCGGGCCAGGTCACGTTGGGCCATCGGGACATGTCGTCAGCTCCCCGTCACGGTCAGATTGTTGATGCCGGTGGTGGACACCGAGGCGTTGGTGTGCGAGGTGACAGCGGTGCCGGCCAGCACCGACCCGGTGAGGGTGGCCAGCGTCACCGTCGATCCCGGCACCACCGTCCAGGTGACCCCGTCGGGCGAGGTGGCGGCGGCGTACTGGGTGCCGATGCGGAGGATCTCGACGTAGGTGGGCGCCGCCCCGGCGGTGTTGGCCACCTGCACGGCGGTAACCCCCTGGGCGGTCCGCTCCTGGACGACCACTCCGAACGACTTGGTCACGTAGACCCCGTAGAAGGGCGAGCCGGGGTCGGTGGTGGCCCGGACCATCACCCCCGACTTGGCCCACGGGTCGGTAGCCGTGAGGGAGGACACCTGGGTGGCCACCGTGCCGTTGGCGGCCAGGGGCTGCCAGACGTAGTGGAAGGCGTCGGCCGTGCCCCAGATGTCGGGCCCGCCGCCCAGCACGGTCCAGGCGCTGCCGGTGGCCGTCTGGCCCCCGATGGGGGTGACGGCCCCGATGTCGGCGCAGCTCCACCCGGTGGGGCAGACCTGGCCCGGGGCCGGGAATTCTCCGGTGGTGACGGCCACCGAGTCGAAGGCCACCGTGGACCCGGTGCCCTGGACGTGCGAGGTGGTGGCCAGACCGGCCAGCAGGGGCTGGGGCAGGGCCAGCAGACGGGTGGAGCCCGGCACCATGGTCCAGGTGTTCCCGTCCGGTGACGAGTAGGCGGTGTAGTAGGTCTGGGTCCCCGCCGTGTACCGGCCCACCTTGAGGTAGACGGGGGCCACGCCGGTGGCCAGCAGCTGGGTCGAGGCTCCGCCCTGGGTGGACCGCCACTGCACGGCGATCCCGAAGGCGGGGGTGACGAAGGCGGCGTAGTAGGGCGATCCGGGGTCGGTGGTGGCCCGCAGCATGACGCCGGCCTTGGCCCAGGGGTTGGTGGCCTGCTGGGTGGCCACGTGAGCGGCCACCGTCCCGTCCCCGGTGAGGGTCTGGGCGGCCAGGTGGAAGGCGTCGGCCGTGCCCCAGATGTCACCGCCGCCACCCACCTCGGTCCACGTCCCGGTACCGGAGAGGGAGTCCTGCCCGGCGGGCAGGGCGCCGCCGATGTCACTGCAGCTCCATCCGCTGGGGCACACCCCGGACGGCGGGACCTCGCCGGGGGTGACGGCCACACTGTCGAGGGTGACGGCCGAGCCGGTGCCCTGGGCGTGGGAGGTGATCCCGAAGCCGGCCAAGAGGAGGCCGGGCATGCTCAGCACCTGGGTGGATCCGGGGACCTGGGTCCAGGTGACCCCGTCGGGTGACGAGTAGGCCGTGTAGTAGGTCTGGGTCCCCGCCGTGTACCGGCTTACCCGGAGGTAGACCGGTGCCGTGCCCGGGACCAGCAGCTGCCCGGAGGCCGCCCCCTGGGCGTACCGCCACTGGACGGCGATGCCCTGGCCGGGCGTGATGAAGGCGGCGTAGTACGGGGAGCCCGGATCGGCGGTGGACCGGAGCATGACCCCGGCCTTGGCGAAGGGGTTGGTGGCCTGCTGGGCGGTGACGTGGGCCGACACCGTGCCGTCGGCGGCCAGGGTCTGGTTGACCAGGTGGAAGGCGTCGGCCGTGCCCCAGATGTCCCCGCCCCCGCCCACCTCGGACCAGGTACCGGCGTTGGTCAGGTAGTCCTGGCCGGGGGGCAAGGCCCCGCCGATGTCCGAACAGCTCCAGCCGGAGGGACACACCCCCGGAGGGGCCGAGGCCCCGCCGAACTGGGCCAGGTTGTCGAGGGTGGCCACCACATAGGCGGCATCGTTGTGGGCGTCGGTGGCGATCCCCGAGGTGAGGAATCCGGTGAGCGAGAGGGCCACGGTCGAGCCGGGGATCCACGTCCAGTGGACGCCGTCGGTGGAGGTGAAACCGGCGTAGTAGACGGTGCCGGTGTTGGGGTCGGTGTAGCGCTCGGCCAACACCCAGATGGGGGTGACGGGCGGCAGGTTGGAGCTCCCGCTGGCCGGGTTGGCGGCCAACTGGTTGGACAGGGCCCCCTCGGCGTTGCGCCACTGGACGATGACCCCGTTGCCCGGGGTCACGAACACCCCGTAGTAGGGCGCCTCGGGGTCACCGCCGTTCTGGCCGCGGATCATGACCCCGGTCTTCGTGTAGGGGTCGGGGGTGCCGGCCTGGGACACCACCCGGGCGCTCACCGAGCCGTCGCCGTTGGGCGAGTTGGCCGGGTCGTCGGGGAAGTTCTGGTACTCGTAGCGGAAGTTGTCGTACACCGACCAGATGTCCGAGCCGCTGGCCTTGATGGTCCACACCCCGGTGGTGGACGGCGAGGTGGGCTCGGCCGGGTTCACGTAGGTCTGGTTGCCGGGAAGGATGTTGCTCCCGAGATCGGAGCAGGTGAACTGGTCGGGGCAGATGCCGGCCGGCACCGTGGTGGTGGCGGTCAGGCTGACGGCGTTGTAGACCACCGGCGGGGTGACCCGGGCGGCTACGGCGTCGGCGGCCATGCCGGCCAGGTAGTTGGTGCCCATAGAAATGGCCTGGACCGAGCCCAGTACCGGGGTCCAGGTGATGCCGTCGGGTGAGGTCTGGGTGGAGAAGAACTGCTGGGGTGGGTTGAGCGAGGTGTCGTTGTAGCTGACGATTTCCAGGTAGGCCGGGGACGTGACGGTGGGCAGGGCCAGGGTGGTGGTCCCGTCCACGATGCCGTCGTAGTAGCGCCACGAGACGGTGGCCGATCCGCCCGGTTTGACGGTCACGGCGTAGTACGGCGAAGTGGGCGAGGTGTTGGCCCGCATCATGATGCCCTCTTGGGCCGTGGTGGGCGATCCGGCCTGGGTCACGATCTGGGCGGCCAGGGTCTGGTTTCCCGACGTGGGTCGGTAGACGTAGTGGAACGAATCCGAGGCCCCGCCGATGTTGGTGCCGGTGCCGTAGAGGGTGAAGCTGGTGGGCGAGGTGCTGGTGGTGTCGCCGGGCGGGTTGGGGTTGCCGATGTCGGTGCACGTCCAGCTGGTCGGGCAGACGTGGGCGGGGGCCTGGGGGGCCAGGGTGGTGGTCAGCGGCGCCCCGATGGCCAGATTGGAGAACGACGCCGTGCCCGTGTTGTTGGCCGCCCCCGAGTCCACCGACAGGCCCTGCATGGTGGTGGCCGGCATGTCGATGTCGATGGTCGAGCCCGGGATCAGGGTGTAGTGCACCCCGTCGGTGGACGCCGCCGCGCTGAACAGGTTGCCCACCCGCTGGACCATCACGTACTGGGGCAGGACCGAGGGGTAGAGCTTGGTCAGCTCGAGGGCGGTGCCACCGAAGGCGGTGCGGTACCAGAACTGGATGGCCGGTTGGGGCAGGCCCTCGGTGAGGTCGTTGGGGTAGGCCAGCACGGCGTAGAAAGGCGAGGTGGGGTCGTTGTTCTGGCGGACCATGACCCCGGCCTGGGGCTGGGCGTTCTGGGTGCTCTGGGCGGTGATCTTGACGCTGGACTGGGAGTCGCCGGTGACCGGGGTGGAGACGAAGCGGAACTGGTCGGACACCCCGTGGATGGCCGCACCAGCCGCTGTCACTGTCAGCGTGCCGTTGGCCGTGGTCTCCGAGCCGGCCACCCCGGGGCTGCGGATGTCCTGACAGGTGACCGGGCCGGCGGTGGGGCTGGCCGGGTTGAGGGAGGCCGGGCAGTTGGGATCGGCCGGGGGCACCGCCGTAACCGAGTTGAGGCCGAAGGCGTAGACCGCTCCGTTGAGGTCGCCCACGTAGAACTGGCTGCGGGCCACCGACACCGCCCCGTAGGTGAGGGCGGGCAACTGGTAGGAGTAGAGCAGCTGCCCGTTGGCCGCGTTGACCACCTCGAAGGTGTTGCCGGCGCCGTAGGCGACGAGGCCGTTGACGTAGGCCGGTGCCCCGATGATGGCCTGCTCGGTCTGGTGGACCCACTTGACGCCCCCGGTGCCCGGGTCGTAGGCCCCGATGGACCCCCCGGTGCCGTGGCCGTTGACCAGGCTGTGCCCGCCGGCGTAGTAGAGCGTGCCGTTGGCGAAGATGCCCGAGGCGATGGTGCCGTCCCCCACCGTCGGCCCGGCCCCGCCGATGGCGATCTTGTGCTGCCAGAGCGGCGGGTTGGGATCGGGATGGCCCAGCTCGAGATCGGAGCGCTTCCAGGTGTAGATGTAGCCGTTCTTGTTGGCCGCGCTGATCAACGGGGTCCCGGAGGCGTCGGTAGTCAGGGTGGGCGTGGTGCCCCAGTCGGAGTCGGACACGGCGGCCTCGAAGGGGAGCTGCCAGGACCCCTCGTAGGCCAGGGAGGCCGAGTTGATGGCCACGATGGCCTGCGACTGGGACTGGGTGTAGTCGTTAAGGGTCCCGGTGGTGACGAAGATGGTGGCCGGGGTGGTGGAGGTGTCGAGGGTGGGGGTGGTCCACACCCCGCCGCCCACCTGGCCGTTGGGGACGAAGTTGTAGGTGTTGACGACCTGGTGGGTGGCCAGGCTGACCTCGAGCAGTTGGCCCTGGACCAACGGGTTGTCGCAGTTGGAAGCGATACCGATGTAGGCGTTGCCGTTGTAGATGAGGGGGCTGGACCAGTTGTAGTGGGCGCCGACCTGGGAGTTGTCGCCGGTGAAGACGCTCCACAGGGTGGCCCCGGTGGCCGCGTTTAGCGCGTACCAGTAGGGGCCCCCGCCGCCCACGTAGACCACGCCGTTCTCCACATCGGCCGAGGAGGTGATGCCGATGTTGACCGGTTGGCACCCGGGGTCGGTGGTGATGCCCAGGTTGGCGCTCTTCCAGATCTGGGCCCCGGTGGCCGTGTTGAAGGCGTACTCGTAGCCGTCCCACGAACCCACGTAGGCGGTGGTGCCCACGATGGAGGTGGACGTGGCCACCGGTCCGCCGGTCTGGAAGGCGTACTTCTGCTTCAGGATGGGCGCCTTGGCCACCGACAGGTTGGGGTCGACGGTGGCGTTGGTGCGGGCGGCGTTCTGCAGGAACATGGGCCAGTCCTGATAGCTGGCCGCCGCCGCCGGCTTGGCCACGGAGACCACTGCGGCCAGACCCGAGACGGCCACCACCACGACCAGGACCAGCCGGAGGACCGGGGAGGACCGCCGCTTGGCCTTCACTGCTGATGGTGGATCGGACTGCATCGAACTGGTGCCCTCGTTCGTCGTGTCACACTGCGGCTTCGTGGCGATCGAGATCGATCGCCGGGGCGGCCTCCCGAACCGGTGCGGCCACCACGGGCGGGTGGCCGGGGTCGATGCGACTGAGTTGGGGATACATCCGCCACACCTCGCTGAGGGCCCGGAGGATCACGCTGGGCTTGGCCCCGCGGGCCGTGCCCGCCGTCCGGGGCAGGTGGGTCACGCCCACCTCCACGATGGCCGAACCACGACGGGCCAGCTTGACCATGATCTCCGTGTCGATCATGGCGCCGCGGCTCTCGATGTCCACGGCGGCCAGCGGCTCACGGCGGTAGAGCTTGAAGGCGCAGTCGATGTCCCGGACGGGAACGTAGAACAGGGCCCGGACCAGACGGTTCCACGCCCAGGCGTTGGCCCGGCGCATGAACGGGTCCTGGCGGACCCGGCGGAAGCCGGCCACCACGTCGGCCTGGTCGGCCCAGGCCAGCAGGAGCGGCAGCTCGTTCATGTCGAACTGGTTGTCGGAGTCGGTGTAGAAGACGTAGTCGAGTCGGGCGTCGGCGAAGCCGGAGCGGAGGGCCTGGCCGTAGCCCAGGTTGGTGGGGTGCTGGACCAGCCGCACCTCGGGATGCCGGATGGACGCCGCCGCCACCAGCTCGGCGGTGCGGTCGGTGGAGCCGTCGTCGACCACGATGACCTCGTACACCGAGCAGTGCCGCTCGGCGATGGCCACTGTGTCCTCGATGGCCTTGTCGACGTTCTCCTCCTCGTTGAAGGCGGGGAGGACGAAGGAGACAGCGTGCCGCCGAGCCTCCTCGGGATGGATACGACGAGGGCCTGGTGCTGGCTCGCTGGTCATGGGGTGCTCCGCCTCCGAATCAGCCCGTGGTCCGGGCAGGGATACGTCATGCCGTCGACCGTTGTGTAAACGGGTGGTGCGATCGTGCAGTTGGGGGTAATACTGCCGCAAATAACGTCCCCATTCCATCCACAAACAGCCGGAAAGTCAAATAAAATGGTGGAGCAATACCCTGTTCACCACAAGGAAACACTCCGAATACGCTTCGATGACAATTTCGCCACTGAACTGGGCAAACTCTCGGGCCCACCCGCGCTGATGCTCGGAGCTACGAGCCGACTCCCCGTGCACATTTCACTACTGTAGGTCGCATCTATTCGATCTAATCGGTGATCTCACCACGCACGGTGGTGGCACAACCTCTCACGCCATTTACCATCCGAATCGTCCCTAAGATGCATCACTTTCAGTGATGGCAACCTCTCTCTTCGCTGCACCACCCAGCGTGAGCGGATTGATGGCGTTCGGATGCCTTCCGTTCACCGTCCGGTAACCGCGCCGACGACGGCGGAGCTGAGCTGACCCTGGCTGTGCGACGTGACGGCCACACCGGCCCACACGGTCGCCGGGAGGACGATGGTGACGGCCGAGCCGACGATGGTCGTCCAGGTGACTCCGTCAGGAGAGGTGGCGGCGCTGAAGGTGGCCCCGACACGGGTCACGGCCAGGTAGGTCGGCACGGCCCCGGCCAGGTTGGCCAGCGTCTGGCTGCCACCGCCGGGCTTCGACCGCACCTGCACCTTGATACCGGCGCCCGAGGTCACCACCACCGAGTACTCGGGGGCCGACGGGTCGGTGGAGGCCCGGACCATGACCCCGGCCTTGCTGTTGGCACTGGTGCGGGTCTGGCTCACCACCCGGGCCGACAGCGTCCCGTCGCCGGTCATCGGTTCGGCGACGAAGCGGAACTGGTCGGCCGTACCGAAGATGTCCGCCCCACCGGCGTTGATCGTCCAGGTGCCCGAGGCGCCGTCGTAGGTCTGGCTCCCGGGCGGGAGCGGGCCTCCGATGTCACCGCAGCTGAAGGGCGAGGGGCAGTTCGGTGGCGGAGCCGTGGTCGTGGTGGTCGAGGTCGTTGTCGTGGTGGTGGTGGTGGTGGTCGTGGTGGTAGTCCCCGTCCCGTCCACCCCGGGGGACACCGAGTCCATGGTCACCGTGCTCAACT
Source organism: Acidimicrobiales bacterium (assembly GCA_038210245.1). Classification (GTDB taxonomy): domain Bacteria; phylum Actinomycetota; class Acidimicrobiia; order Acidimicrobiales; family RAAP-2; genus Bog-756. Next base: position 19,218 of record JBBQWW010000057.1, read on the forward strand.
GGCCGGCGTTGTGTGAGGTGACGGCGAGCCCGGCCCGCACCGTCGACGGCAGGGTCAGCGTGGTGGCCGATCCGGGGATGGGCGTCCAGCTGGACCCGTCGGGTGAGGTGGAGGCGGTGAAGGTCAAGCCGGCCCTGGTGATCCGGAGGAAGGCGGGCGCCGTGCCGGCCGGGTTGGCCAGCTTGGTGGTGGTCCCGCCTTGGGTGGCCCGCACCTGGACCTTGATGCCTGCTCCCGGGCTGACCACGACCGAGTACTCGGGTGAGCCCGGGTCGGTGGTGGCCCGCATCATCACCCCGGCCTTGGCTTGGGTGCCCGAGTTGGACTCGGTGGCCACGCGGGCGCTGACCGCGCCGTCACCGGTCAGCGGCTGCGAGACGAAGCGGAACTGGTCGGCGGTGCCCGAGATGTCCGACCCGCCGCCGGCCATGGTCCACGTGCCGGAGTTGGGGTCGTAGGACTGGCTGCCGGTCGGAGTGGGACCACCGATGTCGGCACAACTGAAGGGGGACGGGCAGGGCACCGGCGGGAGTGGTGATGGCGGGCTGCCCGTGGCCAGCACCGAGTCGAAGGAGGCGGTGGCCGCCACACCGGGATGACCGGAGTTCACGGCCAGAGCGCCGAGCACACCAGACCCGAGAGCCAGGGTGGCCGCTGCCCCGGCCAGCGGGGTCCAGGTGGTCCCGTCCGACGAGGTGTAGGTGGTGACGACACTCCCGGCGCGTGTCACCCACAAGGAGGCGGGAAGCGGACCGGGCCGGTCCAGGAGGGTGGCGGTGGGACCGCCCACGACCGCCCGGTCCAGGACCTCGAGGTCACCGGTCGGTCCGACCATGGCGGCGTAGTACGGCGAGCCCGGATCGGTGGTGGTCCGCAGCATGACCCCGGCCCTCCCGAGCGTGAGGGAGGACAGGTGGGCGGCCACTCCCCCGTCGCCGGTGATCGGGGTGCCCACCAGATGAAGCTGGTCGGCGGTGGCCCCGAGGTCGCTCCCGCCCCCGGAAACCGTCCAGGGGCCCGGGGCCGTGGCGAAGGACTGGGTGCCGGGCGGCGAAGGTGAGCCGACGTCCGAACCGGTCCACCCGGTGGCCGAGCCGGCCGTCCACAGCACGTGGGTCGGGGGCGAGGAGAAGGTGCCCACGGTGGTCACCCGGGCCACCACCGTGTCCTCACCGGGAGTCCCCGAAAGTGCGGCGGTGGCCAGTCCCGAGGCATCGGTCACCGCCGTCCCAGTGGTGCCGGCGTCGGGCCCGCCGGTCACTACGAAGGCCACCACGGCATGGGGGATGCCCTGGCCGCTGCCGTCGAGCAGGGTGGCGGTCTCGGTGACGGTGGTGCCGGTGGGGGCAATGACTGAAGAGGGGGCGAGGATAAGGGAGGCCTTGGGGGAACCGGCCGTCCCGATGGGGCGCCACTGGATGGACTCGTCGGTGGAGGGCGTGCACGATCCGGCGTCGATGCCGCCGGAGTCGATGACGTGGGTGGCGTCGACCAGTGTGGTGGCGGTCCCGGCCACGGTCAGGGTCACGGTGGGGGCCACGGTGAGAGGTGTGCACGTGGCCGGGAATCCGCTGGAGTCGAAGTTGTCGGAGCCGGGATTGGAGGCCGGCGGATTCTCGGTCAGGATCACGCTCCGGCCCGGTAGGACGGTGAAAGACCCCCACAAGTTGTCGAACACGGTTCCCCCCGGCAGGGAGGAGTGGTCGTCCACGGTGACCCGGGACACGGTGACGGGAGCGGCGGTCGGGTTGTCCAGCCGGATGGCCCCGGCGTCGTAGCAGGCGGTCAGGGGCCCGCAGGCGGCCTGGCCGGGCACCGTGCCCCCGAGGAAGGTCACCCCGGGCGAGCCATCCCATGGCACCGGAAAGGTGGCCGGGTCGGGAGTCACGGTCTCCTTGTCCTCGGCGTAGCCGACGAAGACAGACAGACCTCCGGCCGAGGAACTAGGCCCACCGGCGGCGGCCAGGGTGTGGACCCCCACCAGACCGACCAGGAGGGCAACTGCCGCGGCCACCACCATGCCACCCGTCCGTACCCGCCGGAGCATCGTCATCGCAGACCGCCTTTCGGGAAGTCGCTCGTGTCGGTCAGGGGCTGGCGGCCACGGTGTCGAAGACCACGGTGCCGGCCTTCCCGTTGCTGTGCGACGTGACGGCCAGTCCACGCAGGAGCGGGCCGGACAGGGTTCCCAGCGTCATGGCCGAGCCGGGCACCGCTGTCCAGGTGATCCCGTCGGGCGAGGTGAGGGCGGCAACGGTGGTGCCGGTCCGGGTCACCCGCAGGTAGACCGGGGCCACCCCGGTGGTGGTCACCTGTCCGGTCGACCCGCCGGCGGTGGCCCGCCACTGCACGGCCACCCCGTTGCCGGTGGTGGCGAAGACGGCGTAGTACGGGGACGCCGGATCGCTGGTGGCCCGCAGCATGGGTCCGGCCTTGGCCCACGCGCTAGGCGAACTCTCCGACGCCACCCGGGCACTGAGGCTCCCGTCGCCGGCCAGGCTCTGCCAGACGAAGTGGAAGGCGTCGACGGTGCCGAAGATGTCTGCGCCTCCACCCTGC
>JBBQWW010000058.1:0-21616 GCA_038210245.1 Acidimicrobiales bacterium
TGGAGTCGGACGGCGTGGCTGATGGTCACCGGCCCCCCGGGGGGATGGGTGACCCGCACGATGTCGGCCCCGTCCAGCCAGGAGAGGGCTTCGACCGGGGGAAGGGGTGGGCCCCCCTCCAACTCGCAGAGGGCACCGTGGGCGCTCTCCCAGTCCAGGTGGACGTGGAAGAGGGGGGTGGGCTTGCGGGCGTCCTTCGGCCGGGAGGCCGAGCGTCTCGCCATCATGACCATGGCGTCGGCCCGGCGCTGGTTCGAGGTGCGGGGGAGCTCACAGGTGAGGGGAGACCGGCCCAGGCGTTCGGTGGTCTCGGCCCAGTCGGCCTCGAACAGCTGGTCGACCAGGCGCTCCAACTCGTTGGCGACGATGGTGCCCGACACCGGATCGAGGACCATCCGGCCGAGCCACATCCCGTCCAGGGTCTCCACCAGGTGGACGTCCCGGCGGTGCTTCCGGGCCTCGGCCTCCTCGGTGGTGCCGTCGGGGTCGTGGTGCTGCTTCCAGTAGGCCACCAGCCGCCGGCACTCGTTAAAGGTGTAGGTCCGGGCCAGGTCACAGAGGAGCTGCTCCTGGCAGTGGAGGGGCTCTCGGGTCGCCCCGTGGTCCAGGCTGACCAGGAGGCCCACGTGGTCCGAGGTGATGGCCCCCTCGGCGTAGGCGGCGGCGACCAGGGGCAGATGACAGAGGGCCCGGCCGTAGCGGAGGTGGCGCCGGGCCTCGGCCGGGGACAGGTGCAGGTGGTGGACCAGCCACGCCTGAGCCGACACCGCCCCGGAGGTGGCCCACGCCCCCGACGCCTCGTAGGCGACCACCGCCCGGGCCATCTCGGCATCCATCTGGGCCTTCCGGACGGCCAGGGCCACCATGGCCTCGTTCTCGGGACCACCCCCCGGATCGCCACCCGGACCACCGCCGCACCGCACGTCCACCATGGGGACAGTGGATCAGGAGGGTGTATCAACGACCCGGTGACCGGGGGAAGGGGTCGGCCCCACCGAACAGGGACCTCACTGGTGGCCAGGTTCAAGGGGACGGAACCGGTGGTCCGAGGCAGGGTGACCCAAATCCGGACTGGAGTACGGTGCGATCATGCGTATCGGCGCCCACGTCAGGGCGGGCAAGGGCCTGGTCCCCGCCCTTCGACACGGGGATGACATCGGGGCCGAGGTGGTCCAGATCTTCACCCAGAGCCCTCGGATGTGGAAGCCGTCCCAGTACGGCCCCGAAGTACTCGCTGGGTATCGCCAGGCCCAGGCCGAGCACCCCACGGTGACGTCCACCTTCTGCCACGCCACCTACCTGATCAACTTGGCCACGCCCGACCCAGTCCTGGCTGACAAGTCCCGGTCCTGTCTCAACGCCAACTTGGCTACCGCCGAAGGCATGGGTGCCGACGGCCTGGTCCTGCACATCGGGAGCCATCGGGGCAGCGGATTCGAGGTCGCCCTCCCCGGCATCGTCGAGGCGCTGATCGAGGCTCTCGACTCGGTGGAGGCCAGCGAGGATCCCTGTCCGATCCTCCTGGAGAACGCCGCCGGGGCCGGAGACACCGTGGGCCGCTCCTTCGAGGAGCTGGCCGAGGTCATCAGCGGAGCCGGGGGTGACGAACGGCTGGGTGTCTGCCTCGACACGCAGCACCTGTGGGCCTCCGGGGTAGCTTTCGGCACCATCGAAGAGGCCGATGACCTAGTGACTCTGGTGGGGGACACTGTGGGCCTGGAACGCCTCCAGTGCTTCCATCTCAACGACTCGAAGGTGGCGTTCGGAGCCAACAAGGACCGTCACGAGAATATCGGCGACGGCACCATCGGTGCCGCAGGTCTGGCTGCCCTTCTGGGCCATCCCGACCTGCAGGGGCTCCCGGCCATCTTGGAGGTGCCGGGCGACGGCGACGGTCCCCGGGCCGAGGACGTGACCACGGCCCGCAAGGTGTGGAAGAAGGGCATGAAGCTTCGGGCTTGAGTATCGGTCACCGTCGGGTGCGGTCCGGCTTAGAGCTGCGATCGGGTCTTGTAATGAGAATCATTCTCGTTTAGAGTTGGGCGGTGCCCCCGCCGAGGTGTGGGATCGCCGATGGAAAGCTCGCCCGTGTCCCACTTTGGTCGCACCACCAACAACACCACTACGACCACCAGTCCCTGCCCGGATGCTGACCGCCGGTGTCGCTCAGAGAGGCATAGCAGTTCGGCTGCGGTAATTGTGGTGGCCCTGTCCGTGATGGTGGCCGCCTGCTCTGGAGGCGGCGCCAGCTCCAGGACCACGACCGGTTCGACTGACTCCCGGGTGGTCAGGGTGGTGGCGGCGGAGAACTTCTGGGGCAGCATCATCAGCCAGTTGGGCGGCTCGCATGCCCAGGTGGTGAGTCTCATTACCAATCCCAACACCGACCCCCACTCGTACGAGCCGACCGCGGCCGATGCCCGGGTCTTGGCCGGATCGCAGCTGGTGATCGAGAACGGGATCGGTTACGACCCGTGGGTCGAGAAGCTGTTGGCGGCCGATCCTCCGGGTATCGTCACCCTGGACGTCGGTGCCCGGCTCGGTCTGTCTGATGGTGACAACCCCCACCGGTGGTACAGCCCGCCCGATGTGCGTACGGTGATCGGACAGATGACCAGCGATCTGCAGAGACTGGATCCGAAGGACCGCGCCTACTTCGCCCAACGGCGGGAGCACTTCGAGACGGTCTCCCTGGCTCCCTACGAATCGGCCATCGTCGCCATCAGGGGCAAGTACTCCGGACGACCTGTGGGTGCGTCCGAATCCATCGTCGCCATGCTGGCCCCGGCCCTCGGCCTCGACCTGATCACGCCCCCGTCGTTCCTGAAGGCCATCAGCGAGGGCACGGACGTGTCGGTGGTCGACAAGGAGACCATCGACGCCCAGATCCGCGAGCACCGGATCGCGATCTACATCTACAACAGCCAGAATGTGACCCCCGACGTCCAGGCGCAGCTGCGCGAGGCTCGGGCCCAACACATCCCCGTCACCACCATCACCGAGACTCTCGAACCGGCCAGCGCCACCTATCAGGCTTGGCAGACCCGGCAACTCCTCGGTATCGAGGCCGCGCTGGCCCGTGCCCATGGTTGAGAGTACGGCCGGTGACGTTGGCCGGGAGAGTGGAGTCACGGCCGCCGCCCCGGCCATCGCCTTCGAGGACGCGGCCGTGCACCTGGGAGGCCGGACCGTCTGGTCCCATGTCAGCGTGCAGGTGGCCACCGGGGAGTTCGTCGCCATTTTGGGGCCGAACGGTGTGGGAAAGTCGACCCTGATCAAGGCGGTCCTCGGTGTCCTGCCCCTGTCCGAGGGACGGGTGTCCGTACTCGGACGCCCTCCCGGTGAGTCCGGCCCGGCCATCGGCTATCTCCCGCAGCGGCGGAGCTTCGACCCCAACCTGCGCATCCGGGGCATCGACATCGTTCGGCTGGGCAGCGACGGTGACCGCTGGGGCCTTCCGGTTCCGGGTGGTTCGTCACTGTTCACTAGCGGACGAGAGCGGCGCAGGCGGGTAGGCGAGGTCATCGACCTGGTCGGGGCCGCCGAGTTCGCCCACCGGCCCATCGGCCAGATGTCCGGCGGGGAGCAGCAGCGGCTCCTGATCGCCCAGGCTCTGGTCCGTAGGCCCCGCCTGCTGCTGCTCGACGAGCCGCTCGACAGCCTCGACCTTCCCAACCAGGCTGCAGTGGCCGCACTGATCTCCGAGATCAGCGCAGAGTTCGGCATCACCGTGTTGATCGTGGCCCACGACGTGAATCCCATCGTCTCCTACCTCGACGGTGTGGTCTACGTGGCTCAAGGGGGCGCCGTGTCCGGGGCGCCCGACGAGGTCATCACCTCGGAGACGCTGAGCGCCTTGTACGGTACGGCCATCGAGGTCCTACGCACCTCGGACGGTCAAATGGTGGTGGTGGGCAGTCCCGAGGCCCCCTCCCATCACGCCGACCGCCACACCGGACACTCCCACTGATGGGACCGCACGAGCTGGTGGTTTCCGCTGTCCACGCCGTCGCCGCCGCCACGACGGCGCACGCCGCCTCGCTCGTCGCCACCGCCACCGCCACCGACGGGCCGACCTGGGACCTCCACCGGGACATCCACCAGATCTTGGATCTCCACTTCATGGTCAACGCCTATCGGGCCGGGACCATCGTGGCCATCATCGCTGCGGTCATCGGATGGTTCATGGTGCTCCGACGGCAGAGCTTCGCCGGACACACCCTGGCCGTGGTCTCGTTCCCCGGGGCCGCCGGGGCCATCTGGCTGGGGATCAGCGCCACCGCCGGGTACTTCGCAGGGAGCATCGTGGCCGCGGTGGTCATTGCCATGGTGCCCCGGTCCACCTCGGGTCGGGCCCGCAGCGAGGAGTCGGCCGTGATCGGAACGGTGCAGGCGTTCGCCCTGGCCTGCGGGGTCCTGTTCGTCAGCCTCTACGGCGGCTTTCTCGACTCCCTCACCGGACTGCTCTTCGGAACCTTTCTGGGCATCTCGGACGGACAGGTGGTGACGCTGGCCCTGGTGGCGGTGGCCGTCCTGGTCGGACTGGCCCTCATCGCCCGGCCCTTGTTCTTCGCCACCATCGATGCTGACGTGGCTGCGGCCCGCGGTGTACCCGTCCGTGCTCTGTCCGTGGCCTTCCTCGTCCTGCTGGGGTGCGCCGCTGCCGAAGTCAGCCAGATCACCGGGGCGCTACTGGTCTTCGCCCTGCTGGTCATGCCGGCGGCGGCGGCTCAAAAGATCACGGCGCGGCCTGGCCTGAGCTTGGCCCTCGCGATGCTGCTGTCCGTGGTCATCACCTGGGTGTCGCTCGGGGTGGCGTTCTACTCCGTCTATCCGGTGGGCTTCTACGTCTCCACCATCGGCTTCGCCGTCTACGTGGTGGCCGCCGGGGGACGGGCTCTGGCCACGGCGCTCGGCTCCCGGCCACCCGGGCCGGCGGCGTCGGCCCGGGTGGCCTTCGACCCCGAACCGGGTCCGGCTCCAGCCGTGGTGGTGGGTAGATGACCGTCAGCCTGCATCTGGCCGTGACTCTCAACCCGTTCGTGGGCTTGGCCCACATGCTCGGCCACCCGTTCCTGCGCTCGGCCTTCGTGGCCGGTACCGGCATTGCCCTGGCCTCCGGGCTGGTCGGCTACGTGGTGGTCCTCCGGGGCCAGGTGTTCTCGGCCGACGCCCTCTCGCACGTGGCGTTCACCGGGGCGCTGGCCGCCCTGGCCTTCGGCCTCGATCTGCAGGCCGGGCTGTACGGGGCGTGTGTGGTCTTTGCCGCCCTCCTGGCCCTCTTGGGCCGACGGGCCTCGGCGGACGATACCGTCATCGGCAGCGTCTTTGCCTGGGTACTGGGGCTGGGCGCCCTGTTCCTGTCCGTCTTCACCACGTCGCAGAGCGGCACGGGTGCCGTGGGGTCGGATGCCGGCGTCAACGTCCTGTTCGGCTCCATCCTCGGACTGTCCTCCGCCCAGGCTCTGGCGGATTCGCTGGTGGCGCTGGCCGTGGTGGTGGTGTTCGTGGCCATCGGGCGGCCGCTGGTCTTCGCCAGCCTGGACGAGCACGTGGCCGCCGCCCGGGGTGTGCCCGTGCGGGCCCTCGGCTACGCCTTCTTCATCCTGCTGGGCGTGACCGCCGGGGTGGCTACCCAGGCCGTGGGGGCCCTGCTGCTGCTCGGGCTGGTGGCCGCACCGGCCGGAGCCAGCCAGCGCCTGACCTCGCGCCCGTTCGGGGCGGTGTGGCTGTCGGCCGCCATCGCCGTGGGCTCCGTGTGGATCGGACTGACCGTGTCCTACCTCGCTCCCAAGGTGCCGCCGAGCTTCGGGATCCTGGCCGTGGCCACCGCCAGCTACCTGGGGGCCATCGCCGCCACATCGGGGCCGTGGACACGGCGGTTCGACCGGGAGGATCAGATACCACGGGTTGACGTCGTACTATCGGGCCGATGATCGCCGCCCCCTCCGTCCACGAGCAGGTCGCCCTGCGCCTGGCCGGCCACGAGCAGCGCTATACACCGGTGCGCCAGGCCCTGGTGGCCACGCTGGCCGACGCCGGCCGCCCACTCTCCATCCCGGAGATTCTGGCCACCAACCTCGAACTGCCCCAGTCCAGCGCCTACCGCAACGTCACCTCGTTGATCGAGGCCGGCGTGGTGCGGCGAGTCACCGGGGTGGACGACCACGGTCGCTTCGAGCTGGCCGAGGAACTGGCTGGGCACCACCACCATCTGGCGTGCGGGCAGTGCGGGAAGGTGGAGGACGTCGCTCCGTCGGCCCGGCTGGAGCGAGCCATGGCCGAGGCTGCCCGCGTGGTGGCCGAAGAGCAGGGCTACGAGGTCACCGGGCATCAGTTCGACCTGGTCGGGGTATGTCCCAGCTGTCGCCGTGCTGACGGCTAGGGCGGCCCACCCCGACCCCGTCCCCCTACCCCCCCGGAGCCACGCACGGTAGGGTCGCGCACCGCTGGGGGAGCCTGATCGACCGAGACCGACCGGAAGGACGCCGCCATGACCAGTGAGACCAGTGAGACCAGCCCCGGAACTCGCACCGAGACCGACAGCATGGGGGCCATCGAGGTGCCCGCCGACCGGTACTGGGGGGCCCAGACGGCCCGATCCCTGCACCACTTCCCCATCGGGGATGACCGGATGCCCAAGCCCCTCATCCGGGCCATTGGGATCCTGAAGGAGGCCTCGGCCCAGGTCAATGCCGACCTGGGCAAGATGACGCCGGAGACGTCGGCGCTGATCGTCGCCGCGGCCCGCGAGGTCTCCGAAGGGAAGCTGGACGACGAGTTCCCTCTGTCGGTGTGGCAGACCGGGAGCGGCACCCAGTCCAACATGAACGCCAACGAGGTCATCTCCAACCGTGCCATCGAGATGGCTGGTGGCGTACTGGGGTCGAAAGTGCCGGTCCACCCCAACGACGACGTGAACATGAGCCAGTCCAGCAACGACACCTTCCCCACGGCCATGCACATCGCCGCCGTCGAGGAGATCACACACCGGCTGATCCCGGCCATCCGGACCCTCCGGAACGCCCTCCAGGCCAAGGCCGAGGCCTACGCCGGCATCACCAAGATCGGCCGTACCCACCTGATGGACGCCGTTCCCCTCACCCTCGGCCAAGAGTTCTCCGGCTATGTCGCCCAGCTGGATGCTGACCTCCGCCGCATCGAACTCACCCTGGACGACCTGTACGAGCTGGCCGCCGGCGGGACGGCCGTAGGCACCGGCCTCAACACCCATGTCGAGTTCGGCACCCGGGTGGCCTCAGCCATCGCCGAGCTCACCGGGCTGCCATTCATCACCGCCCCCAACAAGTTCGCCGCCCTGGCCGCCCACGACGCCCTGGTCATGACCAGTGGGGCCCTGCGCACCACAGCGGCCTCGCTCATCAAGATCGCCGACGACCTGCGGTGGCTGGGTTCTGGCCCCCGCAGCGGACTCGGCGAACTCAACCTCCCCGAGAACGAACCCGGCTCCTCGATCATGCCGGGCAAGGTCAACCCCACCCAGAGCGAGGCCATGATCATGGTGTGCATCCAGGTCTACGGCAACGACGCCGCCGTGGCCATGGCCGGCGCCCGGGGCAACCTCGAGCTCAACGTGTGCAAGCCGGTGATCATCCACAACGTGCTCCACTCGGTGCGCCTCATCACCGAGGCCTCGCTGGCCTTCACCGAGTTCTGCGTGGACGGCCTCGAGCCCAACGAGGCCCGCATCCGCCAGCACCTCGAGAACTCACTCATGCTGGTCACTGCGCTCAACCCCCTCATCGGGTACGACAAGGCCGCCGAGGTGGCCAAGAAGGCCCACAAGGAGGGCAGCACCCTGAAGGAGTCGGCCTTGGCTCTGGGCTACCTGACCGGGGAGCAGTTCGACGAGGCGGTGCGTCCGGAGTCCATGACCCACCCGTGACGTCCCGGCCGGGCGGGCGGTCCCGGCGCGGCAGCGGGTTCAGCCGTTGCCGATCCATGCACGACGCCGACCCAGCTCATCGATCACGCCGACCAAGACCACGCCGCCCCGGCCCGCAGCGATCTGGCCCCTTGCCGTCCGTCCTGAGTTGCCGAACCGCCACTCCTCGTCCGACGTCCCGCCGGGTCAGTCGGTCTGACGATCCGTCAGATCGCAGGCCTATACTTCGCCCAGAACCGGGTGACACCGGGGAGGGTTCGGGACGCGTCCCACCGGTCGGGTGGAGCGACCGGACCTACGACCACGGGGAGAGGCCATGACCACACCGCCTACCGAGTTGAGTATCGGCCTGGCCGACGGCACGTTTTACGGTGGCGACCCTTTCCCGGCCTTCGCCTGGATGCGCCAGCACGCCCCGGCCTACTTCGACGAGGCCTCCGGGGTGTGGGGCATCACCCGCTACGCCGACATCCGGGAGATCTCCAAGGACCCCGACACCTTCTCCAACGCCGGCGGGATCCGTCCGGACGGGTTCCCCCTGCCCATGATGATCGAGACGGACGCCCCCGAGCACGTGCGACGTAGACGCCTGGTGAGTGAGGGGTTCACGCCCCGACGCATCAAGGAGAGCGAGGAGGGCATCCGCACCGTCTGTGACGCCATCATCGACCGGGTGTGCGAGGCCGGGTCGGCCGACTTCGTGAACGACATCGCCGCGCCGCTACCCATGATCGTGATCGGGGACATGCTGGGCGTGGCTCCCGAGGACCGCGACGACCTGCTGCGCTGGTCCGACGACATGCTCAAGTCCCTGGGCTCGCCGGATCCGGGGGCCATGGATGTCGCCGCCGTGGCGGCCATGGAGTACGCCGAATACATCACGGCGGTGGCCGAGCAGCGGCGGCGGGACAGCCAGTCCGACGATCTCATCGGCACCTTGGTCCATGCGGAAATCGAGGGGAACCGCCTCGACGAGAGCTCCATCATCTACGAGTCCCTCCTCATCCTGATCGGGGGGGACGAGACCACCCGTCACGTCATCAGTGGAGGGATGTACGAACTGCTCCGTCACCCCGACCAGCTGAAGAGCCTGGCCGCTGACCGGTCCCTCATGCCCGGGGCGGTGGAGGAGATGCTGCGCTGGGTCTCACCCATCAAGAACATGGCCCGCACCATGACGAGAGACGTCGACCTCCACGGGGAGACCCTCCACCAGGGCCAGAAGCTGCTGCTCCTCTACCCGTCGGCCAACCGTGACGAGTCGGTCTTCGACGCCCCCGAGGAGTTCGATATCACCCGCACGCCCAACGACCACATGGCCTTCGGGTTCGGTTCGCATTTTTGCCTGGGCAACCGGCTGGCCCGGATGGAGCTCAGCGTCATGTTCAACCGCTTACTCGACCGCCTCCCCGACCTGACCCTCGCCGACGACCAGCCGCCTCCCAAACGGGCGGCCAACTTCGTCTCTGGGTACGAGTCCCTGCCAGTGGTCTTCTCGCCGTCCGCACCGGTGGGGGCGTCGGCGTAGATGTCCGAGCCGGTCTTGAGCGAGGCCGAGGTGATTGCGGCGCTGGCCCTCGAGGGGGGACCGGACTGGCACCTGATCGCCGGAAAGCTGGTCAAAACCGTGGCCCTGGCCGATTTCGCCGGCGCCCTGGCCTACGTGGGGGAGGTGGGTCAGCTGGCCGAGGCGGCGAATCACCACCCCGACATCGACATCCGCTACAACCGGGTGTCCCTGGCCCTGGTGACCCACGACTCCGGCGGAATCACCGCCCTCGACTTCGCCCTGGCCCGCGCCATCGACCGGATCGGACCGTCCCCGGTCTCCTGACCTGCAGGCACCCCGTCCTCAGCGAGTCAACGAGTGGCCGGCGGCGGTCAAGGCGCGGTCCGTCGCATCGAGGTCGTCGATCCGCACCAGCAGGTGGTCGGTGTCGTAGGTCGAGAGCACGAAGACGCTGACGCCGGCTCCGGCCACGGCGGCGGTTAGATCGGCCACCACGCCGACCAGGGCGAAATCGAGGGGACCGGCCACGGTGAGAGCCCGCCAGCCCGCCTCGGTGCGGGCCCCGACCGGGGCCAGGTCGGCCCGACACACGAGGGACCGTTCCGGGCCGGACGAGGTGGCCGAATAGAGCGAGCCGTCGTCGGGACGGTCAGGCCAGGGCTGGTCCGGGGCCAACCGGCACACGGACAGGGTCTCTGTCCGGAGGAGCAGCTCCACCGTTCAGATGTCGAGTTGCCTGGCCGTCACCCGACGGGGAGGTCCCAGAGCGGGAACCAGCGATCGAGGTCGGCCTCCACGGTCAGATCGTCGGTCACCAGGCTCTTCAGCTTCAGCTCCTGCTCGGTGTCCCGTCGTTCGTGGCCCTCGGGGACGAAGGGATAGAACGTTCCTCGCTTGAACAGGTAGACCAGGTAGGCAGTGGACGGGAGCAGAGACCCCGGTCCCGCCGTGGTCTCCACCAGGGCCGCCGACTCGGAGTCGGCGCCGGCGCCGGTGGGCAGGTCGGCCAGGCCGAAGACCGAGCACAGGAGCTGGGGGCCCCAGCCCGAGTCGGACAGTGACGAGTTGACCAGGTGGATCCGGGTGACCAGCTGTTCGATGTCGGTGTCCTCGACCACCAGCCACTGGTAGCCGAAGGAGTCCTTCTCCTGGTGAAGTCCGCCAGTCCCGTCCATGGACAGCAGCGACACCACCTCGGCCTGCATCTGTTCGAATCCCTGGCCGGTCGGGGGCTTGAAGCACACCCCGGCATGCCCTGAACAGGACATGCCGGCTGCACTCTGCAGGGTGATGGAGGCCGACGGGAGGGCGAAGAGCGCGTCGAGGTTGGCCTGGACGGGCTTGGTCTTCCCCATGATGGAGCTGAAGAGGCCCATCAGCGCCTGACGCTCAGCGGACGGCGGCGGTGACCATGGTCGGCGGGGTTCACGAGGGACGGCCCAGCTCAGCCTCGATCTTGGACAGCTGAGCCAACCGCTGATCGAGGGAGGGATGGGTGGAGAACAGGGTGGACAGGCTGACGCCGTTCTTGGCGATGGCCGGGGTGAAGTAGAAGGCGTTGAAGCTCTCGGCCGAACGCAGGTCCCGGGTCGGGATGCGGGACATCTCTCCGGTGACCTTCACCAGCGCGGACGCCAAGGCCGAGGGGCGGCCGGTGAGCAGAGCCCCCGAGCGATCGGCGGCCAGCTCGCGGTAGCGGGACAGGGCCATGGTCAACAGGAAGCTGATGGCGTAGACCACCACCGAGACCACCAGCACCAGCATCTCCACCAGAGCGGCGTTGTCGCCACTGTTGTTGTTGTTGTTGTTATTGGAGCCGCCCCCGAAGCCACCCATGAGCCCGGTCCACAACATGATGCGGGTGATCATTCCGGCCACCATGCCCAAGAAGCTGGCAATGGTCATCACGGCCACGTCCCGGTGGGCCACATGGCTGAGCTCGTGGGCCAGCACCGCCTCCAGTTCGGACTCGTCGAGGCGCCGGAGGAGACCGGTGGTGGCGCAGACCACGGCCGAGTTGGGACTGCGCCCGGTGGCGAAGGCGTTGGGCACGTCGGTGTCGGCCATGGCCACCCGGGGCTTCTTCATGTCGGCTAATGCGCACAGTCGGTCGATGACGCCGTGCAGCTCGGGGGCCTGCTCCGGGGTGACGATATGGCCACCCATCCCGAACAGGGCGATCTTGTCGGAGAACCAGTACTGGACGAAGAGGATGACGGCGGCGAACACCAGCACCAGCCCGATCGACAGGCCGAAGTAGATCAGCAGCCCGATGACCGCTCCGTAGAGGATCACCAGCATGAGGCCGGTCGTGAACATCCGGATGGTGAGTCCGTGATCGTTGGGGATGTTGCGGGCGGTGCTCATCAGGTTGACCTCAGCGGTCGTCTCCTCCTGTGCTGTCGCCGTGATCCGCCAGCAGGGCCTTGGTCTCCTCCAGGGAGGCGTCGGCGAACGGGACGACCAGGTCCGAAGGGGCGAAGTCGTCGTCGGCCAGGGCCTGGCCCGCGGAGCGGACCTCGGCGGTCAGGGCGGCCAGGGCGGCGGCGAACCCGGTCTCGTCCCCGGTATCGACGGCGCCGTCGAGGTCATCATCCAGCTGCTCCAACGTGGTCCGCTGGTCGTCGGGTACCAGGTACTGGCCTTCGCCGAGGATCCGGACGATCACGACGGAGACTCCTCGTGGGCCGCCGCAGGTTCCGCCACCGCCGTCCCCAGCTCGGGTGCGGGAGGAGCCCCCGTACCCACCTCGGCCTTGAGGGCGGCCAGCTCGGCGTCGACCGTCGAGGTGGTGGAGGCCTTGTCCAGCTGGGCCTGGATGTCGTCCACCGGATTGGTCAGATCGGTCAGGGCCCCCGAGGCCAGCAGCTCGTCCATGGCCCCGGCCCGGGCCTGCATGCCATCGATCTTGTCCTGGGCCCGCTGCATGGACATGCCGGCGTCGCTCATCGACTCCGAGATGCCCGAGACGGCCTCGCCGATCTTGGTCTGGGCCTCGGCGGCGGTGTACGTGGCCTTCATGGTCTCCTTCTTGGTGCGGAAGGAGTCCACCTGGGCCTGGAGCTTCTGGGCCGTGTCGATCAGCTTCTGCTCCTGGGCCGAGACCTGGTCGTGCTGGGTCTTGAGGTCGGTGAGCTGCTCGGCCAGGGCGGCCCGCCGGCCCAGGGCCTCCCGGGCCAGGTCCTCGTTGCCCTGGGTCAGGGCCGCCTTGGCCTGGCTCTGCAGCTTGTCGGCCTGCCCCTGGAGCTGGGACGCCTGCAGCTCGATCCGCTTCTTGGCCGTGGTGACGTCGGCCACACTGCGGCGGACCTTCTGGAGGCTCTCCAGCTGCTTCTGGTACGAGAGGTCCAGCGACTCCCTCGGATCCTCCGCCTTGTCGAGCAGCTTGTTGGTCTTGGCCTGGACAATCCCAGTAAAACGCTTCATCACGCCCATACCGTTGGATCCTTCCTCGATCTTCGCGAGTGAAGCTTAGGGCTTCCCTGCCCGGTAGCGTGATCGGCGTGCCCGAACCGCTGTGCCTGCTCACCGTCCACGCCCACCCCGATGACGAGTCCTCCAAGGGGGCTGGCTCGGTGGCCCTCTATCACGCCGAGGGGATCCGCACCGTGCTGGTGTGCTGCACCGGTGGGGAGGAGGGGGAGGTCCTCAACCCGGCGCTCGACACCCCCGAGGTTCACGCCCGACTCGCCGACCTGCGCCGGGAGGAGCTGGCCGAGGCCACCCGGGTGATCGGCTACGACGAAGTGGTCATGCTGGGCTACCGCGACTCGGGAATGGCCGGCTCGGAGGCCAACGCCAATCCGGCCAGCTTCGCCCAGGCACCCTTGGACGAGGCCGTGGAGCGGCTGGTGGCCGTGGTCAGGCGCACCCGTCCCCAGGTCATGGTGGTCTATGGCGACGAACAGTCGGGCTATCCCCACCCGGACCATCTGCGGGTCCACGAGATCGGTGTGGCGGCGTTCGAGGCGGCGGGCGATGCCGACCGGTTCCCCGCCGTCGGCACGCCGTGGCAGCCCAGCAAGCTCTACTACACCGAGTTCTCGGTCACCCGCTTCCGAGAGATCCACGAGAAGTTCGAGGAGCTGGGCCTCGAGTCCCCCTTCGACGCCGAATGGAGAAGGCGGTGGGAGGAGATGCCCGCCCCCAAGGTCACCACGTCGGTGGACGTCTCCGAGTTCGCTGATGTCCGGAGCCACGCCCTGCGTGCCCACGCCACCCAGGTCGACCCCTCCTCACCGTTCTGGTTCGGGCTGCCTCCCGAGGTCATGCGTTCCATCCACCCCTACGACGACTACCGCCTGGCCCTGGTGGCCAGGGCTGACACCATGGCGCCGCCGGGTGAGACGGATCCGGGCGGGGTCGACGGCCCGCTGGAGACCGATCTGTTCTTTGGGTTGCGGGGTGACGGGTGACCCGCTGGCTGTCCGATGCCTGGTTCGATCAGGCCCGCGACCTGGCCGCCGGGCTACCCCAGCGCCCGGGGCTCTCGGCTCGCATCCAGCAGGTGATCACCGGGGGCCCTGACGGGGATGTCTCCTGCTACTGGGTCCTTTCCGACGGTCTCCCCACGTCGGCAGCCGTCGGCTCCCTCGAGTCGCCCGACATCACGCTGACCCTGTCGTGGAGTGATGCCGCCGCCATCCAGTCCGGAGGTCTGGACCCCAGTGTGGCCTTCATGCAGGGACGCATGAAGGTGGCCGGATCCATGGTGGTGGCCATGGATCTGCTGCCCGCGGCCCGGGAGCCGGCCGGTGAGGACCTGAGACGCCAGGTGGCGGCGATCACCGAGTTCTGAGGACCGGGTGGGCGCCGATGGCTCCGCCGCTGGAGCCAGAGCCTCCGAGCAGGGGCAGGTGGATTTTGCCGGCGCTCTGGAGCAGGATCAGCGTCACCACCACGGCGACGAAGACCAGGAGGGCGATGACCAGGTAGGGCTGGACCCGGGCCCACCCCGCCGGCTTCGGGGCCGGGCGACGGGACTGCCGCCGCTCGACGTCCTGGCCCCAGGCCACCACCCGGGTCACCGTGGAGGCGGCGGCAGGTCCCTGATGCCGGACGGCGAACTCGGTGACCCGACGGGACAGTTCCGAGGGATCGCCACCGGGATAGAGGAACCGGTAGGTGCCGTACGAGGTCTGGATGCCGATCAAGGCCCCGGCCGCCACCCGGGGGCGGGGCCTGGCTGACGGGTCCGGCCGGGCCGGCGCCACACCGGCCCACGGCTGGAGGCCGGCGGCGTCGAGGTCCTGGTGGAGCCACTGGGCCGGGATCTCTCCACCCACCCACTTTTCGACGGCGTGGGCCGTGAGTGAGGACCAGGGCAGTACCCGGGGGCGTTCGCCGCGGACGTGGATGACCCCGATGCCGTCGTCGGCGAACAGGACGGCCTCGATGGCCACCGGCTCGGTGGCGGCCGCGTCCAGCAGCACCAGACCCTCGAGGCGGACGGAGCGCGGCGTGGATCCGGCGGGGGGAAGCTGATGCTCCCGGGTGGCACCCTGCGAATCCGGCTGGTCACCCTCGGCCACGTGCGCTCCCATCGATGGCCCTTCAGGATATCGGCGCTCCCGGGCCCTTCGGGGATGCCGCTCCCTACCGGACCGGCATCCGGAACCCCAGGTGTCAGCCCTGGCGCATGGCGTCCCGGAGGGGCCGGTACCCGATCAGGGTGACCCCGGCCTCGGAGATCACTTGGTCCAGCCCCCGATCGGCCACCAACAACACCTCGTCGGCCACACGGGCCCGCCAGTCAGTGGCGATGGCCCGGAGCTCCGGAGTGTCCACGGCCGGGCGGAGGGAGAGCTCGGTGATCCCGGGCTCGAGGGCGGCCAGCAGCGCCACGAAGGCCCTGCGGGTGTCCACCGGGGGCAACGAAGCGAAGTGGTCGGCAAAGAGCACGCCCCCGTCGGAGGCCAGTTGGCGGACGGGGAAGCCGACGTTGGGCTCCGCCTCGGCGCCCAACAACCGGAGGGGCAGGGCGAAGTCCACGGCCAGCTCGAGATAGATGTCGAAGAACTCGGGCCGCAGCACCAGGGCGTCGAGGTGGGCGGCCAGGTGGCTGATGTCGAATCCCCAGAGCACGGCCCGCTCCACCTGGGCCCGGCACTCCCGTCGGACCTCGTCCAGATCGGCATGGTCCCAGACGTCGGTGACCGTGCGGGGGAACCCCCCGTCCCCGTCGAGCAGCGACGGAGCCTGCGTGATGGGCCCCCACCGGTACCGGTCATGTTCGGCATTGAGGGCCAGTTGGACCCCGATGTCATCACCCCGGAAGCGGGACGCCGATTCGCGGGCCCAGGGGGCCGGGACGATGAGCGAGCCGCTGGAGCCGATGCCCTCGCGGAGGGCGTCGTACACACCCACGGTGGCGGCGTGGCACAGCCCGAGGTCGGCACAGTTGATGATGAGGAGTCTGGCTTCGGTCGAATAACCGAGACGCTCGGCAACGGTCGGCATGGGCACGACCGTAGTGCGTCGGCTGTCAGGCGGCGCGACCGGTCGGACCCCGGCCGCCAGGCCGACGGTCGCCGTCGGCGGTCTCCGACCGTCCCAGGCCGGCCCGGGCCCGGGCGACACCCCGGAGCCCGATCTGGCGGGTGTGCTCGTCGAGCCTCCACCCGTCCTCACGAGGGGGACCCAACTCGGTAGGGGGCTCGAACAGGGGGAGCTCGGGCTGGGTGGTGTCGATGGAACGTCGGTGGGCCGTGGTCATGGGTACAGCATGGCGGGAGGGTGTATCACTGGGACATGCCTGACGATCAGAGTGCTTCCACCCCCGGTCCCCGATACGGGATCACGGTCCCGTTCGACGGGGTCACCTTGGCCGATCATCGCAAGTGGTATGAGGAATTGCTGCGTTTGGGGTACACCGACGTGTGGTCGGCGGAGACGGACGGGGCCGATGGCCTCACGCCACTGGCTCTGGCCGCGGCGTGGACCCCGGCCCTCCAGTTGGGGGTGGCCATCCTGCCCGTCTACACCAGGGGTCCGGGGCTCTTGGCCCAGAGCATCGCCGCCTTGGCCGAAGCGGCTCCGGGTCGGTTCACCGTCGGTCTCGGGACCTCGTCGGACGTCATCGTCTCCCGGTGGAACGATATTGAGTTCGAGGAGCCCTACAAACGGGTGCGTGACACCATCCGCTTCCTACGGGCCGCCCTGGCCGGGGAGAAGGTCGATGAGCAGTACGACACCTTCCGGGTCCGGGGCTTCCGTCTGGCCCGACCGGTGGAGCATGCGCCGCCCCTGTTCCTGGCCGCCCTGCGGCCCGGCATGCTGCGATTGGCCGGACGAGAGGCGGACGGTGTGATCATCAACTGGCTATCGGCCGAAGACGTGGCCACGGTCATTCCCGAGCTGGACGCCGATATCCCGGTGACCGCCCGCATCTTCGTCTGCCCGTCCGAGGACACCGACATGGTCCGGGCGGTGGGGCGCCGGATGATTGCCGCCTACCTCAACGTGGGGGTCTACGCCGCCTTCCATCGGTGGCTGGGCCGGGGGACCGAGCTCGAGCCGATGTGGGAGGCCTGGCAGGCCGGCGACCGCAAGGGGGCGTTGGCCGCCATCCCCGACGAGGTGGTGGATGCCCTGGTGGTGCACGGTTCCTATGACGAGTGCCGGGCCCACGTCGGGCGCTACGTGGCCAACGGCGTGACCATCCCGGTGATGGCCGTCATCCCCCTGGGCGTCACCCTCGAGGAGGCTGTGGCCGGATTGGCCCCGCCCTGGACGGCCTGACCCCACCGGATCGGCCCATCTGGCCGGACGGCCGGAGACACACGGGACCTGGAGCGGGGCCCGCGCCGCCATCGCGGCCGATACGGTGGGCCTGGACAGACGGAGATCCCGGTCCTAGCCCGGAAGACGGACCGCCCGAATACCAGCCAGCCAGTCGACGCATCCTGACGATGCAGCCCCACCACCACCACCCCTCAAGGAGAGCACCATGCGCATCGGCTCCATGTTCGACACCGAGAAGCCATTCGACGAGGTAGTGGCCCAGGTGACCGGATTGCGTGACGCCGGGCTCGAGACGGCCTGGGCGTCCCAGATCTTCGCCTATGACGCCCTCACCGCCATCGCCGCCATCGGTCGGGAGGTGTCAGGGATCGAGTTCGGCACCGCGGTGGTGCCCACCTACCCGCGGCACCCGGTGATGCTGGCCGCTCAGGCCCTGACCGTGCAGGCCGCCACCGGCGGTCGCCTGACCCTGGGAATCGGACTCTCCCACCAGCTGGTCATCGAGAATGTGTTCGGGCAGTCCTTTGAGAAGCCGGCCCGCCACATGAGGGAGTACCTCTCCATCCTGATGCCCCTCCTCGAAGGGGAGCAGGCCGCCTTCGCCGGCGAGACGTTGAGTGCCTCGACCTTCGGACCACTCCAGATCGACGCCCCGACGCCCCCCGTGCTGGTGGCCGCCCTGGGGACCGCCATGCTCACCATCGCCGGCCGCATGGCCTCGGGCACCGTCACCTGGATGACGGGCCCGGCCACCATCGAGTCCCACATCATCCCGACCATCCGTGCTGCCGCCACGGAGGCGGGGAGGCCGGAGCCCCGGATCGGGGTGGGCCTGCCGGTCTGTGTCACCGGTGACACTGACGCCGCCCGGGCCCTGGCCTCCGACCTGTTCGTCATCTACGGAACTCTGCCCTCCTACCGGGCCATGCTCGATCGCGAAGGAGCGGCGGGGCCGGCCGACGTGGCCATCGTGGGCAACGAGTCCGAAGTACGGGCCCAGATCCGGCGCCTGGCCGACATCGGCGCCACCGAGTTCTGTGCAGCACCGTTCGGCTCCGCCGACGAGATCAAAGCCACCGTCGCAGTGCTGGCCGACCTGGTCGGTATCTGAGTCCGGCCCCGGCTCGCTGGAACCCCGGACCGGCGCCGTGGAGCCTCCCCGGGATCAGCCGGCCAGGCGGGTGTGCTTGAACTCATTGAGGTCGGGATGGTCGGTGATCAGGCCCAGTACCCGGTCGACAGTGGCCCGGGCCCGGTCGGCATCGCCCTCGGGCCGGGCCATGAGGCGGACGAAGACAGCCTGGTCGCCGACGATGAAGGTGGGAACTCCGAACACGTCGAGCCGGGAGACCATGTCCTCGTGCTCGACTCGGATCTGCTTGGCCGGCCAGCCGTCGTCGACTTCGGCCAGCACGGCGTGGCCGTCCGCACCGGCCCCATCCAGCGCCCCGAGGACCACGGCCCGATCGCGCAGATCGCCTCCGGACTCGTGTCGGGCGGCGAACAGGGCCCGGTGCACCGCCACAAAATGCTCGGGGAACCGGTCACGAACCACGATCCCGGCGGCCAGGGCCGTGAGGTCGGACTGCTGGTCCGGGTCGTCCCAGGCCGGTAGGCCACCCTCAGGAACGTGGGACTGGTTGAGAAAGAAGGGCACGAAGGTCACGTCCCACGGCGCTCCGGCGGCCAAGGCGTCGAGCACGTGCTCGTGGCCGATCCGGGCGAAAGGGCACCGGTAGTCCCAGGTCACGGAGAAGGTCTGCAGCGGCTTCATGCATGGTCAACCCCGGGGGGCGGATCTGCATTCCACCGAAGGGCCCGACCGGCCGGCTCAGAGGAGCCGTCGCCCCACCAGGCCCAGGGCCATACCGATGGCCGCACCGCCGAGGACGTCCGAGGCGTGATGGGCCCGCAGGTGCAGGCGGCTCAGCCCGACCAGCGAGGCGCTGGCGAACAGCAGGACGTTACCGGCCCGGTCGTCCCGTTGGCTCATCACGGTGACGGCACAGAAGGCGGCCAGGGTGTGACCACTGGGAAAGCTGCTGGAGGTGGGCTCGCGCACCGGCACACCAGCTGCGGTGAGCACGAGCCCCTCAGGGTCGGGCCGTGATCGGCCGACCGCGGCCTTCAGCGTCCGGTTCACAATGGTCGACTCGATGCCGGCGATGGTGAGGGCCCGGACCGCCCGGGCCCGCTCGGGGCCGGTGTGTCGGGCCCTCCACACGGTGGTGGCTGCCCACATGATCCCGTGGTCTCCGAGTCCGGTCACCACCTTGGCTATCCCGTCCAGGGCGGGTATCCCACGGAGCGGCTCGAACCAGGCGTCGACACCGTCGTCCACCGCCTTCACCACTCGGGCCAGGCCGGGTGGTCCCGGTGGGGGAGTGCCCGACGAGGGATGCTCCAATGGCGTCGATCCCCGATCGGCTCCGACCGGATCGCCGGTGGTATCGGGACTCATGCCGCCCCGCCCACCCCGGCGCCGAGCACCGCGGCGGCCTCCTTCGGGTCGCCCCCATAGGCCGGACAGTAGGCCTGGAAACGGCAGTACCGGCAGAGGGGCGAGGTACGGGGCCGAAAGTCCTCGTCGTGGCAGGCCCGTTCGATGGCCGACCAGACGGCCAGGGTCTTCGTGCGCTGCCCCCGCACGGCCTGCTCCGACGGTTCGGCGATGATGGCGGTGGGCTCCTTCAGGTGCAGGAGCTTGACCTGGATCGGTCGCCGACCCAGCACCTCCTGACAGAGGAGGGCGTAGATGTGGACACCGATGAGCTTGCCGTGCTCGAAGGCGGGCGACGGGGCCCTCCCTGTCTTGTAGTCGACCACCACCAGCTCGCCGTCGGGCGTGAGGTCGAGGCGGTCGATGATGCCCCGGAGACGCATCGAGCCCACCCGGGCCTCGAGGAGCAGTTCGATGCCCACCGGGGTGACCTCGTTCGGATCCTCGAGAGAGAAGTAGTTGTCCACCAGGACCTCGGACTCGGCTCGGAGCTGATCGGCCTGGACCGGGGTCAGGTCCAAGGAGCGATAGTCGGGGTCGTCCTGGAGGTCGGACCACGCCTTGTCCAACTGGGCCCGGGCGGCTTCGGGGGTGCGGTGCCCGGGCCCGTGGTGCCAGAACAGGCCCTCCAGCACGCTGTGTACGAAGGTGCCCTTGACGGTCCAGATGGTGGGTAGATCGGGCAGGTGGTCGATGGCGTTGAACCGGAAGGCCAGGGCACAGTCGCGGAACGACGTGACCTTGGACGGCGAGAGGGTCCGGGGGAGTTCGAAGGCCACGGCTACAGACTACGACGCAGGTGTGCCATCGCCGGGCTCCCCGGCGGCCTCGAAGGCCCGGATGACCGAACGGGCCACCGTGGCCGGGTGCTGGAGGGGACCGAAGTGGCCC
Source organism: Acidimicrobiales bacterium (assembly GCA_038210245.1). GTDB lineage: Bacteria > Actinomycetota > Acidimicrobiia > Acidimicrobiales > RAAP-2 > Bog-756. Next base: position 20,551 of record JBBQWW010000058.1, read on the forward strand.
ATGTCCGGGAGGACTTCGACCCGGGCCCGCGCCATCGGCTCGGCATCGGCCCGCATGAGGCGCGGTCCGAAGGCGTCGGTCAGCGCTCCACAGCAGAGGGTCACCGGGCAGCCGACGGTGGCCAAGTGGGCGAAGGCGTCGTGCTCTCCGGCCGCGGTGAACGTGGCCGCCTCATCTTCCCGGCGGCACCGGAGCCGGACGGTCCGCCCGTCGCCACCCTCCTCGTCGGGGACGAGGGCGAATCCGGCCTCGACGTAGAGCCGGAGGGCTTCGGGGTCGAGCTCGCCGTAGGGAGGCTTCGAGGCGTAGTTGGTCAGCGCCTCCTCGGACGAAGGAAAGGTCGCTCGCCGACGACGGGCCCCGTCGGCTAGAGGATTCTTCTCGGCGATGAAGGCACGAGCGGCATCGGGCATGACCACCGGCTCGAAGCAGTAGAGCGAACGGAACACGCCGGGTCGGGCCTGTTCGGCCAGCAGGACGGAGGCCCCTCCGCATGAGTGACCGAACCCGAAGGGACGGTCCAGATCTAGCTGGTCGATGACGGTCAGGACATCGGTGGCGAAGCCGGACCAGGCGAAGTCCCCGTCCGGGGGTCGATCGGAGTGGCCGTGCCCCCGCAGGTCCAGTCCCCAGCAGTGGTAGCTGGCTCCGAGGGCCCGGGCCAGTGGAGCGAACGGCGCGGCACAGAATCCGGTGGCATGGACGAGGAGCAGGTCCGGCCCCCGGCCCCCGAAGTCGTAGGCGGCGATACCCAGGCCCTCAGGCGTCGTGCACTGCCGACCACCGGGTGGCTCGCCTCCTGCAGACGCCGTCACGCCGGTGACGGTACCGCACCCGGCGTGGGGTATCCGGATCCCAGCAAAAGAACGGAGACCCGGGGGTACTGCCCCAGACCCACCCCCGACCGACTAGACATTGATGGCTTATGGAGCATTTTCTCGAAACCTGGGGCTACCTGGCCGTCTTCGTGCTGAGCTTCATCTCCTCGATGGGCCTGCCGGTGGGGGCCGAGGTGGCCATCATCTACGGCGGGGTGCTGGCCAGCGGCCAGATCCCGAACGAGCCC
>JBBQWW010000059.1:0-21609 GCA_038210245.1 Acidimicrobiales bacterium
GAGGTGCGGGGGGTCGCCGTGGCACCGGCAGTTCGACTTCCCGCAGCGGTTGTATCGAGGGGCCACGCTGCCTGCCGCGATGTAGCCGATGTCGGCGAGCTCACGGGCCAGTTCCCGATACCGGCGCTCGCAGCGCTCGAGTTCTGTGGCGGTGTCTTTGGTCGTCATGTGTTCGGTGTCAGTATCCCAGTGTTCGGCTCCGATAGTAGTAATACTATCGGCAATGGCCCGACCGTCCTCCCTCGCCCGTCCCCGGGATCACGAAGGACGCCGGGCCGAGTTGACCGGGTTCCGGACCGAGCTGCGTGACTGCTTTACTCGCTGGGGGGACGCCCTCTTCGAGTTGGCCTATCGAACACCTGTCGGTAGTTCGGAGCACAGCGCCCGCGGCTGGCCCCATCGCTCAATGGTTGACATGCATCCAGATGGCTGCCTAATGTCAGGTATCCAGATGGTTGCCTAAAAGTGAGGTTCACGTGCCGGACATCAGACATCGGGTTGGCATCTCCGCACCGCTCGCCCGCGTGTACCAGGCGGTGGCTACGCCGGAAGGGCTCTCCGAGTGGTGGACCCGAGGCGGCGTCAGGGGAGAGTCGAGCGAAGGATCCATTCTCCGGTTCTACTTCGGTCAGCCGGAGCCGGCTGCCGCCATGGAGGTCACACAGCTGAGTCCCGAGGACCGCGTGCGCTGGACCTGTGTCGAGGGTCACGACGAGTGGGTCGGGACCACGATCACCTTCGACCTCACCCACCAGGACGAGGAGACGGTAGTCCTGTTCGCGCACGCCGACTGGCGGGAGCCGGATGAATTCATGGCCCATTGCAGCGCCAGGTGGGCCTACTTCTTGTTGAGCCTGAAGCGCTATCTCAGGCGGGTACGGGCACACCGTTCCCCGAGGACCTGCGGTTCTGACCACCCGGTCCGAGACGTCAACGGTCGATGAGTTGAGAGTGGTGGCCGATCCGAGTGGCCGTTGGCTGCTGGATCGGCAGAACGGTCGAGACGGACAGACCCTCTTGAAACGCTCAAAGGGGTGGGACGTGCATCGGCAATCGGTCCGCAGGCACCTGGCCCTCCTCGAGCCTGCCTCTTCGGTGACCACCGCTCGGCGGGTCGCGAACGGTTGCACCCTGCACGTATCCATGAGATCGCCGACCGCTGGACCGAAGATTGCCACGCCCAAGTACCGAACCCGCCGCATCGCCAACGATCACTGGAGGAAGTCCTGATGGAAGAGCCGAGGTTCGTCTATACGACGTACATCAAGACCACGCCCGAACGCTTGTGGAAGGCCCTGACCGAACCGGCGTTCACCCAGCGGTACTGGGGACTCTCGTTCGACACGGACTGGGCGGAGGGATCGCCAATGATCTGGGACAACAACGGCATCATCATCGCCGACCCTGGGCAGATCGTGCTCGAATCCGTTCCCTATCAGAGACTGGCCTACACCTGGCACACTTTCACGCCGGAGCTCATCGCCCGCTTACAGCTGGGCGCTGAGGTCGGCGCCACGCTCACCGCCGAGCGTCGATCGCGGGCCACCTTCGACATCGAGCCGGTGGGGGAGTTGGTCAGGTTGACGGTCGTCCACGATGACTTCGAACCGGGAAGTACGGCAGCGACCATGGTGAGCCATGGCTGGCCGGTGGTCCTGTCCAGCCTGAAGACGTTCCTCGAAACCGGCGTGCCACTCCCTTCGACTCGGCCCGAGCGGAAGGCCACGTAAGGCCGGCGATCACGCCGTCGACGACCGACGCCGGAAGCTCATGATGCCCCCTGGCCGTGTCGGCCACGCGGCCACTCCGGTGGGAGCCGCCACGTTGGCGCCAAGTCCGGAGCACGGGCGGCGGATCCCGGCTCCACGGACTCGGCAGTTCGAAAACTAACGGCCCTTCCTTAGTGCTGGCTGTGGGAAGTGTTGCAGTTCCGTCTCATCTCGGGATGGCTCGTCGTCGGTCCCCGCCGAAGAAGGTGCGCGTCCCGGGTCTGGCCTAGTAGCTGAGCTTGGCCTTGGCACCGGGATTGCCGATCTCTGCCCGGTGCCGCCGGAGCTGCTGCTCACCGTCGGCGGTGGGGTGGTCGCCGGCCCGCAGGGGTAGCGCAAAGCCGGTATAGATGACCCGGCGCTCGCGGCTGGTGGGATGGGTGGAGCGGTGCAGCGCACACGACATGTGCACAGTCAGGTCGCCACGAGCGGCGCTGAGGGTGACCCGCGGCAGATCGAGCTCGCTGTCGACCTGGGCACGGGCGATGTTCGCCCGGTGCGAACCGGCGACCACGTCGACGCCCCCGTGGGCCTCGTCCACCGGCGTCAGGCAGATGCCCACGGTGAGTCCCGAGCAGAACACATGGTGGGCGACCACGGGCCGGGGTGAACGCTATCCGTGCCGCACCCTCGACTTCGCCCGACTTCGGATACGTGCTCGACGACGAGTGCATCAAGGGCCATCGGAACTCCGCCTGGTCAGGGATGAGGGTGGGGTCAATCATGGGCGATCAGCCCGTCGCAGGGGAAATCGCCTGTCGGACCCACCCGATGGTGGGTGGTCTCCACCGGGCTGCTCCGACAACAGTCCACCGCACCGGTTGGGTGCCGTGGCCCGGGGCCGGTCTCAGCTGACCAGGTGAGGGGGGAATCCACCTCTGCTGATGGGACCCCACTGTTCGGGGACCAGCCGGATCAGGGACTTCCCCTGATCGAGCATGGCCTGTCGGTACTCATCCCAGTCCGGGTGCTCGCCACTGATCGAGCGAAAGTAGATCACCAGGCCGTCGAGGGCGTCGGGGACGTCCACCACCGAGGCCGTCCCGGACACCTGAACCCACTCACCGTTGAAGCTGTCGGACAGCACGCACACGCTCGCGGCCGGGCGGAGTCGCACATTGCGGGCCTTGGCCCGCTCCGGGTAGGTGGCGATCACGATGGCCCCCTCGGGATCCACGCCCATGGTGACCGGAGACAGCTGGGGGGAACCGTCGGCTCGCTGGGTGGCGAGGATGGCGTTGTGGCGGTTCCTCATGAACGCCACCAGGCCGGTCCGGTCGATAACAGTGGTGGTGGCGATGGGACGGGTCATAGGCCGAACGTACCAAATGGTCCGACCTGCTCCCCGATGGGGAGCGCCACCCCGGCCGGGCGGACGCCCCGGGGTGCCGTGGTCCCGGACCGGACCACGCCATTGGCACAGTGCGAGATTCAACACCTGTTGATAGACCGGTTGGCACGTCGATAACGTCATGGCCGAGCCTCAACCGGTCTCCCGCCAGACCTAGGGGCAAAGCTGCGGTGGTTTCCACCTGCACGCTACGAAGCCCCGGGACTGCCTTCCGCCAAGCCAGGACCGGGGTTTCGTCACGTCCGGACCGCAGTGTTCAGATCGGCGTCGGGCCCTCGTGGTCCGGCGCGTCGTTGGCGTAGCGGGAGACCAGCTGTCGGGACACCCCCCAGAACTTGGCCAGTTGGGCGAGGCTCAGCCCCTCGGCCCGACCCATGAGGACGATCTGCCGTCGGGTCCGCCGTCTTGCCGCTTCCAGCGACGCAATGCGCGCCGTGAGGTCGGTAGACGTCCCCCCGGGGTCGGTGAACGACTCGAGGAAGACACGGATGCTGGCACCCTCACTAGCCAACTCCCGGGTGCGCCGGATCCGCTGCTCGACCTCGACCAGCGCGGACTGGGTCTGCGCTGCGGCATCGAGCAAGGCGTCGAGGGCTCGAAGGAGTTGGAGCCGTTCCGGATCGATGCTCATGACCTCAGCCTAGATGGGCCCACGGTTCGACAGCTGCGTTGGGCGTTCCCTCGACCACGTTGCGCGGTGTGCCCTATCCAAGAGGCGCGGATCCCGTCATGATGGTGCTCTGGCCGTGCAGCGCGACTCCCCGGAGGCGTGCGTGAAGGGTCGGTGACGGGCTAGGGAGGGTGCGGACGACGCACGGTCCCTGGCGCGGACAGAATAGTGAGCAGGGGTAACGCTGGAGGGCAGCCAGTGAACGAGTTTCGCCAATGGGAGTCGGGTATCACGCCGGTCCTTCACGGGGCCATGGCCGTGCTCAATGCGTGCGATCGGGTCTGTGAGTCGCGGTGGACTCCTGCCCTGGTGGCCCACGCCGACCAGATCCAAGCGGCATCCCGGACGCTCGACACGTGGCTGGGTGAGCACCGGTGTCCCTACGTCGACCTCGACTTCCTGCTGGCCGGGATGTCTCGTTCCTACGCGTATCTGGCCGGGACCCTGATGGAGATGGCCACCACCGACACCGCCGGAGCGTGGGGTGAGCTGGCCCGTGACCTGAAGGGAGTGCACGGGTCCGTGGCCCGGGTGCTGACGGCTATGTATCGGGAGTCCCTGCGGCAGGTCTGAACTTGGGCGACTGCGCCTAGCTCACAGGATCCGCGCCCTCCGTCGGATAGCCCGCCGGCGGATGGACGGCCCGGAACTCGAAGGTGGGGGAAGTAGTGGATCGCCTATCGGGCCGGGGCCGGTGGCTCGGCCGCCACTGTCAGCACGGGGGTCGGCGTGTCCACGACGTTCCGGGTGACCTCGGGGTATTGGCGGGCGTCGAATGCCGCTACGAACCCCCGGACCGCCTTGGGTAGCTGCACCGAGAGACGACCGGCCGGCCGGTCATCCACCGGGGCCACCAGCGAGATCATCAGGGAGCAGTGTCCAACGGAGACCGAACGGATGCAGGGCTCGGAGCCCACCAGTGCTGACAGGTACAGGGCGACGGCGCACGAGTGGTTGTCCCTCGGGACGCCCTGGACGCCGGTGGACTCCAGCGTCCTCGCCACTTCGTCCGGTGTGCTCCCCAGCTCGGCCAGGAGCCCGGTGGTCTTCCTCTTGATCTGTCGAAGGTGACTCAACTGCCCTCCCCGGTCGTGGACCCATGGTAACGCTCTGGAAGGAGCCGACCGCCGGGCTGAGCCGTCAGCGGGTTCTGGGCGATCAGGACGATCGGGGCACGGCTCCGGTGGGGTCGTTGACGATGTCCATGCCCGAGCGGGCCGGATTGTCCGGGACGGTCTCCCAGGCGTCGGCTATGGGCGCCTGGAGCACCTCATCGACGCACCCCCTGGTTCCGGCCAGATAACTCCACGAGAAGTCGGTGTCGGTGGAGAGGCACCAGGCCCGATCATCGGGCCACCAGTAGCTGGGGTCATCGGGGAACTGTCGGTAGGAGTCGAGTGGCCCGCGCAGAAGAAAGTAGCTCCGCTGGTCGTGGACCACCTTGGGCACCCGGGGCCCGAACGCCTTTTCGTTGAGGTTGCCGAAGCCCTCCCACAGCAGGAACCATCCCATCGTCGACGTGGTGTGGCGGCCCAGGATGGCCTGCAGCATCTCCTGTTGCTCGGGGCTGAGGGACCACGAACAGGAGTCGGGCACGGCCGGAGTCTCGGAGGTGTGGGCGATGGTCTCCCGCTCCATCAGGGCATGGGCCACCCATCCGTTCGCTCGGGCCAGGTCGGTCCAGCGGATCTGTGTATTCGACCACTGGCCGTCGGACCCGAGGCTGCCGTGCTCGAAGGGGAAGAAGATCCGTGCGAAGGCCTCGTAGCCCTGGGGAGCGGTCATGCTGACGTTGAACGAACCGGGCGTGAGGAGCGGACCGATCCAGTGGGCCGCCGTCAGGTCGTGGACGATGGACAGATCCGAGTCCCGCCCGGGATCCCACGTGTGGAGGTGGCGCCACTCCTCGTATTCCTGCACGGACAGGGAGGTGCCCTCGGGGAGGAGCGGGCCGATGCCCCGCCAGCTCGGGGTCCGTCGCCGAAACCTCATGGGAGAACGGTATCGCCACCACCTGGTGGCCAGCGGGAGGGTGGAGGCGGGATCGGTCCGGAGAGGGCGGGCGTCGGACCCCGGGATTCCACTGAACCTGCCGACTACCCTTCCCCGGGTGGAGCTGATCGACCTTCCGGAGTTCGGACCCGATGATTTCGACCTGGTCACGGGAGGCGAACCCGACCCGTTCGGGACCGACCATCTCGGCATCGAGTGGCTGGACAAGTCGGATCATCTCGGTCTGATGGACGGGGGCCGCCTGATCGGTCACGCCGGATGGGTGGCCAGCACGGTACGCACGGCCGACGGGTGGGAGGGGGCCGTGCTCGGCCTGGGGGGAGTGATGATGCACCCCGACTACCGGGGGCACGGGGTGGGCGCCCAGCTTGTGGAGGGGGCCATGGCCAGGATGCGTTCCGGTGGTCCGCGCCTCGGCATACTGTTCTGCCGACCCGAGCGCCTGGCCTTCTATGGTCGGCTCGGATGGATTCCCGTCACCAGCGAGGTGACGGTCGACCAGCCCACCGGGACAATCGTCATGCCGCTCCGGACCTGCTGGTCGGCCCTGGAAGAGGGAGCATCCCTCCCCGCGGGCGACCTTCGCGTGGTGGGGCTGCCCTTCTAGGTAGGGGTAGGCCGTCCGGCTGATTCGAGCACCTGGTAACCGCAGTTGTATCCAGGGATGAAGGTGATCCCCGGGCCACCGTGGCAACCGGCACCGCACAGATAGAGGCCTTCCACCGGGATGGGGTTGTCCGGCCAACCTTGGGGTCCGGGCCGGAACGGACCCATGAACTCGGGCTGGAGGAGCCCGTGGGTGAAGTCACCGTCTGTACACCCGAACATGAGCTCGTAGGTATAGGCCGGGTAGTTGATCTGTCGCTCGATGAGCTCGGGAAAGTTGGGCGCCCGGGAGGCAATGGTGGCCACGATGCGGTCGGCCATCTCGTCCCGCAGGCGCGCCCGGTCGACGGCGTCGGCGCCGATGGGGGAGTAGAAGGCGAACGTGCTGGCCGCGTGCTTCCCCTCGGGGGCGAGTGCGGGGTCCCGCAGGGTCGAGATGGCCAGGTTGCACGACGGCCGCTGGGGTACCAGGCCGCGATCACACCCTTCGAAGTCCAGCTGCATCTGCTCGGCCGTGCCGAAGAAGGTCACGTTCTGGCGGAGGTCGCCATCGTTCAACACCTCGTAGGGGCCGACGTACTCGGGGAGGCCTCCGAGGGCGAAGTGCATCTGGAAGTAGACGGCCCGGTGGTCGATGGCGTCGACCCGACGGGCGAACGCCTCGGGAAGGTCATCACGGGAGAGGAGCTGGGTGAACGTGGCCGTCGGGTCGAGATTGGACACCACGATCGGTGCCGTGACCGTCTCGCCGTCCCCCAGGTCCACGCCCTGTACGCGTCCGTCCGCCACCACGATCCGCAAGACCTTCACGTGGCGCCGCAGCTCACCCCCGTGCTGCTGGAACAGTTGGAGCAGGTGGTCGGAGAGGGTGCCGATGCCGCCACGGACCTTGGCCATGGTGGCATCGGTGGGGGAGGCGAGAGCGAAAGCCAAGCACAGGGCGCTCCCCGGAGTCGCCGGTCCCCGATAGGTGGAGTTGACCGAGAGGAAGGACAGCATGCTCCGCACCTGGGCGTGCCGTTGACGGTCGGGGAGGAACTGGTCGACCACGTCCATCACGCTGCCGAACATGGCCGTCCGGATGGCCTCTCGCTCCTTCTCGTCGGTGGCGCAGGCCCACATCTCGTCGAGCGACTTAGGTGGCTTGCGTACCTCGAACCGGCCGATGGCCCGGGCCGGAGCTTCCGCCCAGCCGGCGACCTCGGCCATGCCCAGCACCGCCTCGAGGCCGAGGACGTCGTTGAGATGGTCGACCAGGCGTTCGGGATCGCTGTAGAGGAGGAGCGGAGGCTGCTCGGCCGGACCGATGGCCGCCGACTGTACCTCGGGCTCATAGATGGGGCAGGAGGCGAAGTCGAGATCGTCGTAGATCTCGGTGGGGATGGGAAACTGGATCGACCCGGCCAGCTCGAACTGGTAGCCCCGGACCAGCTCGTTGGTGGAGGCCATCCCACCGATGAAGTGGTTCTTCTCCACGCACAGTACGCGCATGCCACCCCGGGCCATCACCGCCGCCGCCGTCAGCCCATTGTGACCTGCTCCGATGACGATGGCGTCGTAGTCTGGCATCGGGGTCACCGTAGTGCAGGTCGGACGGATCGAGGAGCCCTGCACTACCTTGCCCTTCATGACCAGCGACGTCCGGCCGTACCGAGTCGATGTTTCCGAGGACGAGCTCACCGAGCTCCGCCTGCGACTCCGGCGGACCCGCTGGCCCGACCCCGAGACCGTCGACGACTGGTCCCAGGGCATCCCTCTGGCCTACGTCCAGCAGCTGTGCCAGTACTGGTCGGGCGGCTACGACTGGCGCCGCGTCGAACGGAACCTCAACGCCATGCCCCAGTTCACGACCGAGGTCGACGGCTGTACCGTCCATTTCTTCCACGTCCGATCACCGGAGCCGGACGCCCTACCTTTGGTGGTCACCCACGGGTGGCCCGGCTCGGTTATCGAGTTCCTGAAAGTCGTCGGTCCGCTCACCGACCCGGTGGCCCACGGTGGCGTCGCTTCCGATGCCTTCCATGTCGTCTGTCCCTCTCTGCCCGGCTACGGATTCAGCGGGAAGCCCACCACCACCGGCTGGGGGATCGCAAGGATCGCCGGCGCGTGGGCCCAGTTGATGGCTCGGCTGGGCTACCGGCGGTACGGGGCCCAAGGAGGTGACTGGGGCTCCGCCGTCACCTCGGCGCTGGCCCGACAGGATGCCGACCATCTCGCCGGCATCCATCTGAACATGCCCGTGGTGCCGTTCGGGTCACTCGACCTCGCCGACCTGACTGATGGTGAGCAGGCCTCATTGGCTTCACTGGCGAACTACCAGAAGTGGGAGTCCGGGTACTCCACCCAGCAGTCGACACGGCCTCAGACCCTCGGGTACGGCCTGGCTGATTCGCCGGCCGCCCAGTGTGCCTGGATCGTCGAGAAGTTCCGGGCCTGGACCGACTGTGACGGAGACCCGGAGTCGGTCCTGACCCGGGACGAACTGCTGGACAACGTGATGCTCTACTGGCTCAACGGGTCCGGAGCATCCTCTGGTCGGCTCTACTGGGAGAGCTTCGACACCAGCTTCGGGGGAGCAGGCTCTGACCCCATTGGCGTACCCGCAGGCTGTTCGATCTTCCCCAAGGAGATCATCCGGCTCTCCCGGCGCTGGGCCGAGACAGGATTCTCCGACCTCCGCTACTGGAATGAACTCGATCGGGGCGGGCACTTCGCCGCCTTCGAGCAGCCTGAGCTGTTCGTGGCAGAAGTGCGGGCCTGCTTCCGGCTCATGCGTTGAGCCCGGGTCCGTCGACGGTCATCGGACCGGGCGATTGAAGGCCCGGGCCGACCAAACGACCGATTGGCGGGAACCGGTCTAACTGATTGGCGGAAATCAAGGCCGGCCCGGGCGCTGTCACGGTACCATTGCCATACGTGTTGCGTGCAACAGTTAGTGCTCCTCGGGGTCGGCCCGCACCAGGTTCACGTAGCGTGACGCCAGTTGGCGGGAGATCCCCCAGGACCTGCTGATGCTGTTGATGGACGCGCCCTGACTGTCCTCGGCGGCGATGAGCGATAGGCGGGACGTGTGGCGCTGCCTCTCAAACTCCTCGAGGGCCAAGGTGAGGGAGTTCCGGGTACCGCCGAGTCCCCTCGCTCGAGTGCCTTCTCGACCGTCATCCTGTCCTGCAGCGAACCGAGCACCTTGCGGAACTGCCGCTTGGACTTGCGGAGGGTCACGCCCAGCTCGTCCACGGCCTCGCACAGCCTCTCCAGATCTCTGATTGCCGCCTGAATATCGTCCATGGGACGTCAAGAGTACGTTGCCCTGCGGGTGGGGTCGGCCCAAACGGGTCCCACAAGACCGCAACGGGAGTGGTCACGATGAGTAACGGTGGCCATTCTCGACGCCCACTTCGGGGCGCAGTGAACGAAGCGGACATAGAGCTGCATCGGGCCGGAGCACCGTGGTGCTCCGGCCCGATGGGTGATGCCGTGAGATGGTGCCGGGCCCCGGGAACGCGGCGCGGCGGGTGTGGCTGTACCTACCAGCCCGTCGCCGCGATGATCGGGGCATTGAGATGGGCGCCGTTCATGCCCCCGTCGTAGGGGGCATCTCCGTAGGTGAAGATGGAGCCGTCGGACAGGGCCACCCAGTAGCCGCCGCCGGTGGCCGTGGCGAAGATGGCCGTGGCCGGACGGAGGGCGGAGGCGCTGCCCACCGGCCCACCCAGGTTGGCGGCGTCGCCGTAGCTGAGCACGGTACCGTTGGCCAGGAGGATCCAGTAGCCGTTCCCGCTGGCCGTGCGCACGGCCGAGGTCACCGGTGAACTCACCGAGCCGGGAGCCCCGAGGACCGGAGCGTCGCCGAAGGCGTAGACGTGGCCGCTGGCCGTGACCAGCCAGTAGCCGTTCCCGCTGGCGTCGGGCATGACGGCCACTGCCGCGCCCGCGCACCCGCCGATGGACGGGCACGATCCGGAGAAGAAGGCGTCACCGAAGGCGAAGACGCCACCGTCGGCCGCCACCATGAAGTAGCCGTGGCCGGTGGACGAAGGAACCATGCCCACCACCGGTGCGGCCAGCTTGCGGCCGGCGGCCGGCGATCCGGCCGGCAGGATACCCAACCCGGGGATGGAGCCGTAGAAGCCGGCGTCACCGAAGGCGAAGATCCCGCCGTCGGAGGCGTCGAGCCAGTAGCCCTGGCGGGACGAGGTCGGCGTGATGCCCACTACCGGGCGGCTCAGCTTGATGGAGCCGGTCGACCCGTGGAACGCCGCCGACCCGAACGTGAAGATGCCGCCGTCCCCGCCGACCAGCCAGTAGCCATGGTCGGAAGGTGAGTTGGTGGGCGGAGGTGTCGTCGGGGTCACCGCATTGGAGGCCGCCGACACCGGGCCGACACCGAGGCTGTTGGTGGCGGTGACGGTAAAGGTGTATGTGGTGCCGTTGGCCAAGCCGGGTACCACCGCGGATGTGGCCGATCCGCCGACTGTGACCGTGGCGCCCCCGGGAGCGGCAGTGACGGTGTAGCCGGTCAGGGCAGTTCCGCCGCTGGAGGCCGGTGGAGACCAGTCCACGGTGGCCGTCCCGTCACCGGCGTTCACCACACCGATGGCTGGCGCACAAGGCAGCGAGGTGCCGGAGTTGGTCTCGGTGAAAGTGGCCGACGGAAGTCCGGGGGCACTGGCCGTCACCGTGTAGGTCCCAGCGATGCCGTTGGCGCTGAAGAAGGGAGCGGTGGCGATGCCGTTGGCCGTGGTGTTGACCATGGTGGAGCTGCCTCCGATGAGAAACGTCCCGGTGGCACAGCTGGACGGTGCCGTGAACGTCACCGGCACACCGGCCTGCAGGACCGGGCTGCCGGCCGTGTCCTTGAGGCTGGCCCCCAGGTGGGTGGGGAACTGGGTGTTGATGGGTGCGGTCTGCTTGTTGCCACCGGACGCCACCAGCTGGGTAGCGGTGCCGATGGTGTAGTTGGCGCTGCTCACCGGCACCTGGTCATCGGACGTGAACACGCTCAACGAATACAAGCCGGCGCCGGCGTTGACCACGCCGGCAACCGTCACCGTCACCGGCTGATTGGCCGTGATGGTCGTTAGCGTGCCCAGGGTGGGCACCGTCAGCTGCACGGTGGAACCAGAGGTGGCGACGGTGGTCACAGGGGCCGACCGGCCCTGTGCCCCGACCACATAGTCGGCCGCGTTGCCCGGCAGGGCCCCGCTGGCCGTGTTGAGAGTGATGGTGCTGGTTCCGATGGTGAGGCCACTGGTGGCCCGGAACCCCACGGTGTAGGTGGCCGTGGCCCCCGGTGCGTTGGAGGACAGCGCCACTGTCGGGGTCGACACGGATGTGGTCGCCGACGCCGACGCCGCCGTAGCGGTGCCCACCAGCGAGGCGGCCACCGCCGCGGCGATGGCCACGATCTTCATTGTTCGAATAGTTCGCATGGATACTCCTGTTCAGACCGAGCATCCACGAGGACACCCCTGCCAATGTTCTTGATGGTCCTACGGATACACCGACGACAGCGTGCGGCCTCAGGCCGCCGTAGCGAGCGTCGAACCAGTGAGGGAAGACACGCCGCCAGCCAGGTTGATGCGCTGGCGACGGTCCTCAGCGGTTTCGGTCAGGCCGGCCGACAGGCAGGGGAGGACGTGACGAGATCCATCTCCGGCCCCCTCGAGATACCCCACCGCTGCCAGATCCGACTTCGACGCCCTTTGCCCCACGACTGCACCCCTGCCCTATAACCACTGCCCCTTGTTGCCGTCAATTCGAAACTATGGCACAGGTACCCGCTACGCAATAGGTCACCCCACTAACTTTTTTCAAAAGGTAAATAACCCACTAAAAGTGTTGGATTAGCCACTCAATGCGTCCGACCGTTGGGCTGGTCGACTGGCCCTCGCCTGGCCGGTGTGTGGGGCGGGTTGGTGTGCGCCGCGGTCAGCTCACCGTGGTCCGGTCCACCTCGGGAAGTGCCTCGGTTGGGTGGGTGACGTCCTGCATTCCGGCGGCCACCGCCGCCGCGGCCAGCAGCAGGGTCCCGAAGGCGTCCACGGCGTGGTTGCCGGGTCGGAAGGCCACGAAGAAGGCCGCCGCCGCGCACCAGGCCAGCGAGCGGTGGGGTGACCGTTGTGCCACCAGGTCGAGCAGGAAGATCAGGACGCTCGCGGCCAGCAAGTAGTAAGGGAAGACCACCGACTCGAAGACCAACCGGCTGCCCGCGCAGACCAGGGCCAGTGCCACCAACCCCACCGGACGCTCGAGATGGCTCGGCCACCGGTGGGCCGCCCACACGCACACCACGATGGCGAAGAGCACCGGGGCGTCCCGAGCTACCGCGGAGGCCACCGTGCCGGTCACGCCGGCCAGGGTCAGAACGGTCTGACCGGCCACCGCCCCGCCGGCGCTGAACCCACTCAGGTTCTCCAGGGTGGCCCGTGGCTCGGAGGCCAGGAACGGCAGAATGCCGACGGCGAACACCCCGGTCGACCAGCCGGCGAGCGTGAGTCGGGCCCGCCGGTCTCCGGCCGCAGTAAGGGCCGGAAGGAGGAGGAGCACGGCGAACTGCTTGGTCAGCATTGCCGCACCGAACAGCACACCGGCCACCACCCAGCGACGGCGGAGGGTGAGGGCCAGGCCGCCGAGGGCCAGGCCCAGGCTGACGATGTCCTGAGGATGGTAGAGCTGCACGATGGCGCTGCTCGCCGCGGGCAGGAAGGCCAGAAATGCCAGCAGCCTGGCCTGCCGGCCCACCGAATCGGCGGCGGCGGACCGCAGCAGGGCCAGGCCGCCGACCGCCAGGACCAGCCATGACGCCACGCCCACGACCCCCTGGGCTCGGTACCAGGGAGGCAGCGTCGTCCGACCGGACCCGGCGTCGGTTCCGCACTCGGCGACATCCCGGGCGAAGGTCGGGTCGCCCCGGTTGGCCGGGAGCCGGTGGAGGGCCGCCGCCCGCTGGGCCGTCGTACACCAGGCCGGTGCGCCTACCCAGGACGGGAAGGCCGCCAGCAACGGAGCCGTCCACAGCGCATAGCCCGGTGGGTTGGGTAGCGAGCTTACCGACGCCGCCGCCCGGAGATCTCCGGCGGCCACCGCCGAGCTGACCGCGGTGAGGGGAACGGTGTCTCCTCCCGAAGGGGGGCCGTGGCGGATCACCACCACCCCCACGTAACCCGCCGCCGCCGCGAGCAGCAGGGCCAGGGTGACCACCCTGCGACGGACCGTGTTACCGCTGCCGGTGCTCACCAGGCGGCACTCCTCGGATGAGCGCTCCACCGTCCCGGAGGCCAGGCCATCGCACTCCTCCCTGCCTCGGTCCCGATGAATCACCCTAGCCAGGCTCCTGCAGGCCGTCAGGGCCGAGGAGTGCACCGGGCGGGCTCCTGCCCGCCTTCAGCAGGGACGGGTGTGTCAAGCTGGTCGTCCAGGAGACGCCGTGCGCCGCACCAGGCGGCGATCCGGCGAGGGTCACCGCACGGCGTGAGGACGGTCTCAACGGCAAGGGCAGGTCTCACCCATGACCATCACCGGCGAGGAGCGCACTCGGGTGGCCGCGGTATCGGTGACTCCGGCCGGTCCGTCGGTGTCCCCGGCGACTGCGGCGGCGCTGGCCGCCGTGCTCATGGGGGTGCTGGCCGCCACGCTGGTCCGCCACGGCGGCTTCTACCCGGTCGATGCCTTCGGCGTGGTCATCGTGGCCGTGCCCCTCATCGTGGCCGGTATGGCCTGGAACCACGACCGGCACGCCGTGGCCGCCGCCGTGGGCCTCGGCGGTCTGGCCGGTTGGTGGCTGGCCCGGGCCCTGATGGAGCGCCGACCGGGGGCGTTCCTTCCTTTCGGTGCCTCGTTGCTGATCTTCGTGGCCTCCTACCTGGTGGTGCGGAGCCTGGTCCACCGGGACCGGACCCGGGTGGCCATGGCCATCGTCACCATCAGCACCGCGGTGGCCGTCACCGGGGTGGTCGGGGTGCTGGGGCGCTGGTCGGCACTGGCCCAACCGACGAGGGGATCGTGGGCGGCCTCGACCACCATCACCTATCCGGCGGCCGCCGCGGTGGTGTGCGCCGTGGGGCTCCTGATGGCCCTGACCCTCGACCTGCACACGGCGCTGGTCCGGGTGGCTGTGTGTCTGGGCCTGGCAGGACTCCTCGCCACCCGTAGCCACTGGGACCTGCTGGCTCTGGGGTGCGGCGCCCTGTTCCTCCCGGCCGGCCGATGGTTCAAGGCGGCCTGGCCCCTGGCCATGGGAGCCACTGCCGGCCTGGTCGTGGTGGCGACATCCACGGGACCCGGGTCGGCCGTCTGGGCCTCCTTGGCCGCCGCCGCGGCCGCGGCCGCGTCGCTGGCCCCGGTGCGGCTCCGCCATCGACGCGGGGCGCATCGGGCCGCCGCCGTTCTCGGCGTGTTGGCGGCAGCCGCGCTGGTCGTCGCCGCGGTCGTGCTGCCCGTCGGCTCCGGGCACGCTTCGGGGGGACAGAGCCAGACCCTGGCGTGGTCCTCGTCCGGCGACGCCTGGCGATCCTCGGCGGTGACCGGAGTCGGGCCTCCCCGTACCTCGACGGTGCGGGGCCCGGTGGCCACCTACCCGGGACTGGTCCCGGACTCATACCTGACCGTGGCCGCCGAGGGGGGAGGAGTGGGGATCCTCCTCCTTCTGGTCGGAGGGGCGGCCGTGGCCGCCGGGGTACGGCGTCGTAACCTGCTGGCGTCGGGAGCGGCCGCGGCCACCGTGGCCTTCGCCGTGTCCGGTTTCGTCGACTTCGCCTGGCAGCTTCCGGCGGTGGCTCTCCTCGGCGGATGCGTGGCCGGCCTGACCACGGCCCCTGCGGCGACAGGTCCGCCGTCCGGGCCGACCCCCGGGGTCGGGCGCGGAGGTGGGTTCCGACCCGTGGGCGTCGGCGCCCTCTGCGTACTCGTGGCGGTGGCGGTGGTCGCCGTCCAGGTCGGGGCGGGATCGAGGGTCAAGGCGGGAGGGGCGTCGCCGGCCCCCACGGTGGAGCCGGCTCCCACCACCCAGCCCGACCGCCCCGGCCACACCATCCTGACCGGCGCCGACCCCACCGACCCCTACATGATCAAGGCCGGTGGACGGTACCTGCTCTACACCAGCGAGGGGACCAGCTTCCTCAACGTCCCCCTGTGGATCGGGACCCGGCCGGGGAAGTGGCAGAAGCTGGTCGACGCGCTGCCCACACTTCCCCCCTGGGCCCACGGGGGCAGTACCTGGGCCCCGGACGTGCAGCGGGTGGCCGGTGGGTGGGCCCTGTACTTCACCTCACTGGTCCAGGGTGTCGCCCCAGACATGCGCTGCATCGGCTCGGCGTTCTCCCGGTCCCCCCGAGGGCCGTTCGTGCCCACGGCCCACCCCATCATCTGTCAGGTCGGTCACCGCGGCTCGATCGATCCGCGCGTCTTCGTCGAGTCGGGCCACCGGCTGGTGATGCTGTGGAAGTCAGAGGACAATGCCAACCCCGGGGTTCCCGGACCTGACCAGAACGGTCCGACCGGCATCTACGCCCAGTTCCTACGTGCCGACGGTCGGACGCTGTTGGGCCAGCCGGTGAAGATCCTGGCCCCGTCCGAGCCATGGGAGGGGACGATCGTGGAAGCGCCCGACATGGTCGAGGCCTGGGGCACCTACTGGCTGTTCTTCTCGGGCAACTGGTTCAACCAGCCGGCCTACGGGATCGGCGTGGCGGCCTGCCAGAGCCCGTTCGGACCCTGTACCGACACCTCGCCAGCACCTCTTCTCGGCTCCAACCTCCAGGGGGAGGGCCCCGGCGAGGCGTCGCTGTTCACGGAAGGGAGTGCCGTGTCGCTTCTCTATAACCCGTTCAAGGGGAACGATCCCGGGCCGGCCATCCCCCGCCCGGTGGACATGACCCGGCTCGGATTCACTCCTCAGGGGCCGTATCTGGCCTCTCCCTGAACGGAGCGGCCATTCCGGTATATCGTGACGTCACTGCAGTATCGGCGAAGTGACGACGGGGGACGACATGGCGAAGTGGCGGAAGCAGATTCGGCTGGGAATCATCGCGCTGGCGAGCTTCGTGCTGCTGGTGACCGTTCTCCCCCAGGTGGCCTCCGGCATCGGGCTGGGCACGTTGGCCAACCGCCTCGATAGCAGCGGCGGGTGCGCCAGCAGCTCGGGCAGCTCTGGTAGCACCCCGAGTTCGAGTAGCGCGTGCTGCGCCAGCAGCTCGGACAGCTCGGGCAGCTCGTCGACCTGCATCCCGGGCTCCGGCAACGTGGCCGGAACGGTGGCTGTCACCGGCGCCCCGAATCGGTTCAACCCCCCCCTGCTCGGCGTCGGCGCCTGTCCGGACACCGGGCCACCCCTGGTCTGCGCCAATCCGACCTACGTCTTCTCCTACGACGGGACCTACTCGATGACCTTGGCCCCGGGCACATGGAGGATCAGCGCCTTCTACGAGCTCAACTCCTACGGGGGTGCCTTCCTCGGAACCGGTCTGGTCATCAACGTGGTGGACGGCCAACCCATCACCGAGAACCTCACCGTCCCCTACGCCCGGCCCGCCTCCATGGCCGGGAAGATTCAGGTCACCGGCGTTCCGAGCGGAGTGCAGGTGGAGGAGACCTCGGTCCTGCTCTGTCCCCCGAGCACACCGGTCACCAACAGCGGTCAGTTCTCCATCGCCTGTGTGAACGGTGGCGGCTATCAGCCCGGGCCGGCCACGGGCTCCTACCGGATCAGCGGGCTGCCCCCGGTCACGTGGATTGCTTATCCCAGCTACTGCACCCAGTTCGGCTGTGCCACCAACGCGGAGGCCGGTCAGTCGGTCACCCTCAACCCGGGACGCCGAACCCACCTCAACCTCACCACCCCGTTCATCCTCCCCGGTGAGGGTCTGGCCGCCGGAACGGTGGCCATCACCAGTGCTCCGGCCGGATTCACCGCCCAGATGGGCGTCTCGGCCTGCGAACTGTCGACCGCCGTCAACCTGTGCCAGGAAACCTCGACGCTGCCGGACGGTTCGTTCGACCTGCTCCTCACCGACGGCACCTGGCAGATCGGTGGCGTCTACTACGCCACACCGTTCGACAACACCATCGCGGGACCGCTCCAGACCGTCACCATCGCGGGGGGACAGATCACCAGCGTCAACCTGGCCGTGCCGTACCAGGTGCTCGGTACGGCACGCGGCTCGATCGCCATCACCGGCCGACCGGCCGGGGTCAAGGTCACCAGCTATACCGTCATGGCCTGTCCGACCACGACCGCCCCGGACAACTTCTTCCCCTCCCTCTCCTGCGTGACCGAGTATTCGGGACCGGGTGGCTTCACCTACGGGGCCACCGATGCCAAGCGGTTGGCCACGCCGAAGGGCAAGCCGTCGAAGGCAAAGCACCTCCGTCAGGCTGGGGCCCGCCCTAACTCCTACACGCTGCCCACGCTCACCGCAGGGCAGTGGATCCTCTACCCCAGCTACCAGACGGCCTTCGGGACGTACTCGACCTCAACGGGGACCACCGTCACCATCGCCGCCGGCAAGACCACCATCACTCGCCTGAGCCTGGCCTACCAGACACCCGATGTGGGCGTGGTCACCGGGGCCGTCTCGGTGACCGGTGCGCCCCAGTACGGGTTCTACTCGGGGGTCCGGGCCTGCAACGCCGCACCCACGACCTCGTGCCCTGGTGAGGTGGACGCCTCCTCGCAGGTAGACGGGGCCTACCAGTTGTCGCTGCCCCCGGGCACCTGGTGGATCTCGGGCGTGGCCTATCTGTACACGACCGGCCTCGCCACCGAGGTGGCCACCACCCCACGGCCCATCAGCGTGTCGGCCGGGTCGCACACCGTCGAGCGGTTCACGGTGGCAGTCTCCTGAGTCCCGACGCCACCGGCTTCTCGGAGGCTGCGAACACCTCGGCGCGGTGAACCGCTGGGTAGATTGGCCTCGTGATCACCACCAGGGCTGAGATCATGGGGTGGGCACGGGCCGGGGTGGGGGCTGGGCTCGTGCTGGCCCCCGGCGTCTTTCTGCGCCTGTCCGGCCGTGAGCCACCCACCCCGGTCTCCGTCCTTCTGATGCGCACCATCGGCATTCGCGACCTCGTCCTCGGCGTCGGGACGGTCACCGCGGCCCGGCGGGGGAGTGGACCCGACCTCGGACGGTGGACATCGATCGGACTGGCCAGTGACTCCCTCGACGTCCTGGCCAGCGCGGTGGCGGCCCGGAGCATTGGACGGACCGAGTCGGCTGGCGCTGCCGGGGCCGCCCTGGTGTTCGCCATCGGGGACATGTTGGCGCTGAGCGGGCTGCGGTCGCGGTCGACGACGCCGGTACCCGAGGTGCCGGACCCGTGACCTCACGACGGGCCTCCGACGACGAGGTCGATACCTGGCGCGAGCACGGTTGGGTGCTGCTCGACGGTCTGGTCGGCACCGAGGACATCGACGCCGCCGCCACCGATCTCCACCAGATCTTCCCGGCCTCAGCCGAGTACCACGCTGACCCCGAGGGGGTGACCCGGCACTGGAGGGGAGGGAAGGTCGATCCGGTGGAGGAGTTCCCCTGGCCCGACGACGGCCCGGGCTTTCGCGCCGAGCAGCACCGGTGGATGGCCACCTTCCCCTTCGGTGGGGCTGCACTCGACCGCCTGTGCGTGCACCCGTCCGTTGTCGATTTCGCCGAACGTGCCCTCGGTGACCCCGACATCCGGCTCTATCAGGCCCACGCCAGTGCCAGCTACTCGGGCCTCACCAACTACGAACAGCCCCTGCACATCGATCGCAACCACTCGTGGCTGCCGGCGGTGGGTTCGGCGCCCTGGTGGAATCTCGAAGGGTTCCTCTACCTGTCCGACGTGCACGAGGACGACAATCCCACCCGGTTGGTGTCCACCCGCCACTCGGCCCACGTGGGTGAGCACACCCCGGTGGTCATGCCCGACACCGATCCCGATCTCTACCGCGCCGAGGTCCGGGCTGCCGGCATCAGGGGCTCGTACCTGGCCTACCGGTCTGACGTCTTCCACCGGGGGGCCCCGTTCGAGTCGGAGGACACCGCCCGATTCGTGCTGGCCCTGGCCTTCAAGCGGGCCGGCCAGGATTGGATCGGCTACGACCAGGGCCAGTCCGAGGGCAACGGACCTGAGTGGACCTCGTTCGCCGAGCAGGCCACTCCCCGGGAGCTGGCCCTGTTCGGCTTCCCTCTCCCCGGACACCCCATCTGGAGCGAGGAGTTACTGGCCCTGCTGGCGGTGCGCTATCCCCGCATGGACCTCGGGCCCTGGAGGGACCGACTGCCGGACTGACTCAGTACGTGCCCACGGCCAGGCCGTCGACGAAGGTGGTGCAGGTCTGGGTCCGCAGTCCCCCCACTATCCGCCGCCGGGACTGCTCGATGGCCACAGTGTGGTGCTCGGCCGTGCCCACCGGAAACTCGAAGCGGCTGACGGTGTGGAGCGAGAACAGCTTGAACTTGCTCAGGACCAGCCGGTCGTCGACCCAGATGCGCAGTGCGCCAAGGGTCTGGTTGAAGTGGTACTTCACTGCGTGACGCTCGGTGTCCCCGACTTCGAACTCGAACTCGTTAGTCTTCCAGATGTCCATGGGTTTCCTCTCCCTGGTCGGTTCCTCTCGGTGGTCACCACACCACCTTGAGACAATCGTCACTCTGGGCCCCGATCTGTAGCGATCTGATGATCGGAGTCGGGCCGCTCGTCACAAATTTGGCAATTGGAGGAAGCACCGTTCGTGCGGGTGAGCGCAGTCGTAGGCGTGGATCACCTTCAGGGTCAGCGGGCTCACGGGTTCAAGGGCCCGTTCGGGGCTGCCGATACGAAACAGGTCGATCCAACGGGGGGACCCTTGCCGAAACTGTTGACCGTCAAGCGTACGATCGCCGTCGTTGCCGCTCTACTGGTGGTGTCATCAGTGGCGGTGGCCGTACCCCTGTCGGCGCCGCAGGCGGCCACGCCGGTGGTCAGGGCGGCGTTCTACTACCCGTGGTATCCCCACGCATGGAGCCAGGCCGGCGTGGATCCGTACTCCAACTACCAGCCGTCGTCGGGGTACTACTCCTCGTCGGACCCAGCGGTCATCTCCCGACAGATCGCCGCCATGCAGTACGGGCACCTCGACGCCGGGATCTCCTCGTGGTGGGGCCAAGGGTCCCAGGAGGACAGTGTGGTGCCGGCCGAGCTGGCGGCGGCCGACGGGACCGGATTCAAGTGGTCGCTGTACTACGAGCCGGAGGGCTACGGGGATCCGAGCGTGAGCCAGATCCAGAGTGATCTCAGCTACATCAAGGACCGCTATGCCGGCAATCCCAACTACCTGACCATCGACGGCAAGCCGGTGATCTTCGTCTACGCCGATCCGGCCGACGCCTGCGGCATGGCCCAGCGCTGGAGCCAGGCCAACGCCGCTGAGGGGTTCTACACGGTGCTCAAAGTGTTCAGTGGCTACACGGCCTGTGCCTCGGACGCCAGCTCGTGGCACCAGTACGCCCCGTCCAGCGCCGAAGATCACCAGGCCGGCTACGCCTTCTCCGCCTCCCCGGGGTTCTACAAGAGCGGCGAGGCCGCACCCCGGTTGGCCCGGAACCTGACCACGTGGGCCCGCAACGTGGACGACATGGTGGCCAGCAACGAGCCGCTGCAGCTGGTCACCACCTTCAATGAGTGGGGTGAGGGGACTGCGGTGGAGTCGGCCACCTCGTGGGCCAGCGCCACCGGCTACGGCAGCTATCTCGACGTCCTCCATTCGGAGATCCCGGCCCCGTCGGGTCCGACGGGCACCGCACCGGGTGGAGGATCTTCCGGTACCACTACGACCACCACAGGACCGTCCGCCGGCACCGCTCGGTCAGCTCCCACCACCATCTCCGGGGTGGCCACCGCGGGCACCTACGTGTGGGCCAACGCCGCCGCAGCCAACTACGCCGGGGCCAATCCCCTGATCGCGTCCTTCCGCTCCTATCGCGGCCTGCTCCAGTTCAGCCCGGTGGTGCCGAGCGGAGCCACCATCGTCAGCGCATCGCTGACCGTGGTTCCGTTGGGTAGCCGGAGCGGATCCTTCGCCGTGCGGTCGGTGGACCCGTTCGATCCCGCCACCGTGACCTGGGCCACCCAGCCCAGTCGCTCCGGGACCGTGCTCGGCACCTCGACCACCCCGGTGGCCAACGTTCCCCTGACCATTCCGTTGACCGGCCTGTCGGTGGCGTCGCCGACCAACGTGT
>JBBQWW010000060.1:0-21271 GCA_038210245.1 Acidimicrobiales bacterium
GGCCAGCCGCACCGGGTGGCGGTGGTGGCCGGGCAGTCGGCGGCGCTGCTGGGCTGGCCGGGCCAGCAGGTGGACGCGACTACCACCCTCGATCCGGTGCGCGCCGGTGGGACCAAGGGGAGCGGGGTCGGGACGGCCCACTTCACTCTGGGGAGCCAGTCCGAGACGGTCCCGTTGCGGCTGGCCTCCACGGTGCCCGAACCGAGCTGGTGGTGGCGACTCCTCCACGGCTGAGTGCGGTATCGACGGTCCGGCCCGGCTGAAGTCACGGGGAGTACCGTGTCGGTGTGCGAGCACGAGTACCTGCGTCATCGGCCAACCTCGGACCGGGCTTCGATACGTTGGCCGTCGCCCTGGACCGGTACGTCGAAGTGGAGGTGGAGCCGGCCTCCAAGCTGATCGTGCGGTCGGAAGGTGAAGGGGCAGGTTTCTCGGACGACCCCTCCCATCTGGCCGCCCGAGTGGCCATTGACGTGGCCGGTACCGACCGACTGGCCGTTACCGTGCGCTCCCAGATCCCCATCGCCCGCGGACTGGGATCCTCGGCCGCCCTCGCCGTGGCCGCGGCAGCGGCGGCCGGGGCCAAAGACCCGTTGGCCGTGGCCGCCCAGATGGACGGCCACCCCGACAACGCGGCCGCCTCCATGGTGGGAGGCCTGGTGGCGGCGGCCCGAGTGAGGGGAGGCGTGCAGGCGGTCCGCCTGCCCCTCGACGTGAGCCTGGCGTTCGTGGTCATCGTCCCCGACGTGTCCCTGTCCACCGCTCGGGCCCGACAGGCCCTCCCGGCCGAGGTCAGCCGCGAGAGCGCCGCGTTCAACCTGTCCCGCATGGCCCTCCTCATCGCCGGCCTGGCCGACAGCCGGGTGCTCATTCCTGAGGCCACCGAGGACCGACTCCACCAGGACTACCGGAGTCCGATGTTCCCGGCTGCGCCCAAACTTTTGGCCGGCATGTCCGCCGGGGGGGCCCTGGCCGTCTGCTGGTCGGGGGCGGGGCCGTCACTCCTCGGCATCACCCTGGGTACCCGAGCCCCCGCCGTCCAGGCGGCGGCCGAGGACGCCCTGGCCGAGGCCAACGTGCCCGGGAAGGTGCTCATCCTCCACGCCGATATGCACGGGTTGATCATCGACCGCCAGGGTTCGGCCGAGGTGTTCGACTTCAACCTCGACGAGTAGCCGGTCGGCCTCGGACCGCGGACGGTGGTTGGGTCACCGTGGCCGGTGCGGCACCCCCGGTCACCCCGGGGCCCCGGGGGTCGTATCCTGGGCCCGTGACCATCGAGGAGCCGGCGGCAGGGCCCCGCACCTTCCACATCCGCACCTTCGGGTGCCAGATGAACGACCACGACTCGGAGCGGCTGGCCGGGGCGCTGCAGGCGGACGGCCTGGTGGCCACACCGGACATCGAGGCTGCCGACGTGGTGGTGTTCAACACCTGCTGTATCCGGGAGAACGCCGACAACAAATTCTACGGCCACCTGGGAAACCTGAAGACGTTGCGGGAGAGCCGACCCGGGATGCAGATCGCCGTGGGTGGCTGCCTGGCCCAGATGGACGGGGAGAGGGTCCGCCAGAGGGCGCCTCATGTAGACGTGGTGTTCGGCACCCACAATCTGACCCGGGCCCCCGAGCTGCTGCGTCAGGCGGCCCGGACGGGCCCGGTGGTGGAGATTCTCGACGCGCCGCCGGCAGGCTCCGACCCGACGGGCGGCGAACAGCAGGTCGCCGCCCTCAACGCCGTGCGCGACCTGCCCTACGCCGCCTGGGTCACCATCCAGATGGGGTGCGACAACTCGTGCGCCTTCTGCATCGTCCCCTCGGTGCGCGGCGGTGAGGTGTCCCGGCCCTTCGACGAGTTGGTCGACGAGGTGCGCACCCTGGCCCGGCGAGGGGTCACCGAGGTCAGCTTGCTGGGTCAGAATGTCAACTCCTACGGGCGTGATCTGACCCGCCGCCGCCCGCTCTTCGCCGACCTGCTCCGGGCTGTCGGTGCCGTGGAGGGCATCCGTCGGGTTCGCTTCACCAGCCCCCACCCGAAGGACCTCCGACCCGAGACCATCGCCGCCATGGCCGAGACCGGCGAGGTCTGCGACCACCTCCACCTGCCGCTGCAGTCGGGCAGCGACGCTGTGCTCGCGGCCATGCGCCGGGGCTACACGGCCCAGAAGTACCTGGCCCGCCTGGCCGCGGCCCGGGCCGCCATCCCTGACCTGGCCGTCACCACCGACATCATCGTCGGCTTCCCGGGTGAGACGGAAAGTGACTTCGAGCGCACTCTGGAGGTGGCCGCCGAAGCCTCCTACGACAGTGCCTACACCTTCATCTTCTCGCCCCGGCCCGGTACCCGGGCTGCGGCCATGACGGAACGGTTCGTACCTTCCGACGTGGTGGCCGACCGTTTCGAGCGGCTCCGCTCGGTGGTCGAGCGATCGGCGCGGCTCCGGCACAGCGCCCGTATCGGCCGGGTGGAGGAGGTGCTGGTCGAGGGTCCGTCCAAGCGCAATCCGTCCGTAGTCACGGGCCGTACCGGCCAGAACAAGCTGGTCCACTTCGCCGGGGTCGCCGGCCTGCCCGTGCGCGAGGGGTCGTACGCCACCGTCGAGGTGGTCGACGCCGCCCGCCACCATCTGACCGGTGAGCTCTGCCAGGTGACTGCCGGCCCGTCCCACCGGACCCGCCTTCCGGTTGCCGCCGGCTGAGCTGGACCCCGGCCCCGAACGGTGACCCGGCCCCCGGACCTCCCAGGGCCTCCCGTGGTGGCCCTGGTCGGACCGACGGCGTCGGGGAAGTCCGCCATCGCCCTCGAGGCGGCCGATCGGATCGGAGGCCGACCGACGACAGACGGGATCCACGGTCCGGCCGTCGTGGAGCTGGTCTCGGTGGACTCGATGGCCGTCTACCGGGGGATGGACATCGGAACGGCCAAGCCCACTGCCGAGGTGCGGGCCCGGGTGCCGTACCACCTCATCGACCTGGTCGATCCGTCCGATGAGTTCACCGTCCAGCAGTTCCAACGGGCCGCACGGACCGCCCTGGCCGACATCGCCGAACGGGGCAACACCGCGCTGTTGGTCGGGGGCACGGGACTGTACCTGCGCTCGGTGGTAGACGATCTGACCTTTCCGGGCCGCTTCCCCGAGGTGGCCGCCGAGCTGTCTGACCGGATCGATGGGGCCGGCCCGGAGGGAAGCAGCGGCCAGGAGGCCGTGCTCGAACAGCTCCACCACCGCCTGGCCGCACTGGACCCGGTGGCGGCGGCCCGGATCGAGCCATCCAACCGCCGGCGGCTGGTCCGGGCCCTGGAGGTGACCCTGGGCGCGGGACGGCCCTTCTCCGAGTTCGGGCCCGGACTGGAGCAGTACCCCCCGAGCGGCGTCACCCTGGTCGGCATCGCCCCGGAGGCCGACGAACTCGACCGCCGGATCGGCGACCGGTTCGTCCAGCTCATGGACCGAGGTTTCCTGGACGAGGTCGTCGGTCTGGCCGCCCGTCCCGGCGGGATCTCCCGGACGGCGCGACAGGCGCTGGGCTACCGCGAGCTCCTGGCCCATCTCGAGGAGGGCCTGCCCCTGGCCGAGGCGGTGGCGCTGGCCGTCCAGCGCACCCGGACCTTCGCCCGTCGGCAGCGGGCGTGGTTCCGGCGCGATCCCCGTATCGTGTGGGTGGACCCGACCGGCGATCCGGCCGGGGCCGTGGCGGACATCATGGGGAACGACCCCGGGGCCACCGTGGGGGTGGGAGAATGAACCAGCACGAGATGACTCCCACCCACCCGACCATGCCGCCCCTCCACCTGACCAAGCATCACGGCGCCGGCAACGACTTCGTGGTCCTGGTGGATGTGGACAACCGCTCGGCTCTCGGACCGAGTGTGGTGCGGGCGGTGTGCGATCGGCGGTTCGGGGTGGGGGCCGACGGGTTCATCAGGATCCTGGCCGGGACCGACGGGGCTGACCTGACCATGGAGCTCACCAATGCCGACGGCACCACCGCCGAGATGACCGGCAACGGGATGCGGTGCTTGGCCCAGGCGGCCGTGCGCTCCGGACTGGTGCAGCCCTCCACCTTCACCGTGGCCACCCTGGGTGGGGTGCGCACCGTCCACTACCGGGCCGGTGGGCGGGCCGGCCTGGACTGGGCTTCGGTGGACATGGGCACCGCCCGGCTCGGGGCCGAGCGGGCGCCGGCCTTTGGCGAACACCAGGCCCGCCTGGTCGATGTGGGCAATCCCCATCTGGTCCTGCTCGGTGACGACCCAGCCGGAATCGACGTGAACGAACAGGGGACCAAGCTCCAAGGGGAGTTTCCCGAGGGGATCAATGTGGAGTTCATCGCCCCCGGTCCGGGACCCGATGCCCTGACCTTGCGGGTGTTCGAGCGAGGAGTGGGGGAGACCCTGGCCTGCGGCACGGGCAGCGTTGCCGCCGTGGCCGCCGCCCACCGGTGGGGCCTGGTAGGGACCACGGTGGACGTGCACAACCCGGGCGGCACCCTGGGGGTGGAACTAGCCCCCGACGGCCCAGGGGAACTCGGGGCCGTGCTGAGCGGCCCGGTGGCCTTCGTGGCCGAGCTGGCCGTCGACCCGGCGGAGCTGCTGGCCGGTCGCCGCCCATGACCCCCAGCGACTCGGCGTTCACCGACACCCTCATCTCCCGGACGATCCGGGAGCGCATCGTGCTGGTGGGAGTGACCTTCCCGCACTCCACGCTGGCCGTGACCGAGGCGGGGTTGGACGAGTTGGCCCTACTGGTGGGCACGGCCGGGGCCGACGTCATGGATCGGATCATCCAGCGCCGGTCCACGCCGGACCCGGCCACCTACCTGGGCCGGGGCAAGGCCGAGGAGCTGCTCTCCGTGTGCCTGGCCGTCGATGCCGACACGGTGGTGTTCGACGACGACCTCTCGCCGGCCCAGCAACGGAACCTCGAGAAGATCCTGGGCCGAACGGCCATCGACCGGACCGCGGTCATCCTCGACATCTTCGCCCAGAACGCCCGCACCCCTGAAGGCCGGGCCCAGGTCGAACTGGCCCTCCTCCGCTACCGCCTTCCCCGGCTGCGGGGCCGGGGACGGACCTTCAGCCAGCAGGCCGGTGGGATCGGCACCCGGGGCCCCGGTGAGACCGCCCTCGAGGTCGACCGTCGGCGACTGGTGCGCCGGATGACCCGCCTGGAGTCGGACCTGCGCCGCCTCGATCAGACCCGGCGCACCCAGCGCAAAGGTCGGGCCCGCTCCCGCCAGCGGACGGTGTCGCTGGTCGGGTACACCAACGCCGGGAAGTCGACCCTGCTCAACCGGATGTGCGGCTCGGACGTGCTGGTGCAGAACCGCCTCTTCTCCACCCTCGACCCCCGCACCCGCCAGCTCGACCTCCCCGGTGGCGAGACGGTGCTGGTCACCGACACCGTCGGCTTCGTCCGCAAGCTCCCCCATCAGGTGGTCGAGGCGTTCCGCTCCACGCTCGAGTCCGTGGGGGAGGCCGACCTCATCCTCCACGTCGTGGACGGTTCCGCCCCCGACTTCGAGGGCCAGGTCGACGCGGTGCGCACCGTGCTGGCCGAGATCGGCGCCGATGGGCTTCCCGAACTACTGGTGGTCAACAAGGCCGACGCCATCCTGGCCCAGGATCGGGCCGCGGCCGATCGTGCCGACGGCTTCGACCGGGGTGGGGCTGGCGAGGAGGCTCGGCGACTGATGGCGGCCCACGAGGGCTCGGTCATGGTCTCGGCTCGCACCGGCCAGGGCATGGACGAACTGCTGGTGGCCATGGGGGACCGGCTCCGGGTGGGCGACCGGGTGGTGGAGCTGGACATCCCCTGGGCCCGGGGCGATGTCCTGGCCGCGGTGCACCGCGAGGGGGAGATCGTGGGCGAGGTGGCTGGTGAGGAGTCCACGCGGATCCAGGTGGTCCTGGACGAGGTGGGCAAGTCGCGATTCGCCGAGTTCGTGGCCTCGTGAGTCCCACCCCCCTCCCACCGCCACCGGCCGGTTTCGAACCACCCCCCTACCCCTACGATCGCCTTGACGCCCTGAAGGCTCGCGCCAGTGCGCGGTTCGCCTCAGACGGAGGCCTGGTGGACTGCTCCATCGGCACACCCTGCGACCCGCCCCCGCCGGCCGTTCTGGAGGCCATGGCCACCTCGGGCACCGAGCGGGGCTACCCGACGTCGCTCGGCTCCCCCGCCTACCGGCAGTCCGCCGCCGGCTGGCTGTCGCGACGCTTCGGGGTGGCGGTGGACCCTGACACCCAGCTGGCCGCCTGCGTGGGCACCAAGGAGTTCGTGGCCTCCACCGCCCAGTATCTCCGGCTGCGTACCCCCGGCCGGGACACCGTGCTCTATCCGGCCGTGTCCTACCCCACCTACGCCATGGGCGCCCTCCTCGGGGGCTGCCGGGCGGTGCCGGTGGCCGAGCGGCCCGCTGGTGGCCTCGACCTGGCGTCGGTGGCTGAGGCCGACATCGATCGGGCCCTCCTGGTGTGGGCCAACACCCCGTCCAATCCGACCGGGGCACTGACCGACATGATCGAGGTGGCGGCGTGGGGTCGCCGACACGGGATCCCGGTGTTCTCGGACGAGTGCTATTCCGAGTTCACCTGGGACGGGCCGCCGGCCACCGTGCTCTCGGCTGGTCTGGACGGGGTGGTGGCCGTCCACTCGCTGTCCAAGCGGTCGAACCTGGCCGGGGTGCGGGCCGGGTTCTACGCCGGTGATCCGCACCTCGTCGGCTATCTGGCCGAGGTGCGCAAGCACGCCGGACTGATGGTCCCCGGCCCGGTACAGGCCGGCGCGGTGGCGGCCTACTCCGATGACCAGCACGTGGTCGAGCAGCGTCACCGCTATCTCGACCGGCTGGCCTTCCTCGCCAGGGTGCTCACTGAGGTCGGTGTGCCGACCTCCCTCCCAGCCGGTGGTTTCTACCTGTGGGCCTCGGCGCCGGCGGCGTTCGCAGCGGCACGTGCCGGAGCGAGCGGCACTGATGCTGGCGTCGGCGATGCCGCCTGGCCGCTGGCCGAGGCCTTCGCCCTCGAGGGTGGCCTGGTGGTCAGCCCGGGCGATCTGTACGGGTCCGACGGCGCCGGCCATGTCCGGGTGGCCGTGGTCCAACCCATGGACCGGCTGGAGGCGGTGGCCCGCCGGCTCGGCGGCCGGAAGCTGATGCCGGCACCAGCGCCCTGATCGACCCTGGGCGGGAACTGGGCAGCCGGGAGCCAGCGCTAACGTCTGCCCCATGGCAGACCTCCAGTCTCAGATCGAAGCGTTGTGGTCCCGTGCCGCGGAGTTGGGCCCCGCCGACAGTGATGCCCTGGCCATCGTCACCGAGGCCGTCGACCTGCTCGACTCGGGGGAGGCCAGGGTGGCCGAGGTCGATCCGACCACCGACGAAGTAGTGGTCCACCAGTGGCTCAAGCAGGCCATTCTGTTGCTGTTCCGGCTCCGGTCGATGGAGACCACGGAGCTCGGGCCCTTCGAGTACGCCGACAAGCTCCCCCTGAAGACAGGGTACGCGGCGTCCGGGGTGCGGATGGTACCGGGCGCCTCGGCCCGCTGGGGCTCGTTCCTGGGCAACGGGGTCATCTGCATGCCCAGCTACGTCAACATCGGGGCCCGGGTGGGGGCGGGCACCATGGTGGACACCTGGGCCACAGTCGGCTCGTGCGCCCAGAT
This sequence comes from Acidimicrobiales bacterium, assembly GCA_038210245.1. Lineage (GTDB taxonomy): Bacteria > Actinomycetota > Acidimicrobiia > Acidimicrobiales > RAAP-2 > Bog-756. The sequence goes on from JBBQWW010000060.1 coordinate 7,667, forward strand.
CGGGGAGAACGTCCACCTGTCCGGAGGTGTGGGCATCGGTGGCGTCCTCGAGCCGGCCCAGGCCGCGCCGGTGATCATCGAGGACGAGGTCATGATCGGCAGCCGGTGCATGATCACCCAGGGTGCCCGGGTGAGCCAGGGCTCGGTGGTGGGGGAGGGGACGATCCTGAACCCATCGATTCCGGTCATCGATGCCGAGTCCGGTGACGAGATCAGCCGGGGCCACGTGCCGGCCTGGTCGGTGGCCGTCCAGGCCTCCCGACGTCGCGAGTTCGCCGGTGGCGAGTTCTTCCTCCCCTGCGTGCTGGTCATCAAGCGGCTGACCGAGGGGGAGCGCCATGACAAGGCCAGGCTCAACGACATCCTCCGCCAGCACGGCGTCTCCACATGACCGCGGCGAGCCCCGGCCCGGGCGAGGTGACGGCCATGCCTCACGGACTCTTCGGTCTGACCACGGCCCTGGTGGCCATCCCCTCTGTGAGCCACATGGAGGGCCCCATGGCCGATGCGGTGGAGGCCGCCCTCCGGCTGTGCCCGTGGCTGGAGGTGGAGCGCGTAGGCGACAACGTGGTGGCCCGGACCCACCTGGGCCGTCAGCACCGGGTGCTTCTGGCCGGCCACCTCGACACGGTCCCCCCGGTGGGCGGTAACGAGGAGCCCCGCATCGAGGGTGACACCCTCTTCGGGGTGGGTTCGGCCGACATGAAGGGGGGTCTGGCCGTCTTCCTCCACGTGGCTGGGACCATCCCCGAACCGGCGGTGGACGTGACCTGGTGCTTCTACGTCGGCGAGGAGGTAGCCCAAGAGTTCAACGGCCTGCACCATCTCTGGGAGCACCGCCCCGAACTGTTGGCGGCTGACGCCGCGATACTGGGCGAGCCCACCGGAGGGGTAGTGGAGGCCGGTTGCCAGGGCACCCTCCGCGTCCGCATCTCCCTGGCCGGCCAGCGGGCCCACACCGCCCGCCCCTACACCGGTCGCAACGCCATCCACCGGCTGGCCCCACTGTTGACCGCGGTGGCCGGGTACGAGAGTCGACGGCCGATGCTGGACGGCTGCGAGTACGTCGAGCAGCTCCAGGTGGTCGAGATCTCTGGTGGAGTCTCCGGCAATGTGGTCCCTGACGAGGCCACGGTGTTGATCAACCACCGCTTCGCCCCCGACCGGACGGCGGTGGAGGCCGAGGCGTGGCTGGCCGGGTTCGTGGGGCCGATGCTCGAACCGGGGGACCGGTGGGAGCTCACCGACGCCGCCGCCGGCGCTCCACCCTCCCTGGACCATCCGGTGCTGGCCGGACTGGTGGCGGCCACCGCCGCACTGCCGTTGGCCAAGCAGGGGTGGACGGATGCGTCGTCCCTCTGGGCCCACGGGATACCGGCGGCCAATTTCGGACCCGGTGACCCGTTGTTGGCCCACACGCCGAACGAACACGTCACCAAGGGGGAGCTGGAGCGGACCGCCGCCGTGCTCGAGACACTGCTGCGGTCGGGTGGGTAACCGGTAGCGGGGTACACCCCGGGCCAGGCGGCGCCGGGTCGACTGGTGGCCACCGGTAGGGTCGGACCATGGCCACACCGACACGCACATTGGGTACCTCTGGGCTCGAGGTCTCCGCCGAGGGGCTCGGCTGCATGGGGATGAGTGAGTTCTACGGGAAGGGTGACGACGACGAGTCAATCGCCACCATCCACCGGGCCCTCGACCTCGGGGTCACCTTTCTCGACACCTCCGACATGTACGGCCCTTACCTCAACGAACAGCTGATCGGGCGGGCCATCGCCGGCCGGCGCAGTGAGGTGGTGCTGGCCACCAAGTTCGGCATCTCCCGGGGGGCGAATCCCGCCGACCGCACGGTCCGGGGCGACCCGGCCTACGTGCGCCAGGCCTGCGACGCCTCGCTGGGGCGGCTCGGCGTGGATCACATCGACCTGTACTACCAGCACCGCACCGACGGGTCGGTCCCCATCGAGGAGACAGTCGGAGCCATGGCCGAGCTGGTGGCCGCGGGCAAGGTCGGCCACCTCGGGCTGTCCGAGGCCCTGCCGGACACCATGCGCCGGGCCGTGGCCATCCACCCCATCGCCGCCCTGCAGAGCGAGTGGTCCCTGTGGAGCCGGGATCTCGAGGGTCCCGTCATCGACACGGCCCGGGACCTGGGCATCGGTATCGTCGCGTACAGCCCGCTCGGGCGGGGGTTCCTCACCGGGCAGATCACCTCACCCGATGACTTCCCCGAGGGCGACTTCCGAGCCCACCTGCCCAGGTTCACCGGGGAGAATTTCACCCACAACATCGAGCTGGTGGACAAGGTGCGGACCCTGGCCGACGAGAAGGGGTGCACGCCGGGACAGCTGGCCCTGGCCTGGGTGCTCTCCCGGGGCGAGGACGTGGTGCCCATCCCAGGCACCAAGCGCCGCACCTACCTCGAAGAGAACGTGGCGGCGATGGACGTCGAGTTGAGCGAGGCAGATTTGGCCGCCATCGAGGCCGTGTTCCCCGCCGGAGCCGGAGCTGGGGACCGCTACCCCGACATGAGCTCGGTGGGGGTGACGACGCCGAAGAGGTAGCCGATCCCCCGGTGGGGCGGGGGGGTGGACGACGGGGTCAGAGGCGACGGAGCACGGTGACGACCTTGCCGTAGATGGTTACGTCCGCCGGGTCGAACTCCATGGGGGACAGGCGTTCGTTGGCCGGGTTGAGCACCACCTTCCCGTCGCAGGTCGAGAATCGCTTCACGGTGGCCTCCCCGTCGGGGATGCCGGCAACTACCACGTCACCCTGCTCGGCCTGGGGCTGCTGACGCACCACCACGAAGTCGCCGTCCATGATGCCGGCGTCGATCATGGAGTCGCCTCGGACGGTCACCATGAAGAGGGTGCCCGTACCTGTGAAATCCTCGGGGAGCGGATACAGCTCCTCGACGTTCTCCTGGGCCAGCACGCCGGTCCCGGCGGCCACGTCTCCCACCAACGGCACGTGGCGGATGGGACGGGAGTCCATGATCACCTTGGACGAGGGGTCGTAGCAGACCTCGATGGCCCGAGGCTTGGTCGGATCCCGCTTGAGGTAGCCCTCGCGTTGGAGCACGGCCAGGTGGGCGTGGACGGTCGACGACGAGGTGAGGCCGACCGACTCGCCGATCTCTCGGACGGACGGGGGATAGCCCCGATCCCGGACCGCGTCGGAAATGCAGTCCAGAATCTGCTTCCGCTTGGTGCTCAGTACCTGGGCCATGACTCTCCTTCTCGGGCCGTGCGTCGGCGTGGATGCCGTCTCACGCGAAGCCGGCTGGCGAACGTCTGTTTGGAGGAAGGTACCGCCCGACGGCGTGAAAAGCAAACACCCGTTCGAAAAAGTTCTTGACAGCGAACAGATGTTCGTGCTGTCATGAAGCCATGGCGAACACAGGTTCGATGGTAGTCAACCTCCACCCCGGGCTGCTCTCGAGCGGTTCCCAAGTCGACGTCTGCTCCCCGCGGGCCGGGGGTGACGAGATGCCGAACCGACGGACCGGGTCTGATGTCACACCTTCGGCGTACAACGTGTTCATGGAGAACGTCCTGGTAGCTAGGCACAATTCGGGCGCGCCGACGGCTGAGGAGCCTCACGGGGCCGAGCAGAACGGGAGGTCATGTCGATGACGGCACTCTGGTTGGAGCAGGATCCCCGGACCAGTGGTCGGGTCGGTCCGGGCGCAGCCCCGGACCTCCGGCTGCTGGGGTCGGGTCTCGCCCCCCGACCCCACGAGTACGAACGGCCCGCCCGGGAGGGTTCCGGGCTGCGCCTGGTGGAGACGCCCGAACACTCCGTGCGGGCGGCGCCGCGCCGGCGGACCTCGGTGGCCGTTCGCCGCCGCCGCACCCTTCTCGCCGCCATGGGCATCCTCGTGGTGGCGCTCGCTCTTCCGCTGAGCGGAACCGGTGGTGACTCCCACACCACTGGTTCCGCTCCGGCGGAGATCGTTGGACATACCACCTACACGGTGAAGTCCGGGGACACCCTGTGGACCATCGCCGAGCGGGTGGATCCGACCGCTGACCCCCGCCCCCTGGTGGCCCGGCTGGCTACTCAGACCGGCTCAGACTCTGTTGTGCCCGGCGAACGGATCGTCCTTCCCTGAGGTCGGACTGGCCGGGTGACCCCCAGGTCGGACCGGCGGTGGCGACGGCGTGGGGTCGCAAGTGGGGCGGTAGCCTCGTGACGTGCGATGCCCGTGGTGCCTGGCCGACGATGATCGGGTGGTCGACTCGCGGTTGGCCGAAGAGGGCGCGGCCATTCGCCGCCGGCGGGAGTGCGCCCACTGCGGCCACCGGTACACCACGTTCGAACGTATCGACGAGATTCCGCTCATGGTGATCAAGCGGTCCGGAGTCCGCCAGGCCTTCGACCGGGGCAAGCTGATCGACGGCCTCCGGTCAGCCACCAAGAACCGACCGGTGGCCGAGGGGCAGCTCGAGGTGTTGGCCCACGAAGTCGAGGAAGACCTCCGGGAAGAGGGATCGGTGCTCACCTCCGAGCAGGTGGGCCTGGCCGTTCTGGAGCGGCTGCGGGTCGTCGACGAGGTGGCCTACCTGCGGTTTGCCAGTGTGTACAAGGGGTTCGAAGGGGTAGACGACTTCCGGCGTGAGGTTGGCCTGCTGACCAAGACCACCGCTCCGAAGCAGCCGGAGGTCTAGATCGTGGCCGAACTGTTGACAGAGCCTCCGGAGCGGGTGCTGGCCATCTACGCCCACCCGGACGATCCGGACGTGTCCTGTGGCGGGACCCTGGCGGTGTGGTCCAAGGCCGGCTCGGAGGTGCGGATCTTGTTGTGTACCGATGGCGGTAAGGGGTCAAGGGACCCGTCGACCGACCCCGGAGAGCTGGCCGTGCTCCGGGCCACCGAGTCGGCTGAGGCTGCCGAGCGCCTCGGTGTGGCCAAGCAGGACTCCCTCCGCTACGCCGACGGTGAGCTGGGCGACGACGCCGATCTCCGCCGGGCGCTGGTCGCCGCGGTGCGGGAGTTCCGTCCCGATGTAGTGCTCTGTCCCGATCCCACGGCGATCTTCTTCGGTCAGGACTACTTCAACCACCGCGACCACCGGATCACCGGCATGGCGGTACTGGATGCGGTGGCCCCGGCGGCGGCGCTCCCGCACTACTACCCCGAGGCGGGCCCCGCCCATCAGGTGTCCATGGTCCTCATGTCGGGAACCCTGGAGCCCGACGTGTGGGTGGACATCTCCTCGACGGTCGATATCAAGGGCGAGGCGGTGGCCTGTCACCGGAGCCAGTTCCCCGACGGCGTGGAGTGGGCGTCAACGGCGGTGCGGCTGGGCGCGGAGGATGCCGGCCGCCAGGCCGGGGTGGCCTTCGCCGAAGGATTTCGGAGGTTGCGCCTCGGTGGATGATCGGCCGGATCCTCTGTCGGGGTCGGGACCGAGCTCCGACGGGGGGTGGCGGGGAGGAACGGCCTCTGAGGGCTCCGAGCGAGTCATCCTCCATGTGGACATGGACGCCTTCTTCGCCTCGGTCGAGGTGCTCGACGACCCCACCCTGGCCGGGCTCCCTGTCATCGTGGGGGGATCGGGCCCCCGGGGGGTGGTAGCTGCCTGTACCTATGAGGCCCGTCGGTTCGGTGTCCACTCGGCCATGCCTTCGTCCGTGGCCCGGCGGCTGTGTCCGAAAGCGGTCTTCGTGGACGGTCGCTTCCACCGCTACGTCGAAGAAAGCCGGAAACTGCATGCCGTCTTCCACTCGGTCACCCCGTTGGTGGAAGGCATCTCGCTCGACGAGGCCTTTTTAGACGTCACCGGTTCGAGACAGCTGCTCGGGGATGGTCCGACCATTGCCTCCATCATCCGTGAACGGGTCAGTGACGAGCTCCACCTGGCCTGTTCCGTAGGTGTTGGCCGGAGCAAGCTCATGGCCAAGTTGGCCTCGAAGGCGGCCAAGCCTACGGCCACCCGCTCCGGGATCACCGATGGCCCGGGGGTGGTGGTGGTGGCCCCCGACCGGGAGTTGGACTTCCTGCATCCCCTGCCGGTGCGGGCCCTGTGGGGGGTGGGCCCGGTCACCGGCCGGCGGCTCGAGTCGCTGGGCATCCTGACCGTCGGCGATCTCGCCTCGCTCCCGTCGGGTGCCCTCGAGCGGTACCTCGGTACCGCCCAGGGCACCCACCTGGCCGAGCTGGCCCGCGGCCTCGACCCTCGGCCCGTCGTCCCCGTCCAGGAGGCCAAATCCATCGGGCACGAGGAGACATTCGCCACCGACCTGTGGGACCGGGACGTGCTCCGAGCGCACCTGCTCCGTATGGTTGACGCCTCGACCACCGCCCTTCGCCGGTCGGGTCTGGCCTCCCGCACCGTCACCGTCAAGGTCCGGTACTCGGACTTCTCGATGATCACCCGCAGCCACACCCTCCCTTCCCCGATCGATGCATCACCGGCCATCGGGTCGGTGGCCGGTGCTCTGTGGGGATCGGTCCAGCTGGACCAGGGAGTACGTCTCCTCGGGGTGAGCCTCTCGGGGTTCGGTGAGGCCGATGGGGGGCTTCAGCTCAGTCTCGACCTTGACCTTGATCCTCCGGCTACTGGGTTCGCCGGGGAGGGGGCCGAGGACTCCGGGCCGGTGGACCGGTTGGTCCGGGCCGGGGAGGACGCCGAGCGGATCCAGGGGTCGTGGGCCACCGTGACGTCAGCGGTGGACGCCATCCGGGCCCGCTATGGAGGCACCTCGGTCGGTCCTGCCTCCCTGGTGGAGTCGGACGGCCTCCGGATCCGGAGCCGCGGGGAGGCCCAATGGGGGCCCTCCGCCCCATTGGGAGAGCCGGTTGGCGAGGATTGACCCACTGGCTTGTAATATGCTGTTTGTGTCTGGTCAAAGGTGCGGTGTCCTGCGAGTGAAGGCACGAGCGGATGCGGCGTGTATTCGAGTGGGGGATGCGCGAGGATGAAGTCAGCGATGACCGCTGGACACGGAGTTGGGTGGAGGGGACGAGTTCTTGCCGCTCTCTGAGCACGAACAACGGATTTTGCATGAGTTGGAGCAGTCCCTCTACCAGGAGGATCCTGGATTCGCGGAACGGGTGCGGTCAGAGACCGTCTACCGCCACGCCGGTCGGTACTGCATCTGGTCGGCCCTGGTCTTCGTGGCTGCCCTCGTCTTCATGTTCCTGACCTTCTCGAGGTCGGTGGTCCTCGGATTCGTCGGCGTGGTGGTGATGTTTTTGTCGGGCGTGGTCTTCGCCAACAACGCCCGACGCATGGGCAAGGCGGGGATCGACGACATCTCCCGCTCCCTGCACAGCCGCAACCTGAGCAACACCGTGCACGACCCTCGTGACTGGATCCGCGGTCGGTTCCATCGCGATGAGTGACCGGACCGCCTGACCGGATCGACTGAACCCCCGTTGACCAGCGCCCATTCCGAGGGTCCATTCGGTCGGGGGGAGTCGGCACCGTCCGTGGAAGACCGTGGTCCGGTGGTCCTGGCCGTCGACATCGGCGGCACCAAGATGGCTGCCGCCGTGGTCGACCCTTCCGGAGCCGTCCTGGTCGAGGATCGGGTACCGACCCCCACCTCCAACGATCCCGAATCGGTCTTCGGCGCACTGGCCACCCTGGTGGAGAAGGTGCGAGCCACAGCCCCGCTCGAACCCGAGGTGTGCGGTGTGGGCTGCGGAGGACCCATGTCTGCCGGCGGCGAGACCGTGAGTCCCCTCAACATCCACGGTTGGATGAGGTTCCCGCTCCGGGACCGCCTCCACCAACTCCTCGGCTTACCGGTGGCCGTGGACAACGACGCCAAGGCCCTGGCCCTCGGGGAGGGTTGGCTGGGTGAGGCACGAGGGTCGCGGAACTACCTGGCCATGGTGGTCTCCACTGGAGTGGGGGGCGGCATCGTGGTCGACGGAAGGCTGCTGGACGGTGACGGTGGTAACGCCGGCCACATCGGCCACGTGGTCGTCGAGCCCGAAGGGCGCTCGTGCGTGTGCGGGGGCAGGGGCTGCCTCGAGGCCGAGGCGTCGGGGCGGGCCATCGAGTCGATGACCGGGCACCCCGCCGCCGAAGCCCCGGATCCGGTCCGTCGTCGGACAGGGACTCTGGTGGGTCGGGCGGTGGCATCGGTGGCCAACCTCCTCGATGTCGAACTGGCCGTGGTGGCGGGCTCGGTGGCCCTGGGGTTCGGGGCGGTGTTCTTCGAGGCCGCCCAGGCCGAGATCGTCCTACGATCGCGGCTCGACTTCTCGAGGTCGACACGGATCGTTCCAGGGGGCCTGGGCGCCCAGGGGCCACTGGTGGGAGCGGCGGCCGTGGGTCGCCGGGCCTTCGTCCCCGCTCGCCGCGCCGAGCGGGGACGGTGATGGTCACCCGCACGGTCGCTGCCTCCCAGCCACCGTCCTCTCCGTCTCCCGAGCCGGCCGGGGGCCCGTCACCGTCGGCCGTGCTGGCCATGACCCGGGCGGTGGCCACCCGACCCGATCTCTGGCGGACCGCTCTGGGCGCGCTCCGGCGACTGGCCGCCCCCGGCTGGTGGGCGGTCCCGCCTCACCTGCCCCTGCCCGACGGTCAGCTCTGGGCGTTTCGTATGGTCACCGCCTACGGCCGTCCCGACCAGGTGCCGGACCCGGCCGACCTCCTGTCCTACCTCGAGTGGTGTCGGTCGACGGCCCGGATCAGCCGGCGACGGCGTCACCCCCTGTCGACGCCGTCCCAGGACCGCCGGGGCCGGTCCGGCGCGAGCTAATTTCCGAGCTGATGGATCGACGGTCGAAGCACGCGGCGGAGACGGTGGCCTCCAGGGGAGGGTCCCGGGACGGCCCGGTCGTCGTCCGGTCACCGACGTCGCCGTGGCGCCGGGCGCTGGTCCTCAATGCCACCTTCGAGCCGCTGGGCATCGTCTCCTCCCGTCGGGCCGTGCTCCTGGTACTCGACACCAAGGCCGAGCTTGTGCACACCACGGAGCGGGTCTTCCGGGCTGAGCGGCTGACCGTACCGGAGCCCTCGGTGGTTCGACTGGTCCGCTACGTCCAGATCCCTCGGCATTACCGGGTGGCGGTCAACCGGCGGACGGTCTTCGCCCGGGACGGTTCGAGGTGCCAGTACTGCGGATCGGCCGCTGAGAACCTCGATCACGTGATCCCCCGGAGCAAGGGCGGCCCTCATACCTGGGAGAACGTGGTGGCCGCCTGCCGTCGGTGCAACACCCGCAAGGAGGATCGCCTGCCCCACGAGGCCGGCATGGTACTGCGGTCCACCCCAGTGGCCCCCCGGCACCGGATCCAGCTCCTGGCCCTCTGCGGGGGGGCCAGCGAGGACTGGAGCAGTTATCTCGGGGCCAGCCCGGCTCCCCATCATCAGCTGACGGCCTGAGCCCGATCGGATGGGGGTTGGAGTGGAGCGGCTGACCCTGTCGGGTGAGTGGAGGGTGGAGGAGCGCACCGGCGATGCCGCTACTCTCCACCGGACCTGGCCGACCGTTGCCGAGGACCCGGGCCGGCGTGTCGTGGCGGTCTGTCGGGTCACGGGTCCAGCGGTGGTCCTCGGCTCAACCCAGTCGGAGGCCGTGGTGGACCGGGCCCGTGCCGAGGCCGCCGGCATCGGGGTGGCCCGGCGCTCGTCGGGTGGGGGGGCGGTACTGGTGGCTCCCGACGACCCGGTCTGGGTGGACGTGTGGGTGCCAGCGGCGGATCCTCTGTGGAACCGGGCCGTGGACCGGGCCTTCGACTGGCTGGGCGGGGCCTGGGTAGCGGCGCTGGCCCGCGTCGGCGTCTCGGGGATCGCCGCGCACGACCGAGGCTTCGTGGCCTGCACCCGCTGGTCGGGGTTGGTGTGCTTCGGAGGCGTGGGCTCCGGCGAGGTGGTCACCCTCGATGGCCGGAAGGTGGTCGGGTTGGCTCAACGACGTAACCGGCACGGGGCGTGGTTCCACGGTGCGTGCGCGCTCCGGTGGAACCCGGCTCCGCTGGTCGGAGTGCTGGCGTTGGATCCGGCCGAGCGCCAGGCGGCCACCGAGGGGCTCACCGCGGCTGTGGCCGGTGTGGCCGACCTGGCCGACGAGCAGGGGGTTCCGGCTCCGGACGGCCCCGCGCTCACCTCGGCGTTGATCGACTCGCTGCCCTGAGCGGCAGGTCTCGACCGCTCCCGGCCCGGTCGGGCCTCCCGGCACCCACCGCACTCCAACCCCTCCACTCTGCCCCACCCCCACCTCCACTCTGCCCCACCCCCGGCCCTGGGTCGCTCGCCCAGGGGACGGGTTCTGCCCGCGTCTGCGGGAATCAACCCGTGTGAACTGCCTAAATACCGTGAGTTGGCCGCGCCGGCCGAGACCCAGTGGCAGTCGGAGGCCCGGCCTCGAATTCGAACAATTGACCTTGGTCAGCCCGAAGGCCCGGTGGAATTCGGGCCCAGGTGGTTGACCGGTGGGGGGTCGGGGCGTAAAGTGGCGCAAAGTGGTGTGAAAGGGAGGAACCTGAACAGTCAGGTTCTGGGCACTGCGGGGAGCATTGTGGGAGCAATCACCAGTGGCACGGTTCTTCGGCAGGTACGAGCACTCGCTCGACGACAAGGGAAGAGTGATTCTCCCGTCGAAGTTCCGCGCCCACTTCGAGCACGGGGGCTATCTGACGGAGTTCACGGACGGCTGCTTGTCGCTGTGGACGCCCGACCAGTTCGAGCAGCAGATGGAGTCGATGTTGGAGCGGGCGACCACCTCCAAGAGCGAGCGGAACCTGGCCAGGTTGTGGGCATCGACGTCGCACGAGTTGGAGATCGACCGACAAGGGCGTATGGCGATACCACTCCGACTCCGCGAGTACGCCGGCCTGGTGAGCGACGTCCTGGTGCTCGGGGCGATCGATCGGGTGGAACTGTGGAATCGCGAGTCCTGGGATCAGAAGGTCCTGCCCGAGGAGGAGCGACTCACCCAAGGCGACGACGACTGAGTGCCGCCATGCGCCTTCACGTTGTCCGCCACCCGATCACCACGGCACCCGGCTCCCGGGTGCCGACGCAGACCAACCGCCCCGGCGGCGGGGGAGTGGCCAGTGCCCAGGTCAGCCCCGACCATCCGAGCGTCCATCATCCAACCGATCCCATCGTCGATCCATCCTGCGACCCTGGTCCCGGAACCGGCGATCCCGCTTCGATCCGTACCCTCGGATCAGGGCTTCCCGCCCACCGGACCGAAAGGAGAGTCATCACCTCGGCGGCGATCACCCAGACGCCGTCACCGTTTCGGGGCTCGGACGGCTGGAGCCGGCCTACCCCCTACGAGTCGGGCCTGGCCGCCGTGGCCAAGCACGAGGTGCACATCGAACGTGTCTGGCCCATGCGCAGTCCCTCGACCGGAACTCTGGAAGCATCCTCCTCCGCCTACTTCCAGAGAGATCGTCGCGGCACTCCACCCGCAAGCATCGTGCCGGTCGAGGGACTGCGGATGAACCAGGCCTTTCCCCACGAGCCGGTCATGGCCGAGGAGGTCGTGGGGCTGTTCGCCCCGGTGCCCCCCGGTCTGATCCTCGACACCACTCTCGGGGGCGGTGGGCACTCGGCTGCCCTGCTGGCCGCCCACCCCGGGTCCAGCGTGCTGGGGATCGACCGGGATCCAGCCGCGGTGGCGGCGGCGGCCGACATCCTCGCTCCCTTCGGAGCGCGGGCGGTCATCCGGCAGTCGCGGTTCGATGCTCTGGCCCAGGTGGTGGCCGACGCACAGGACCGGCTCGGGACCCCGCTGGACCAGCGCGGCCTGAGCGGGGCCCTCTTCGACCTGGGGGTCAGTTCACCTCAACTCGACGTGGCCGAGCGGGGGTTCTCCTACCGACGGGACGCCGTGCTGGACATGAGGATGGACCCCACGTCGGGTCGCACGGCGGCCGACGTGGTCAACCAGTATCACGAGGACGACTTGGTGGAGCTGTTCACCGACAACGGCGAGGGTCGGTTCGCCCGACGCATCGCCCGGGCCATCGTCGCCGCCCGTCCCCTCACCACTACCGGACAGTTGGCCGACGTGGTGCGGGCCGCCATCCCGGCGGCCACCCGCCGCACCGGCGGCCACCCCGCCCGTCGGGTCTTCCAGGCCATCCGCATCGCCGTCAACGAGGAGCTGGACCAGCTCGAGCGGGCCCTCGACGATGCCCTGGCCCTCCTCCGCCCCGGCGGTCGGTGCGTGGTCATCGCCTACCACTCGGGGGAGGACCGGCTGGTCAAGACCACCTTCACCCGAGCCGCTACCGACGACTGCCACTGCCCGCCCGGACTGCCCTGTGTCTGCGGCGCCGACCCGCAGTTCCGCCTGGTGACCCGGGGGGCGCGTCGGCCCACCGAGGACGAGGTGGCCCGCAACCGCCGGGCCGAAGCAGCCCGCCTACGGGTCATCGAGCGCCTTCCCGCATCGGTAGACCGCACCAACGGTGAAGTGGCCTGATGGCCCCGCCCGGCAGCGCCACGGCGCGTCGCGCCCCGGCACGAACCGCTCCCCGCCCGGCGCCCTCGGCCCCTCGTCGGCCGCCGCTGCGCCTGTTCGAGCCGGCACCCCGTCGCCGTCCCGGTCCCCGGGCCGTCCAGCGCTCGACCATGTGGATTTCCGGGCTCCTCATCGTGGGCAGCCTGCTGGCCGTGGTGGTGGGTGATGCCCTGATCACCCAAGGTCAAGTCCGGCTCTCGTCCACCCAGCGGGCCCTGGCCGGCGCCGAGGCCGCCCAGAAGTCGCTGCAGATCGCCGTGGCCATGAAGGCGGCGCCGCCGGTCGTGGTGAGCCAGGCCAAGAGCCAGGGCCTGGTGGCCGCCTCCCAGGTGGTCTACCTACCCCAGGTGCCGCTCAACGTCCCGCTGCCTGCTCCTCGCATCGTGGCTGCACCGGCCGGGACGCCGTCGGTTCCGGCCACCCCTCCGGCCAACGCCACGCCGCCCAAGGTGAAAGCCACGTCGCCGTCAGCGTCGGCATCGACGACGGCATCGACGACGGCATCGACCACACCGACCACACCGACCACACCGACCACACCGACCACTGCCGCGTCCAGCCCCACGACCACCGCTCCGGCGCCGCGGTGAGCCCCTCGGTCCTCCTGGGTCGGCGCTCCCGCGCCATGCGGCTGGCTCTGGTGGTCATCTTTCTGGCCATGGTCATCCAGCTCATCAATGTGCAGGAGTTCTCCCACCGCCACTACGCCTCGCTCTCGGCCAGCGAGCTCAACCAGACGGTGACGGTGCCCGCCGTCCGGGGTGGGATCTACGACCGCAACGGGGAGGTGCTGGCCGAGTCGGTGACCAAGCAGACCGTGGTGGCCGACCCCCTCATCATCAAGCACCCGACCGCCACCGCCGACGCCCTGGCGCCGGTGCTCGGGCTGTCCAACGCCAAACTCCGGGCCCAGCTCACCGAGCATTCGGGCTTCGTCTACCTGGCCCACCGGGTGGATGACGGGGTGGCCACCAAGATCACCTCCCTGAACCTGACCGGCATCAACCTGATCCCGGAGCCCCAGCGCGTCCAGCCCGACGGTCAGCTGGCCCTCCCGGTAGTGGGCACGGTGAACTGGAACGGGGACGGAGCCTCCGGTCTCGAGTACCAGTATCAGACCCTGCTGGCCGGCAAGGCGGGGACCAAGAGCCTCCTGCA
>JBBQWW010000061.1:0-20763 GCA_038210245.1 Acidimicrobiales bacterium
TCGTAGCCGTGGTTCTGGTCGGTGATGTACACGTAGGGGCCGGTGTGGACGTCGTCGCCGATGTCGATCTCGAAATGGCCGACGATGTGACTGCCCCGACCGATCATGCAGCGATCCCCGATGCGCACCACCGGGTCGGTGACCATGGTCTGGCCCGGCACCATCCCCGCCGAGATGCTCACGTGCGGACCGACCAGGGTGTCCTGCCCGATGTGGATCCACCGCTCACCGAAGACGGCGCCGGTCGGGAAGGCCAGGCAGCTCCCCCGGCCGAAGGCCCCGAACCGGGTGGCCAAGCGGTCGTCGGGACCGGTGGCCCCGTGCCGGGCCACCCAGCTCCAGCCGGCGTGGATGGCGGCATTGGTCCACCGCCGATGGCGCGGGGCCGGCGTCCGGGCCGACAGGGATGGGTGTCGGAGGACGGCCGCCTCCCCCTGCGTGGGCGCCGGAGGACGGTGTTCTGTCGCTGGTCGGGGGTCACGGCCCGGGTCACCTGCAGTCACCTCGCGACGCTAACTGATGGTCGTCCCACGGGGCCAAGGGGGTGTCGGGCCCGCTGGACTGTCCGGGTCCATTCGGTCCGCAGCGCTCCCTAGAGTTGCCCTGTGCCCGAACCCGACCCCACCGATGCCGCCATCCGGACCCGCCTCGGTCGATCGGGCTTCGAGAGCGGCTCCGAGGTGTATGAGCGGGCCCGACCCACCTATCCGGCCGCGGCCGTCGACCTGCTCATCGCTACCGCGGGTCTGGATCCGGGCCATCGGGTCCTCGACCTGGCCGCGGGCACCGGCAAGCTCACCCGCCTGCTGCACGACCGGCGGTTGGCCTGCGTGGCCGCCGAACCGTCCCCGTCCATGCGGGAGGTGTTCGCCCGGGTGGTCCCGGGGGTGCCCCTGGTCGGTGCCACCGCCGAGCGCATCCCGCTCGGCCCCGGCACGGTGGATGCCGTGGTGGTGGCCCAGGCCTTTCATTGGTTCGACCCCGAGGTGGCCCTGGCCGAGATCGACCGGGTCCTCCGGCCCGGAGGATGGCTGGCCCTCATCTGGAACGAGCGGGACGAGTCCGAACCCATGGTGGCCGAGCTGGTGGGCATCTCCAAGTGGGACGTCTCCGCCCCCTACCCCATCGGTATGGACTTCGGGGCGGTCATCGACCGGAGTGGTCGGTTCGGTACTGTCCAACGCACCCAGCTCCCCTTCGTCCAGCAGTTGGACCTGGAGGCCTTCGTCGAGCAGGTGGCCTCCCGAAGCTACGTGCAGGTGCTCCCCGAACCGGACCGGCGAAACCTGCTGGACCAGGTGGAGGCGTTCGGCACCACGCTCCCCCAGCCCATCGCCATGCCCTACATCACTGATCTGTTCTGCGCTCGCGTGGCCCGGTAACGTCCGGGGATCGCCCACGGGCCGGATCGTCAGGGCCGCACCGTCACCGTCACCACCCCGCGGCCACCGCCACCAGAGAGGGACCAACCCGATGATCAAACTCACCTGTCTGCTCAAACGGAAAGAAGGCATGACCCCGGCGGAGTTCCAGGAGTACTGGAAGAACAGCCACGGACCCCTGATCGCCACCAGTCAGTGCGGGAGCCACGTCATCCGCTACGAGCAGAACCCCCGGCCTCTCGACGACTATCGGGGCGACGACGACCGGTCCGGGTACGACGGGGTTACCGTGCAGTGGTTCGCCACCATGGACGACTACTACGCCCACATGAGCGACGTCGACTCGCCGGCCATGTTCGAGGACCTACCCAAGTTCCTCGACACCGACCACCTCGAGTTCGTCCTCACCGAGGAGCCGCGGATCGTCATCGACGGCGTGGTGGACGGGCCCGCCTGATCAGCGGCCGAACGCAGCGGCCCACCTCCGGTGGCGCGGTGTCCCGTTGCTACCGTGCTCCTGTGCGCATCGTCTCCCTCCTTCCGTCGGCCACGGAGATCCTCTTCGCCGTCGGGGCCGGCGACCAGGTACGGGGGGTGACATTCGAGTGTGACTTCCCCGAGGAGGCCCGGCGGCGGACCATCGTCTCCACCACTGAGCTCCCCGACGGCCTCACTCCGGCCCAGATCGACGCCGAAGTCAGATCCCGCCTGGCCGCGGGTGAGGATTCTCTACACGCTGGACCGGGACGCCCTCCGTCACCTCGACCCCGACCTGGTGGTGACCCAGGACCTGTGCGCGGTCTGCGCCGTGGACTCCACCGAAGTGGATGCGGCCCTCGCCCACCTGGGCTGTCGAGCCGAGGTGCTCACCCTCGACCCCATGACCCTCGACCAGGTTCTCGGCTCCATCGACGCGGTGGGACGGGCCACCGGCTGTGAGCAGGCCGCCGCCGAACTGGTGACCGCCCTGCGCCGGCGACTGGCCCTCGTGAACCGGGCGGTGGCCGACCGGCCGCGTCCCCGGGTGGCGGTGCTGGAGTGGACGGATCCCCCCTACTCCTCGGGTCACTGGGTGCCGGACATGGTGGAGGCCGCCGGCGGGTCGTCCGTGCTCGGTCGGTCCGGAACCCGGTCGGCCCCGGTGGGTTGGGACGAGGTGGCGGCGGCCCGGCCCGACCTGGTGGTGGTGGCTCCGTGCGGATTCCGCCTCGACGGGGCCAGGTCCCTGGCCCGGAGCGTGGTGGACGCCGGACACCTCCCCGCCGGGATCCCGGTGTGGGCGGTGGACGCCGATGCCGCCTTCGTGCGGCCCGGCCCCCGGCTGGTGGACGGGGTCGAGGCCCTGGCCGCCATGATCCACCCCGGATCCCTCCCGATCCCCGACGACCTGGCCTACCTCGTGGCCGGGAACCGGAGCTGAGGCCTGTGCGGCCTCCATCCGGGTCCACCCGTCGGCCGCCACCCTGACCCGATCCGACGGGCCCGCCCTTGACGCACCGGCTGTTCGGACGTACGATCCATCGTGTCGGACACTCTGTCCGATTCGATGGAAAGAGCATCCGATATGCCCCAGGACGAGATCGACATCAGCGGTGTCACCTTCGACGACATCAACCTGCTGGACTCCAAAGCCTTCGCCGGGGGTGTCCCTCACGAGTGGTTCGCCTACCTCCGGAAGAACGCCCCGGTGTGGTGGCAGGAGGAGGAGGCAGGACCCGGGTTCTGGGCGGTGACCTCGCATGCCGGCGCTACCACGGTCAACCGGGACTACGAGCACTTCTCGTCGTCCAAGCAGGCCACCTTTCTCTGGGACCTGGGCCCCGACGACCTGGCCCAGCAGCAGATGCTCATGTTGAACATGGACCCTCCGCTCCACACCCGCTACCGGCGGTTGGTCAACAAGGGCTTCACCCCGCGGATGGTCAATCAGCTCCACGAACGGATCAACGCCGCCGCCGACGACATCATCGACTCGGTCATCGAGAAGGGGAGTGCCGACTTCGTCACCGACATCGCCGCCGAGCTCCCCCTGGTGGTCATCGCCGAACTGCTGGGCGTACCCAATGAGGACCGGCACCGGATGTTCAACTGGTCCAACCGGATGATCGGCAGTGACGACCCCGAATACCAGACCGACGAGTCGGTGCCCCAGCAGGCGGCCATGGAGCTCTACGCCTACGCCTCGGCCCTGTTCGAGAACAAGCGAATCGATCCGCACGAGGACCTGATGAGCGTGCTCACCGAGGTCGAAGTGGAGGGAGAGAAGCTCAACTCGGTCGAGCTGGAGCTGTTCTTCCTCCTCCTGACCGTGGCCGGCAACGAGACCACCCGGAACCTCATCTCGGGAGGCATGGCCGCCTTCTTCGACCATCCCGACCAGTGGCAGATGCTCCGCGACGATCGTTCGCTCCTCCCGTCGGCCACCGAGGAGATGCTGCGCTACGTCAGCCCGGTGATGAACTTCCGCCGCCAGACCACCAGCGCCTTCGACCTCGGCGACCAACACATCGACGAGGACACCAAGGTGGTGTTCTTCCACATCTCGGCCAACCGTGACGAGAGTGTGTTCGAGAACCCCCAGACCTTCGACATCACCCGTGACCCCAATCCCCACATGGCCTTCGGAGCCGGTGGACCGCACTTCTGCCTCGGTGCCAACCTGGCCCGCATGGAGATCCGGGTGATGTTCGAGCACCTCCTCGACCGCATGCCGGAGATCACCCTCAACGGTGAGGTGGAGCGACTGCAATCGGCGTTCATCAGTGGCGTGAAGCACATCCCCGTGGCCTTCCCTCCGGCCGCCCGCATGTCGGCCTGATGCCGGAGCGCCGGTCACCCGGCAACCTCAAAGAGGTCATCCGGGACTTCCGCCGGGACCAGGTCATCGAGGTGGCCCGTCGCCTGTTCGGAGAGCGGGGCACCACCGACGTGTCCATGGACGAGATCGCCGCCGAAGCCGGCGTGGCCCGGTCCACGGTCTACGTCTACTTCGCCAACCGCGACGAGCTGCTGCGGGCCTGTCTGAGCGGGATGCACGAACAGCTGCTGGAGGACATCGCCGAAACCTGGGAGCACGATGCCGAGCCCACCCACCGGCTCGAGCGCCTGGTGGAAGCGATGCTGATCCGGATCGACGACAGCCCGGCCTTCTTCCGCCTGGCCCTGCTGACCCAGGGCACGGTGAGCCAGGGCGGCGAGGCGGTGGGGACCGAGTTGGCCCTCATTGGCCTCAACATCGCCCGGCTCATCACCGACCTCTACAACGATGGGGTGACCTCGGGGGACTTCCGTCCGATGGACCCCGACCTGGCCGTCAGCCTGATCGGCCAGCAGATCTACGGGGCCATGTCGGTCCGGGCCGCCGAGCCCCTGCCGCCCGGACCGGCCGAGGCCGCCGCCCGCATCACTGAATTCCTCCTGCGCGGCCTCGGCACCTGAGCCCCGGTCGGCTCAGACCGGCTCGGGCTCCCGCTGACCCAGCTCCTCGAGCTCCTCGAGCCCGGAGGTGAGGGCCTGCTCGATGGACCGACGCTGGCGCGACCGCTCGGCGGCCTCCTCCCACCGGCTCTCCACCCGGCCCAGGCGCCAGACCAGGAGGGCGATGGCCCACACCACCACGAACACCCCCACGATGATGAAGCCGGCCTGGTTGATGTTGAAGCTGCCCAGCCAGTCCCAGGCCGCGCCCTGCAGGTGCAGCTCCTGGCCCAGCAGCCCGAAGAGTTCGATGGTGCCGATGAACAAGGCGATGCCTACCGACAACGTGGTGATCACGATGTTGTAATAGACCTTCCGGATGGGCCGCGAGAAGGCCCAGCCATAGGCGAAGTTCATGAAGCACCCGTCCAGCGTGTCGAACAGGCTCATACCGGCAGCGAACAGTATGGGAAGCGAGAGGATGGCCCAGAATGGCAGCCCGCTGGCCACGGCCGTTCCCGACAGGACCAGGAGGGCCACCTCGGTGGCCGTGTCGAATCCCAGGCCGAACAGGACGCCGATGGGGTACATCTTCCACGGCTTGTCGATCCGGCGGGCCATCGACCCGAAGAACCGGTTCATCAGCCCACGCTGGTTCAGCTGCAGCTCGAGGGCGGCCTCGTCGTAGACGCCGTGACGGATGCTGAAGAACACCTTGGTGATGGACACCAGGATGACGATGTTCAAGATGGCGATCAGATAGAGGAACGTCCCCGACACCGAGGTACCGATGATGGTGGTCCAGTGATGGAGCCCCGAGCTGTCGTTGCTCACCTGGTCGTCGAGGTACCGGATCCCGAAGTTGAGCAGCACGGCGAGGGCGAACACCACCGACGAGTGGCCCAACGAGAACCAGAAGCCCACACTCAGTGGACGCTTGCCCTCGGCCATCAGCTTGCGGGTGGTGTTGTCGATGGCCGAGATGTGGTCGGCATCGAAGGCGTGCCGCATACCCAGGGTGTACGCCAGAATCCCCGTACCGAAGCCGAAGAGCTCGGTCCGGTTGAGGTGGTAGTGGTGCGGGATGGCCGCCATCAGCATGGTGAAACCGAGGACGGTGAGCCCGATGACGGTGGCCATCATGCCCGCCACCCGGCGCCACTCGGGAGGGCTGAGCGAGTCCTGCACTCGGCGCAGGCGACCCGGTTCGCTGATCACGGCCGGTCCACTCGGAGTCGGAGATCGCCCATGCATTGCGAGGGTAGATCAGTTGCGAAGCGTTCGCAATAAGGTGGCTGAGGAGGTCCGCGACTCAAGAACAGTGGCTGGGACCGGATGCGCCTCCGGCGGCTCCCCTGCCCCACCCGCTCACCCATCCGGCCCAGAGCGGTCCTGCTCGGGCGGGCCGAGCTTCAGGCCGCCAGGGGTAGGGCCGATGAATTCCGTAGGGCCGATGGATTCCGGAGGACAGCAGTCCTCGGAGTCGATCCGGACGTTGAGGAAGGACGGACTTCGTGGATGATCGGGCGGAACCCAACGACCAGAGCCGCATGCACCGGGGGCGTGTCGGACGTACATCCGCGAGGACGTGGCGTGCCCCGTTGACCATCGGTGTGGCCGTGGTGGTGGGCCTGGCCCTGGGGGTCGGGGTGGGCGCAGCCACGTGGGGCGGTGCGCCGGCGTCCGGGGCCGCCGGCCTTACCCGCACCCTGACGTCGGCGTCGGCGTCGGCATTGGCATCGGGGTCGGGGTCGGGGTCGGCGTCAGGAGGCTCCAACCTCTACGCGGTGGACGCCCGATCGGGGACTGCGACACGGACGGGGCCCAACTCGTGGAGGCTCACGCTGACGGGCACCAGTGTGCTCTGGTTCAAGGACCGCCCCTTCCGCGGGAGCGGCACCGAGTCGGCAGCGACGTTCGTCTCCGGATGGAGCCGGAACTTCGCCGGCTCACCCCCGTACGGGGCGGTGTTGGCTCCCGCTGGCCCCCCGGGCCACCATCCGACGGCTGTGAAGCTGACCGATCCCACCTACGATCCGGCCACAGGGGCGACCAGCGTGACCCTCACTCCCGACAAGGGGGAGAGCGACGCCGACGCGGCCTGGCTGTCCAAGCTGACGCCGGGGGCCGCAGCGACCGACGGTCGGGTCATCCTGTTCGTCGACAACTCGTCCCCGTCCTCGTCCGGTCCGCTCTCGGCCGACGACGAGAACATCATCGAGTACTTCAACCAGATTGAGTTCTCCGAGGACATCGCCATCATCGCAGTGGACCAGGGGACCCAGTACAACCTCCAGCTGAGCTGTCCCCCCAGGGAGAGCGCGAACGTTCCTTCCCCCAACTTCCTGTTGACCATGTACACGGCCAATTCGAGCAGTTCGATGACGTGCAACGAAGGGGCGATCGTCCTCCCCAAGGCGGGGATGCCTCAGAGCCCCTTCTGCTCTGCCGGTGGATCGCTCTGCAGTTTCGACATCGTCCTCTCCAACCTCAGCACCGGGACGATCTATTGCAGCACCGAGGTCATGATCACCTTCACCCCGGGCATGAACGCGACGATCATCCCCAACCTCAATCCCGCCACCCTGCCCATCTCCGATGAGACCACCTCGGGCTCCTCCACGCCCTCCACCGGGAACATCGATCTTTGTGAGAGCTCGGTCAGCTGCACCGATCCTTCGCCCTCCCCCACGTCCCCGACGTACTCCTACAACTCCAACGTCTACTTCCAGACCGGTGTGGCGGCGGGCTAGAGGCGACGATCACCCATCGGACGTCGCGCACTCGGCGCAGAGCCCGCTTAGCGAGAAGTGATGGGGGTCGATGACGAACCCGGTGTCGTGCCGGAGCCGCTTGCGGAGCGGGTCGAAGGTGGAGTCGGGGATCTCCACCACCCGATTGCAGATCTCGCATACCAGATGGTGATGGACGTCGTCGGCCAGGTGCCAGCGGGAGGGACCGTGACCCAGGTGGACGTGGAAGGCGATCTCCAGGCGCTCGAGCAGCTCCAGGGTCCGGTAGATGGTGGCCAGGTTGATGTCGGGATAGTGGACCCACACGGCGTCGGCCAGCTGCTCGGCCGTCAGGTGGTCACCACTCCGATCCAGGGCCTCGATGACCGCTCTGCGGTCCACGGTGACCCGGCTCCCTGAGTCCCGGATGGCCGCGATGGCCTGGTCCACCCGTTCTGTCGGCACGCCAGCATCGTACCGGCGGGTCATCGCCCCGGCGGTGCTGGTGGTCAGCCCCCGGCGGTGCTGGTGGTCAGCCCCCGGCGACGGCGGGCACGATGGACAGCGTCTGGCCGTCGGCCACCGGGGTGCCGAGCCCATCGAGGAAGCGGACGTCCTCGTCGGCCAGAAAGACGTTGACGAACCGACGGAGGCCGCCCTGGTCGTCGAAGATCCGCTCGGCGAATCCGGCGTGGGCGGCGTCGAGGGCCTTCAGAGCCTCGCCCACCGTCGAGGCCTCCACCACGACCTCGCCCGCTCCCCCGGTGAGGGTGCGTAGCTGGGTGGGGATCCGGACCTTGATGCTCATCGTGGGCTCCTTGCGACCGAGGGGTCGGTCTGTTCGTCGTACGTGCTCATGGCCTCATCGAAGGCCTCCAGCGTGGGGGCGATGGTCGTCGTGGGCCGGACGGACCCGGACAGGGCCTCGACGGTCTTCAGCCCGTGCCCGGTGACCAGGGCCACCACCCGCTCGTCGGGCCGGACCACGCCTTGGGCCGCCAGCTTGGCCAGCGTGGCGATGGTCACTCCCCCGGCCGTCTCGGCGAAGATCCCCTCGGTCCGGGCCAGCAGCTTGATGCCCTCGAGGACCTCGTCGTCGGTCACCGAGGCGCAGGCCCCTCCCGAGGTCCGGATGGCGTCCAGGGCATACCAACCGTCGGCCGGGTTGCCGATGGCCAGGGACTTGGCGATGGTGTCGGGCTTGACCGGGCGGATGGCGTCAGTCCCTTCGGCGAAGGCGGTCGCCACCGGCGAACAGCCGGCGGCCTGAGCCCCGGAGATCCGCACGTGGGGCTCCTCGTCGAGCAGTCCGACCTTCCAGAGCTCCTCGAACCCCTTGGCCACCTTGGTCAGCTGGCTTCCCGATCCGATGGGGACCACCACGTGGTCGGGGGCCTGCCATCCCAACTGCTCGCCCACCTCGAAGGCCAGGGTCTTCGAGCCCTCGGCGTAGTAGGTGCGCACATTGACGTTGACGAACGCCCACGTGGGCTGCTCGCTGGTCAGCTCGGCGCACAGCCGGTTGACGTCGTCGTAACTGCCCTCGACGGCGATGACCTTCCCGCCGTAGACCGAGGTCATGGTGATCTTGGCCGTCTCGAGGTCGCGGGGGATCAGCACCACCGACTCCATCCCGGCCCGGGCCGCATGGGCGGCCACCGAGTTGGCCAGGTTTCCGGTGGAGGCACAAGCGGCGATCTTGAAGCCCAGCTGCCGGGCCTTGGTCAGCGCCACCGACACCACCCGGTCCTTGAACGAGCCGGTGGGGTTGGCCGTGTCGTCCTTGATCCACAACTCGCCCAGTCCGAGCTCGGCGGCCAGGCGGTCGGCCCGGACCAACGGGGTGAACCCCGCACCCAGGTCCACCGGGGTCAGGTCGTGCACGGGGAGCAGGTCAGCGTAGCGCCAGATGGAGCGGGGGCCCGAAGCGATGCGCTCCCGCGTCATGGTGGCGGCCACGGCCTCGTAGTCGTAGGTCACCTCGAGCGGCCCGAAGCAGTAGTCGCACACATGGAGCGCCTCGGCGGGGTAGGCCCGTCCACATTCACGGCATCGCAGCCCAGAAACGAAGTCCACAGCAGTCTCCTCATCGCTCGGGCATTGGCACCTGGTACGAGGGCCGTCTGCTGGGGGCAGGTCGGTGTCTCGCTCTGGTTGCCGCGGCGTCGCTGGGCCCGGTCCCTCAGCCGCTCTGGATGATGGCCTCCATTTTGGCCGAATCCCGGTCCTCCGTCAATGCGGGCGCCGGGTCGACAGGGCTGTCACCCCGGGCCGGGCCCGCTTTCACGGACCCCGTTCCGGTGAGGGATGATGGCCCCATGTCCGTTGCGGCCACATCCAGTGAGGACGGCGGCCGCACCACCACCCCGTCCGGTGCCTGGTCATTGGCCGGGGCCAAAGCGGGGCGGACCGTGGCCGTCTGCATCCCGGCCCGCAACGAGGAGCCCACCGTGGGGCCGATCGTCGACGCCATCGTCACCGCCCTCACTGACCGGGACGGGGGGGCGCCCCTGGTCGACGACGTGGTGGTGGTGGACGACGGATCCGACGACGGGACGGCTGAGCGGGCCCGCCGGGCCGGGGCCCGGGTGATCGGTTCCGACTCCCCGGGAGGAGGCAAGGGCCAGGCCATGCGGTCCGCCCTCATCGCCACCGATGCTGACCTCATCGCCTTCGTGGACGCCGACGTGACCAACTTCGGGACCCACTTCGTCACCGGCCTGCTCGAACCGTTGCTGGTGGACGATTCGGTGACTCTGGTGAAGGGGTACTACCAGCGGCCGCTGCACGGGGCTCCCGGCGGCGGCGGCCGGGTCACCGAGCTGATGGCCCGGCCCGTCATCGACCTGCTCTTCCCCCATCTGGCCTCCATCGAACAGCCCCTGGCCGGCGAGACCGCCGCCCCCCGGTGGGTCCTCGAGAAGTGCGGTCTGGCCGACGGCTACGCCGTGGAGCTGGCCCTGCTGATCGATGTGGCCACGCGCTACGGCGTGGGATCGATCGCCCAGGTGGACCTCGGGACCCGGGTCCACCGCAACCGGCCCCTGGCCGAACTGCGGCCCCAGGCCACCGATATCCTGGCGGCCGCCCTGGCCCGGGCCCGGCTCATCACACCCGACTGAGGGCGCGAGCCGGACCCGGTCCGGCGGACGTCAGGTCGGTCAGGCCCCCACCGGGGAGGACTCACAGAGCGACCGCTCGGCCCCAGCCGCCCCGGCCAGTTCGACTCCGGCCCGTGACGACCCGGTCAGGTCGGGCAGCTCGGTCGGGGCCACCAGGTCGTCCTCCGACCGTCCCTTCCGACTGGGGACGAACAGGGCCGTGATGGCCCCGACGGCCACCACGGCCGCTCCGGCGTAGACCGCCGTCGTCATCCCGTTGACGTAGTCCTGGCCCGAGGCGTACCCGCCGTGGGAGCTGAAGACGGCGCCCAGCACGGCGATACCCAGCACACCGCCCAGCTCTCGGAAGGCGGCGTTGGCCCCGGAGGCCACGCCCTCGAGAGAGCGGGGCACCGCACCGAGGACCAGTGAGGCCAGGGGCACGAAGAACAGGGTCATCCCGATGCCGCAGAGCACGAACGGGACCACCAGGGCGGCATACGGCGTGGTGGGGGTGGTCACCGAGGCCAGCCAGGCCAGCCCGACGGCCTGCAGGCTGAGACCGGTGACCACCAGAGGCTTGCCGCCCCATCGCTCGGCCAGCTGGCCCACCACCGGAGCCAGCAGCATGGGCATGGCCGTCCAGGGCAGGATCCGCACCCCGGCAGCCAGGGGGGACAAGCCCTGGACGACCTGGAGGAACTGGACCAGGAAGAAGATGGCCCCGAACATCCCGAAGCTGAACAGCAGCGCCGTCACGTTGACCGACGTGAAGCCGCGGTCGCGGAACAGGCGGATGTCCAGCATCGGGTGGTCGGACCGCAGCTCCCAGAAGGCGAAGCTCACCAGCCCGGCCGCGCCGACCACGAAGGAGGTCAGCACCATGGTGCTGGTCCAGCCGTGGCTGTTGCCCTGGACCAGGCCGAGGACCACCCCGAGCAGGCCGACACTGACCATGACCACGCCCACCAGATCCAGGCGGGCCCGGGCCCCCCGGGATTCGGAGAGCTTCCACCAGGCCAGCGGGATCAGGACCAGGCCGACCGGCACGTTGAGCCAGAAGATGTACTGCCACGACCACCCGCTGGTCACCGCCCCACCGACCAGCGGTCCGAGGGCAACGGCGGCGCCTCCGATGGCGCCCCAGATCCCGAGGGCCACGTTGCGGCGCTCGGGCGGGACAGCGGCGCTCAGGAGGGTGAGGGAGAGGGGCATGATCATGGCCCCGCCGGCGCCCTGCACGGCCCGGGCCAGGACCAGCACCTCGATGCTGGGGGCCAGGGCGGCCACCGCCGATGCCGCGGTGAACACGGCGATGCCGAGAACGAAGATGCGTCGCCGCCCGAAGCGCTCACCCATGGCCGCCGCCGACATCAACAGCACGGCGAAGGTCAGGGTGTACGCGTTGACCGTCCACTCAAGGCCGGAGAGGCCGGCGTGGAGGTGCTCGCGGATGACCGGGAGGGCCGTCGACACCACCAGATTGTCCAGCGACGCCATGAACAGAGCCATGCCGGTGATGACCACGGCCCACACGGCCCGGGACCGGATCCGTCGGCTGTCGGCGGTGGCTTCCCGGGCCGAGTCGACCTTGTGGGATCCGACCGTGGCCACCGGCGCTGGTGGGGTCACGGTCTCGCTGGCGTGCTCGGTCGGGACGTCGGCACGCTCGGCCCGGTCCCGGTGCAGACGCTCGGCCCACGATCGGGCCGGCACCGTCCGCCATCTACTTGATTGTGAGTAGTCACTAGCTTGGCGGGGCAAAAAAAGAGGGACGGTAAAGGGCTGGTTCATGCGGGAACCTCCTGGTTGGCGGCCTGGTCGACCAGGTGATGGTCGGCCAAGGCCTGGCTGGCGGATCGGATGGCTTCGGCTTTCTGGGGCAGTTGGCAGATGCTCTGAGCCCAGGAGTCAGGCACGGAGAGCACGTCGATGGCGGACATCACGTTGATGAGCATCCCCATGGCGAAGAACTCACGCAGATCGTCCTCGGTCCCGTGGGTCCGGTCGTAGAACAGGTCGGACAGGACATCGAAAGTGCGGCGGCAGCTGCGGGCGATGTCCGGGTCGGCCGGGGCGGCGGCGAAGCCGTGCAGTTGGACCTGGAGGATCTCGGGATCCTGCATGAGCTCGAGGTAGGCGTCGCCCATGGCGATCTTGGCGTCCTCCCCTTCCAGGCCCTCGGCGGCCCTGGTCATCTCGTTGACGATCCGGAGTCCGACCAGGTCGTAGGTGGCCACGAACAGGTCCTTCTTGGTCCCGAACAGACGGAACAGGTACGGCTGGGAGATGCCGGCCCGGGTGGCGATGGCTTCCGTGGAGGTGCCGGCGTAGCCAGAGTGGGCGAACTCGGTGATGGCGGCGGCCAGCACGGCGATCCGGCGCTCCCCGGCGGTCTGTCGACTCGGAACCATCATGGTTACATTGTGATTGGTCACTCACTAACTTGTCAAGAGGGTGCCGGCATTGCCGCTCCCGGGCCTCCAGGGGCTAGCGTCCCCGCATGGCTGACCACCGCATCCCCCCGTGGGGCGACGGCTCGTTGGCCGATACCGTTCTGGTGTCCAACCGGGGACCGCTGACCTTCCACTTCGAGAACGGGGCCCCGGTGGCCGGCACCTCGGCGGGGGGACTGGCCGGCTCCATGCGCCCCTTGGTGGTGGGATCGGAGGTCACCTGGGTGGCCTCCGCCCTGGGCGAGGCCGACCGGGCCGCCGCCGCCGCCGGGATGATGACCGACGACGGCATCCACATCGAGTTGGTCGAGCCGGAGCCGGAGGTCTACAACTTGGCGTACAACGTGGTGTCCAACGCCATGCTGTGGTTCTGTCACCACCACCTGTTCGATGCCGCCCGTCGACCCCGGGCCGATCAGCGGTGGCTGGAGGCCTGGGACGCCTACCGTGAGTTCAACCACCTGTTCGCCCAGCGGGTGGCCAAAGTGGCACCCGAACGCGGTCGGGTCCTGGTGCAGGACTACCACCTGGCCCTGATGGGATCCGAACTGGCCCGCCTCCGACCCGATCTGTCGACCACCCACTTCACCCATACCCCGTTCGCCGACCCGTCGGTCCTGCGCATGCTCCCGACGGCGGTGGGCGAAGAGCTGCTGGCCGCCATGGCCGGGTTCGGAGCGTGCGGCTTCCACACCGAACGGTGGGCCTCCAGCTACCGGGCCAATCAGTCCCTGACCGGCGCCACCGATCGGGACCAACCCACCTTCGTCTCCCCTCTGTCCTCCGATCCCGAGCGGCTACGGGCCTCGGCCGCCGAGCCCGCCGTCGGTCGGGCCCTCGACCGGATCGAGGAAAAGATCGGCGGGAGCGATCGACAGGTCATCGTCCGGGTGGACCGCATGGAGCTGTCCAAGAACCTGTTGCGCGGCTTCTGGGCCTACGAGGAGCTGTTGGAGCTCCAGCCCCATCGTCGGGAGCGAGTGGTGTTCGTGGCCCTGGCCTACCCCACCCGCCAGGGCCTTCCCGAGTACCTGGCCTATCAGAACGAGGTCGAGTCCACCGTCGAGCGGATCAACCACCAGTGGGGCACGCCGGGGTGGACCCCCATCGTGCTCGAGGTGGATGACGACTACCCCCGGTCCCTCAGCGCCCTCACCCGCTATGACGTGCTGCTGGTCAACCCGGTGCGGGACGGTCTCAACCTGGTGGCCAAGGAGGGACCGCTGATCAACACCCGGAACGGGGTCCTGGCCCTGTCCCGCGAGGCCGGGGCCTTCGACGAGCTGGCGCCCGTGGCCCTCGAGGTCAACCCGTTCGACGTCTCGGGCACCGCCGCGGTGTTGGCCGAGGCCCTGGACATGGACATGGACCAGCGCGCCGCCCACGCCGAGGGACTCCGTCGGATCCTCCTGTCCCGGCAGCCCGCCGACTGGCTCCGGGCCCAACTCGACCGGGCCCGGTGACCGACCGGTGCCAGCCGGATCGCCTACCGGTCGGCCTCCCCTTCAGCTCCCGGGCCCACCTTCTGCGGCCGTGGCCAACCAGGCCAGGGCATCGAGCGCCTCCCGCTGACCGGACACGGTGAGGTCGGCCATGGCCGCCACCCGGGGGTCGCTCTCGTCATCGAGCACGGCCACCGAGACCGTGGCGAGGCCCTCCGTCCGCAGGACGGCCAAGGCCTCGAAGGCGGGTAGATCGCCGAGGTCGTCGCCGAAGTAGCCCGCCGCCGACAACGGTCCGGCCAGGGTCGTGACCACCGAGCCCTTGTCCACATCGAGGGGGGGCCGCAGCTCGACCGAGAGCCTCCCGGGGTGGGCCCGCAGCCCGGAGCGCTCCACCTCGGCCTCCACTGCCGCAATCACCCACTCCTCGGCCTCGGGCGCCCGCCTCCAGTGGACGGTCACCGCCATCCCCTTGGGTTCCACCAGGACCAAACCGGGGGCACCCCGCTGGAGTCGGGACACGGCGGCATCGACGACGACCTGCCACCCCTCGGCCTCCGGCTCGACGGTGATGCGACCGTCGCCCCACGACTGCTCGAGTCCGTAGAGCCCGACCAAGCGAACCCGCCCGACCGGATCCGGTGGCCCGGCCCGGGTCAGGTGCTCCTCGAGGTAGGTCACCGATCGACCGGAGATCACCGCCACCTCGGCGAACCGTCGGGCCAACCGGATCAGGACCTCGGCCGTTCCGGCCAGGGGTCGGGCCGCCGAGGGGTCCGAAACGATGGGAGAGAGCGTGCCGTCGAAGTCGGTCAGCACGGCCGTCGTCTCCGGGTGCGCCACCAGGGGGACCAGGGCGGCCCGTACATCGGGCGGCGGCACGGGACGCCCGCCACTCGTAGGTTCGGGCATGGAGCCGGCGATCAGTTGACGGTGGACGAGGTGGTGGTGCTGGTCCGGTTGGCCAGATCCGGGCCGACCACGATGAGCACCTCGGCGGTGCCGATGGAGCTCACCGGAGCCGAGGTGGTGTAAGGAACCACGGAACTGGCCGGCAGGAGCAGAGCCTTGGCCGCCGCTTGCGCCGCCGCCTTCTGGCCGGCCACGTAGTAGACGTTGGAGACGGTCACCCGGGCTGAGGCGTTGACCGGGGGCACCATGTTCCATCCGGACGTCTGCAGCTGGGTGGTCACCGAGCCGGCGGCCCCGGGCACACCCGAGGCGTTGGCGGCCAGAACCGGGACGCGCGGTGGGACAGTGGTCGTGGTGGTGGTGGCGACCGGAGGTGTGGTGGTGGTTGACACCGAGGGGCCGGCCGCCGTGCCCGCCGCACCCGTGGTGGCCACCGTCGGGTGGATGACCCCCAGGACCAACACCGTGGTGACCACGAAGGCCACCAGGACGACGGCCGCTTTGATGGCGGTGCCGTTGGTTCCTCCCCCGCCGGGGGCCGCCGGGGGTCGTGCTGGTTGGTCGGGGGGTTGGGCCACTGCGTGCCAGCCTGCCAACCAGGGGGTTCGGAAGCAAGCGTTTCCGATCCGGGGGCGGTCTGGCCGGTGATGGCGGCTGTCCGATCCCTTCGGGGTCGACGGCTTCGGCCGTAGGATGGGCGTGGCACCGGGTTGTTCCCGGCTCCGGGCCGGTGTGGCGCAGTCGGTAGCGCAGACGACTTGTAATCGTCAGGTCGTGGGTTCGATTCCCACCGCCGGCTCCAAATGTCCAGTTCAGAGCACGGTTCTGTGTTCCGAGTCATAGGGTTCATGTGCGCCACGGCCCTGGTGCGAGGCCAGTTCCGCGCATGAGGCATGGCCGATGGCCGAGGGGTCACGCCTCGGGCCGACGGGATCTGCAGGTCGTCATCTACGGTGGCCCATGTCCGCAGAGCGATCGGCGTTCCGAATGGGCCGGCTCGACCATGTGCATATCCGCGTGCCAGATCGCGCCGCGGCCGCCCGTTGGTACGCCGAGCACCTCGGATTCGAACCTGTCGAGGCCTACGACTTCTGGGCGACCGGGTTCGAAGGTGGCCCACTCCAGATCTCAGCCGATGGCGGCCGGACGACCTTGGCGCTGTTCCAGGCGGGTGAAGGCCACCCGATGGTCCCTCAGAAGACCGGGGTGGCTTTCAGTGTTGACGCGGAGAGCTTCATGGCCTTCGCTCGGTCGCTGCCCTGTGGGCTGGAGCATCCGGGCGGTGAGCCGCTCGCGCTTACCGATCTCGTGGACTTTGACCTGTGCTGGGCATTCGATCTGGTTGACCCGTGGGGCAACCAGTACGAGCTCAATTGCTATGAGTACGACGTCGTTCAAGTCGAACTGGTCGAGGCCCATGGCGTGACGGCAGTCCGCTACTGGCCCCAGGAGCTCCATGGGACGTGGATCGACTCTCAATCGTCACAGCCAGAGCCGAACACTGAAGCATGAACACCGAATCACCTGGCTAAATCTGCCCAGCGCCCGCTGCGTCGCTCACGGCTCCCGGCGGGCTGAGCGTGAGCTGGAAAGCGGGGTCGGATTGCGATCGGCCCGGGAGTGATCGGCCGGGAGTAACCCGACCATGCCGGCGGATCGCTCAACGGCGTAGCTCGACATTGAGCCGGGCAGCCTGTCGAGCCAAGTGGTCGCGTTCGGGAGCGTTGGGTGCACATCGGGCCGCTTGGGCATAGAGGTGTGCCGCGGCAACCGGGTCACCGTCACGCTCGAGTAGGTACGCCGAAGCCGCAGCGTGGCGAGGCAGGGCGGGGTCGAGTCCCGTCAGGGCGGCCAGGCCGGCCCGCGGCCCTTCGGCCTCGCCTACCGCGACGGCCCGGTTGAGGAGAGCGACTGGGCTGTCGGTGAGACGTACCAGTTCGTCGTACCACTCAACGATCTGTACCCAGTCGGTCTCCTCGACCGTCCGGGCGTCGGCGTGGAGCGCGGCGATGGCGGCTTGGGCCTGGAATTCGCCCAGGCGATCACGGGCGAGGGCACCCTGGAGCACGTTGACGCCCTCGGCGATCAGGTGGGTGTCCCATAGGCTGCGGTCCTGCTGGGCCAAGGGAATCAGCCTGCCGCCGGGGCCTGTTCTTGCCGAGCGGCGTGCATGGTGGAGAAGCATGAGGGCCAGCAATCCCATCACCTCCTCGTCGTCCGTCGTTGCCGCCAACTGACGAGTGAGCCGGATCGCCTCGGCGTCCAAGTCGACGTTGCCGGAGTATCCCTCGTTGAAGACCAGGTAGAGGACACGGAGCACGGTGGCCACGTCACCGGACTGGGTGAACCGCACGCCCGAGACGATCCGCTTGGCCCTGCTGATGCGCTGGGCCATGGTCGCCTCCGGCACGAGGTAAGCCTGGGCTATCTGACGCGTGGTCAAACCCCCGACGGCCCGCAGCGTGAGCGCGACGGCCGAGGTGGCCGTGAGGGAGGGATGAGCACAGAGAAAGTACAGCTGGAGCGTGTCGTCCACCACGTGGCCCGGACCGGGCCCGGGCCTGTCCTCGGCGTGCTCCTCGCGTTGCCGCCGAGAGCTGTCCGCACGGGCGGCGTCGAGGAACTTGCGCCAGGCCACCGTGACCATCCAACCCTGGGCGTCCCGAGGCGGATCGTCTGGCCACACCCTCACGGCCTCGGCCAGGGCCTCTTGCACGGCATCCTCGGCCGCCGCGAAGTCAGCGCCGCGACGGCTGAGGATCCCGATCACAAGGGGAATGAGGCTTCGCAACAGGACCTCATCCACCACATGTCACTCTGTGATGGTCGGGGCGGCGGTTAGAAACGGACGCAACTCGAGCCACTCATGGATGGGCTCACCGTTCGCCCCGGGAGCCGCCGATAGCTCTCCGGCCAGCTCCAGCGCCCGGTCGTAGGTCTCCACATCGATCACCATCCAGCCGGCGATCAGATCCTTCGTCTCCACGAACGGTCCGTCGGTGGCTGGAGGCCGCCCCTCGCCGTCGTACCGGACGAACGTGCCCTCTGGAGATAGGGCCTGACTGTCGACGAACTCGCCCGTACCCTCGAGCCGATCGGCGAAGTCCTGCATGTACTGCACGTGGGCCGTGATCTCATCTGGCGTCCACTGGTCCATCGGCACGTCATTGACCGGAGCTGGAGCGCCCCGGTAGTGCTTGAGCATCAGATACTTGGCCATCATGTTCTCCTTGGTTGAGATGGCCCATAGTGGCCACGTTCGCTCCAGGGACGGAGCGGCGTCCAGGATCTCGACATTCACTATGGGATCTTCTTGGCCCAGCATCCCGATGTTCTTCAGTGTCACCGTGATCGATTTCCCAATTCGACGCCCTTCTTGCCGGGATTGGCTAGGCCTTGGATCGTGCCGCTCAGAGCGGCCGAATCGGCTCCGGCATCATCGGCTCCAAGTCGCGCTGAGGCTGCGGCGACCATGAGGTCGATGTCGGATGGCTGTCCGATGACGACCAGCTCGTCACCTGGCTCCAAAACGGTCTCACCGGTGGGCACCACCAGATCACGCTGCCGTTGGATGGTGGTCACAATGATCGAGACGGGCAGTTGCGCCCGGCGGAGCGATCGACCAGCCAGAGAGGAGTCGGACTGGACGGTCACTCGGTCGGCCCCGCCCTCCTCGCCACTTGCCTTCAGCTGCTGCAAGCTAGCCAGAAGCCCCAGTCGATACCCCCGGACGACATCGGATGTGGCGATGATCCCGACCACCTTGCGCTCGGGGTCGAGGACCGTCACCCAGTGCTGGGACGACGTAGTCAGTGCGTCGAGCGCGCTGTCCAGATGGGCCGAGGCGGCCACTGTGGGTGCGGTCACATCCAAGGCAGATCCGACCCGATGATCGCCCTTCTGGTCGAGTGTCTCGAGACCCGAACGGGTGACCGAGCCCTCGAACCGGCCTTCGCCGTCGACCACCGGCGCATCCGTGATGCCGACCTGATCCATGCTCCTGATGGCCCCAGCAGAGTTCGAGTCACCGGTGAGCACCAGCCGAGGCGGGGCCATGGCCCGGCTCACAGGCACTCCGCTCAGCACCGGCATTCCAACTAGCAGGCGCTCGGCCGGCGCATCGGCCCGGGACTTCAACTGGCTGCGGTAGATGGTGTCGTCGCTGCGGCGGACGATGAACCAGGCCAGACCCACCGCGATCATGGCCGGACCGAGGATGGACACGCTCCCGGTCATCTCGGCGACCATCAGCATCACGGCCAGCGGTGCACGGGAGATGCCACCGAAGCAGCACATCATGCCGACGATCACGTAGGGGGCGGGGCTGTGGCCCATGGAGGGAACGACCGGTTCGAGCAGGCGCCAGACCGAGGCCCCGATGAAGGCGCCGATGATCATGCCGGGACCAAAGATTCCCCCCGAGCCTCCAGAGCCGATCGACAGTCCGGTCGCCACGATGCGGGCGAACGGAAGGATCAGGACGATCCACAGCGGGAGCGAGAGGAGCTGATGCCCGAGGGACTGTTGGATCCACCCGTAGCCGGTGCCGAGCACCTCGGGGATGGCCAGGGCGATGCACCCCACCAACACGCCACCGATGGCCGGCCGGCCCCAGTTCGGCACCGGGAGGCGGGCGAAGAATGCGGCGATCCCATAGAAACCCTTTGCGTACAGCAGTCCGATGAGCCCACCGAGCACACCGATGAGGGCAAACCAGATGAGGTGTGAAGGATCCGAGAAGTGATAGTTGCCGGCGAACCCGAACAGTGGGCTGAATCCCACCACCGCCCCGAAGATGACATAGCCGATGGTCGACGCCACGAAGCTCGGGAGCAGAGCCGCAGGATCGAAGTCGTCCCGATAGAGGATCTCGGTGGCCAGCACCGCTCCCCCCAGCGGGGCTCCGAAGATGGCTCCGATCCCCGAGCCGATGCCGGTCACCACGGCGATCCGGGCATCAGACGGAGTCAGGTCCAGCTCTCGGGCCAACAGGGACGCAAACCCGGCACTGATCTGTCCGGTGGGGCCCTCCCGGCCTCCCGATCCGCCCGATCCGATGGTGAGCGCTGAGGCGACGATCTTGACGATGACCGCCCGAAAGCGGATGCCCCGCGGATTGTGGTGCACCGCGGAGATGGCGGCATCGGTTCCGTGGCCTTCGGCCTCGGGGGCGAACCGGAAGACGAGGACAGCCCCGAGCAGGGCGCCCGATCCGACGATGAGCGGCAGGGCCCACGGTCGGGAGAAAGTGGCCGACGCACGATGCCCTCCTTCGCCGGTCGGAATCGGGACGTGGTAGCCCGCCAGGACCCCGAGGAACA
>JBBQWW010000062.1:0-20389 GCA_038210245.1 Acidimicrobiales bacterium
CGTCGAGGCCCAGGCGGAGGGCGTGGTCGATGGCCACCCCCAGGCCCAGGTGGGCGGCCACCGGGACCTCGAACTCGACGAAGCGCTCGACGCCGTCCCGATACCGGTAGTGGTGGGCGTCCTCCCAGGGTGCCGCGCTCCAGCCGATGCCGGGCGGCCGCAGCCGATCGGCGAAGTCGGCCCGCACGAAGAGGAGGCCGGTGCCACGAGGGCCGCGTAGCCATTTGCGCCCGGTGGCCGTGGCCACGTCACAGCCGATGGCTCCGACGTCCACGGGGAGCTGGCCCACGCTCTGACAGGCGTCGAGGAAGTAGGGCACTCCGAACTGTCGGCACCGTGCCCCTGCCGCCTCCACCGGGTTGATCAGGCCGCGGTGGGTGCCGACGTGGGTGAGGGCGACCAGGGCCACGGGGCCGGCCTCGCCGCGGCCGCCGGCTTCGAGCAGGACGGACAGGGCGTCGAGGTCCACGGTCCCGTCGCCCATACTGGGCACGACGTCGATGGAGGCACCCACCAGCTCGCAGATCTGGAGCAGGCCCAGGTAGTGGCTGTCGTAGGCCATCCGGTCCACCAACAGGCGCTGGCCATGGGCGATGCCTCCGCCGGCGTAGAAGCCCCACACCGCCTTGGTCCACGCCTGGGTGTCCGAGCCGGTGACCACCACCTCGTCGGTCCGGCAGCCGAGCAGGCGGGCGGCGGAGCCCCGCACCCCGGCCAGCCGGTCGGCCACGGCCGCCGCCGCCTCGTAGCCCCCCCGCTCGGCCTCGAACCGCAGGTAGTCGATCATGGCTCCGAGCGTGGCCTCGGTGGGCAGGGCGGCGCCGGCGTTGTTGAGGTGGTCGACGGCGGCACACCCCGGGGTGGCCGCCCGCTCGGCTTCGACGTCGATGCTCCCGGTCACCGGGGCCAATCTACCGGGGCCACCTGCCGGGGCCGCCGACCGGGGCCGCGGACCGGCTCCCGGTCACCGGTAGGGTCGGGTCATGGACCGACGAGGAGAGCCGCTGATGGAGGGCGACGTCGACCCCGACCCCCTCGTCCAGTTCGGCCGATGGTTCGATGATGCCGCCGAGGTCATGGACGCCCCGGAGGCCATGGCGGTGGCCACGGTGGGTCCCGACGGCCGGCCCTCGCTGCGGATGGTGCTGCTGAAGCAGTGGGACGAGGCGGGGTTCGTCTTCCACACCAACTACGACAGCCGGAAGGGTCGTGAGCTGGCCGGTCAACCCCAGGCCGCCCTGCTGCTCTACTGGGAGCCCCGGGGCCGGCAGGTGCGGATCGAGGGGCCAGTGGAGCGGACCACTGCCGACGAGTCCGATCGGTACTTCACCACCCGGCCCCCGGGCGGCCAGATCGGGGCCCACGCCTCCCACCAGAGCCGGGTCATCGCCAGCCGGGAGGCGCTGGACCGCCGGTTCCGGGCCTGCGAGGCCGAGTATGCCGACGATCCCGTGCCGCGACCGGACTGGTGGGGTGGCGTGCGGGTCCGACCCACCTCGTTCGAGTTCTGGCAGAACCGTCGGGACCGGCTCCACGACCGGCTGGCCTACCGGCCCGGTGGCGACGGGAACGGCTGGCGGATCGAGCGGCTCCAGCCCTGATCCGAGGAGGTGTGGCGAGGTCTGTCACGATGCACGGGCACGGGGCGCCGCCGTCGGCTCCCGGATTGGGGCCGGTCGCACCGCAGTATGTTCTGGTCATGGCAGATGACTCCACCCTGGTGACCGATCGGACCGGCCAACTGCTCGACGAACTCGACCCCCGGGCCACTCCGGTGGAGGTATTCCGGGCCCGACAGTTCGAGCTCGGGCTGGCCTGGGTGTCCTTCCCCCAGGGATTTGGCGGGCTGGGGCTCCCTCCCCATCTGCAGCGTGAGGTCGACCGACGTCTGGCGCAGGCCGGGGCCACCCCTCCGGGGGCCCGAGAGTTCTTCGGACTGACCATGGCCGGTCCCACCGTGGTGACCCACGGGTCGGATGAGCTGCGCCAACGCCTGCTGCGGCGGACGTTCACCGGTGAGGAGTCGTGGTGCCAGCTGTTCAGCGAGCCCGGATCCGGCTCCGACCTGGCCGGACTGTCCACCCGGGCCGTCCGGGACGGCGATGAGTGGGTGATCACGGGCCAGAAGGTATGGAACACACTGGCCCACATCGCCGACCGCGGCATGCTGGTGGCCCGGACCGACCCCGACCTGCCCAAGCACAAGGGCCTGACCTACTTCGCCCTGGATATGCACGCCCCCGGCGTCGAGGTCCGACCCCTCCGCCAGATGACCGGCGAGGCCGAGTTCAACGAGGTGTATCTGACCGAAGTGCGGGTCCCCGATGCCGACCGGGTGGGCGATGTGGGCGAAGGGTGGCGGGTGGCCATGACCACGCTGTCCAACGAACGGACCACCATCGGGGGCAGCTCCACCGCGCCGGGGGCGGGTTCGGGCTCGATCGCCGAGGCGGTGCGCATCTGGAAGGGTGACGGGCACCGGCAGAATCCAGTTGATCGGGACCGTCTGACCCGGCTGTGGATCGAGTCCGAAGTGCTGCGGCTGACCAACCTGCGGGCCAGCCAGAACCGGAAGGCCGGGAACCCCGGTCCCGAAGGCTCCATCGCCAAGCTGATGTTCGCCGAGGTCAACAAGCGGGTCTACGAGCTGTGCATCGACCTGCTGGGTGCGGACGGCCTGATCGGTTACGACTACACCATGCGCCGGTCCGAAGCCCTGGGCCTGGTGGGGCCGCCCGGCTCGTCCCGCAAGCTGTTCATCCGGTCTCGGGCCAACTCCATCGAGGGAGGCACGTCCGAGATCCAACGGAACATTCTGGGCGAGCGGATCCTCGGCCTGCCCGGCGACGTCCGAGTGGACAAGGAACTGCCCTGGTCCAAGGTGCCCCGCAGCTGATGGTGATGGTGACGCAGTGACCGATGCCCGGGACTTCCTCGGCATGGAGCCGGTGGGCCACGATCGGCAGTGGCGGTTGACGGTGGTGCCGGAGTTGGCCACACCGGGCAACTTCCTCTTCGGCGGATGCGGGCTCGGTGCCGCGCTGGTGGCCATGGAGGCGGCGGCCGGTCGACGAACGGTCTGGTCGACGGCCCAGTATCTCTCCTACGCCGAAACCGGGGCCGTCCTGGACCTGACCGTGACGCTGGCCGCCGAGGGTCGCCGGGTCACCCAGGCCCGGGTGGTGGGCTACGTCGGGGACCACGAGATCCTGACCGTCAACGCCGCCCTGGGCCTGGCCGGCTCCATGGAGGGCGGCGGTGTCTGGCTCACCGCCCCCGACGTGCCTCCGCCCGACCAGTGCCCACCCCGCCGGCTCCCCGACTTCGGTGCCGCTTCCATCTTCGACCGCATCGATGTTCGACTGGCCAAGGGCCGGTCGTTCGAGGAGATCAGCTCGGGCACGGCCGGTCCCGGTGATCCGGACAGTGCCCTGTGGGCCCGGGTCCCGGGCCACCTCGAGCCCTCCGCTGCCACTCTGGCCATCATCGGCGACTACGTCACCGGCGGGGTGTCCCAGCCCCTCGGCCGCCGGGTGATGTCGCGGAGCCTGGACAACACCATCCGGGTGGTCCACCTCGAGCCCACCGAGTGGATCCTGTGCGAGATCCGCATCGACGCCCTCGTCGACGGCTACGGCCAGGGGGTGGCGTACCTGTGGTCGGAGCGGGGCAACCTGCTGGCCACCGCCAGCCAGTCCATGAGCGTCCGCGCCTGGGACTGATGCCGGAGGCCGAGATGCTCGAGGAGGGTATCCAGCCGCCACCGGGCCGGGGGGCCGGGGTTCCCGGAGAGCGGGGCGACGGGACACCGGGCCGCCCCGTCCTAAGGTCTGGGGAGCGCCCCGGTCGAGGCGCGGGGAACGACGGGGAGAACCGATGAAGATCAGCACGTTTCTGAGCTACTCCAGTGGCTTCCGGGCCGCCGCCGCCGAGGTGGCCGAGTTCGAGAAGGCCGGACTGGATCTGGTGTGGGTGGCCGAGGCCTACGGTCTCGACGGCCCCAGTCTCATGGGGTACATCGCCGCCCTGACCGAGTCGGTGGAGATCGGCTCGGCCATCCTTCCCATCTACACCCGCACCCCTACGCTCATCGCCATGACCGCCGCCGGCATCGACACTCTGTCGGACGGCCGGTTCCACCTCGGACTGGGCTCGTCCGGCCCCCAGGTCATCGAGGGCTTCCACGGGGTCCCGTTCAATGCCCCCATCGGACGGACCCGCGAGATCATCGACGTGTGTCGGCAGGTCTGGAAGCGGGAGGCCCCGCTCGTCCACGAGGGCGCCCACTACTCCATTCCGCTCCCACCCGACCAGGGCACCGGACTGGGCAAGGCGCTCAAGATCATCGCCCACCCGGTCCGGCCGGCCATCCCCATCTGGGTGGCGGCCCTCGGGGAGATGAACGTGAGCATGACCGCGGAGGTGGCCGACGGTTGGATCCCGATGATGTTCATGCCGGAGAAGGCCAAGGAGATCTGGGGATCGGCCCTGGAGGCGGGCACGGCCAAGCGGGACCCGGCCCTCGGCCCGCTCCAGATCACGACGGGTGGTCTGCTGGCCATAGGCGAAGGCGACGACGTGGTGGCCCTGCGCGAGCTGTCCCGACCCATGGTGGCGCTCTACGTGGGAGGGATGGGGGCCAAGGGGAAGAACTTCTACAACGATGTAGTCCGACGCTACGGCTTCGAGAAGGAGGCCGAACAGATCCAGAACCTCTACCTCGACGGCAAGAAGAAGGAGGCCGAGGCCCTGGTCCCGGCGGAGCTGCTCGAGGCCACCTCGCTGTGTGGACCCGAGAGCTACGTGGCCGAGCGCATCGCCGCCTACGCCGAGGCCGGCGTCACCCACCTCCAGGTCACGCCACTTCCGGTGGGCGACCAGAAGGCTGTGGATCTCATCGCCACGGTCAAGGCGCTGGCGGGCTGAGTGGGGCCCGGGGGGGCCAGCCTGTTGCCGTGACCGCCGTCGTCGCCGTCCCCACCCGTCGGCCCCCGGCCACCCGTGCCGGGACTGTGGCCTCAGGGCTGGGGCGTATCGCTCCTGTGGCCTTTCGCCAGTTCGTGCAGCTGGTCGCGGTCCATGGAGCTGTGGGCCACCACCGCCACCCGCGAGTTCGTCACGGCCACCAGGCTCGACATCCTGGTGCCACCTTCGATGCCGGCCCGCTCACCCAACACCGCCCCAGGCCCGTACTCGGCGATCCGCTCGCCACCCTTCTCCACCCGGATCACCCCGTCGAGCACCAAGAACACATCGGTGCCCTGGTCCCCGTGTTCCACCAGCGTCTCACCGGCCGCCAGCATCTGGAACCTAGGCTTGGAACCCTTGTCCATCATCTGGACGGACAGTGCCCGCTCGAGCGCGGTCTCCACCGCCGTGACCAGGGCCGGTGAGTCCTGATCGCCCCAGGGTGTGTGCTTGCCGAAGGACTTGCGGTACCAGTCCTTGAAGTCGGTGAGCCCCGATTTGGCCGAAAGGTGGCCCTCGCCGTCGTAGAACCAGTGGCGGGGGAACCGGCTCGCCCCCAGAACCTCAAAGGTGGGCGGCCCGTCCACCTTCAGGGTCAGGCCCATGGTGGCCCACACCAGTGGCGCTTGCCACTGGATGAAGGGCTTGCGGCGCACCCGTCGGGGCGCAGGTAGGCCGGTGCGGCCCCCGGCGGTCTGCACGAAGCGGACCCAGCCGTCACCGACGTCGGGGGGCTGTTGGATGACCGGGAGGGCCACCGCCTCGAACTGCTTGTTGAGTCCACCCACGGCCACCGTGGTGGACCCCATCAGGCCACCTCCGGTGTAGCCGTAGTTGGATACGGTCCCGGCCGGGTCGTACTCCACGTAGGCCGACAGGACGTTGGCGAACCGGAATCGGTCGGCCTTCCGCAGGGCCTCGATATCGTCGATGACGTCCGGAGGGGGCTCGTCGTAGTGGGTGAAGCCCTTGTCGAAGGCCACTCGGGTCCCGCCGCGCACCGCTTCGGAGGGAATCCACGAAATGGAGGTCACGGAACTTTCAATTCGCATGCCACCATTCTTACGCCCGAACGGGTGCCCTGCCACTGGGTTTCCCGGGCGGAGGCGGAATGGCCGGCACCGCAGGGCGGGCGCACAACTCCAGAGGTGCGGGACACGGCCATCCATGGTGGAGGGACCTACTGCGCCAGGGTGGCACCCGTCCTGGCGGACAGCGGCTGGTGGACCGAGCTACCGCCCCGCCCCTCGCTGATCGTTGAGTTGCCCGACGATCAGCCCTCCGAGACGAGGTCGGCCTGGTCGAGCTGCTCCAGTTCGAGATCGATGGTGTCGAGAGCCAGCAGGGAGTCCAACTGCGAGGCCATCTTCTCGATCTCCTCGGCGTCGTAGTAGCTGCGGTTGAGGGTCAGGGTCAGCTGCTGCTGGACCAGGGCAAGGGCATCCTCGGCGGCGGCGGCGGCGTCGTAGACCGAGAACAGCTTGGCCTGCATGGCCTGGGCGGAGATGAAGCGAGTGCCCCGCTGCTGGGCCTCGGTCGGGAGTGTCCGCAGTACATCGCCAGGGGTCGGTGCCCGGCCCTCGGGGTTGGTCACGGCCTCGTGCGAGGCACCTGCCGGCTCGGTCGTCATCGCTTCTGTCTGCTCCCTGTCACGTGGTTCCATGTCGTGTATCCCACAGCCTCTGGCGCACTGGCTGGGAGATGACCTCCTCTCACTGGGTGCAACACCGGTAGGGGCCTGCATCTTCCGCATCAGGCTGGTGGTTCCATCGGATGGTCGGGCCACGGCCTTGAGCCGCCGGAGAAACCGGCCGGCCGGGGGCCTGACCCGGGGCGGGGACGGCGAGGTCCCCCGGAGCAGCAGATCGGCCTCCTCGGCGCAGAACACCACGGTACGTGGTCGGACGGCCAGGCTGAGCGGCCAGGCGTCGAGTCAGGTGGCGGTTGGTCGGGTCGATCTCGGACCAGGCCCGGTGGGAGCGGTCCGGGAGCGGGGTCGATCGAGGAGGACGGGGCCTGGTGCTGGTGCCATCGGCGGCCATTCTCCCCGCCGAGCGGCCGAGCGTCAGACTGCAGTGGTGAGGTGGGCCGAAACGACTGTGCATCGGTCGGAATCCAGTTCAATTGGCAGGTCCCCGATGGAACGGGGCACTGTGGGCGACGTGACGGGACGATGAGCGGAAGTGGGGCCGTCGACGTGGTGGTGGTGGGGTCGGGGCCCAACGGACTGGCCGCGGCCGTCACGTTGGCCACCGCCGGCCTGTCGGTCACCGTCGTCGAGGGGGCCGAGACGGCCGGAGGTGGGTGCCGGACCGAGGAGCTGACCCTGCCCGGATTCCGACACGATGTCTGTGC
The DNA here is from genome assembly GCA_038210245.1 of Acidimicrobiales bacterium. Taxonomy (GTDB): domain Bacteria; phylum Actinomycetota; class Acidimicrobiia; order Acidimicrobiales; family RAAP-2; genus Bog-756. The sequence continues at coordinate 7,324 of JBBQWW010000062.1, forward strand.
CACGGCCCACCCCATGGTGTTGAGCTCACCGTTCTTCCGGCAACCGGCCTTTGCTCCCCTCCGGGCCCGGCTGCGCCAGCCCGAGGTCCCCTTTGCCCACCCGCTCGACGGAGGCACGGCGGCGGCGGCGTTCGCATCGGTGGGCGACACCGCCGCCGACCTGGGCGCAGACGGGGCGGCCTACCTGCGCCTGCTGGCCCCACTGGTGGCCTCCTCCGGTCCCCTCAGCGATGCCATCCTGGCCCCGCTGCGCACGGTTCCCCGCCATCCGGTGGCCCTGGCCCGGTTCGGGCTCCCCGGTCTCCTGCCCGTCTCGCGCACGGTCCGCCGGTTCGAGACCGAGAAGGCCAAGGCCCTACTGGGCGGGGTAGCCGCCCACTCCATGGCCAGGCTCGACGCGCCGCTCACCACCGCCTTCGGACTCTTCCTGACCCTGACGGCCCATGCGGCCGGTTGGCCGGTGGTGGAGCACGGCAGCTCGGCCATCACCGACGCCATGATCGCCGAGCTGGAGCGGCTGGGCGGCACGGTGGTGACCGGTCAGTGGGTCCAATCGCTGGGTGAGCTCCCCGACGCCCAGGTGGTGGTGGTGGACACCTCACCCAAGGGCCTGGCGGCCATGGCCGGCAATGCGTTGCCGGCGCGGTACGGACGGGCCCTCGGTCGGTTCCGGTACGGCCCAGGGGTCTGCAAGGTGGACTGGGCCCTGTCGGGGCCGGTGCCGTGGAGCGCCGAGGTCTGCCGGCGGGCGGGCACCCTGCATCTCGGGGGTACGTTCGCCGAGGTGGCCAGCAGCGAGGCTGACGTGAACGCTGGTACGCATCCCGAGCGGCCGTACTGCCTGGTGGTCCAGGCCGGGGTGGTCGACGGTACCCGGGCCCCGGCCGGGCAGCAGGCCCTCTGGGGGTACTGCCACGTTCCGTCGGGGTCGACGGTGGACATGCACGAGGCCATCGAGGCCCAGATCGAGCGGTTCGCTCCGGGCTTTCGGGACCTGGTGCTGGCCCGCACGGTCCGGACGGCAGCCGAGGAGGAGGCCCACAACCCGAACTATGTGGGCGGGGACATCGCCGGCGGAGCGTCGACCCTCATGCAGACGGTGTTCCGGCCCACCCTCCAGTGGAACCCCTACCGGACCCCGCTCGACGGCGTGTACCTGTGCTCGGCCTCGACCGCACCGGGTGCCGGGGTGCACGGGATGTGCGGGGTCTATGCCGCCCGCACGGTGCTGCACGACCACTTCGGTGGGCCGTCGCCGCTCCGGGTCTGAAGGCCCGGCGCCCGCCCGACCCACGCCCCCACCGGGGGACCGGATCGACCGGCGCGCGGGGCTGGCTGGCGCCGCGCCGCAGCCATCACCGGCGGCCGACCATGACGAAATCCGGATTGGACCCTTCTCAAGACAGTGATGAGTTGTTACCATGAAGATTCAGACCGACCGTCCCCCACGAAAGGAGATGCCCGATGACCAACGCTGCCGACAGCGCCATGCGAGGCATCCTCGTGGGCCGGACCGCCCGTCTGATCTCGCCCCTCTCGGCCTGATCGGGCCGAAGGCGACCTCCGGCCCGTAAGGGCCACCCACGCCGCGACACCCCTGGTGTTCGCCGCCGCGCCCCGGTAGCCCCAGTTGCCCACGGCTGCTCACTGCCGCTGACCTCCATCCCCACTCCTTCGGACTCCGTGCCCGATGGACCTCCCTGAAAGAAGTGCCATGCATCCCTCACTGCTGCACCAACTGGCCGACGACCGGGTCACCGACCGTCGTCGGTCCCGTCCGAACTGCGGCCGGGTGGTTCGACGCACCCCTGGCGGCAACCGCAGCCAGCTCACCGTCCGACTCCGGGTCGGCGTCGGTGGCCTGTTGATCAACGCCGGTCACCGGCTGGTCGGCACGAGGGCTGGACCCGGGGCCCTCAGGCGGCACCCGTCCACCTCGATGTAGCCGCGCCGGATGCGGCCGACCCTGGGCCCGACCCCGGGCCCGGGGTCAGGTCGCCACCGGCCGAGACGGTCGCGGCCTTCGGTCCGCCGGCGGTGGGGCATCCGACGACTCCAGTCCCGCCGTCCGCTCCGGCAGGAGAAGGAACGCCCCGGCCAGGAAGCACAGCGCACCCACGAAGGTGCCCAGGTTGGAGAGTTCGACGTTCCAGAGCTCACCGGTGGCCGGGATGATGAAGGCGGCCACCGCCGACACCCCGAAGGCCAAGGAGCCCACCAGGTTGAGGGCGGTGATCCACCACGAGAGGCTGGCGGGGGACCAGGCCGACCAGCCGTGGCACACCTCGAACCAGGCCAGTCCGCTGGCCACCAGAAAGCAGACGGACCCGAGGACGTCCGGTCGCCACACATGCTGGTGGGCGGCCTGTGTCGTGAGGTCGATCTTCATGGCCGTGCCGGTGCTCACGTTGAAGTAGAGGGTCCCGACCAGCTGGATGCCGCACGCCCACCAGTCGATCTGACCGGGCCGGTAGGCGAAGACCTTGCCCCAGCTGCGGGGTCGCTTCCCGACGCCTGCGTCCACCGACTCCCGGTACTGGAGGAATCCGGCCGCGGTGAAGAAGAGGGATCCGATGAAGAAGGTGACGGCGTCGGTCCGGGTCCCCACCATGCCGGCGTATCCGGGCAATGCCCCGAGGGCGAAGAGGCCCGAGCCCACCATGAACAGGATGGCGATCCACCAACCCCGGATCCGGGGTGCCCACCAGGTGTGGTCTCCGCCGTCGTCGTCGGGTCGGGACTGCTTCCGGTGCCGCCGCGAGTCCCAACGGGCCACCAACCCGCCGGGCCGCTCGTACTCGATGAAGGTGACGAACGGGCCGAGGCCGTCCCGCCGCTCCCCTCCGAAGGCGATGGCGGCCCCATCGGGCCGAGTCGACGCCCCCGGTGGCTCCGGGATCGCTCCGAGGTCGAGGTCCTCGTCGAACCTTGAGGGAGGTGCCACCCGATCAGTATCGCCCGAGCGGACTGGTCCGGGAGGCCATCGCACTCTGCGATGATGAGCACCCGTTACCCTGCGTCCGGACCAGGATGAGCCCGCCGCCCCACCGAGGGACCACGGGCGGGACCACGACCGGTGGGACCACGACCGGTAGGACCACGAGGGATCAGGGGGAGGAAGCCACGATGGAGCGAGAGATCACCGAAGACGATCGTGCCGCCCTGGTGCGGTTCGCGGTGGCCCGGGTGGGTCGGGATGAGATGAAGGCGGCCCTGGTCCGGACCAACGATCCGGCATTTCAGGCTCCCAAGGCGGTGACCAACGCCCTCAACGCCCTGCGCAAGCACCGCGATCCGGCCAGCGTGGTGACACGACCGCAGTACCGGGTGGCGGTTCCCTACCTGGCCGCGGTGGTGGCAGACGCCTGCTTGAGCCAGACCATCGAGGTGCTCGGGGACCACTCTGACGATCCCACCGAGGCACAATTGCTCGAGGCCCTGGAGGAGGTGAGGGGCTCGTTCTCCGACGTCACCATCGGGGTCATGCTGGCGTCGGTGGCTGACGGCGGCATGCCGGCATCCGATCTGTGCTTCACGGTGGCCGATGGAGACGACCGGTTCGCCCTCACCGGTTGGGCGGCGCAGGAGGGAGCCGGTCCGGAGCGCCCGTCGGCTCCCTCGGTCGAGCGGGCCACCACCCCCGAGCAACGGGAGGCGCGTCGGCTGAAGAAACAGAAGGACGCTGACGAGCGGAGACGGAAGTTGGAGGCGGCCCGCAAGGCCGGCGAGCAGGTCCGGCGGGCCCGGAAGCTGGAGCGATCCAGCGCGGCATCGGCGGCGGCGGCGTCGGCCCGGGAACCGGGACGGCCGGGGGCCGCTGACCAAGCGGAGGCCAGTGTGGCGCCCCGACTGACCCGACGGGCCTCGCTCACGCCCGCCCAAGAGGAGGAGTACGACCGCAACGACCCCTGGGCGACCGGGGTGGTCTACGCCTGGGTGACGTTCGACTCGGTGGATCCGGACCAGCCCGAAGTGGAGGGGAAGTCGCGCCGCTGCGTGGTGGTGGCCGGCTCATCCACCGCCCTTCTGGTGCGCCCGGGCTACTCCGAGGGTGGGATGAAGAGCCGCGATTGGAAGTCGGTGCCCCTCCGTCACTGGAAGCAGGCCGGCTTCGACCAACCCACCTGGATCGACAGCGAGACCCTTTCGGTCCCGCGACCGGACGAGGGTCCGGTGGGGTGGTTGGCCCCCGAGGACTGGAACGCCCTCTGGTAGCTCAGTCCGACCTGTCGATCGGCGGGGCCGGCGCCGGTCCCACCCCTGGACAAGTGCATTGCACCATGCAACCCAGTACAGTGGGGCCATGCGTCGGAAGAGCTTCGAAGACATGAACTGCTCGGTGGCCCAGACCCTCGAGGTGGTTGGGGAGTGGTGGACCATGCTCATTGTCCGGGACTGCTTCCTCGGCGTGACCCGCTTCGACGACTTCCACCAGAGGCTGGGCATCTCCCGCAATATCCTGACCGACCGGCTCGAACATCTGGTCGAGCGGGAGGTCCTGGTCCGGGTGCCCTATCAGGAGCATCCCGTGCGCTACGACTACCGCCTCACCGACAAGGGGCGAGACCTGTGGTTGGTGCTGACGGCCCTGCGCCAGTGGGGTGACACGTGGGAGGCGGCCGACGGACCGCCGGTGGTCATCGAACACAAGGCGTGCCACCACGAGGCCACGGTTGTGCCCACCTGCTCGTCCTGCGGCGAACTGCTCGAGGCCCGATCGGTGCGGGCGCTGGCCGGACCGGGATCGAAGAACCGCCCGGCCGCCGAGACCCTGCTGCCGATCCGGTCGGCCTGAACTCCGGCCCCACGAACGGAGCGGTTGGGCGGGTACCCCGGGGGTAGGGAGGAGGGTGGTCGACGCCGAACCGGAGCAGGGCACTGAGTTGGTCTTGCTTTAGACTTAGAATCTCTCTAAGATTGGTGGCGTACACGACAGGCCCGATCGACTCAACCACCTGCGGAGGTCACCATGCCCAAGCCCACCCTCACCACCGAGTCCGGAGCCCCGGTCGTCGACAACCAGCGCAGCCAGACCGCCGGAGCCGACGGTCCGGTGTTGCTGCAAGATCAACACCTGCTGGAGAAGCTGGCCCGCTTCAACCGGGAGCGCATCCCCGAGCGCGTGGTCCACGCCAACGGTTCGGCCGCCTACGGGACGTTCGTGGTCACTCAGGACGTCTCCCGCTGGACCCGGGCCCGGTTCCTCTCCGCCGTCGGCCAGGAGACCGAGACGTTCCTCCGCTTCTCCACGGTGGCCGGAGGCCGAGGCTCGGCCGACGCCGTGCGCGATCCCCGGGGCTTCGCCGTGAAGTTCTACACGGAGGACGGCAACTACGACCTGGTGGGCAACAACACCCCCATCTTCTTCATCCGTGACCCGCTCAAGTTCCCCGACTTCATCCACTCCCAGAAGCCCGACCCCTTCACCAACCATCAGGAGCCCGACAACGTCTGGGACTTCTTCTCCCACTCACCCGAGGCCACCCACATGTTCACGTGGCTGTTCGGTGACCGGGGAATCCCCGCCTCCTACCGGCACATGGACGGCTTCAGCTCCCACACCTTCCAGTGGGTCAACGCCCACGGTGAGCCGGTGTGGGTCAAGTACCACTTCAAGACCGATCAGGGCATCGAATGCCTGGACTCGTCCGAAGCAGCCGAGCTGGCCGGACTCAACCCCGACAGCCACCAGCTGGACCTCCTCGAGTCCATCGAGCGGGGTGAGTTCCCGTCCTGGACGGTGAGCGTGCAGGTCATGACGCCGGAGCAGGCGGCGGCGTCGCCGGTCAACCCTTTCGACCTGACCAAGGTGTGGTCGCAGAAGGAGTACCCGCTCCATGAGGTGGGTACGTTCACCCTCAATCGAAATGCTGACAACTACTTCGGCGACGTGGAGCAGTCCGGCTTCGATCCGGGCAACTTCGTCCCCGGCATCGGACCGTCCCCGGACAAGATGCTCCAGGGCCGGCTGTTCGCCTACGGCGACGCCCACCGCTACCGTCTCGGCATCAACCACACCCAGCTGTCGGTCAACGCCCCGCACGCCGCCGAGGCCCACAACTACGGACGCGACGGCCTGATGGCCGGGCACGGCAACGGCGGTCGGGCCAAGAACTACGAGCCCAACAGCTTCGACGGGCCCGTCGAGACCGGTGCGCCCTATGCCGCACCCCTCGAGGTGGCCGGCACCACCGGGACCTTCGAGTGGGACAGCCGGGACACCGACGACTTCACCCAGGCCGGCGACCTCTACCGGCTGCAGCCGGCCGACGCCCAGGCCCGCCTGGTCGACAACATCGCCGGGGGGCTCGGTGCGGTGTCGCCGGGACCCGTCGGTGATGGGATCGTCGAGCGGAGCATCGCCCACTTCCGCGCCGCCGACCCCGAGTTCGGGGAGCGCATCGCTCAGGGCGTGAAGGAGCGCCGCGGCTGACATGGTCGACGCGCTGGCCGACCGACTGCACTCCCGAGGATGGCGGATCACCCCTCAGCGCCGCGCCGTGGTGACGGCCCTGCATGGCGAGCACGTCCACCTGAGCGCCGACCAGGTCCTGGCCGGCGCCCGTCGGGTGGTGCCCGAGGTCAGTCTGGCCACCGTCTACAACACACTCAACGAGTTGGTGTCCATGGGGGAGATCAGCGAGATCCGCCTGTCCGACGGCACCACCCGGTACGACCCGAAGGTCGGTCCTGACCACCACCATCTGGTGTGTGAGGGCTGTGGCCTGACCTTCGACGTCGAGCCCCGAGGGGTGGAAGGCCTCACCCTTCCCCGGGTCCAGCGCTACGGGATGACCGTCGACACCGTCGAGGTGGTGTTCCGGGGCCGCTGCAGCAACTGCGCCGAGCACGGCTGAACGGGTCGTCCGAGGGCTGCCGGCCCGGAAGGGGCCGCTCGGGCGGGGTCGTCACCGACCACCACCCGGGCCGCTGTCCAGTGAAGGCGTCGGGACGCCGGAGAGGTCAGGAGCGGTGCAGGGATCCGTCGGCGGCCCGATGGGGGTCGCCCGACCCACCCACCCGGTCCGACGGTGGGGCGGTGCGGATGACCTCCAGGATCTCCTCGCCGATCAGCTCCTCGCGGTCGAGGAGCGCGTCACGCAGGGCCTCCACCACGAACCGGTGATCGTCGAGCATCTGGGTCACCGAGTCCTTGGCGGTGGACAGCAGCGCCTCCACCTCGGCCCGGCCCTCGTCGGTGCCCAGCACCTTGGAGACGATGCCTCCGGCCGGGTACTCCATGGCCGCCGACGAGATCAGCGTGGTGCCCATGCCCAGCTGGCCGACCATCTGGCAGGCGTTCTGAGTGGCGGCCTGCAGGTCGCTGGCCACGCCGGTGGAGGACTCCCCGAAGAACAGTTCCTCGGCCACCATGCCGCCGAAGGCGATGTCGATGAGGGCACGGACTTCGGACTTGGTCTTGGTGAACCGCTCCTCTTCCTCGGAGTGACTGAGCAGCCCCAGGGCGTCCTTGCGCTTGATGATGGTGAGGACCTCGAGTTTGCGGCCCTTGCCCACCAGCCAGGCCACGGTGGCGTGCCCGGCCTCGTGGGTGGCGATGGTCCGACGCTCGGCCTCGGTGTACTCCACCGGCTGGGCCAGACCGATCTCTTCGGTCATCTTGGCGTGCTGCAGGTCGTTCCACGAGAAGCGGTTGGCTCCCCGGCGCAAGGCCCACACCAGGGACTCGTCCATGAGGTGCTCGATCATCACCGGCGAGTAGCCCGCCGTCATGGCGGCCAGGGTCTCCCGCTGGGCCGGGTCGTCCAGCTCAGGCTCGTGGGCCTTCTTGCCCAGGTAGTAGTCGATGATGTCCCGGCGCCCCGAGCGGCTGGGCAGGCCGAAGTAGATGTTCCGGTCGAAACGTCCGGGCCGCAACAGCGCCGGATCGAGATCGCTGGCCCGGTTAGTGGCGCCGATGACCAGGATGTTGGCCGGCACGTGCTTGGGCTTGTCCAACCGGCGGTGGGCCGGGAGCCACGAGTTGATCCCGTCGATGAACCAACCCTTCAGGCGGAGGGAGGGTGGGGTCTGCTCGAAGGACTGCAGCTGGATGAGCAGCTCGTTGACCACCCCGGGGATGCCCTCGCCCTGGCGCTGGCCGCTGCCCCGGGCCCCGCCGATGGCGTCGAGCTCCTCGATGAAGCCGATGGCCCCACCCTCCCGACGGGCGTGCTTGCGGAGGGCCTTGAAGTAGGCCCGGATCTTTCGGTTGGTCTGCCCGTAGAACATGGACTGGAAGGCCGAGGACGAGACGAAGAGGAAGGGGACCCCCGCCTCGGCGGCCATGGCCTTGGCCATGTAGGTCTTGCCGGTCCCGGGTGGGCCCTCGAACAGGATGGCCTTGCGGGGGGAGCCGCCCATCTGCTCGGCGAAGGTCCGGTGGGCCAAGAAGAGGTTGAGGGTCTTGGTCACCTCTTCGACCAGGCCCTCCGAGCCCCGCACGTCGTCGAAACTCATGGAGAGCTCGTCAGGCCGGTAGAGGATGTGGGGCGAGCGACCGGCTCCTAGCAGCGGGACCACCATGACCAGGACCAGCACGGTGATGAGGACGATGGCCGGCAGCATGGGCTGCAGGGATGCCGGGAAGTGGGGTACAGGGAACGACGCCCCTGGATCCAGCACGTCCCGGAGGATCAAGAGGAGGGCGATCGGGGCCAGCACCATGGCCACCCGCTGGAGCCGGGTGCTGCGGGACCGCTCCCGGTGGGCGCCCACGTCAGTGGTGGCGATGGCGGCCACCCCGGACTCGTGGAGGGTCAGGGTTCCCTCGGTCGGTACGGTCTGGATCCGGCGGTGGCGGCGAGCCGGTCGGCGGGCGACCCGATCCGTCCCGTCCGTGAGACCCGTCGGGGGATCCAACGCTTTGTGGTTCTCCATGGCCTGCCTCCAGTTGGACCCGCGTGCTGCCGGTGGGCACCTCGCTGCGTGCGTCCCCAGTGGAACGACTGGCTTCGACCGAGTGCCCCTCTGTCGACGCTGACCCCCTCCGAACGCTCCACGGCGGTGGTCATCGCTGAACCTATACCGGTGCGGCGCACTCCGTCCCAAATGGGTTCAAATCCATACGGAGCGTGTCCGGTTGCATCCGCCGAGTGAGTTATCGGGCCTCCGCCACCCGGCAACCAGTGGCGTCAGACCACAGGTGTGGCTAGCCGCGGGCGGTCGGCACCGGGAACTCCCGCACCTCGAAGTCGGAGAGCACCGTCGGGCAGAGAGCCACGGCCACCAGCGAGCAGGACTCAGCGGCGATGCTCACCGCCGAGCCGTTGGTCACCGCCGGCATCACCTGCGGGAAGATCACCACGCCGGTGACCGGGTGGGGCCCACCGGAGCCCTGGAGGGTGCCGGTCACGCCGGACGGGTCGGTGACCGAGGCCACGTCGGGGGTGGGCATGGCACTCTCCTCTCCCGTGGGCGGGGAGCCGCTGCAGCTGGCCTGCTGCTGTTGCCACTGGGGGATGGAGAAGAACGGGCAGACAGCCGCCATCCCCGAGGTCCGGCCGGTGGTGTCGAAGGTAGCGAAGATGCCTTCGTCGCCCGCTTGGGCCGGGGCGCTCGGCGCCGGGGCGTTGGACGGGTACACGGCCAGCCCGGTGGCGCCGGGTGACGCCGCCCACTCCGAGCACGACCATCCTTCCGGTCCGACCACGGTGTGGGTGCCGTCGGTGAAGAACTCGACCTTGCCCACCAGGGACGTCGGGATCGGGGCCAGGAGGATGCTAGGCTTCCACCCCTGGTTGGGAAGCGGCACGCCGAAGGCGTTGACACAGCCCACCACCGGAAAGGCCACGGCAACCTCGCCGGAGAGGGGTGGGGGGGAGGTGGCGGTGCCGGATCCGGGCACGCCGACCGGGTTCTGGGTGGTCGACGTGGACCCCACGATGTCGGACAGCGACGCGCCGCATCCCGCGGTCAGCGCCCCCGCCACGGCCAGGGCGACCAGGCCGATGATGGTGGAGCTACCGGACCGGCGAAGTCGGTGGCGGGGGGGTGTGGGTGGCGTCACTGGTCCAGACGTTAAGCCACTGACGGGCCCCGGCCGCGCCTTCCGGCCCGACTCAGCCCTTTCGTGGGCGAGTCGGGGGGCCGCCCACCGGTGCCGCGTGCGCCCCTCCGGTCTCCCACCGGCGGGCCAGGTACAGGACGACCAGGAGCAGTACCAGTTGGACCCAGCGGGCCACGGCGATCACGTCGAGGATCTCCTGTCGTGAGGAGTGGCGGGCCCGAAGAACGACGAAGACCACCACGCAGGCCGCCGTGGTGGTGGCGATGAACGGCGCCCCGAACCGCTCGACCAGGCGCAGGGCCCGGTCCAGTCGATGGCCAACGGTCGGACCCGGGGACGGGGGCCGACCTCGCACCGTCCGCACGGCCCGCCAGACCACGACCACCTCCACCACCAGCAGCACGGTGATGAGCAGCGAGAGCACGTCGTTGGGCTCCTCGGTGGCGGTCAGCACCGAGAGCACGATGCGGGAGGCGACCACGGCCACCACGAACGGGAACAGGGCCGGTCGCCGTTCGATCAGTGTGGCCATGCGGCGACCGGGGCCGTAACCCTTCCGCCGACCGGCCACTGGTCGGCCCGCCCCGGCATCGGTGGAGGGGGCGGCGGGGTCTCCGGAATTCATGGTTCTTGCATTCTGTCTCGCCCCGTGGAGGGCTGCCCGGCGCCGCCGATGGGCGGACCCGCCCGTGACTACCGGACGGCGGGTGGAGCGTCCACGTGGGCCAGCTTGTCCCGATTGCGCACCATAGAGATGGTCACCACCCGGTCGGCCTCCACCTCGAAGGCCGCCACCAGGTCGACGGCGCCGTCGAGCGACACCACGGTGCCCACATCTCCGTTGACGGACACGGGTCGAGCGGTGAGGTGGCCGGCGTGGCGGCGGGTCAGGTTGACCAGAAATCGCACCACGCGATCGGCGCCGACGACCGGTCGTCGGGCCGCTCGGACGGCCGCCCCGCCGTCGGAGACGCACACCACCCCGGGAGCCAGGTGGTGGAGGGCGGCGTCTACGTCGCCGAGCGCCACCGCCATCATCAGGGCGTCGACCACGGCCCGGTCGGCGTGGCGATCGACCGGGGGGCGGGCCTCGTCGCCTCCGCCGGCCGCCGGGCGGACCCGCCGCCGGGCCCGGCTGGCGATCTGCCGGCAGGCGGTCTCGGACTTGCCCACGGTGACGGCGATCTCGGCGAAGGGCACGGCGAACACGTCAGCCAGCAGGAAGACGGCCCGCTCCACCGGCTGCAGCTGGTCGAGCACGGCCAGGAAGCCGAACCGGAGGGACTCGGCGATCTCGGCCGCCTCGGCCGGTCCGGCCTCGGCCACCAGGGGTTCGGGGAGCCACGGCCCGACGTAGGCCTCCCGCCTCCGACGGGCCGTCCGCAGGTGGTCCAGGGCGATCCGGGTGGTGACGGTGGTCAGCCAGGCCTCGGGCCGGTCCACCTCCCCGGGGGACCGGGCCTGCCACCGGAACCAGGCGTCCTGGACGACGTCTTCGGCATCGGTCACGGTACCCAGCATGCGGTAGGCCAGCCCGGTCAGCCGGGGTCGCTCCTGCTCGAAGCGATCGGGAGGCGCTGGAGGGGAACGGCCCGGGGGGACGGGGGTCACGCCACCACTATGGACGAGTCGGGGCAGTCCCGGGCGGCCCGCATCCCGGCGGCATGGCCGCTGGCCAACGCCGCGTCGGCCAGGAGACCCTCCGGACCAACCCAGTCACCGGCCATGGTGATCCCCGGCACGCCCGTGTGGTCGATGCCGGGACGCCCGGCCAGGCCGCCGGTCGACGCCAGGGGCAGGGCCCCGTAGACCGACATGCGGGCCAGGAACCGCCGTACCACCACGTCCTCCTCGGCGACTCCGGCTGTGGCCACCAGCGCCTCGAGCTGGGGTCGGTCGAGGGCCGCACTACGGGCGCCGTAGCGGAGGGCGGCGACTACGGCCCCGCCGGCCGGGGCCTGCCGGGCCGGCGGCGACTGCACGGTGGCGTAGACCGGCTCGTCGAGGGAGAGGACGTACCCGGGCTCCGGGGACCGGGACACGCCGAGGTCGAGGCAGGCGGCCGTCACCGGCGGCCCGAGCTCACCCCACTCCGGATCGGCCGGGAGGAGCCGACGCACGGCGGCCGGGCCTCCGGTCGCCACCACCACCCGTGGGGTCTTGAGGGCACCGGCGGCCGTGCGGACCTCGAGGCCGGGGGAGGAGGGTTCGATGGCCTGGACGTCGACACCGGTGCGGAGATCGAGGGACCTGGACAGGGAGTCGATGAGCGGAGCCCAGCCCCCGTGCAGGTACAGCACGCCGCCCCGGTTGGCCACCTGCAGCTGGGAAACGGCGGCGTCAGCGCTGAACCGTTCGGTGTCGTCGGTATACGTTCCCAGCCGGATCAGGGCACGGACCACGGAAGCGGCATCGGGTCGCAGGTGCTGATGGGCAAGCCATTCGGCGACCGAGGTGTGCCGGAGGTCATCGGGACGGAGTCGGGGCAGCCGGCCGAGGAGCCGGACCAGCTGGGCTTTGGACCGGGCCCCGAGGGCACCGGTGCTGAGTAGCGAGGACGGTCCGGACGGCAGGACGTGGAGGCGGTCCCCGGTCAACGCCCGATAGTGGGCCAGGGGTGGGGCCACGCCGTCGGGGGTGATCCCGAGCGACGTCAGTACGGCCATGCCGGGTCCGCCCCGATAGAGGGCGTGGGCTCCTCTGTTGAGGGTGAACCCATCCCGCTCGGTGGTGCGGGCCCGGCCCCCCGGGGCGTGGGCCTCGAGCACGATGACCCGCAGGCCAGCCATCTGGGCGGCGGCGGCGGCGGTCAGACCGGCCAGGCCGCCACCCACCACGATCACATGGGCATCGTTGGTCATACCCATTCGACGCCGCCCGGGTCCCCGTTGTGACAGGGGGATGGCTAAGGGCGGCCCACGGTGAGGTTCTGGAGGCGGACCTCACCGTGGGCCAGACGCTAGCCCGAGCCGTCGGTCACGTCGACCTGCCACAGCTGCTGGGTTCGGCCCTGGTTGAGGGCCACCGCCTCGACCTCGACCCGCCCGGCGGTGATCG
>JBBQWW010000063.1:0-20260 GCA_038210245.1 Acidimicrobiales bacterium
ACCGACTGGGGCCAGCTGACCAACCTGTCGGCCAGCGGACCCGGAAACGGTGGCGTAGCCAAGAGCCTTGGCAACGGGTCTCCCATTGGTATCCCGATCCGTATCGTGGGTGTCAACGCCTCGTCGGGCACCAATGCCACCTTCACTGGATACATCAACGGCAGTGCGGCCACCACGTGCGCCAACTCCAACACCAATGCCGCCGCTGATCCGAATCCGGCCACACAGCCCTCGCCCAACAGCCCACACGTGGCCCTGGAGAACAACACTTCCCAGGTCGGAGACTTCGCCGTCAGCGACTTCCCCGGTGACTCGGCCAGCCAGGCCGTTGAGGTGGCCACCTCCATCTACTACGCCTCCAACGGCGTATTGAACACGGTGCCTTACTCCGGGTCGGTGAACATTGGATCCAGCTCCTTCACAGCCTCCAAGGTCACGGAGAACGAAGTGTCTCCGAGCACCGTTCGCATCCTGGGCAACAGCTACCCGACCGCTCGGGTTCTGTGGAACATCTACCGGACCGATACCGTCAAGGCCTCGACCGGTGGCTTCCTGAACTGGATCTGCGATTCCAACACCAACTTCCAGAAGGCCAAGGACAACTCGACGGGTCTCAACTTCGACGCCGAGCTGACCAGCGACATCACCGGCTTCGGATTCATCCGGCTGACCGATGTCTCCACCACCCCGGCCATCTCCACCCCGGCCGACGGCATCGCCGCACCGAACACCACCTGTGCCGCCGCCGTTGTCTCTGGTGCAGGTAACGGAGTTCCCGCAGTGCAGACGGTGGCCAACACCGCCGGCTAGTAGCGGAGCAAACCTATTCGGAACAGATCCGGATGGGACGTAGAACCCTTCGACCCGGGGGCCAGGCGAGCGATCGTCAGGCCCCTGGGTTGCCGGGTGTAGAGGGGCAGATCTGTTGCATGAACAAAAGGCAAAAAAAGTCACCAAACGTTCCCTTGTGATGACCGGGCAGTGCCAGCAGGATGGGGCCGTCGCCCGGCGGCACCAGATGACGGACACGATGCGTTCGACGACGGAGGGTAACGAGCAGTGAGTAGGAGGAGTCGCTGGGCTGAGGGTCGCAGAAGCTGGCGCTCAGCGTTGGGCGTGGGTGCCGCCGCCCTCGTCTTGGGGTCCCTGGTCCTAGCCGTGACCGGCGTGGCCCACGCTGACCTGGTCACCAACCAGCAGATCACGGCGGCGATCGCCCAGACTCCCTTCACCGCTGGTATCCCTTTCTCCAGCGGCCAGCAGATCACGGTTTCGGTGCCGGCCAACACGCTCCTGCCGCACTCCACCAACATCCACGTTCTGCAGTGTGTGGCCGGACCCGGGGGCACCCCGCCCACTGGTACTCCGAACTGTGACGTCCTCACCCAGTTTCCCGATACGGCCGTGGTGGCCAGTGACGGATCCCTCCACCTCACCACCTTCAACGTCTTCGCCCTACCGTCGGCCGCCCTGGGCGAGACGGCATCCAACCCAACGGTGTGTGGCAGCTCGGTGGCGCCGTGCATCCTGTTCATCGGCCAGGACCAGACCAATCCGGCCCTCCCCCACGTCTGGTCCCAGGCGTTTTCGGTCGTGAAGAACGACGCCGGTGAAACCGGGACGGTGAGCCCGGGTGACGGCACCATCCCGTCGGCCGCCTCGGTCCCCAGTGCGACCCTCTCCACCGTGGTCGCCTCTCGGGGCACCGCCGTAGCTAACGGACTGGACTCCTCGACGGTCACCGTCACCCTGCTCGGCAGCAACTCCGCACCCGTGGCCCCGGGCACCACGGTCACGCTCATCCCGACCGGAGGTTCGTCTGTGGTCTCGGCCATCTCCGGGACCACCGATGTCAACGGCGTGGCCACGTTCAAGGTCACCGACACAGCCGTCGAGTCGGCTGCCTATCAGGCCAGCGCCGGTGGGGTGACGATCACCCAGAAACCGTCGGTGACCTTCCAGACCCCGACCGTCTCACCCACCGCATCCAAGGTGGTGGCCTCCCCGGTCAACCCGGTGCTGGGAGGCACCTCCACCGTCACCGTCACCCTCCGGGACCAGGGTCTTACCGCCGGCACCCTTGTGGGCAAGACGGTCACCCTGGCCCAGGACGCCGCGGCCCACTCCACTATCACTTCGGTCACGCCCACCACTGATAGTTCCGGCGTGGCCACCTTCACCGTGACTGATGCCACGGCCGAGCTGGTCACCTACACTGCCTCCTCCGGCGGGGTGACGGTGGCCTCCACCGGCCAGGTGACGTTCGGAACGCTGACCACGTCGGCCACTGACTCCACGGTGATGCCCGGCCAGTCACCGGCCACGGTCGGAGCGGGCCAGGGGACGACCGTCACGGTGACTCTCCGGACCGCCGGCGGGACCAGCCCGGTGGCGGGGGACTCGGTCACCCTCACCCCGACCGGGACCACGGCCCTGGCCACCGCCCAGGGGGGCAGCTCCACCAGCGACGGCACCGGCAAGGTGGTCTTCCTGGTGACCGACACCGTGGCCGAGTCGGTGACTTTCACCGCCAAGGACACCACGGGCAACGTGACTATGACCCATACGGCTCTGGTGGTGTTTCAGGTCTCCCAGGGCCCCACTGTCTCGGCGACGAACTCCTCGGTCCTGATCCAGCCGTCGACGGTGGTGGCCGACGGAAGCACGCCATCGACCTTCTTCGTGACGATCCGCGACTCCACCAACACCCCGGTGCCCGGTGAGACCGTGAGCGTGGCCCCGGCCACCAGCGATCCCAAGGTCACCGTCACTCCGGTCCCGGGGGCGGGCCTGGCCAACGGGGTCACCGACTCCATCGGCTCGGCCACCTTTCAGGTCCGGGACTCTCTAGCCGAAGACGTCAACTTCACGGTGACCGACACCACTGCCAACAATCTGGTCATCGCTCCGAACGTCACCCAGACCGTGCACTTCGTCGCCGGACCGGTCGACGGCACGCAGTCCGGCATGACCGCCGCGCCTGCGGCGGTCAATGCTGACGGCTCCACCTCAACGGTGACGGTCACCCTCAACGACCACTTCGGCAATCCGGTGCAGGGCAAGACGGTCGGACTCGTCCAGGGCACCGGCAGCCACGCCACCGTGCAGGCCGTGTCGGCCACCACCGACAGTACCGGAGCGGCGACGTTCAAGGTCTCTGATGCCACTCCGGAGTACGTGGACCTGACCGGCGTGGACCAGAGTGACGGGAACCTGGTCGTCTCACAATCGGTGCAGCTGACCTTCGGAACACCGCCCCCGATCCTCCCTGACCCCAACGACAGTGCCATCGTGGTCAGCAGCTCGGCCGTGCCGGCCGACGGGCGCACCGCGGCCACCGTCACCGTTCTGTTGTTCGACAGCGATGGGTTCCCGGTAGCGGGTCGGACGGTCGCCCTCAATCCGTCGGGTGGCTCTTCTCAGGTGGCAGCGGTGGCGGCCAGCAGCGACTCCGCCGGAGAGGCAACCTTTACCGTGACTGACACCAAGGTGGAGTCCGTGACCTACTCGGCCACGGACACCACCGATGCCGTGGCCGTCAACGGTTCGGTCACCGTAGCCTTCGGCGCGGCAGCCCCTGCTTCCAGCCCTTCGGCGAGTCACTCGGCGGTGGGTATGGACGGGACCCGCGATGACGGCGGGTACGAACTTGCCGCCAGCGACGGAACGGTGTCCACCTTCGGCGACGCCACCGCCCACGGGGGACTCGGCGGGACCCACCTGAACAAGCCCATCGTGGCGTTGGCGATTACCCCCGACGGAGGTGGCTACTGGTTGGGGGCGTCCGACGGGGGCATCTTCACCTTCGGCAACGCCACGTTCCGCGGAGGCCTGGGTGGCACGCACCTGAACCAACCCATCGTGGGCATGACGGCCACCCCAGACGGTGGTGGGTACTGGCTGGTGGCCTCGGATGGTGGGATCTTCACCTTCGGCGACGCCGCGTTCTACGGCTCGACCGGCAACATTCACCTCAACCAGCCCATCGTGGGAATGGCCGCCACCCCGGACGGCGCCGGCTACTGGCTGGTGGCCTCGGACGGCGGGATCTTCACCTTCGGCGACGCCGGTTTCCACGGATCTACCGGCAACATCCATCTGAACCAGCCCATCGTGGGTATGGCCCCCACCGCAGATGGTCAGGGCTACTGGCTGGTGGCCTCGGACGGCGGGATCTTCACCTTCGGCAACGCCGTGTTCCACGGCTCCACCGGCAACATCCACCTCAACCGGCCCATCGTGGGCATGGCCGCCACTACCACCGGGGGTGGCTACTGGCTGGTGGCCAGTGACGGGGGCATCTTCACCGAGGGCAACGCCGGATTCCACGGATCGGCGGCGTGATGCCGATGATCCTCCGACGGAGGCGACCCACCGGCGCCCTGAGGGCCACCGGCCCGGTAGTGATCATGCTGACTGCCGCCCTGGCTCTGGCCGCTTGCGGCAGTGACTCGACGTCGGATCCCGTGTCGGCGGTCTCGGTGAGCGGCACGGCCAACGGCTGGGCGTTTCACGACGGCCAGACGGTGTCGGTATCCATGGGGGCCAACCACGAGTTCAAGCCCTACAGCCACGTAAACATCATCCAGTGTGCCGACCCCGGCGGGACCAAGGCCAACCTGCCCACCAAGTTCATCCAGTGTGACGAGAACACCATTCAGGGGGACACGGTGGTCGTCGGGGCCGGGGGCTCCTTCAGGGAGAAGGCCTTCACCGTTTTCGCTCTGCCCAGTCGTTCGCTCGGTGAGTCCAAGGGCGGAATCCCGACCTGTAACCAGACCCACCAGTGTGTCCTGTTGGTCAGTGAGTACCAGACCGACCTCTCGAAGCCCCATGTCTTCTCCCACGCCTTCACCGTCGAACCCGGAGGCAGTTCGTGATCGGCCAGGGGGTGCGAACCGATGGGAGCCTCGTTTGCGTCGCCGGATTGGCCGTGGTGCTGGTGATGGTGGTCCTAGCGTTTACCGGCGAGGGAACGGCGTCGGCCGCCGGCGCACCCACGGTCTCGATTACCCCGGCGTCATCGCAAGGTGCCTTCGCTGACCAGCAGGTGGTCAAGATCACCGTGGGGTCCAACTCTCTGTTCACCCCGAACTCCCGGGTTGTCATACTGGAGTGCGCCGATCCCAGTGGTTCGGTGGCCAACCTGCCGGTCAGTTACAGCTCGTGCGATGGCAACACCATCCAGGCTGACACCACCGTGGTCCATGCCGACGGAAGTTTCGTCGAGCCTTCGTACACCTTGTACTCCTTGCCCTCCACGTCGTTGGGGGAGCAGGCCAGCTGGCAGCCAGTGTGTAACCCTTCTCACCCCTGCGTCCTGTTCATTGGTGAGGATCAGAACGACTTCTCCAAGGCCAAGGTGTTCTCTGCCGCCTTCACCATGAGCGGTGGTGCCGCCGCTGCCCGTTCGGCCCCCACGACGACGTCGGCGGCGGCTACAGCTCCGACACCAGTACCGGCACCGGTGTCGGCCTCGGTCTCGCTTCCGGCCAGTCAGCTGGCCTTCACCGGAACCCCCGACTGGCTGCTTGAGCTGGTAGCCATCGGGCTGCTCCTCATTCTGGTGGCCGGCACCTTGGCCTCGGTCGTGAAGCGGTCGGCTCGATGACGACACTCCTCGAGCCCCCGGCCCAGTACACCCCCCCCGTCGATGACGTCCCGATCGTCATCAACCGCTCCGTGTCCCGGGCCGACCGCATCTTTCGGCTGGTCATGGTGTCGAGTAGCGCCACCGTCCTCCTCATCCTGGTGGCCGTGGTGGTGTTCCTCACCAAGAACGGCTGGCAGGCCTTCACCAAAGGCGGTATCCACTTCCTGCTCGATGCCACCTGGTCCCCCGACAGTGGCCACTACGGGGCCATGCCCCTGCTTCTCGGGTCCATTGCCATCGCCGTGGTGGCGGTGCTCATCGCCGGACCCATCTCGTTGGCCGCCGCCCTGATGATCAACGAGTACGCGCCGATCAAGATCCGCGGCTTCCTCACTGGCACCGTGGACATGTTGGCCACCGTACCCAGCATCGTGTACGGCTTCTGGGGTCTGGAGCTGGTGTCCAACCTGCAGGCGCCACCGGCCAAATGGTTGGTCGACCACTTCGGGTTCGTTCCCTTCCTCCGGACGCCAACCCCGGGCGAGTTCGTCCAGTCCGTCTTTGCCTGCGGGCTGGTGTCGGCGGCCACCATCATCCCCATCATCACGTCGGTCAGCCGCGAGGTGATATCCCAGGCACCTCGGGACGCCTGCGAGGCGGCCCTCGGCCTCGGTGGGACCCGGTGGGGGATGGTCACTGACGTCATCCTGCCCTTCTCCCGCAACGGCATTGTGGGCGCGTTCCTCTTGGGCTTTGGCCGTGGGCTGGGCGAGACCATGATCGTGGTGCTGATCCTGTCCAAGGCCAACCACCTGACCACTGCCATCATGGGTCCGAACGGCCTCGGGTCCATCGCCAAGCAGATCACCGAGGACTTCCAGACCGGGTCTCCCCTGGCCAAGAGTGCGCTCATCTTCCTCGGTCTGGTGCTGTTCGGCACCACGCTGTTGGTCAACGTCGTGGCTCGGTTGGTCGTGAGCCGGGGTTCCAAGTGAGCCCGGCCGTCACACGCCGATCACGGTATGGCCCGATGCCCGGGGCGACCCCGGTGACGCCGTTGCCCGGTGCCGACCGGCCCCACCGTCGTCAGCGGGTCGGGCAAGCAGCCCTCACGGAGGGTCTGGGCAGTGCCTTCGCCGGACTGGCCCTGGTGTGGGTGATCTTCACGCTGACCGGAATCTCGGCCCCCTTCGGGCTGGTGGTGTGCTGGCTCGGCACCTTCCTGATCATCTACGGGGTCCTCTGCCGCATGCGGTACGGGATCCTGATCGCCAAGGACCGCTTGGCCACGGTGGGGATCTGGTCCGGAGCCATCATCGCCTTCATCGCTCTGGCCGGAGTGATCGGCTACGTGTTTTTCAAGGGGTTTGCCGCTGTCTTCGGCGGCTTCCCGCACTTCCTGACCGCGGACATGACCCAGTTGGGTGGAAACGCCAAGGTCAGCGAGCTCGGAGTCGGGGCGGCCATCGTCGGGACCGTTGAGCAGGTCGCCATCGCCACCGTCATCACGGTGCCGTTGGGGATCATGACGGCAACCTACTTGGCCAGCAACAACGGCCTGTTCGCCCGTACGGTGAGCGCGGTGGTGGATGCCATGACCGGTGCCCCGGCCATCATCGCCGGCCTGTTCGTGTACCTGCTGTGGGTCGTCCCCCACCACACGGCGGGAAAGACCGGCTTCGCTGCCGCCCTAGCCCTGGCCGTCATGATGCTGCCGGTGGTCACCCGGGCCGCCCAGGAGGTGGTGGCCATTGTGCCCGGCTCCTACCGCGAGGCCGCCCTGGCTCTCGGGGCCCCCGAGTGGAGGGTCTTGCTCCGGGTGATCCTGCCCACGGCCCGGGCCGGGCTCATGACCGCTGTCATCCTGGGTGTGGCCCGTATCGCCGGCGAGACCGCCCCAGTGCTCTTCAACGCCGGTGGGTTCGCCGGCTACAACTGGAACCCGTTCTCCGGCCAGCAGGACAACCTGCCCTTGAGAATCTACGAATTGATCTTCCAGCCCGGCAAGGTTCCCATCCAGGCGGCCTGGGGCACGTCCCTCGTCCTCATCTTCGTCGTCCTCCTCCTCTTCATGCTGGCCCGCCGCCTGGGTTCGGGGAAACGGGGAGGCCGCAGGTTCGTGGCCTGGGCCCGCTCGCGCCGGACCGTGGACGCCGACCTATGACCCCCGACCCAAACCAGCCATTTCCGCACTCGTTTCGAACAACAAGAAGGAATCCATCATGACGAAGTTCACGCAGACCCCCGGAGGAACAGGCCGGGCCCGCCGGTCCCGGTGGATCTGGGCCGTCACCGCCATCGTCGGGCTGGTCGGTGTGTCGATGGCGTCGGTCGCCCCGGCCGGGGCCGACCCATCCACGACCTCGACACCGGTCGATCCCACCACCACGATGGCAACGCCGACGACTACCGGGCCTTCGTCCACGTCCCCCACCACCACCGTCGGTACTCCGGCCACCACCCCCGATGCCCGACGTGGCTCGATCTACGTCACCCCGAATGTGACCACCCAGCTCAATGGGGCAGGATCCTCATTCGCCGCCCCGGCCATCGAGGCCTTCACCAAGGCAGTCCAGCAGGCCCCGTACTCATTGAGTGTCAACTACACCAGTACCAGTTCGGGCGACGGGCGGTACGAGTTCGCCCAGAACACCACCAACTACGCGGTGAGCGACATCGCTTACGGCCTAGGGAGCACCGATACCACGCCCCCGAGCTTCAAGTTCATCTACGTCCCCATCACTGCCGGTGGGATCGCCTTCATGTACAACATTCCTGGACTGACCAAGACGCTCCAGCTGTCCAGCTATACGGCGTGCGCCCTCCTGACCGGCGGGATCGCCAACTGGAATGATCCGGCGCTGGCCGCTGACAACCCCGGCGTGGCCCTGCCCAACCTGGTGGTCCGCCCCGTGACCGAGAGCGACTCGGCCGGAACCAACTTCGTACTCGAGGAGTGGTGCATCAACCAGCAGGCCGCACTCTGGGCTGCCTTCGCAAACCAGCAGAACCACCAGTCGGGTGGGCCGGGCGACGGGGTCGTGATCAGTGCCACGCAGCCCGAGTCCAACTGGCCGGGACTTCCCGGGGGGCTCGACCAGCAGAGCACCAGCGGCGTGGCTGGCAGCATCGCCACCACCCCGGGGGCCATCGGCGCCGTGCAGGTGAAGTACGCCAGCGACCTGGGCTTCGGGCCCACCACGCCACCCAAGGGCGTGGCGGCGGTGAAGAACGCCTCGGGTAAGTACACCCAGCCCACCCCGGTCAACGTGGCCTCCGCCCTGGCCTACGCCACCCAAAACAACGATGGGACCCACCAGCTCAACTTCGGCGGTGTCGGCCCCAACGTCTACAACCCGTCGACGTACAGCTACCTCTTGGCCAAGACCACGGGTTCCGACCCGCCCCTGGGCGCCGTGCTGAGTGGGTTCGTGAACTACGGACTGACCCTCGGCCAGCAGGCGTCGCCCACCTTCGGCTACGCCTCGCTCGGCCTCTCCCTGGAGAAGTACGGGGTGGATCAGGTCAAAGCCAACGTTCCAGGAGCCGTCGCCCCCACGGCCTCCGAACTGAATGCCTACTCGTGCGGTGACCTCACCCCGACGGAGGTCCAGAACGGACAGACCACTCCGACTTGCGGCGTGCTCAACACGGCGGCACAGGCCGGTGGAGCGGCCGCCGCGGCCGCGGCCGCTGCCGCCGGAGCCCATGTGGCTGGGGCCTCGGGCTCCTCGAGCTCGGGTGGAGCCTCGGGTTCTGGTGGGTCGGGCTCCGGAGTCGACGCCGGGGTATCTCTTTCCGGAGGGTCCGGCCTGGCCTTCACGGGGAGCAACCCGGTGCCCCTCGTGGCGGTCGGTGGTGCTCTGGTGCTGGTGGCCTGGATGGTCCGTCGTCGACTGCTCCGGCGGCGACTGCCGGTCGAGGAACGCGGATGACCGCTGATCGCTCCTCGGGACGGTGGCGGAGAGCCACCCTGGTCGTCACCGGTGCGGTCCTGATCGGCGCGGCCGCCGTCGGGAGCGGTATCGCCGGCGCCGATCCTGATCCTTCCACCCTCTCGGGACAAGGTGGATCCTTTCTCCAGCCGGTGGTATCCAAGCTGCTATTGGACGATGCCACCAATTTGAACCCGCTCTTCGGCGCGTATACCTCCACTGACATCAACTCGGGTATTGCCTCGTTCGTCGGCACCGGCGTCAACCAGTTCGGGGCCGATTATGCAGTGTCGGAGCGACCGCTCACCTCGGCCGAAGCGGCCACGGCCCAGGCCGACGGCCGGTCATTTGCCTACGTGCCGTTCGCTGAAACGCCGGTGGCCATCGCCACCCTGGTACCCAACAACGCCTGGATCGGAACGGGCACTATCGTCAACTCGGACTTCTGCCAGCACATGCCCTTGACGACGGACCTGCTGGGTCAGATCTTCGGGTTCAACGCCGCCTCTCCGCTCAATCACTGGAACGACCCGCGCATCGACTGCCCGCCGGGGGGAACGGGCGACGGACAGCAGCGCCCCATCGCCCTGTGGGCCAACCTCGACCCGTCGATGGCCAACAGCGCCCTGATGTCCCTGCTCGACAGCACCCCGTCGTCCAAGGCGTACTTCGATGCCGGCCTGTCTGAGCCCGGCGCGGCCAGCCTGACCACCGACGACACCCCCAGCGAGCAGTGGCCTTACGGCCAGAACACGATCCCCGGTGGCGACCAGCCCCTGATCGGCAAGCTGCTGGCCATCAGCACCCAGACCAATGCCCCCAGTCAGAACTCGGCCACCTGGCAGTTGGGGGCCATCGCCCCGATCTCCTCAGTGTGGACCGGAGCGCCCCTGGGCGTGCCCTGGGACCTCATGACTGCCGCCGTCCAGAACGCCAACAGCCAGTTCGTGGCCCCGTCCTTGGCCGCCGCCCAGGCCTCGGCCGCCGACGCCACCCTGGCCACCACCTCCGATCCCACCACCAACAACCTGGTGACCTTCACTGCCTCGCCGACTGACGCCGCTGCCTACAACAGCTACCTGATGGAGGAGAGTTACCTGGTGGTGCCCACCAGCGGTCTGACCACCGCCAAGGCGAAGGCCCTGGCTCAGTTCGTGCGCTTCACCCTGGGCTCGAAAGGTCAAGCCGACATCGAGGCGTTCGGTGCTGCGCCGGCCACGCCAGCCATGGTCACGGGCGGACTGAAGATTGCCGTGCAACTTGATGCCGAGGCGGTGTCCACGACCGCGCAGGCGGCGTTGAGCGGTACCACGACGACCACGTCCAGCACGACTACGACCGCCCCAGGGTCCACGGCTGCATCGGCAGGCGCATCCGACACCGGTACAGGATCGACCGGCGGTTCGGATTCGGGGGGGCTGGCCTTTACCGGGGCCCCCGACATCACGGCCCTGATGGCCACGGGTGGCGTGCTGATCCTGCTCGGGACCCTGGTCCGCAGACGATTGAGACATCGAGAGGTGCGATGACCTATACCCAGCAACAGTCGGGACCCTGGTACCCACCACCAACGGCGGACGCCGGTGACTACGGGGCGCCGCCCATTGCCTCCAGGACCAGTTCCGGTCTGGCGGCCACCAACGTCAGTGCCTGGTTCGGCAGCAACAAAGTGCTCGAGCGGGTGACGCTGGCCATGGAGCCCGGGAAGGTGACGGCTCTCATCGGACCCTCGGGCTGCGGGAAGTCGACCTTCCTCCGCATCCTCAACCGAATGCACGAGCTCGTGCCGTCAGCGGCCTTGTCCGGATCGGTGGCGCTCGACGGCATGGACATCTACGGGCCCTCGGTGCGGGTGACCGAGACCCGACTCCGCATCGGCATGGTGTTCCAGCGACCCAACCCGTTCCCTTCTATGACCATCGCCCAGAACGTGCTGGCCGGCCTCCGGCTGGGTGGGACCAAGGTGGCCAATCCCGATGCCCTGGTGAAGGAGTGTCTCCAGCGGGCCGGACTCTGGAAGGAGACCAGAAACCGTCTCAACGAGGCCGGAGCCGCCCTCTCCGGTGGGCAGCAACAGCGACTGTGCATCGCCCGGGCGCTGGCCGTCCGACCCAAGGTCCTCCTGATGGACGAGCCCTGTTCGGCACTGGACCCCATCTCTACCGGAGTGATCGAGCGGACGATCCGTGAGCTGTGTGACGAGGTGACCATCGTCATCGTGACCCACAACATGCAGCAGGCCCAACGGGTCTCCGACAACTGCGCCCTGTTCCTCGTCGACGGCGAAGGCATGCCGGGTCACATCGTGGAGGCCGGTTTAACGGCCGAGCTGTTTGAACGGCCACGGGATCCCCGCACTTCCGACTACGTCCACGGGCGGTTCGGATGACCGTCGTGCCTCCCGATCAGAGCAAGGAGCCCGCAGGGTGGCTGGACTCCGCGGGCGCCCGGGGGTCCTTCCCGTGACCGACGCCATGAGCGTTTCTGCCCTCGCAGCCAGCCGGGCGGCAGTGGCGGCTCAGCGGAGCCGCTGGAGGGACCGATGGACCGCAGCGTCACAACGAACCCGAACGCGGGTGCAGGTGGTGGTCCTGCTGGGTTCCGTGGCCGTGGCCTACAACTACTCGCTGAGCACCCTGCTC
The DNA here is from genome assembly GCA_038210245.1 of Acidimicrobiales bacterium. Taxonomy (GTDB): domain Bacteria; phylum Actinomycetota; class Acidimicrobiia; order Acidimicrobiales; family RAAP-2; genus Bog-756. The sequence continues at coordinate 12,171 of JBBQWW010000063.1, forward strand.
CAGACGGCCGACCAGCAGACGCCCCTGGCCTACATCAGTCTGGTGCCGGCCATCGCCTTGGCTCTGGCCGCCATTCGGGCCAAGCCTCTCAAGCCCGAACCGCCCATCTACGACCGTCACGTGGACTACACCATCGGGATCCCGCTGATCGTAGCGGCCATCGCCGTCAACGAAGTCCTGCCCGAGCGCATGTCGACCATGTTCTGGGTCTACCGGATCGACCTGCTGACCCTGCCCGTCTTCGTCGCCGGGGCGGTGGCTGTCATCTTCGGCTCGAGGGTGCTGTGGCGCCAGCGCCTGGCCGTTCTCTTCCTGTTTCTGGCCTGGCCGTATCCGTATCAGAAGGTGCTGCTGGGTGTACTCAACGCATTCACGTCCCTCACGCTGCTGGGCATGCAGAAGATCGCCGTCGTCACCCACCTGGCCCGACCGGCCGGTTCGCTGGATAACACCCTGTTCATCATCACCCACCACGGGTCCACCTTCGCTCTCAGTGTGGTCTCGGCCTGCTCCGGGGTGAACGGGGTGGTGGGCTTTCTACTGGTGGGCTCGGCCTTCGCCGCCATCGTGCGCGGCCCGATGCTCCGCAAGGTGCTGTGGTTGCTCGGGGGCATGGCCCTTCTCTGGGTCATCAATCTGGCCCGCATCACGTTCATCTTCTACGCCGGCCGGCAGTGGGGCGAGAGCGTGGCCATCAACGTCTTCCACCCCTTCATCGGCCTTGTGACCTTCACCGTCGGCGTGCTGGTGATGATCCTGCTGATCAAGCCGCTGGGGATGCACATCGCTATCGGCGAAACCGCTTCACCCCCCGCTCCGCCACCGGTCGGGCCCATCCCCGTGCCATCGCTCTTCGAGCCCTCGGGGCCGGCATCGGCCCCAGGACCCAAGGCCACATTGGCCGTGCCCAAGATCACTATGGCTGTGGTCGTCGCCGTGGTAGCGGCTTTGGTGATCGGGCTGAGCAACGCCGGACTCCGCAGCTACAACCTGGTGGCCGACGTCGGTGGTCAGGCCAAACTGGCCGCGTTCATCCAGAGCCCGGCAGCGCCACCGGGTTGGGATGTCCACTACGGCACCACCTACGGCTGGGCCAAGCCCCTGTTCGGGGACACGTCGGTGTGGAATCGCTACTACCTCCACGCCAGTGGCCCCGGACCGCTCCGGACCAACGTGCCGGTGGTGGCGGACGTCATCAACACCCCGGACCTGTCGAGCTTCTCGGCCTACGGCGTCGAGAACTGTTACGCCTTCCACGGGTACGCACTGGCCGATGTCGCCCAGGTGTCCCTGGTCGGGGGGGTGACCGGCCAGGCCATGTCGTACACCTCGAAGCAGTACGGCAGTTGGTCAATCGTCTACTGGATCCTTCCAGTCAGATTCGGTGCCGGAACGACCTACGAACGCATCGTGCTGTACGTCCAGAACTCGGGCCAGGGCGCGGTGGTCAAAGGGCTCAGTGGTGCCAATTCGATCCACAATCTGGCCGGCACCCTCAATCCGACCGACCGGTCGGATCGGGCTCTCATCAACAATCGGAGCTTTCTAGTGGCGTTCGCCAAGAATCTGATCGACACGGAGTCCGCACGAATCACCCACAACGGCTCGTCGACAACGGCGGTCAGCTCATGAGCGCCCCAGGGAGCCACCCGTGGGCGAGCGGTTCACCCGATATGCAATGGACCCGATCGAGGGGGTGTCAGACGCAGTGACGGTGCATCCTTCGTGGGACCCGCAAAGCGCCACGTACCGGGACGGCAACGGGCGGGTAGTGGGGCCGCCATCGGCCTGGGATAGCGTCCCGGCGAACGGAACCGGTGGACCGCCACTGCCACCGCAACCCATGCCCGATGGCGGCAGCATTCCGAATGCTTCCGTCTCCCCCTTTCCGTCGGGGTCAGACGGAGACTCGGCTGACGGGTGGGTGTACGTCGATCCTGACTCGTACTCCGATCCCTACACGCCGTCGCCCGTTTACCACAGCGGTCCACAGCCGATACCCACGGCGCCTCCGCCGACGACCTTCCCCTACGGGCCGCCGCAAGCCGGCGTTGCGGTGTCGATGGCGGCGCCGAGCAGCCTGGCCACCGACTGGCCCAACCCTCCTCCGGCCCCCGAGGGCTGGTCCCCGGTAGCTCCCGTCGCTCCGAATGTGGGCGGCTTCCAAGGGGGGATGGCGCCGACCCCGCCCGCCGCCTTCGTGGCTGCACCCCCGCCCACACCTGGCTTCGCTCCTGCACCACACCCCGGACTCATGCCCCCGGGAGGGCCCCCACCCGCCTCCGCCGCGCCGTCGGGTGACCGGAACCTGCCGGAGAAGGGTGACCTCAAGATCAAGGAGCGGCGATCGTGGCGGACCTGGCAGTTGGTACTGGTGGCCCTGATGGCGGCCGTGCTCGGCATGTGGTTCAACGGCAGCACAGGGTCGTCCGGCGGGTCGGGGAGTGCCGCCGGTGGATCCGGCTACAAGCTGCCCCCGCCCACGGGAGCATCCCCTCCGACCACCGCCGCTGCGGGGGCTGGGGCCTCGTCACCCACGACCACCGCGGCCGGGGGAGCGACCACTACCACGGCGGTCGGAGGGTCGACCTCCACCACGGCACCGGCGGCCGTTGGCCCTCCCACCGTCCTGGTTCCTCAGACCACCCAGTCCGGTAACTGGACCAGTCCGGCCTTCACCGTCGCTGGGGGCACGTGGAACATCGGCTGGGCGTTTCAGTGTGCGCCCGCTCCCACCGGGGGTCCGGCGTTCCAGATCTTCGTGGTCACTTCCGGGGGCGCTCCCGGAGCGACACCGGCGGTGACCTCGTCGGATGCATCCGGTAACGCCATCACGCCCCAGACCACCCCGGGCAGCCAGCAGCTGGTCGTCCAGACCACGGCGGCCTGCCGATGGGCAGTGAAGGTGACGGGCTCGAGCTCCTAGCGCCGGTGGCTGGTGGGGTCAGCGCCCCAATGGTGGCTCGAGCTCAGCCCTTCATGGGATCGGAGCGCTCCACCCGGATAGCCAGTGCAGCATCGAGTTCCTCGAAGTAGTTGTAGTCACGCTTGGTCGCCCGGTGGGGCTTCGCCACCCGGGCCACCCGTACCCGAAATCGGTCAGCGGAGGGAAGTGGCCGGGCCGGGACCGCGGCGCCGTTGAGCGTTTGGACCAGGTCGTCGAACACCCCCGGAGACGGAGCACCATCGGTGTTCGCATGGAAGGCTAGGTCCGACCCGTAGTCGTAGTCGATGGGCGGGGTGGGATCCGGGACTGGCGTGTGCGTGGGGACGGAAGCCGGCTGGCCCCGAGGAGGTGGAGGCACGACCAGCTGAGCCGTGGGCACCGGTGCCGCCAACGCCGTGGTCGGAAGTCCGGAGTCGCCGCCCGAGGTCGGCCCATGGGCCCGATCCTTCGGCGGCGTCAACGGGGCAAGATCGGTGAGGGATCTGGGGCGGATGGCAAGGCCGATTCCGTCCCTAGGCAGAAGGGGTGGACGCCGTCCAGCGAGCCCAGCTGCCAGTCCTCGCTCCCGATCGGCCCACGCCTCGATGCGGCTGGCGACCCGGTTCATGGCCACCGAAGTGTGGAGATCGGTCATCGTCGGGCCAGCCAATCTGGGGCCACGCCTGCGACTCCGATTCTGACCCCGGGCTGTTCCACCTCCTGATCGAACCATGACGAGGTGAACGTCAGGTGAACGCAGGATGGAATGCGTTAGCCCCGTGGCTGAACACTCGGTGAAGTCACTCCAGACGGGGGTCCGGCGCTATCGAGCATTGCTACCTCGGTGTTAGCGTTTTGCTGTGAGAACCCCAGTCATATCCGAAGCGGAGGCCAATCTCAGGCTCCAGGCCAGTATCGGCGGGCTCTCGGAAAGGGTTCCCGGGGTTTCTGCCAAGCGGATCCTCTCTCGGCATCAGCGCCAGTGGGGTCTCGCCGTGATCATCCTCATCATCCTCGGGTGCATCGTGGATGTGGTGGTAACGGTATCGATCCTGGTCAGTGTCATCACCGTGTTCTACGTGGGCGCCATCATCTACCGGCTAGCCCTGTTCCGTGCGTCGAACGACCCGTCCACCACCGAGGTGATCAGCGACGCCGAAGCCCGAGCGGTGCCGGACGACCAGCTCCCGATCTACACCGTGATGATCCCCGCCTACCGGGAGCCGGAGGTGATCAACGAGTTGATCCAGCGAGTGTCCCAATTCGAGTACCCGCCCGACCGACTCGACGTGAAGCTGCTCATCGAAGCCGATGACGATGAGACCATCGACGCCATCCAGTGTGCGCTCCCCGGAGATCAGTTCGAGCTGGTACTGGTGCCGCCGGCGGAGCCCCGGACCAAGCCCAAGGCCCTCAACTACGGCCTGACTATGGCTCGAGGCGAGCTGGTGGCCATCTACGACGCGGAAGACGAGCCCGAGCCTCTCCAGCTGCGCCGGGCGGCGTTGGTCATGAGCCGGCTGGGCCCGGACGTGGCCTGTGTCCAGGCGAAGCTGACCTATCACAATCCAATGCAGAACCTGATCACAAAGTGGTTCACCATCGAGTACTCCTTGTGGTTCTCGTTCTTCCTTCCCGGCCTGGCCGCCATGAACGCACCGATTCCCCTGGGTGGGACGTCCAACCATTTCCGGAGATCGACTCTGCAGGCATTGGGGGCCTGGGACCCCTACAACGTGACAGAGGACGCCGATCTGGGCATCCGCATGTTCCGGGAGGGGTACTCGGTCCGGGTACTCGAGTCCAACACCTTCGAGGAGGCCAACAGCGACTTCGTCAACTGGATGAAGCAGCGCTCCCGTTGGCTGAAGGGCTATCTACAGACCTTCGCCGTCCATCTGCGGGAACCCCGGGAGCTGTATCGGGAGCTCGGGTGGAAGGGTCTCGTCCACTACGTCATGTTCGTTGGGGGGACACCGATCCTGGCCATCATCAATCCCATCTTCTGGTTGATGACCATCCTCTGGTTTGTGGCCCACCCAGCGTTCATCCAGCAGATATTCCCTGCCCCCATCTACTACCTCGGCCTGGTGTCGTGGGCCTTCGGCAACTTCCTGCTGGTCTACGCGACGCTGATGAGCGTTCGCGTGGCCAACAAGGGTGAACTGCTCATCCCGGCGCTACTCGTTCCTCTGTACTGGGTGATGATGTCCATGGCGGCTGTGAAGGCGCTCAGCCAGCTGGTGGGAGCACCGAACTTCTGGGAGAAGACGGTCCACGGGCTGCACAAGGAAGCGGAGCCGGCGCAACACAAGAAGGCGGAGCCCGTACCGGCCGACACACACGTGATCGGTGCGGGTCTGTAGGGATCATGACCACCACGATCTGGGAACCCGAAGACGCAGAGGTCGTGCCCATCGATGGGCACCGAGTGGCGGCGGCCGACGGCGGTGGCCGACTCCGCAGTATGACGGTGGTGAGGCGGTTCGTCTCCGACGCCCTTCGTAGCCAGGGCGACGCCGAGCTGTCCGATGACGAATGGGCGACCCTGGTCCAGGGGCAGGACCCGGCATCCAGCGACGAGGTGGCCATCACCGACATCATCCTGAGGGTTCATGGGCTCAGGTCCTCCACGTCCGGAGTGACGAAGTCGGTCGCTGGTCCTACTGCGGACTCGACCACAGTGGCCGTTGTCGAACCGATGGTACCGCTGCCCATTCCAAACGACTTCGCCGTGATCTCCCCATCTGGCCTCGCCGTCCCTGAGCTGGACTCAGGACCCAGAATTGATGACTGCAGCGTGGGCGACGGTCAGGATCCGGCCGTGACCGTGTCAGTCTTCACAGCCTGGCCGGTCGACGAAGCAGCCGAGCCGCCTCCTGCCCTTCCGGGAGCGTTACCTCCGGCTCGACGTCCCCGGAGGGGGCGGAACGGACGCCAGCCGCATGTAGCAGCAACAGCCCGCTCCGCTCCCCTGACGCGGCGGGAGCGCGCGGGTGAGCGTCGCCGTCAGCGCCTTCTCGTGGCCACCTCGTGGGTCCGCAACATCGGCATCATCATCCTGCTCTTCGTGTCGTGGCAGGTGTGGGGGACGGCTATCACCCAGCACCACAGCCAGGAGGCGCTGAAGCACCAATTCAACAGCAACGTGCATCAAGCAGTGACTAAGCCCCCGCCAGGTTTCACCCTGGTGCCGGCCGCGACCAGGATTCCCGATCCGCCCCAGGGCGCCGTGATGGCCCACCTCCAGATCCCGAAGATCGGCCTCGACGAGTTCGTGGTATCGGGCACCAACGAAGCCGACGTGTCCAAAGGTCCCGGCCACTATCTGGGAACGGCCATACCCGGCCAGGCTGGCAACGTCGCCATCGCCGGCCACCGGACCACCCACGGCGCCCCGTTCAACCGGCTAGCCGAGCTGGCCGTCGGCGATCCCATCGAGCTGACCACGTCGGGTGGGAAGCAGCTCACCTACATCGTGTCGGCCGTGCCGGTGGCCGTATCGCCCAGGGACGTCACCGTGCTCAACAATTTTGGGGACAACCGACTGACCCTGACCACGTGCAATCCCGAGTACTCGGCCGTGCAACGCCTGATCGTGGTGGCGGCGTATCTACCCCCGGGGGCCAAACAGCCAGTTCCGATGGTCAAAGGATCAGGCATGCCTTACGAGCTGGCGCCGGCGGCCACCTCCGGATGGAACACATCGCTAGCGCCCTGGGTACTGCTCGAGATCGGTGCGCTGGTCGGGCTGGGACTGGCCTTTCGGCGGCTGTCGAAGGCCTACGGCAAGGGGGGCCGCTGGCTCATCCTCGGGCCGATCTGGGTGGCATTGCTGTTGGCCCTGTTCGAGACCCTGGTCAACTTCCTGCCTGCCGCGGTCTGATCCCGGTCCGGGGGTTGACCGATGCCGCTTCAGGCGCCCGTCACTGGGGCGGAAGCTAGGGGGATGTTCGGTGCAACCGGAGTGTCGGCGTACGAGCCGGTGAGCGACTGACGCAGGTGGACGAGTTCGTCGACGAGCACCCGGTTCGTGTCGGCGAACTCCTCGATGGCGGTGCACAGCTTGGTGACGGCCTCGGGGGCGAGCTGGGGGTTGGCCTGTGCCGTGATCTCTTCGGCCTCGCGTCGGGCTCTGGCCACGATGGACGCCGCCTCGACCTGGGCGTCGGCGAGAACCGATCGGGCTTGACGCCGAGCATCCTCGGCGGTCTCATCGGCGAACTGCTGGACCTTGAGCATGATCTCGCCGATCTCGACCTCAGGGGACGGGGTCGGCTCCGGATCTACATGAAGGGTCAGCGGGGGAGGGGACTGCTTGCCACTGCCCTCGGAGCTCACGATCGACGGCAGACCGGTTGCGTCCTCAAATGCGAATCCCATGACTTCTGCACCCTCCAGGGCGTGTAGATCGGCGGTCACTGCGAACTCTGTTCCGGCCCCCGATGCTCTGTCGCCCCCATTCTACCGCCTCTCCGACGGTACGAATAGGGCGTATGTGGGGTAGTCCCAGCGTGCAGGGGGTGAACAGGGAGCAGCAGCTCGACGTGGACCCTCAGCGGTTGGTCCGCTCGTGCATGGGTGAGCGGGGTACGTCCGACGACAGGTCGCCTTCCTTCTCAAGTAGTGGAAGTGGGCCTCCGACAACATAGGGATGCCCACTGCTCGACCGATCCCGATTCCGGAACTGGGTGGTGGGTCGACCAGGGGTCGGAATCGGTTCCCGCTGGCGCTGGGTCTTCGAACCGGGGTGATCGCATTAGTGGTGATGATTGGGGTGGCCTCATCCGGCTTCGCCGCAACCCGAGCATCGGAACCGGCGGTAGCCCGGTCCGGCGACAGAGCGACTCACCATGACCACCAGTCATCGATCGTGCTCATCCACCCGTCCACGACCACCACCACAGTTCCCCTGTCGACTTCCACCCAGCCCGTGACACCGTCCACCACTGGCGATAACGGCGCCGTTCAGGTACATTCCACGACGGCTTCGAGCGGCACGGGCTCCACCACGGCAGCTCCTCCTTCGAGCCCCATCATCCAGGCCTCAGGTACCCAGCTCTACCTCTACGGTGCTCCCTACCGCTTCGTCGGCGTGAACGCCTACGAAGCCGCCACCCAGTGGGGAACCAACGCCGGCTGCGGCGCCGATCTCAGCGATGGT
>JBBQWW010000064.1:0-19523 GCA_038210245.1 Acidimicrobiales bacterium
CTGAGCGCGGCCGGAGGTGCTCCCGATGAGCCTCGACGTGGATCGCATCGAGGAGGACGCCCGCCGCCAGACGGGTCTGGACGACACCGGTGGTGACCACTACCGCGAGGGCCTCGAGCGCCTGGTGGCGTCGATGAACGAGGAGGGCACGCTCACCGAGATGGGCGAGGCCATGCAGCAGATGCGGCTGAGCCTGCTCCTGGCCGCCCGACTGGGGGTGGAGGAGACCTACCGGCTACATCCCGAGATCGACGACCAGGTGATCGACGGACCGGTCTTCGTCATCGGACTGCCCCGTACCGGTACCACCGCCCTCAGCCAACTGGTGGCCGCCGATCCCCAATTCCGGTCGCTGCGGACCTGGGAGTCCGGGGCCCCGGTCCCGCCTCCGGAGAAGGAGAGCGAGCACACCGACCCCCGGATCGCCGCTACCGAGCAGGGCATCGCCATGATGGACGAGGCCTTTCCGCTCATGCAGACCATGCACCATACGGAAGCCACCACGGCCACCGAGTGTCAGGACCTCATGGGCATGAGCTTCCGGACCGCCCACTTCGACGGATTCGCCCGGGTTCCGTCGTACATGGCGTGGGTGGTGAACACCGACATGCGGGAGACCTACCGCTACCACCGGCGGGTGCTGCGCCTGCTCCAGTGGCACTGCCCGCCCACGCTGTGGCACCTCAAGACCCCGGTGCACATGCTGGCCCTCGACGCGTTGGTGGAGGCCTACCCGAACGCCCGATTCCTGTGGAGCCACCGCGATCCGGCCAAGGTCATCGGTTCGGTGTCCAGTCTCATCCACTACACCCGCAGCTGGAGCAGTGATCGCGACGACGCCATGGAGCTGGGCGCTGAGCAACTGCAGCATTGGTGGGTCGCCGTGGAGCGGGCCATGGCCTTCCGAGAGCGGATCGGTGACGATCGCTTCGCCGACATCTCGTTCGCCGCCCTGCAGACCGATCCCGTCGAGGCGCTCGCCGGCGCCTTGGAACACATCGGTATTCCCTTCGACGGGCACTCCCGGGACGCGGTGGAGGCGTGGGGCTCGTCGCACGAGCCCGGTGCGCACGGAACCCACACCTACCAGCTGTCCGACTTCGGGCTCGAGCCCGACCAGATCAGGGAGCGCTTCGCCCCGTACTACGCCGCGTTCGACATCGAAGCCTGACTCCCGATAGCGGAGGCCCGGCCGAGACCAAGGCCGCTGCTTCGATCCTCTGACCACTGGCTGGCCTGATGCCACCGGCGACGACGCGGGCCGCAGGAGGACGATCGTCCGGTGCGGCCATCGATCGGGAGGTCGAGCCGGATGGACCGGCCCCTTAGACCGACAGAGTGGTGCTCGAGGTGGCCGTGGTGGCGAGCAGGTCGGTCACAACGGAGGGGTCGACGCCCAGCCCGCACAGGCAGAATCGCAGGACGTGGGCCCTCGTCTCCCGACGGCGGAGCGGGAAGCCGGACCAACGCTGCTCGACCACGCCGGACACCACGTGATGAATCGCTTTGGCATCGGCCACCGGGTCTATCCCCATAAACGCTCCGGTGGCCACGCCCCGGACCAGCTGATCGATCAGCGGCGCCAAGGTTCGGTTGAAGGCGGGTTCGAGCTGTCGGGGGAAGCGTCGACTGGCTCGCACCGCCTCTTCAGTCAACGGGCGCTGGCTGGCGGCGAGACGCTGGTCGAAACCGGGGTCGAGGCGAGCGTCGATCCACGCCACGACCCCCCCGACGGGATCGACGGCATCCTTCATCCGAGCGTGGAGTCGTCTGGCCTCACCTTCGGCCTCTTCGGCGAATACGGCCAGGGCCAGTTCGTCCTTCGAGCCGAAATGCCGGTAGAAGGCCCGAGTGCCGAGCCCCGATTCCTCCAGGACTTCGTTCAGGGTGAATCCCGACCCGTTCTTTCGTACCAGGATCTGGCGGGCCACGCCGATGAGTCGCTCCACCTCGTCCTCCTGGGCGGAGGAGGTCTTCCTGCGTGACCCGACGACCTGGGGGCCGCCCTCGACCACTTCGTCCATCAGCGGCCCGGGATCCACAGGGAGTGCACTCGACCGGTCACCGGCTCGGTGGGACCACGCCATCGAGTGGACGGAGAATATCGGGTGGCAACGACGGACACGCCGGCCAAGCTACTAGCCGGGGCCCACGCAGCCGTAGCCGCGGGAGGGTCTTGTCGCCCTGGGCGGCTCTACTGGTAGGTGAAGGTCAACGAGTTCGAGGTGCCGCCATCGGTGGTGATGGATACCTGGGCCGTACCGGTGCTCCCGTCGGTCGTCGGCACCTCGATGAGACAGCTGGTCGACTGCGGGCAGGCGATGGTGGTGGTCTGCCCTCCGAACTGGGCCGTGATCTGGCCGGAGGTGCTGAGGAGGTTGGAGCCGTCGATGACCAACACCTGGCCGGGCGATCCGCTGGACGGATCCAGGGCGGTGAGGCTCGGCGTGGTGCCCGAGAGGGGCGGGGGCGAGGGGGTGGTCGGAGCGGTAGTCGGTGCGGCGGTCGGTGTGGGCTCCGTGGTCGGTGTGGTCACGGGCAATGGCGCCGTCGACGGAGGGGCGGCGGCCGCCGGGCTTCCCCCCGGACCGGTGTACGGCAGCTGGTCAGTGCTCCGGGTGACGGGTACCGGGTGGGCGCGGACGGCCGACGTGCTCCGACCCCGGGCCGCCGACCAACTCACCAGGCCGACCAGGACCACCACCAGCGCCAGGATGAGAGCGGAACGTCTCCGGCGTCGAGACCGGAGGGTGGAGGCGGTCGGTGTCGTCGATGAGGAAGTCCGGTCGGCATCACCCGGATGGGCTGGTCGAGGAGGAGCTGGGGGCTGAGCGGGGGACCGAGGCGGCGTCGCTCCCCCCTCCAACTGGCGGGAGCGGCGTGCGGCTTCGGCCATAGCGGCCAGGGCCCGGGTGTCCGGCTCGTGCTCGGAGTGGTCACCGGCTCCGCGTGCTCGCAAGGTCTGCCTCCGGTACCGATCCGCTCAGCGCGGATCCTGCTGTCGACGTCACCACCGTCACCGCTCATCATGCCTCCGCCGGACGTCTGACGGGGCCATGGTCAACGACTTCCCCGCGCCCCGCGCCCCGCGCTCGTCAGGACGTCCGGTCCTGACGGGCATCGGCCGAACGGTCGATGCCCACTGCCGCTGGGGCGTGGCTACTTCGGGTGGTACCCGGCGAGGCTCAACGGGCGAATCGCCGGTTCACCGCCCGTTGGCGGATGCCGATGGCCTCGGACCGCTGCTCCGGCGTAATCCGTCGGATTCCGGGAGGCAGCTCCTCGGCCAGCCGGTCGAACGGCACCACCCGGGTGGTCGGCACCGGTGCGGTCTCCGTGCGGACGCAGCGCAGGATGATCGGCCCCTCGCTGTGGCCAGCCGTGTCCAACCAGTTGGCCACGGCCGGGTCCTGATGGGCCACCACCACCCGCAGCGTGCCGTCATCGTCCACCGCGGCCTGGAAGCCGTTCAGACTCGACTGGTGGTTGCCGTAGTCGATCGTCTCCCACCAGGCATTCCCCAACGAGTAGCTCCAGTACAGGCCCTCGGGCGGTATCACCTCGATGATCAGCGCTTCGTCCGGGGCCAGCTTCCACGAGCCGATGACCGGTCGGTTTTCGGCGGCCGCCCCCATGGCCGTCCCGTCCAACGGCGGGAGGAAGGTGTTCGGTGCCTCAGGATGGGAGAACTCCAGGAAGAAGTTCAGGTTCTCCTCGAGGAAATCGCCCAGGGCGATCACCTGACGGGCCATGGCCGCCTTCGGCTCCTCGGTCCCGCGGTGTTCGATGGGGGCCGCGCCCGAGAGGGGTTCGATGGTCATGGTCACGGGGACCTCGTGCTCCCAGTCGTAGAAGAAGTGGCGGACCACGAGCATGGTGGCGTTGTCGTCCAGCGGAACCCAGTTGCCCTCGTGGGGCTCGGCCGAGAGGATGATCTCGAACTCTCCGTCGGGGCCCAGATCGAACTCGTCGAGGAGGGCGTTGAAGCTCGAGGCCATCCCGGACATGACCTGCATGCCCACGTACCGGGCTGAGCCCCGGCGGCCCGACAGCCGGTAGGTCGTTCCCCCTTTGAGTGCCGAGCCCACGTAGATGCAGTCGGGGCACTCCATGCCCCACTTGTAGGCGGCGTCCATGCCCGAGGGCTTGATGGAGGGCACGTGGTCCAGTCCCCGTCGCAGGAGTTCGTCGATGCCGACGCCCAGCAGGACGAGAAGGTGGCGAAAGCCGGAGGCTCGGTCCACCGGTTCGCCCGGGACCGAGTCGGACAGCACCGTCTCGCCCGTGCGCTTCAGCGTCTCCAGGAGGTAGTTCCAGGCCTGCCCAGAGTCGAGATCGTCGTCAGTGGCATCACCGGCCGTGGCGGCCTCGCTGACCGAGAACGGGAGCCAGGCCGGATTCTTGAACGAACTCATGACGTCCGGCCGGTGGTCGTCCAAGCCCAGGTGGCGCGGTGCCGTTGCCGTGAGATCATCGAGATTCTCCCCGTTCGGGGCCGCTTCCCGGGGCCCGGTGAAAATGATGTTTTCACAGCCCTGGAGAGTAATCAAGGGGAAGCCGCCGGCGGGCCGCCCACAAGAAAGGGCACCAGACGGACGGTCAGGGCCCTCACGGGTGGACGATCACCGGGACGTTCGAGTAGCCGGCCACAGTGGCCATGGTCACCCGCCAGAGCCCTTCCTCGTCGATGCCGAAGTCGGGCCAACGGCGGATCATCTCGGCGATGGCGATCCTGCTTTCCATCCGGGCCAGGGCGGCTCCGAGGCAGCTGTGGAGGCCATGGCCGAAGCCGAGGGCCAGACTCGGCGGCCGGGTGATGCCGAAGCGGTCGGGATCCTCGAACTCCCGTTCATCCCGGGTGGCGGAGCCGTCGAGGAGCAGGACGGGGCTGCCCGGCGGGATGGTCACGCCATGGATGGTCCGCTCCTCCAGCGGGTAGCGACCGTTGTACTGGGTGGGTGGCACGTAGCGCAGTACTTCCTCGACGGCCCCGGCGACCAGACCAGGATCGGCACGCACCCGACGCCACTTGTCGGGATGGCGGGCGAACAGGGGCCGGTCCACTTCACCACCCGGTCGGACCGTTCGTGGTCGCGTCAGGTGACCCCCTGGTCACCGTACGCGACAGGTAGGGGCACAAGCTCGCAAAATTGACTCCACCGACGCCCCTGGACGGCCCAGATGCGAGAGCATGTCCGGAGGCGGAGGGCACCAGCTGGTCCGGCCACGATCAGGATGGTCCCGAGATCATGTTCGCCGAGCGTTCCGAGCAGAGGATTCCGATGTCACAACGGCAGGGGCAGGCGCATTGGCGCTCGACGGCGCAGTGGCACCGAGGCAAGGCCGTCCTGGTGCCTGTGGGCATGCTCGTCGTCGTATCGGTCGTGGCCATGGGGACGGCGGGAGCGTCGTCGTCGTCGTCGGATTCCCCCCAAGCGGTCACTCCCTACGGCGGCTTCGACGCCAGTCTGACCCGGGCGCCGTACGTGACCGACCTCACCCAGACATCGGCCCTCATCAACTGGGCCACCTCCTCCAGCACTCCGGGATCGGTGAAGATTGCGCCGATGGCTGGCGGCGTCTGTCCGTCGTCCACCACCACATGGTCGAGCAGTGCCCAACCGGTGCCCACCTCCATCCCGCTGGTCTCGGGTGGCACCACCACCTCTCCCTGGGCGTTCACCGTGACCAACGGAGCGGGAACGATCATCAACGAGTACCAAGCCACCGTGCCGGCCCAGAATCTCGCTCCCGGCACGACCTACTGCTACGCCGTGTTCTCCACGAACCAGCCCGGGGCCAACGATCTCCTACCTCCGTCGAAGTCGTATCAGACCTTCACCACCCTCGATCCTGTCAGTACCTCGTCGACGACTCCGGTCACCTTCGACGTCATGGCTGACACGGGAGAGAACTTCGCCTACACCAGCTCCACCAGTGACGTCCCCTTTGCCGGAGCGGATCCCAACAATCCGATCAATCCCGACCAGGCCGCCATCTACCAGCAGATCGGCAGGTCCGGTGCCCGGTTCCTCCTCATCGCCGGCGATGTGGCCTACAACGGCGGCAACCAGTCCACCTACGGCGACCTCCACCAGACCGGCGGTACGCCTCCGGCCGGTACCACAGCTCCCGAGGTCAGCACCATCTTCGGTCCCAGCTACTTCCCTCAGACCGGCGGCATTCCCACCTTCACCGCAGACGGAAACCACGGGCAGAACGTGACCACGCTGAAGGTGTGGCCGACCCCCTCCACAGCAGCGTCGTCGGGCGGAACCTACGCCTTCAACAGCTACAGCGGAGTGGACGGGATCAGCGGCTCGTTCCCGGACGACTGGTACGCCTTCTCCACCGGAAATGTCCGCATCTACGTCATCGACGGAGCCTGGTCGGACGGCACCACGGGACCGACGGGGACGGGCAACGCCACCGGATCGCTATGCCCCACTCCTTCCTACTGCCAGGGCTACCAGGCCGACGCCGACGAGCACTGGCAGACCAACTCGTCCGAGTACCGGTGGCTGCAGGCCGACCTGGCCGCTCACCCGGGTGGGATCAAGTTCGCCGTGATGCATTATCCGGTGCGATCGGTCAACGCCACCCAGCCTTCGGATCCGTATATCCAGAACGACAGCTCGGTCAACCCCCACGCGGCGACCAGCCTCGAGAAGCTGCTCACGGGCAACGGCGTCCAGATGGCCTTCAATGGTCATGCCCACACCTACCAGCGCATCATTCCCAACAACTATCAACAGAAGGGTCAGCTGATCAGCTACGTCACCGGTGGGGGAGGTGGAGTCCTCGAGCCGGTCACCGGGGGTTCGTGTACCTCGATGCTGCAGACGGCCAGCGTCTACGCCCTCGGCTACAGCCCGAACGGCGGCACCGGTAGCTCCTGTGGGCAACAGGTGCCGGCGGGCAGCACCGTGGCCGGGGCCGACGTATTCAACTTCCTCCAGGTGACAGTGACCGGCAACACGGTCACCGTCACCCCCCACAACGCCGCCGGCGCCGTCTTCGATGCCCAGACCTACACCTTCTCCCCGAGCAACCCCACCCCACCCACGACCACCCCGCCCACGGGCGGTACTCCGCCCTCGGCCGGCTCGGGCGGGTCGACCCGGTGCCTGTCCCACCTGCCGGCCGGCAGCGTGGTGGGCGGAGCCGCCACCCGGTCGGGATCGGGATACTACGAGGTGGACACCGCCGGTGACGTGGCCGCCTTCGGCAGTGCCGCCTGTTACGGCTCCATGACCGGCACCCCGCTCAACCAGCCCATCGTGGGCATGGCCACCGACGCCAGTGGCCTCGGCTACTGGTTGGTAGCCCGCGACGGCGGCATCTTCGCCTTCGGGGACGCCCAATTCCACGGCTCGACCGGGGGGATACACCTCAACCAGCCCATCGTGGGCATGACTTCTGATGCCACCGGTCACGGGTACTGGCTGGTGGCCTCCGACGGCGGCATCTTCGCCTTCGGGGACGCCCAGTTCTACGGCTCTACCGGGGGAATCCACCTCAACCGACCGGTAGTGGGCATGACGGCCGACAACACCGGTCACGGCTACTGGTTGGTGGCCACCGACGGCGGCATCTTCTCCTTCGGTGACGCCGTGTTCCACGGTTCCACCGGGGCCATGCACCTCAACCGGCCGGTGGTGGGCATGGCCTCGACCACCTCGGGACTGGGCTACTGGCTGGTGGCCTCCGACGGCGGCATCTTCTCGTTCGGCGATGCCGTGTTCCACGGCTCCACCGGGGGAATACGGCTCAACAAGCCGGTGGTGGGCATGGCGTCAACCACCTCGGGACAGGGCTATTGGCTCATGGCCACCGACGGCGGCATCTTCACCTTCGGGGATGCCCCCTTCCTCGGGTCAGCGGCCTAGGACCCCCGCCCCGGCGGGCCGCGTGCCCTGGCCCGCCTGGCGCCAGGGTGGCGGCGGGCCCGGTCGGGATCAGACCCGCCACGATGGAGCGGTCTGGTCTACGGTGATCCCGACAGGCAGCTGCGTGGCCCGTCATGCGGCGTACCACCCGGGGGAATCGGGCGGCCCGCCGCCACGGTGCCGTGCATGACGCATGGGGGAATGGGATGAGCAAGCACCGAGACGGCGTCAGCCGGCGCGTGGTGAGGGTAGGGCTGGCGCTGGCGGTGACCGGAGCGGCCGTCCTGACGGTGGTAGGCGGTGTCGATGTGGCCTCGGCGGCTCCCGACACCCAGGGGGTGTCGGCCACCCAGATCAACATCGGGGCCATCTCCTCCAGGTCGGGTCCGTTGGCCGGCTACTTCGGTGGGCTCTCTCCCGGCATGATCGCCTACTTCAAGACGGTCAACGCCAAGGGTGGGGTGAACGGCCGGAAGATCGTGCTGACCAACAACCTCGACGACGGCGGGTCACCGAGCCAGTTCACCCAGGATGCCCACACGCTCATCGATCAGGACCATGTCTTCGCCGTGGGCGTGGCCTCGGCCTGGTTCACCCCCAACTACTTCGTCTCCACGAAGACTCCGACCTACGGATATAACGTGAGCTCCAACTGGCAGACCGCCCCCAACCTCTTCGCCGTCGGGGGTTCGACCCAGATCTACTCGGCCGGGTTCCCGTCGCTGGCGTACTTCATCAAGAAGGTCGGGGCCAAGTCGGTGGCCTTCATCAGCTACGGACCGTCCATCGCCTCGTCGTACAACGCTTGCAACACCGACGCCAAAGGCATGAAGGCCGCCGGCATCGATGTGAACTTCGTCGACGTCAGCGCCCAGTTGGGTGGCTCGTACTCGTCCGACGTCCAGCGGATGCAGCAGGCGGGCTCGCAGCTGGTGGTTACCTGCATGCAGGCCTCGGACAACGTGACCCTGGCCCGGGCCATCCAGCAGTACGGACTCAACATCAAGCAGTACTGGTTCAACGGCTACGACCAGACCTTGCTCGATAACTACAGCGCCCAGATGGATGGCGTCTACGTCCTCAACGCCGGAAGCGTGCCCTTCCAGGCCGCCGACAAGTCGACCTACGGCAGCACCTATCCGGGCATGCAGCAGTACCTGGCCGCCATGAAGAAGTACGAGCCGGCCTACACCTACAACGGTGTGGCCTTCCAGGGATGGCAGTCGGCGGCTCTCATGGTGGCCGGTATCAAGGCGGCAGGGAGCACTGTCACCCAGGCCAGCGTGGTCAAGGCCACCAACAGGATCACCAGCTTCACCGCCGGCGGCGTGTCGGCCCCCGTCGACTGGTCCAAGGGCCATGTGGGCTACACCGAGCCCATCTGCAACTCGTTTCTGCAGGTCAAGGGGTCCGGGTACGTTCCGGTATTCGCCCGGGGCAAGCAGGTCTTCGTCTGCCTGGGAGCGAGCGTGACCAAGCCCGTCCCGGTCACACCGCCCACGGGCACGCCCGGCACGTAGGGGACGGCCCTCGGGCCCAGCCCTCGGGTAGGGGGCGCGGGCCGAGTGATGGCGTGCGGCCGGACCGCCCCCGCCTCAAATCCCAGAACCGGCTCAGCCTTTCCCCAGTTCGTTCACAGCCGGGGCCCTCAGGATGCCGACATGTCCATCACCGTGTCCGAGCCGCCCGCCCTCGACCTCGTTGCCTCGGAGACTGCCACCAGCGCCGTCCCGCCGGTCGGCGATGACCGTAGTGCCCGCTCCCTCCGGCGAGCGGGGTCGCCGCCCCGGTGGGTGGTTCCCGCCCTGATCGCCCTGCTGACGGCCACCGCCGCGGCCTACCTGTGGAACCTCAGCGCATCGGGCACCGCCAACAGCTTCTATGCCGCCGCCGTCCAGGCCGGGACCAAAAGCTGGAAAGCATTCTTCTTCGGATCCATCGACTCCTCCAACTTCATCACCGTGGACAAGTCGCCCGGCTCCCTGTGGGTGATGGAGCTGTCGGGCCGCCTGTTCGGCTTCAACAGCTGGAGCATGCTCGTCCCCCAGGTGCTCGAAGGGGTAGCCGCCGTGGGCCTGGTCTATGCCGCCGTCAAGCGGTGGTTCGGCCCGGGCGCCGGGCTGTTGGCCGGGGCCGTGTTGGCCACCACTCCGGTGGCGGCGCTCATGTTCCGGTTCAACAATCCCGATGCCCTCATGGTCCTGCTGCTGGTGGCGGCGGCCTACACCTTGGTCCGGGCCCTCGAGAAGGCCGGCACCAAGTGGTTGGTGGCCACCGGGGTACTCATCGGCTTCGCTTTCCTGGCCAAGATGCTGCAGGCCTTCACCGTGGTTCCTGCCTTCGCCGGGGTCTACCTCCTGGCCGCTCCGACCCATCTGTGGCGCCGTCTCTGGCAGCTGGCCCTCTGGGTCGGAGCCATCGCCGTGGCCGCCGGATGGTGGGTGGCCGCCGTGGCTCTCTGGCCGGCCGCCTCCCGTCCCCTCATCGATGGCTCGCCGGACAACAGCATCCTCAACCTCATCTTCGGGTACAACGGGCTCAGCCGGCTTTCGGGTGGGACTGGCGGCAACGGATCGGGATTCAGCGGACCCGCCGGACTGTTCCGACTGTTCAACGACCTGCTGGGTGGACAGGCCTCGTGGCTCCTGCCCACCTCGCTGCTGGCCCTGGTCGCCGGTCTGGTCTGGCGGGGCCGGAGGTCCCGCACCGACCGGAAGCGGGCCGCCTTCCTGCTCTGGGGTGGGTGGCTGCTCGTCACCGGCGCCGTGTTCAGCTTCTCGAGTGGCGTGATCCACACCTATTACAGCGTGGCCCTGGCTCCGGCCATCGCCGCCCTGGTGGGCATGGGCGGGGGAATGTTCTGGCGGAACCGCCACCGGATGGTGGCCCGCATCATCGGGTCGGTGTCCATGGTGGTCAGCGCAGTGTGGGCCTACGCCCTACTCGAGCGGACCCCCGCCTACCTCCCGTGGCTCCGACCGGTGATCCTGGTAGCCGGTGCGCTCGGCGCCGTCGCCCTGGTAGCAGCCCCCTTCGTGCCCCGCATGACCCGCCACCTCACCGTGGCCGCCATCGGGCTGGGCCTGGTGGCCGGGTTGAGCGGCCCTATCGCCTACACCGCCACCACGCTGGCCACGTCCCACACCGGCAGCGTCCCGTCGGCCGGGCCGGCGGTCAGCGGCGGTGGCTTCGGTGGCGGCGGGGCCCCGGGCGCCGCCGGAGGTGCGCCGGGCCTCGGGGGCGCGACCGGCGAGCGTCCGTCGTTCACCGGGGGCTCCGGAGCGCCTCCTACAGGATTGTCGGCTGCCGGGTTCAGCGGTGGCCCGCCCTCGGGCACCACCCGGGCCTCGGGCGGAACGCTGCCGACCGGCATCCCCGGCGGGATACCGGGAGGGGGAGGGAGCTCGACCACCAGCACAGCGCTCACGTTGGCCCTCCGGGCCGACGCCAGCGCCTACCGGTGGGTGGCCGCCACCTTCGGGTCCCAGTCGGCGGCCACCATGGAGCTCTCGACCAATGAGCCGGTGATGGCCATCGGTGGCTTCAGCGGGGAGGGTGGAAACATCAGCTTGGCCACGTTCGAGGCCTATGTGGCCAAGGGCGATATCCACTACTTCATCGCTTCGGGTACCGGGGGCGCGGGCGGGCCGGGTGGCGGCCGCAGTGGCAACAGCGACTCCGCCATCACCACCTGGGTCGAGGCCCACTTCACGGCCAAGACCATCGGAGGCCAGACGGTCTACGACCTGACGTCACCCAAGTGATCGACCAGTACCATCGCCGTCGTCCCCCACGACGCCGCGGGGGCCGGAGCGGAGCGACGTACGGAGGTTCTCGGTGGCACTCAATGTGGACGTCGTGGGATCGACCTTCGAGCCGACCGTGAGCTCGTGGACCTCGACGGACTGCCTGCTCTACGCGCTCGGGGTCGGAGCCGGCTCACCCTCGCCCGACCACGAACTCGAGTTCACCACCGAGCACTCGATCGGCCGACCCCAACGGGTCCTCCCCACCATGGCCGCCGTCCTCGGGGCCGGAGCAGCGCCCCGCCACCGGATCGGCTCCTTCGACCCCGCCATGCTCCTCCACGGCGAACAGGGAGTCGAACTGTTCGGTCCGATCCCGCCGGCCGGCTCGGTCCGGACCACAGCCACCATCACCGGAATGTTCGACAAGGGGTCCGGGGCCCTGGTGGTCACCGAGTCGACGTCGGTCCACGAGGCGGACGGTCGACCGGCGTGGAAGACCACCAACGCTCTGTTCATCCGGGGAGAGGGCGGGTTCGGTGGGGACCGGGGACCGGCTGCGGCCACTCCTCCGGTCCCCGACGGTCCGCCCGACCACGTGGTCACCTACGTCACGCGACACGATCAGGCGCTCCTGTACCGACTCTCGGGAGACCGGAACCCCCTCCATTCCGACCCGGAGTTCGCCCGGCGGGCCGGGTTCGACCGTCCCATCCTGCACGGCCTCTGCACCTACGGCTTCACCGGTCGGGCCCTCCTGCACACACTGTGCGGCTCCGATCCCGGGCGCTTCGTGGCCATGCACGGACGGTTCTCCCGGCCCACGTACCCCGGGGAGGCCATGACCGTCTCCCTGTGGGTCGACGGGTCCACGGCCCGGTTCCGCACCGTGGGCCCGCACGGTGGGACCGTCCTCGACCACGGCGTATTCCGCTTCCGGGAGGCGGGGTGAGGTGACCGGCCCGCCCAACCAGGACCGACTCGTGCGGTGTGCGGGCTCAGGCGCCGGGGTCGTCCCGGGCCAGGATGCGCAGGCGGGTGGGATCGTAGAACGGGGCCGACTGGGGGGTGATCGGGTGGGTGCCGTGCGGTGTCACCACCTCGAACCCACCCGAGCCCAGCCACTCATCGGTCACGCCGTCGGCGCACTCCACCATGGCCAGCCCCACCGAGGCCCCCACCGTGGGTCCGAACGCCGCCACCCGCACGTAGCCCACCCACCGACCATCGTGGTGCACCGGCTCGTTTCCGAACAGGAGCACGGCGGGGTCGTGGACCCGGATCCCCACCAGCAACGACCGGTAGGGGGTGGTCTCCCGCTTGGCCAGTAGGGCCTCTCTGCCGATGAACCCACCGGGCTTGTCGAAGGCCACGGCGAAGCCCAGGCCGGCCTCCAACGGGTTGTCGGTGTTGTCGATGTCGACTCCGAGGTCGCGATAGCCCTTCTCGAGCCGCAGGCTGGCCATGGCGCCTAGTCCCACCGGCCGGACACCGAGGTCGGCTCCGGCCTCCATGAGGGCGTCGTAGGCGCCGAGCCCGTACTCGGTGGGTAGGTGGAGCTCGTAGCCCAACTCACCGAGATAGGTGATCCGTAGGGCCAGCGCACGGGCGAATCCGAGGTCGATGGTCTGGGCCGTCAGGTAGGGGAACGCCGAGTTGGACAGGTCGGCCGAGGACAGGCGTCCGATGAGTTGGCGGGACCGGGGACCCTGCACGGAGAGGAGCACGGTGCCCGAGGTGACGTCGGTCACCGTGCAGTGTTCGTCGGTCCGGGTGGCCCGTCGGACCATGGGCTCGATGCGGCGCTGGATGATGTCGGAGGCCACCACCAGAAACCTCTCGTCGGACAGCCGGGTCACGGTGAGGTCGGCGGCGATCCCCCCACCCGCCGTGAGCCACTGCGTGTACGTCACCCGGCCGGGTCCCCGGGTGACATGATTGGCCGACAGACGTGACAGCACGGCGGCGGCGTCCGTTCCCTGGACCACGAACTTGGCCATCAGGGTCATATCCATGATGCCCACGCCCTCCCGCACCGTCCGGTGCTCCTCGGCCACCAGGCCTCGGGAGGGCTGGGCCACGAAGCCGGGGAGGCTGGGCAGAGGGAAGTCGGCTCCCTCGAACCACTCGGGGTACTCCCAGCCCGCCGACGAATTGAAGTGGGCCCCCTCGGCCACGAAGCGGTCGTGGAGCACCGTACGCCGCATGTTGCGGGCGGTCCTCGGTCGCCACGACGGATAGGCGGCGTCGCCGAACAGGACGCCGAGCTGCGCGGTGGTGCGCTCGTTACGGAAGGCCCGGGTGGACTCGTGGGGCGCGGTCCGGTCGATGGCGTATCCGGTCACGTCGACCGGTGGCTCGCCGTCGACCAGCCAATGGGCCATGACCGTGCCCACCCCGCCGCCCAGCAGGATGCCCAGCGAGTTGAGTCCGGCGGCCACGAAGTAGTGGTCGAGCTCGGGGGCCGGGCCCAGCAGGGGATGGACGTCCGAGGTGAAGGACTCGGGGCCGCAGAAGAACTTGAGGATGCCGGTGTCGGCCAGGGACGGCACCCGGGCCATGGCCACCTCGAGGAACGGGGCCAGGCGGTCGTAGTCCGGAGGGAGCTCGAGGAAGGAGGAGTCGGCCGGCACGCCGTCCAGCGACCAGGCCGCCGCCACCGGCTCGAACAGCCCCACCAGGAGACCCTCGCCCTCGGGACGGAAGTAGCCGTAGCAGTCGGGATCCTCCACCACCGGTAGGTCCCGGTGGACGCCGTCCATGGGCTCGGTGATCAGGTAGTAGTGCTCTGCCGCCTGCAGCGGCACGTCCACGCCGGCCAGGGCACCGAACTGGCGGGCCCACATCCCACCGCAGTTGACCACGTACTCGCACTCGATGGTGCCCCGCTCGGTGACCACGCCGGTCACCCGGCCCCGCTCGGTGATCACGCCGGTGGCCGGCACCCCTTCGATGATGGTGGCGCCACCCATCTTCGCCCCGCGGGCCAGGGACATGGCCACCCCCACCGGATCGGCCCGCCCCTCGTCGGCCACGTACAATCCGCCGACCAGGTCGTCCGTCCGGAGCAGGGGCCACTGCCGGGCGATCTCCGCCGGGGACAGCTCGTGGTCCTCGACCCCGAAGCCGTTGACGAACAGGGCCTCACGCCGGAGCGCCTCCATGCGGTCGTCGTTGGTGGCGATGGAGAGGTGGCCCACGGCCCGGAAGCCGGTGGACAGGCCGGTCTCGGCCTCGAGGCGCTCGTAGAGGTCCCGCGAGTAGCGGCTCATGAACAGGGCGGTCTCGTCCACCATGCCTGCCGAGGTGATCAGGCCGGCGGCGTGCCAGGTGGTGCCCGAGGTCAGTCGGTCCCGTTCCAGCAGGACCACGTCCCGCCAGCCCAGGGCGGTCAGGTGGTAGGCGATGCTGGTGCCGATCACCCCGCCACCCACGATGACCACGCGGGCCCGGGCGGGCAGGCCCTCCCGGGTCGACGGTGGGTCCGGGTCCGGGGGAGGGGCCGGCTCAGCCGGGCTCACGAATGGTCGCGGATCCACTCGGGGAGATGGGGTGCCTCCGCTCCGATGGTGGTCTCGTCACCATGGCCGGTGAGCACCCGGGTGGCCCCGGGCAGGACCAGGAGCTGTTCCCGGATGGAGTCGATGATGGTGGGGAAGTCGGAGAAGCTGCGCCCGGTGGCCCCGGGCCCTCCGTTGAACAGGGTGTCGCCGGAGAACAGCACGGCGCCGGACGCGTCGTGGAGGCAGCATCCGCCCGGGGAGTGACCCGGGGTGTGGAGCACGGCCAGCGTGGCGTCGCCGACGGTGAACGTCATCCCGTCGGCCAGCTCGCCGTCAGGGGAGCGGTCGGGATACACCGTGTCCCATAGCATCCGGTCGTCCGGGTGCAGCCAGACCGGGGCCCCCAGCGCGTCGGCCAAGGCGGCGGCCGCGTTGATGTGATCGTTGTGCCCGTGGGTGGCCACGATGGCCACGGTGCGACGGCCACCGACGGCGTCCACGATGGGCCGGTGGTCGTGGGCGGCGTCGACCACCACCACCTCGGTGTTGTCGCCGATGATCCAGATGTTGTTCTCCACCTCGAAGTCGCCGCCGTCCAGCGAGAAGATCCCCGATGTCACCACCCGTTCGATCATCAGAGGACCACGACCGACCGCAGGACCTCGCCCCTCTCCATCCGGTGGAAGGCCTCCTCCACGTCGGAAAGGGCGATGGTCTCGGTGACGAAGCGGTCCAGATCCAGTCGTCCCTGCAGGTAGAGATCGACCAGCAGGGGAAAGTCCCGGGAGGGCAGGCAGTCCCCGTACCAGCTGGGCTTGAGCTGGCCCCCCCGGCCGAAGAACTCGATCATGGGCAGGTCGATGCGCATGTCCGGCGTGGGCACCCCCACCTGGACCAAGGTGCCGGCCAGGTCGCGGGCGTAGAAGGCCTGCTCCATCACCTTCGGATTGCCCACCGCCTCGATGCACACGTCAGCACCGAAGCCACCGGTGAGGGCGCGGACCGCCTCGACCACGTCCTCGGTGGAGGCGTTGACCACGTGGGTAGCACCGAACTCCCGGGCCAGCTCGAGCTTGCCTGGGTCGAGGTCGATGGCGATCACCGTGGCGGCACCGGCCAGCACGGCCCCGGCCACGGCGGCACATCCCACCCCGCCGCAGCCGAAGACGGCCACCGAGTCGCCCAGGCCCACCTCGCCGGTGAGCAGGGCCGAGCCCAGTCCGGCCATCACTCCACAGCCCAGGAGTCCGACGGCCTCGGGGCGGGCGGCCGGGTCGACCTTGGTGCACTGGCCGGCGGCCACCAGCGTCTTCTCGGCGAAGGCGCCGATACCCAGGGCGGGGGAGAGCGGCGTCCCGTCGGCCAACGTCATCTTTTGGACGGCGTTGAAGGTGTCGAAGCAGTACCAGGGACGTCCGCGCCGACAGGCCCGGCACTCACCGCAGACGGCCCGCCAGTTGAGGACTACGAAGTCCCCGGGCGCCACCGAGGTCACGTCCGGGCCCACGGCCTCCACCACCCCGGCTGCTTCGTGGCCCAACAGGAAGGGGTAGTCGTCGTTGATGCCTCCCTCCCGGTAGTGGAGGTCGGTGTGGCAGACGCCGCAGGCCTGTACCTTCACCACCGCCTCGCCCGGTCCGGGGTCGGGCACCACAATGGTGACCAACGAGACCGGCTCGCCCTTGGCCAGCGCTACGACGCCTTGGACCTCAGATGCCATGGTTCACTCCCTGTGCTGTGTGCTCGTCGGATCGGGCCCCAGTGTGTCATGCACGGTGTGGTGCCTCCGGTCTGCTCCGACCGGGGGCTGGACGTGGCCCAGCCCGAATCATAGGATTGACTGTATGGTCATTCAAACCCTCGCCGAGCTCGCTCCGCTGGACCGCGCCGAGCTGGATGCCTCCCTGCGGCCCTTCGGCCACAGTCGGATGCTGCCGCGTGCCGCCTATGTGGATCCCGAGGTCTTCGCCTGGGAGCAACGCCACTTCTTCGACGGCGGCTGGATGTGCGTGGGGCGCAGCGAGACGGTGCCCTCCCCGGGTGATCAGCGGGCTGAGTGGCTGGGTACCGCCGGTGTGTTGCTCCTCCGCGGCCAGGACGGCGTGCTCCGGGCCTTCGCCAACGTTTGCAGCCACCGGGGCCACGAGCTGTTGCCCTGCGGGGTGTCGGCCAGCCACGGCCGGGTCATCTGCCCGTACCACTCGTGGTCGTACACCCTGGAGGGGGAGGTGTGGACGGCCCCGGGCTTCAAGGACCTCGACGGGTTCGACCCAGCCGAGCACGGACTCACCCGACTGCCCTGCGCCGAGTGGCACGGCCTGATCTTCGTGGACGGCTCGGGGACGGCGGCGCCCCTCGGAGAGTCACTGGGCACCCTCGACGCCGTGGTGGCTCCCTACGACATGGCCCGCCTGCGGGTGGCCGGCACTCACGAGTACACAGTGGCCTCCAACTGGAAGATCCTCACCGAGAACTACCACGAGTGCTACCACTGCCCGATGATCCACCCCGAGCTGTGTGAGGTGAGCCCACCCAAGAGCGGCGACAACTACCACCTCCCGGGAGGGTGGGTAGGGGGGACCATGGACCTCCGGGAGGGAATGGACACCATGTCCCTCGACGGGGTCAGCCACGGGGAGACCCTGACCGGGCTGGAGGGCCAGGCCCTCCGTGAGGTGATCTACCTCAACGTCTTCCCCAACCTCCTGATCAGCCTGCACCCGGACTATGTGATGACCCACCGGTTGACCCCGCTGGCCGCCGACTCCACCCGCATCGAGTGCACGTGGGCCTTCTCGCCCGAGTCGATGGCCCGGCCCGGCTTCGACCCCCACTACGCCATGAACTTCTGGGACATCACCAACCAACAGGACTGGAACGCCTGCGCCTCGGTGCAGCGGGGCCTGTCCTCGTCCCACGCCCGGCCCGGGCCCATGGCCGGCGAGGAGGACGCCGTCTACCAGTTCGTCACCATGGTGGCCCGGGGCTACCTGGGCCAGCCGGTCCGCAATACCGGCACGCCGGTGGCGGCCGGCTGAGGAGGTCCTGACGGGATCGGGCCCCGACGGTCACACGAAGGTGCGGGGCCCCCGCTTGACCATCTGGTCGGCGATGATCGAACGCTGTACCTCACTGGTGCCCTCCCAGATCCGCTCCACCCGTAGTTCGCGGAAGAACCGCTCGGCCACGTTCTCGCGCATGTAACCACGGCCTCCGTAGATCTGCACGCACCGGTCGGCCACCCGGTTGGCCATCTCCGACGAGTAAAGCTTGGCCATGGAGCACTGGGTGTGCTGGACTTTGAGGTCGACCCCGGCGTCGATGCCCCGGGCCGTCTCGTAGACCAGGGACCGGGCGGCGAATAGCTCGGTCAGACAGTCGGCCAGCATGATCTGGACGGCCCCGAAGTCGGCGATGGGTCCGCCGTTGACGATGCGATGCTTGGCGAACTCGGTGGTGTCGTCGATGAGGCGGGCCGCACCGCCCAGGCAGCGGGACGCCACCATGATCCGCTCGAAGCGGAACCACTCGTAGGCGAAGCCCATCCCGTCACCCTCCCGGCCCACCATCTGAGTGGCCGGGACCCGCACCCCCTCGAAGGCCACGATGGGGTGGTGGTGGCTGATGGTGTGGGTATAGGCCGGGGTCCGGACCACCCGGACGCCCTCGGCCGGAAGGTCCACGATGAACATGGCGTGCTCGCCGGCATGGTCACCTCCCACCAACTTGGCCTGGAAGAAGGCGTAGGCACTGTGGTTGTAGGTCGTCACGTGCCACTTGACCCCGTCCAGGACGTACTCATCGCCGTCCCGCCGGGCCGTGGCCACGATGGCATCGACGTCGGAGCCCGCCCCCTCCTCGGTGATGGCGTAGCACTCCTCCTTCTCCGCCCTGATCCCCGGGATGACGTACTTCTCGATCTGCTCGGGGGTGGCCACCGGGGGGAACCACGAAGGGGGGGTGCCGAGAACCCATCCGAGGGCGTTGGTGGCCCGGCCCCCCTGCTCTTGGACCAGCACCTGCTGGAGCATGGTGTACCCCCCACCGCCGAACTCCTTGGGCATGTTGGTGGCGTGGAGGCCCAGTTGGAGGGCACGGGCCTGGAACCCCTCGGTCACGGCGGCCGGCAGCTCCCCGTCGTGGGCCTCGGCCTCCTCCTCATGGGGGATGAGCTCGTCGACGAACGACCCGGCCCTGGCCTGAATCTCGAGATCCTCGGGCGTGAGGTTGTACATGGGGGTGCCTCCTCGGGCCTTGACTGAAGGTTCAGTTTATGCCAGCGTCGGGGCGGTGGAAAGTGGTCGCGCCGTGGGAGGTACCGCCGATGCCGTCGTCGTGGGCGGCGGGACGGTCGGGGCGTGGTGCGCCTACTTCCTCAAGCGCAG
>JBBQWW010000065.1:0-19313 GCA_038210245.1 Acidimicrobiales bacterium
GACGGCAGCCGAGGTGGAGGCCCGGACCTTCGTCCAGGGCCTGGAGTACCTGGCCGAAGGAGTGGCGTCCGGACAGGGCGTCATCATGGCCCTGCCCCATATAGGGAGTTGGGAGTATGGGGGCGCATTTCTGGCCACTCAGAACCTGCCCATGACCTCGGTGGCCGAGCGCATCGAGCCCCCCGAGCTGTTCGAGTTCTTCGTGGAGCAGCGCGCCGCCATGGGCCTCACCATCGTGCCGCTGGACTCGTCGTCGGGGGGCACCGTGATGTCCGCCCTGCGGGAGGGGAAGCTGGTGGGCCTGCTCTGCGACCGCGACGTGGCCGGCAACGGCATCGAGGTGGAGTTCTTCGGCGAGACCACTACCATGCCCGCCGGGCCGGCCACGCTGGCCCTCCGCACCGGGGCCCGGCTGGTCACCGGAGCGGTGTACAGCGGACCCGGGCGCGATCACCGGGCCGTCGTAGAGCCTCCCCTGGACACCACCCGCCAGGGCCCGCTCCGGAAGGACGTGGCCCGCCTCACCCAGGAGATCGCCACCCGGTTGGAGGGACTGATCCGGCGGGCCCCGGACCAGTGGCACGTCTTCCAGCCCCTGTGGCTGTCCGACCGACCGGACACGGCGGCGTGACCAAGTTCGAGAGCCGCCCGCTACCGGGGGACGCCCGCTTCGATACCTTCGGTGGCCCGGTGCCCGCCGGTGCTCGTCCTCCGGCGCACGACGGGACCGCCGCCCACACCAACGGGAACGGGAACAGTCACGCCTCCCGGATCGTCGAACCCGTATTCCGCTCCCTGAGTGAGCACGAGTTCGACGTGGTGGCCGTGGTGGACGCCGACGGCCGGTTCATGTTCGTCAGCACGTCGGCGGAACGCCTCTTCGGCTACGACCTCAGCGACGTGATCGGCCAGGATGCCTTCGGCCTTTTCGATGCCCTCAGCGTCGACCCGGTGCGGGCGCTCTTCGGCGACCTGGTGGCCCGGCGACGCCTGTCGGTCTCCCTCGAGATGCAGACGGTGCGGGCCGACGGAACCGTCCTCGACCTCGACGTGGTGGCGGTCAACCACCTCTACGACCCCATCGGTGGGATTGTCGTGAACATCCGGGACATCACCACCCGGAAGCAGTTGGAGCAACGGATCGGCGAGGAGGACCGCCGACAGGCCACCATCATCGACTCGCTGGCCGACGGGGTGCTGATGGTGGACGCAGCCGGAACCGTCGTCCGGGTCAACGAGGCCTTCGAGGTGATGTTCGAGGCCCCCCGTATCCGGGTGGTCGGCCAGCGCCTCGACGAGCTGCTGGTCCGGGGGGGATCCCGGGGGGTGGATCTGTTCGACGGGGACGGCGAGCCCGTGGCCATCGCCGACCACCCGGTGCTGGCCAGCCTCCGCAGCGGCCGGAGGGCCGTAGGCATCGTGCTCGGTCTCCGCCGCCAGGGTCGGCCGCCCATGTGGGTGCGCCTCAACATCCAGCCCATGACCAGTCGGGACGGTGGCGTCACCGGAGCCATCGCCTCGTTCAGTGACATCACGGCGGCCCGCCATGCCGCCGCCGAGCTGCGGCAGGAGGAGCAGTTCCTCCAGGTCCTGCTGGACACCCTGGAGGAGGGCATCGTGGCCTGCGATGCCGACGGCCGCATCACCGTGTTCAATCCGGCCGCCCGCCGACTCCACGGGCTGTCCGAGGAGTCCGATCCCATCGGGAGGATCCCGACCGATCAGGGGCTGCGCCGCGCCGACGGCTCCCTCATGGAGCCACGCGAGAACCCACTCATCCGGGCCATGTCCGGCGAGCACCTGCGGGACGTGGAGATCATTCTCGAGTCCGAGAGCGGTGACCTCCGCAAGGTCAGCGTGAACGGCCAGGCCCTCGTGGATGACGGCGGTTGGAGGCTCGGCGCGGTCGTGGCCATGCACGATGTCACCGAACAGAAGCGCAACGAGGAGCGGCTGGCCGAGCTGGCCCTCCATGATCCCCTGACCGGCCTGGCCAACCGGACCCTGCTGGCCGAGCGCCTCCAACAGGCCATCGACGGCCTGGCCCGCTCCGTCGAGACGGCGTCGGTGTCCGGCGACCGCCAGAGCCGCGGTGATGGTCAGCGGGGCGTGGCCGTGTTCCTGCTGGACCTCGACGAGTTCAAGGAGATCAACGACGTGCTGGGCCACGACGTCGGTGACGACATGCTTATCGCCGTGGCCCGGCGGCTGTCCGCCCTGGTGCGCCCCTCCGACACCGTGGCCCGCCTGGGTGGCGACGAGTTCGTGGTGGTGTGCGACATCGAGAGCGGCGAGGAGGAGATGCTCCACATCAACGAGCGCATCTCCACGGCGCTGGCCCGTCCGTACCGCATCGACGGCCGCACCCTGAGTGCCTTGGCCTCGGTGGGAGGGGTCTTCGTCGACAATCCCGATACCGACCCGTCGAAGCTGTTGAGTCGGGCCGACGACGCCATGTACGGCGTCAAGTGGAGCCGACGCCGGCAGCGCCGATCCACGGCGGACTGACTCCTCGGTGGCCCCGGCCGGACCGGACCCCATCCCGCCCCTGACCATCGCCCTCGTCTGCCCGTACAGCCTGTCGCGCCCGGGCGGCGTGCAGGGTCAGGTGGTCGGCCTGGCCCGGGCCCTCGAACGGCGGGGTCACCGGGTCACCGTCCTTGCCCCCCTCGACGGGGCCGCCGATGCCCCCGACGGGATCCACCTGGTGCCCACCGGTCGATCGGTCTCCCTTCCGGCCAACGGGTCGGTGGCGCCGGTCACCGTTTCGGTGGCGGCCGTGGTGCGGGCCCTACGCCGTCTCCGGGCCGGGGGGTTCGACGTGGTGCACGTCCACGAGCCGTTCACCCCCGGCGTCCCCTTCGGCCTCCTGGTGGGGCGCGGGCTCCCCCCGCTGGTAGCCACCTTCCACCGCAGTGGCAGAAGCCCGTTCTATGACGCCCTCCGACCGGTGACCCGTCGGCTGGCCCAACGGTTCGCGGTGCGGTGTGCGGTCTCTCCAGCCGCCCGGTCCACGGCCGAGCAGGCCCTGGGAGGACAGTACGACGTCGGGTTCAACGGGGTGGAGGTCGACCGATTCACGGGGGTGGATCCCTGGCCCCGGACCGGTCCCGCCGTGCTGTTCCTCGGTCGGCACGAGGCCCGCAAGGGGCTCGGCGTACTGCTGGCGGCCTTCGAGCGCCGGCGGGCCCACGCCGACCGGGTGGGTCCGGGTGGGTCCGGGTCGGCCCCGACCCTATGGGTGGCGGGGGACGGACCCCAGACGACCGCCCTCCGTCACCGGTATCCCGAGGCGGCCGATCTCCACTGGCTCGGAGTCCTGTCCGAGGACGAGAAGCTCCGCCGGTTGGTGGCGGCCGACGTGGTCGTCGCCCCGTCGTTGGGTGGGGAGTCGTTCGGCATGGTGTTGGTGGAGGCCATGGCCGCCCGGGCGGTAGTGGTGGCCAGCGACATCGACGGGTACCGGGAAGCCGCTGGCGGCCACGCCCTACTGGTGCCCCCCGACGACCCCGTGGCCCTGGCCGACGGCCTGGGCCAGGCCCTGGTCGGACGGGTGCCTGGCGCACGGATCTCGGGCCGCCCCGGAGCGGGCCTCGAGGGTCGTGCCGCCTGGCTGGACGGGGCCGAATCGTGGGCCGACCACTGGTCCATGGAGCGCCTGGCCGAGTGGTACGAGACGCGGTACCGGGCCTCGGTGGTCCGGCCCCGCCCCTGAGCGGCCGTACACTGCTCGGACCATGGATGCTTCCGAACAGAGCGGGTCCGATCGCCCGAGTAGGCCGTCCGGCGGTTCCCCCGGCCCGCCGGGCGGGGGAACGGGCGGGGACGGCCGCAGCCCCAACGGTGGAGGCGGCTCCTCCAATCGGAACCGCAACCGGAATCGGAATCGCAACCGGTCCGGATCGTCGGGAGGCGGTGGCGGTGCGAGTGGTGGCGGTGCTGGTGGGAACCGCGGAGGCGGCGGGGGAGGATCCGGTGGCGGTGGCGGGAACCGCAGCGGAGGTGGTGGCGGGAACCGCAGCGGAGGTGGTGGGTCGCGTGGCGGCGGGGGAGGACGCAGCTCGTCAGGGGGTCGGCCCCCGTCCCGGTCGGGATCCTCGGGTGGTTCACGCTCTCGTTCAGGCTCAGGGGGTCAGGGCCGGGGTCCGGTGGCCGAGGTCGAGGTACCGGTGGTGGTGGCCACGGCCGACCGGAGCAAGGAGAGCAACGACGACACCCGGGCCATTCGGACCAATCACCGGAAGGCCATCCGGATGTGCCTGGTACCCGGTCTGATCATTGGCGTGATCGTCGGTGTGGTGCTGGCTGCAGTGGGACTGCCCGTCTACGTGGCCGCCGGGGTCTTCGTCGTGGTGGCCGCCGGGGTGCTCATGGTCCTGTGGCAGCGGGCGCCTGGTGCCGTGCTCCGGTCCGTCGGCGCCCGACCCAGTGAAGAGATGGACCGGCCCCGTCTCCACAACCTGGTGGCCGGACTCTGCGCCACCATGGGCCTGCCCCAACCGGCCATCGCCGTGGTGGACAGCCCGATCCCGAACGCCATGTCCATCGGTCGGGACCCGCACACGGCCACCGTCGTGGTGACCTCGGCCCTCGACCGCTCACTCACCCTGGTGGAGCTGGAAGGGGTTCTGGCCCACGAACTCGTCCACGTCAAGCGGCACGACACCGTGCTGGCCACGGTGGCGGTGGCGGTCCTGGCCCCCCTCTCGGTGATCACCGGACTGGCCTCGGCCACCGAACGGATCCACTCAATCATCGGTCGGGGCCGTGAGTTCGACGCCGACCAGCGGGCCGCCGACGTGGTGCGCTACCCGCCGGGCATCGGTTCGGCGCTGGAGTCGATGTTGGAGGGGCCGGATCGGAGCGGTCCCTGGCCTCCGGGCCGGGGGCGGACGGCGGCTCTGACCCGTTGGCTGTGGGTCGATCCGATGGTCGGTGCCCCGGTCGGCCAGTCGGCTGAGGGCAACCTCGACGACACCGCGGTACGGGCTGCCGCCCTGTCGCTGCGCTGAACCACCCGTGGGGCCGCCGCCGAACCCACCGGGCGGGCCACGCCGCTCTACGAGAGCCGCTATTCGGCCCCCGGGCAGGCGTCGCCCACTTCGTGGGTGAGGCCCCACTCGGCGTTGGAGTCGAACAGGTGGTCCCGGAGCCGGCGGAGCAGGGCGGCCAGCGTCTCCTCCTCGCCCGGGGTGAACAGTTCGCTCAGGACCTCGTCGATGTGGGCGATGTGCTCGGGGATGGCCCGATCCATGAGCGTCTGCCCTGCCTCCGTGAGCACGGCGAACGAGCCGCGCCGGTCCTCCGGGCACACCCGCCGGTCCACCAGGCCCTGCTCTCGCAGTCGGTCCACCGAGCGGGTCAGCCCGCTCGGGGTCAGGGAGGTCTGGGCGGCCAACTCACTCATCCGGAGCTCTGACCCGGGGCTGCGGGCCAGGCGGATGAGCACGTCGAACGACTGGTTGGAGAGGGACTGCCCTTCCTCCAGCCGCCGCTGGAAGACCCGGCGCAGCCCCGAGGCCGACTCGAAGAGGAGCCCCACCGTGGTCATGCGCCCGTCGTCGAGAGCCTGCGTCCGTTCCATGCCCTGAGTCTGTCCCATGGAACCAGTGTACTGCCGGAAGGGAAGTACTTGCGACTACAAATAGTTGTGGTATAGTTGTTTGCACAAACAGTAGTCGGGTGCATGAGGCGCCTGGACACCGAGACCCAAGGAGCGGCCATGTCAGTCGAGACCGAAGTAACCAGCAGGAACGTGGACGGGGTCGAGTACCCGGCCGTCGGGACCTACGCACTCGACACCATGCACACCACCCTCGGTTTCACGGTTCGCCACATGGCCGTGTCCAAGGTGCGTGGTGCCTTCAACAAGTACGAGGGCACGCTCGAGCTGGCCGAGAGGCCCGAGGACTCCAAGGTGTCGGTGACCATCGATGCCGGCAGCGTGGACACCCGCGACGAGAACCGGGACAACCACCTGCGGACCAACGACTTCTTCGACGTGGAGAACCATCCCACGTGGACCTTCGTGAGCACGGCCATCAAGCCGGAGAGCCCCTCGGAGTGGAAGGTCGAGGGCGACCTCACCATCCGGGGCGTCACCCGGCCGGTGACCCTGAACGCCGAGCTCGAAGGCGTGGTCAAGGACCCCTACGGCATGCACCGGGTCGGGTTCAGCGCCAAGACCACCATCAACCGTGAGGACTTCGGTGTGGCCTTCGGTGCGGTCATGGAGGCCGGCGGCCTCGTGGTGGCCAAGAAGGTGGACATCGAGATCGAGGCTGAGGCCACGCTGCAGGCGTAGTCCCGGCGGTCGTTCCGAGCCTTCCCGACTCTGGCGGCCTCTTCGGAGGTCGCCAGGGTCGCGCCCGAGCCCGGGGCGGCCCGTGGGGCCCGGCCGTGGCCGGGAGTGGCGGGAGTAGAATGAGGCCATGGCCGAAACCCCTCGTTCCTCCGACACCAGCCACCACGCCAACACCCGTCCCACCGGCACGTTCACCGTCAAGCGGGGGCTGGCCGAGATGCTCCGGGGCGGGGTCATCATGGACGTGGTCGACGCCGAGCAGGCCAAGGTGGCCGAGGACGCCGGCGCCGTGGCCGTGATGGCCCTGGAGCGGGTACCGGCCGACATCCGCCGGGACGGCGGCGTGGCCCGGATGAGCGATCCGGCCCTCATCGAGGGGATCAAGGCGGCGGTGACCGTCCCGGTGATGGCCAAGGCCCGGATCGGCCACTTCGCCGAGGCCCAGGTGCTGGCCGCCCTCGGGGTGGACTACATCGACGAGAGCGAGGTGCTCACCCCGGCCGACGAGGCTCATCACATCGACAAGTGGGGCTATGAGATCCCGTTCGTGTGTGGCGCCACCAACCTGGGCGAGGCCCTACGCCGCATCTCCGAGGGTGCGGCCATGATCCGCTCCAAGGGCGAGGCCGGAACCGGCAACATCGTGGAGGCCGTGCGGCATCTCCGGTCCATCCTCGGGGACGTGCGCAAGATCACCGAGGCTGATTCGGCCGAGCTGTACGGCTGGGCCAAGGACCTGGCTGCCCCCATCGGCCTGGTCCAGGAGATCGCGGCCACCGGACAGCTCCCGGTGCCGCTGTTCTGTGCCGGTGGGATCGCCACCCCCGCCGACGCCTCCCTGGTCATGCAGCTCGGGGCCGAGGCGGTCTTCGTGGGTTCGGGCATCTTCAAGAGCGCCAACCCGGCGCAGATGGCCCGGGCCGTGGTCGAGGCCACCGCCCACTACACCGATGCCGGTTTGGTGGCCAAGGTCTCGACCGGTCTGGGCGAGGCCATGGCCGGGCAGGAGATGGCCACACTCGGGGTGCACCTGGCCGAGCGTGGTTGGTGAGCCGGCCGCCAGCCGGCCGGGTCGGAGGTCACGACGGTGACGGTGGGGGTGCTGGCCCTCCAGGGTGACGTCCGCGAGCACGTGGCCGTCCTCACCGCGCTGGACCAGCCCGTGCGCCTGGTCCGGGGTCCGGGGGACCTTGACGGTCTGTCGGGTCTGGTCCTGCCCGGCGGGGAGTCGACCACCCTCTCCCTGCTGCTGGACTCCTCCCGGCTCCGTGAACCCCTGGCCGAGCGGCTGGGCCAGGGCCTGCCGGCCTTCGGCACCTGCGCCGGGATGATCCTCCTGGCCACCGACGTCCTCGATGGCCGGGACGACCAACGTCACTTCGGCCGGATCGACCTGTCGGTCCGCCGGAACGGGTTCGGCCGGCAGCGGGCCTCCTTCGAGTGCGATCTCGAGGTCGACGGGATCGGTGGTGAGCCCGTCCACGCCGTGTTCATCCGGGCCCCCGTGGTGGTGGAGGCGGGCCCCGGAGTCGAGGTGCTGGCCGCCCTGCCGCCCACCCCGGACCGACCCGACCCCCAGCCGGTGCTGTGCCGGCAGGGTCCGGTGCTGGTCAGCTCGTTCCACCCCGAGCTGACCGGGGACCCTAGGCTGCATGCGCTGTTCCTCGACATGACGACCCGGTCATGATGGGGCAGCCGTAATCGAACAGGAGAGGCGAAGCTGAATGTCGGGACACTCCAAGTGGGCCACCACCAAGCACCAGAAGGGCGCCAAGGATGCTGCCCGGGCCAAGGTGTTCGCCAAGATCATCCGTCAGGTGGAGGTGGCGGCCCGAGAGGGGGGCAGCGACATGACCGCCAACGCCAGCCTCCGGACCATGTACACCAAGGCCCGCGACTCCTCGGTGCCCATCGACACCATCGAGCGGGCCATCAAACGGGGCTCCGGGGAGCTGGAGGGGGTGCGCTACGAGTCCATCGCCTACGAGGGGTACGCCCCGGCCGGGGTGGCGGTCATCGTGGAGTGCCTGTCGGACAACCGCAACCGGACCGGTGCGGAGATCCGCAACCTGTTCAGCAAG
Organism: Acidimicrobiales bacterium; assembly: GCA_038210245.1. Lineage (GTDB taxonomy): Bacteria > Actinomycetota > Acidimicrobiia > Acidimicrobiales > RAAP-2 > Bog-756. The sequence continues at coordinate 8,386 of JBBQWW010000065.1, forward strand.
AACGGCGGTTCCATGGCCGAGCCCGGGGCGGTGAGCTGGCAGTTCGACCGCAAGGGAGTGATCACGGTGCCCCACCGCTTCGACGAGGAGCGGGTGCTCGAGGTGGTCATGGAGGCCGGGGCCGAGGACCTGGCCGACGAGGGGGAGCGGTGGCTGGTGACCAGCGACCCGGCCGAGCTCATGGCGGTGCACACCGCGCTCGAGGAGGCAGCCCTCGAACCGGGCACCTCGGAGCTGTCCATGGTGCCGACCACCACCGTCGAGGTGACAGCCGAGTCCGAGGCGAAGAAGGTCCTGCGGCTCATCGAGGCCCTCGACGACCACGACGACGTCCAGAACGTGTACGCCAACTTCGACATCCCCGACGCCGTGATGGCGGCCTACGAGGGGTGACCCTCCCGGGTGCCATCCCTCCTCCCGGCACATGGGCAGGGTAACGTCGAACGCATGTTCGTCCTGGGGATAGACCCCGGCCTGTCCCGCTGCGGGTACGGCGTGGTCACCCGGCGCGGTGGCGCCCTGGCCGCCGTGGCCGGTGGGGTCATCTCCACCGAGCCCGCCATGCCCCTGCCCGAGCGCCTACGCACCCTGTCCGACGAACTGCGATCCCTGGTGGCCGAGTTCCATCCCCAGGCTGTCGTGGTCGAGCGGGTCTTCTTCCAGGTGAACGCCCGGACGGCCATGGCCACCGGCCAGGCCGCCGGGGTGGCCATGGTGGTGGCCTCGGAGGCCGGGTGCGAGGTGGCCCAGTACACCGCCAACGAGGTCAAACAGGCCGTGGTGGGCTACGGCTCGGCCACCAAGGAGCAGGTCCAGCGCATGGTGGCCTCGGTGCTCGGCCTGTCCACCCCGCCCCGCCCCCCCGACGTGGCCGACGCCCTGGCGCTGGCCGCGTGCCATCTCACCACCCAGCCACTTCGCCGGGCGGTGGCTGCGGCCGCCGCCTCCTCGACCGGCCCCGCCTCGACGGTCCTGACGGTGTCGGGGGACCCCCGGGTCGGGCGGCCGTCGTGATCGGCTCGCTTCGGGGAGTCCTCGGGGACCGTCCCGCCCCCGGCGAGATCATCGTGGAGGTGGCGGGGATCGGGTACCGGGCCTCGGTGACCACCTCACTGCTGGCCGGGCTGGGGGGTCCGGGGACCGAGGTGTTCCTCCACGTGCACACCCACGTGCGTGAGGACGCCATCGTGCTCTACGGGTTCGCCCGCGCCGACGAGCGATGGTGCTTCGAGGCCCTGATCGGGGCCCACGGGGTCGGGCCGTCCCTGGCCCTGGCCATCCTGTCGTCCCTGTCCCCCGAAGCTCTGTCCACCGCTGTGCTGGAGGACGACGTGGACACGCTCTGCCTCGTCCCCGGGGTGGGGAAGAAGACCGCGGCCCGGTTGCTGCTCGAGCTCAAGGCCCGCCTCGACCTGCCCTCCCTTAGAGACCCGGGCCCGGTCGGGGGGGGAGGCGGCTCCACCCGCAGTGAGGCCCGGGCGGCCCTCACCGAGCTGGGCTACGGACCCGACGAGATCCGAGGGTCGCTGGACGCGCTGGACGAGGACGGCCCGGTCGAGGACCTGGTGCGGTCGGCCCTGCGCGAGCTGGCCCGGAACCGATGACCCCCGAGGCTCGTCGCGAGGTGCTGGTCACCGACGACACCGATCATCCCGGATCGACCGGTCCCGACCGCGTGCGCCCGGTCGATCCGGTGGCGGCACCGGCCGAGGAGGCCGAGGATGCCGGACTGCGACCCCGCACACTCGATGAGTTCGTGGGCCAACGTCAGCTGACCGAGCACCTCCAGATCGTCATCGAGGCCGCCCTCAAGCGGAACCAGCCGGCCGACCACCTGCTGTTCGCCGGGCCACCCGGGCTCGGCAAGACCTCGTTGGCCGGCATCGTGGCCGCCGAGATGGGGGTCGGCCTCAGGATCACGTCGGGCCCGGTCCTGGTGCGGGCCGGGGACCTCGCCGCGCTCCTCACCGACCTCCAGGAGGGTGACGTCCTCTTCATCGACGAGATCCACCGCCTGCACCGGGCCGTGGAGGAGATCCTCTATCCGGCCATGGAGGACTTCAAGCTGGACATCCTCATCGGCAAGGGTCCCACCGCCCGCAGCATCCGCCTCGACCTGCCCCGCTTCACCCTGGTGGGGGCCACCACCCGCACCGGCCTGGTGGCCGGACCCCTTCGGGACCGGTTCGGCTTCGTCGGACGGCTCGACCTCTACGACGTGGAGGAGCTGGAGACCATCGTCACCCGCTCGGCCGGGCTCCTCAACGTGCCCATCGACGACGAGGGGGCCCGGCGGATCGCCGAGCGGTCGCGGGGCACACCCCGGATCGCCAACCGCCTCCTCCGTCGGGTCCGGGACTTCGTGGAGGTGCGAGCCGATGGGGCCATCACCTCCGAGGCCGCCGTGGCCGGCCTCGACGTCTTCGGTGTGGACGAGCTCGGTCTGGACAAGGTGGACCGGGCCATCCTCGATGTGCTCTGCCGCCGGTTCGCCGGCCGTCCGGTGGGGCTGACCACCCTGGCCCAGTGCATCGGCGAAGAGCCCGACACCATCGAGGACGCCTACGAGCCCTACCTCCTCCAGCAGGGACTCCTCCAACGCACCACCCGGGGGCGGGTGGCCGCCCCGCGGGCCTGGGCCCATCTGGGGTTGACCCCGGTCGAGTCCACGCTGCTCTGAAGGTCCCGGTCGGGACGATGCGGGCCCGGGTCCGGGCCCGACGCCAGGTCGGGGCGGGCGGTGGGGTCTGCCACCATGGTGACCATGTCGGAGGGGATCGAGGGCCGTGGGGGTCCGGTGGCCACAGCCCCGAGTGGGCATCCGATGGAGGAGTACGACTACGGGCTGCCCCAGTCGGCCATCGCCCAGCGGCCCGTGGAGCCGCGCAGCGCGGCCCGACTGCTCATCGGACCGGGGCTCGAGGCCAACACGGTGCCGCGGCACGCCACCGTGGCCGATCTGCCCGGGCTCCTACGGCCCGGGGACGTGGTGGTGGTCAACGACACCCGGGTGCTGCCGGCCCGCCTCTCGCTACGGAAGCAGTCGGGAGGGGAGGCCGAGGTGCTCCTCCTCGAGCCGACGGGAAGCGACCCGGCCGAGTGGCAGGCCCTGGTCCGCCCGGGTCGACGCCTCCCCGATCCGACCTCGCTCTTCGAACCGGGCGGCCCGGCCGATGCCCCGGCCGTGATCGAAGTGGGTGCGCGGCTGGGTGGGGCGGAGGATGGGCGGCGCCGGGTGCGCCTGCTCGATCCCGGCGTGGTGGAGCGATCCGGGGCCATGCCCCTCCCGCCGTACATCCACGAGCCGCTGGGCGACCCGGAGCGCTACCAGACGGTGTACTCCACCGGGCGACCGCTAGGGGACCGGTCGACGGCCGCCCCCACCGCCGGGCTGCACTTCACCCCCGAGCTGCTCGGAGCGTGCGCCGCGGCCGGAGCCACCTTGGCCCGGGTGGACCTGGCCATCGGACTGGACACCTTCCGCCCCGTCACTGCGGCCACCGCCGAGGAGCACGTTATCCACACCGAGCGGTACTCGGTGCCCGAGGAGACCATGACCGCCTGCGCCGAAGCCGACCGGGTGGTGGCGGTGGGCACCACGGTGGTGCGGGCCCTCGAGTCGGCTGTGGCCCGTGGCTCCCTCACCGGTCGCACTGACCTGTACATCCACGGATCGTTCCCGTTCCGGGTGGTGGATGTACTCGTCACCAACTTCCACCTACCCCGCTCCAGCCTGCTGCTCCTGGTGGAGGCGTTCTGCGGGCCCGGCTGGCGGGACCTGTACGCCGCGGCCCTGGCCGAGGGCTACCGGTTCCTGTCCTTCGGGGACGCCATGGTGGTGGGCCGGGCTGGATCGGTCTCCGGCGGGGCGGCAGGGGGGGCTGGTCGGTGAGCCGCACTCGCCTGGAGGTCACCGCCACCGACGGGGCGGCCCGGGCCGGCACCGTGTGGACGGCCCGGGGGAGCTACGCCACCCCGGCGTTCATGCCGGTGGGTACCCGGGGAGCGGTCAAGGCGCTCGACAGCCTTGACCTCGAGGCCCTCGGGGCCGAGGTGGTCCTGGGCAACGCCTACCACCTGATGCTGCGTCCAGGGGCCGACACCGTGGCCCGGTTGGGCGGCCTCCACCGGTTCACCGGGTGGTCCGGTCACACTCTGACCGACTCCGGTGGCTACCAGGTCCACTCGTTGCGGCCGTCGGTGGACGACGACGGCGTGACCTTCGCCTCGGTCTACGACGGGAACCGGCTCCGTCTGACGCCGGAGCTGGCCGTCGAGGCCCAGGGGCTCCTCGGGGCCGACATCCAGATGGTGCTGGATGTGTGCGCCACCCTGCCGGCCTCTCCGGAGGTCCTGCGGGTGGCGGTCGACCGCACCGCCCAGTGGGCCGCCCGGGCCCGCCGCCACCACCAGCGGCTCGAGGACCGGCCCGAGGGACAGGCGTTGTTCGGCATCGTGCAGGGTGGCACCGATCCGCGGCTCCGGGCCGAGAGCGCCGAGCGGACCGTGGCGCTCGACTTCGACGGCTACGGGATCGGGGGGCTGTCGGTGGGGGAGCCCCGCCCGGCCATGCTGGAGGCGCTGGCCGCCACCGTGCCCCACCTGCCCGCCGACCGTCCCCGGTACCTGATGGGTGTGGGCGACCCTCAGGGCCTCATCGAGGCGGTGGCACTCGGGGTCGACCAGTTCGACTGCGTGGGCCCGACCCGGATGGCCCGACACGGCACCGTGCTCACCCGGACGGGCAAGCTCAACCTGCGCAACGCCGTCCATGCCGACGACGATGCCCCGCTGGAGGCCGGCTGCGCCTGCCTGACCTGTTCCCGATGGTCCCGGGGATACCTCCGCCACCTGTTGGGGGTGGGGGAGCCCACGGCCTGGCGACTGGTCAGCATCCACAACCTGGCGTTCGTCCTCGATCTGATGGCCGAGGCCCGGTCGGCCATCGCCGAACAACGCCTGGACGGGCTCCGGGCCTCGGTCGCCGAGGTGTGGGGAACCCGGCCCTAGCGGCATCGCTTGTCGCTGGGGCTGGGCTACAGTCGGACCGCCGTGCTGACCCCTGACCCCTTCCTCCCTCGCCCATGACCGGCGCGCTCACTGCCGCCACCTGGCTCGTGGCCGCCACCGCGGCCAAGAAGTCGGGCTTTCCGACGATCATCATCATCTACGTGGCCATCGCCGCCGCCTTCTACTTCCTCTACTACAAACCCCGGAAGCGCAAGGCCCAGGAGGCTCGGGAGCAGGGCAACGCCTGGGAGGTCGGCGACGAGGTACTGACCGCCGGGGGCATCGTGGGGTACATCCTCGATGTGGACGGCGACCGGGTGACCCTCGAGACCAGCGTCGGGGCGTCCTTCGTGGTCCTGAAGCAGTACGTGCTCCGGAAGATCGATCCGGTGGTGACCGACGATGACGAGGACGATGTAGAAGACGAGGACGACTCCGAGCTCGAGGACCACGACGGGGACGACGAGTCCGATGCCGACCACGACGGGGACGACCACGACGGTGACGAGGACGAGGCTGACGAGGACGACCACGAGGATACGGACGAGGCCGACCACGACGACCCCGTCGGCGAGGACGACGAGCCGGCTGATGATGAGGCGGAGGACACCGAGTCCCAACCGCCGGCGACCCGGGCCGACAATCGGCGGGCCCGGCGGCGGGGGTTGCGCAACCAGTCCGACGGCGGCGACGACCCGAGTGACAACGACGGCCCGCCGACCACCTGACCGGCCATGAAGAACAAACGCTCCCTGTGGGTCAGTCTGATCTCGGTGATCGCCATCGTGGTGATCGCTTTCAGTGCCACCCTGGCCGCCGGCTGGTCCCCCAAGCTCGGGCTCGACCTCGACGGCGGTCTGGCCGTGGTGTATAAGACCGCCCACCCGGTGACCAAGGCCGAGCTCGACACCATCGTCACCATCCTCGGCGAGCGGGTAAACGCCGGCACCAGCGGAGCCTCGGTGGAGAGCCAGGGGAGTGACCAGGTCTCGGTGTCCATTCCCGGCGAGAAGGACGCCCAGAAGACCTTGGCCACCCTGGGCAAGACGGCCCAGCTCTTCTTTCGACCCGCCCTCTGCTACGCGCCGGCCAAGACCATCCCCAAGGGCCAGAAGGAATCGACCGGGCCCCTGCCCGCCTGTTCAGGGGCCACCCAGTTGACGGCGGCGAACCTGCAGGTCACGCCCGATTCGAGCAACGTCAACGGGTATACCAGCAACTCCAATATCCAGGCTGATCCCCAGTTCGCCACCTATCCGGCCACCGCTCCCGCCCAGGACGACAAGAGCGCCACCGTCCTCCTGCCCGGCACCGTGGCCAGCAGTGGGGCCGGTCGTTACGTGCTCGGCCCGGCCGGCATGACCGGTCAGGCCGTCAAGTCGGCCAACGCCCAGCTCAACGGGGGCCAGTGGGCCGTCAATCTCAACCTGACCAGTGCCGGGGCCAAGCAGTGGGACACGCTGGCCAGCCAGCAGTTCCACGCCATCATCGGCATCGACCTCGACGGCGCCGTCATTTCGGCGCCCATCACCCAGCCCACCCAGCAGGCGTTCACGTCCTTCGCCGGTCAGGTTCAGATCTCCGGGAGCTTCACCGAGGACCAGGCCAAGCTGCTGGCCACCCAGCTGAACTACGGGGCACTGCCGGTCTCCCTCATCCAGCAGAACGTCCAGAGTGTCTCGCCCACGCTGGGGAAGGCATCGCTCCAGGCCGGGCTCATCGCCGGGCTGGCCGGCCTGTTGGTGGTCATGCTGTACATGATCTTCTACTACCGGCTGCTGGGTGTGGTGGTGGTGGCCGGACTGGTGCTGACCGGGGCGGCCCTGTGGGCCATCATCGCCATCATGGGGCAGACCCTGGGCACCACCGTCGACCTGGCCGGGATCATCGGCATCATCGTGTCGGTGGGTATCACCGTGGACTCGTACATCGTCTACTTCGAACGGCTGAAGGACGAAGCCCGCTCGGGCCGCACCGTCCGCAGCAGCGTCGACAAGGGCTTCGCCAGCGCCTTCCGGACCGTGGTGGCGGCGGACGCCGTGTCCCTGTTGGGCGCCCTCGTCCTCTATGAGCTGGCCATCGGTCCGGTGAAGGGCTTCGCCCTCTTCCTCGGCATCTCCACCATCCTCGACCTGGTGCTGACCTACTTCTTCACCCGACCCTTCGTGATCCTCATCGGACAGAGCCGCGGGGGCAATGAGGCCAGCAGTATGAGTATGGCCAGTGGTCTGGGCGTCGGCGCCGGAGCCACGCCATGAGTCCGGGCGACGAGGACGGCGGGGTGGACGGGGTCGAGGACGACGGGGTGGACGTCACGCCGGACGAGCTCGAGGAGGCCTTCGACGAGGAGTTGGAGCACGCCGCCGACGAGCTGGAGGCCGAGCAGACCGGCGAGAAGCGCCACAACCTGTTCGTGCGCCTCTACCGGGGGGAGACCTCCTTCGACTTCATCGGGAACCGCCGCTGGTGGTTCGGGGTCTCCGCCGTCATCATCCTGTTGGGCATCATCTCCCTCTCCACGAGGGGCCTCAACGAGAGCATCGACTTCAGGGGGGGTCAGTCGTGGCTGGTCACGTCGCCCACCCTCACCGTGGCCCAGGCCACCACCGCGGCCGAGTCCGCCGGGGTCACCCAGCCCACGGTGGTGCAGCTGACCAACGAGATCAAGCACACCAAACAGATCGAGGTCACCGCCGACCTCAATGCCAAGTCGGCGGAGCAGCAGGCCGCTATCGGGGCCAAGGTCACCGCCGCCCTGGCCAAGGCGGCCGACACCACCCCCCAGAGTGTGAGCTTCAACAGCGTCGGTGCCTCGTGGGGGTCCCAGGTCACCAAGAAGGCCCTCGAGGCCCTCATCGTCTTCTTCATCGTGGTGGCCCTCTACATCTCGTTCCGGTTCGAGTACAAGATGGCGGTGGCGGCCATCGTGGCCGTGATACACGACATCCTGGTTACGGTAGGCATCTACTCCCTGGCCGGGTTCCAGGTGGCCCCGGACACGGTCATCGCCGTGCTCACCGTGTTGGGCTATTCGCTGTACGACACCGTGGTGGTGTTCGACCGAATACGGGACAACGCCAAGGGCCTGGGTGCGTCCGGACGGATCACCTACTCCGAGATGGTGAACCTCTCGATGAACCAGACCCTGGCCCGCTCCATCAACACATCGCTGGTGGCCATCATCCCGGTCCTCTCGGTACTGGTGGTGGGGGCAGGCATCCTCGGGGCCACGTCGCTGCAGGACTTCGGCCTGGCCCTGGTCATCGGGCTTACCAGCGGGGCCTACTCCTCCATCTTCATCGCCTCGCCCCTGTTGGCCTACATGAAGGAACGGGAGCCCCGCTACGTCACCATCCGCCAGCGCCTCGAGACCCGTGGCGACCGCATGGGCGTCCTGACCCCGGCCATGGCCGCGGCCATGGCCGGTAGCGGCGGAGGCGGCCGCCGCGCCGCCAGCCGCGCCGCTGACCCGGCGGGGGGCGTCATCCGGCCCGGGGCGGCGTCGGCGGCCAAACGCTCGGGCGGTTCGAACAAGGGGGCCGCGGCCACCGGAGCTGGGACCGTGGCCGGTGCCGCCCAGGGGGCCAAGGGCTCCACCGGCAGCCCGGCCTCGGGCTCGTCGCGTCCGGGTGGGAACCGTCCTCCGCCCCGTCCCCGCAAGGGGAAGGGCAAGGGCGGCAAGGGAAAACGCCGCTGACCGGTCCGTGGTGACGGCGGCCCGTCCCCGCTCCCGAGGTACCGATCGAACCGCTTCGCCAGGTACCCTCTAGACATGGCCCTGGCCACGCCCGTACCCGCAGAGGGGACCGCCACCGGTGAGGAGTACCTCGCCGGATCCACCCTGCCCGCCGACGAGGCTGCCCTGCTGGTACCGGTGATCCAGGCCTTCCTCCGCCGGCATCCCGGGGACGACACCTCCCTCATCGTGCGGGCGGCCGAGACGGCCACCGTGGCCCATGCCGGGCAGCTCCGGCGCTCCGGCGAGCCCTACGTCACCCACCCCATCGCCGTGGCCGGGATCGTGGCCGATCTCGGCCTCGACGCCATGACGGTGGCCGCCGCCCTCCTTCACGACGCCGTGGAGGACACCGGGGTGACCACCGAGATCATCGACCGCGACTTCGGTCCCGCCGTGGCCCTCATCGTGGACGGGGTGACCAAGCTGGACCGTCTGCAGTTCGACTCCAAGGAGGCCCAGCAGGCCGCCACGGTGCGCAAGATGTTGGTGGCCATGGCCAACGACTGGCGGGTCCTGATCATCAAGCTGGCCGACCGGCTCCACAATATGCGGACGCTGGCCGTCATGCCCGAGTGGAAGCAGCGACGCTCGGCTCAGGAGACCCTGGACATCTACGCGCCCCTGGCTCACCGCCTGGGCATCCAAGAGGTGCGGTGGCAGCTGGAGGACCTCTCCTTCGCCACGCTGCACCCCAAGCGGTACGCGGAGATCGAGCAGATGGTGGCCAGTCGGGCCCCGCTGCGCGACGAGTTCCTGGCCCGGGTGCTGGTCTCGGTGCGGGAGCGCCTGGCTGCCTCGGGGATCAACGCCGAGGTCACCGGACGCCCGAAGCACCTGTGGAGCATCTACGAGAAGATGGTGGTCCGGGGCAAGGAGTTCGACGACCTCTACGACCTGGTCGGAATCCGGGTCATCGTGGAGGCGGAGAAGGACTGCTGGGCCGCCCTGGGCTCCATCCACGCCATCTGGCCGCCGGTCCAGGGACGGTTCAAGGACTACATCAACTCGCCCAAGTTCAACCTCTATCAGTCGCTCCACACGACCGTCATCGGGCTCGACGGCAAGCCCATCGAGGTGCAGGTCCGCACCCACGAGATGCACCGCCGGGCCGAGTACGGCATTGCCGCCCACTGGGGCTACAAGGTAAACCCCGGCCGCCCGGGTGGGGCCAAGGGCGGCAAGGAGAGCGGCGCCACCGGCGCCAAGCCCCGGGCCGACAAGACCGGTACCAAGCGGGGACCGGCCAAGGGTGGCCCCGACGGAGCCAAACCCGACTCAGCCAAGAAGGAGTCAGCCAAGAAGGAGTCAGCCAGGAAGGCCTCCTCCATGACGACGGCCCAGCGGGCCGAGATGGCCGAACGGGACCGACGGGCCGAGCGGCTGGCCCTGGCCAAGGAGACCTCGTCCACCACGGCCGAGATCGAGTGGATGCAGCGGATCGTCGACTTCCAGAACGAGACCACCGACCCCATCGAGTTCCTCGAGGCCCTGAAGCTGGACCTGGAGGAGGACGAGGTCTACGTGTTCACCCCCAAGGGCAAGGTCATCGCCCTCACGGCCAACGCCACCCCGGTGGACTTCGCCTACTCCATCCACACCGAGGTGGGCCACCGCTGCATCGGGGCCAAGGTCAACGGGAGGCTGGTGCCGCTCGACACCCGCCTCAACTCGGCCGACACGGTCGAGATCTTCACGTCCAAGGCCCCCACAGCCGGTCCATCCCGGGACTGGCTGGGCATGGTGGCCTCGTCACGGGCCCGCACCAAGATCCGCCAGTGGTTCTCGCGCGAACGTCGTGAGGACGCCATCGAGTTCGGTCGGGAGGAGCTCATCAAGGAGCTGCGGCGAGAGGGGCTGCCGGTCCAGAAGCTGGCCTCCGAACGCGCCCTGGCCGATGTGGCCGAGGCCATGAACTACGCCGACGTGGACGCCCTCCACGCCGCCATCGGCGACAACCGGGTCTCGGCCCGGGCCGTGGCCCAGCGCATCCTCCGGGATCTCCGGGGCGGGGCCTTCGAGGAGCAGCTCCCGGTCACCGCCCGACAGCAGCCCACCGCACCCCGCCCGGGGCGGGGTTCAGCCGTCGGCGTGTACGTGGAGGGCCTCGACGACCTCATGGTGCGCCTGTCCCGGTGCTGCACGCCGGTGCCCGGGGACGAGATCGTGGGCTTCGTGACCC
>JBBQWW010000066.1:0-19169 GCA_038210245.1 Acidimicrobiales bacterium
AGATCGAAGCCGTGGCCACGTGGACGGAGATGTTGCAGGGCACGCTGGCGGCATCGGCCGGGCTGGGTCAGGCCATCGCCGCCACGGCTCCCTTGGCCCCTCTGCCTATCCGACCGGCCACCACCCGGCTGTCCGCCCGCCTGTCCGCAGGCGCCCATCCCCGTGAGGCACTTCTCCAGTTCGCCGATGAGCTGGCCGACCCGAGCGCCGACCGCGTGGTGTGCGCCCTCCTGTTGGCCGTGACGGCTCGGGCCCAACAGCTGGGTGACGTGCTCTCGGCCCTGGCCGAGTCGACCCGCGACGAGGTGGCCCTGCGCCTCCGCATCGAAACCGGTCGGGCTGCGGTCCGCAGTGGGGTGCGGACCGTACTGGTGTTCTCCGTGTCCTTCGCGGTGGCCGTGGTGGTGTTGGCCCACGGCTATCTCGCCCCGTTCGGGACGGCGCAGGGGCAGGCACTCCTGGCCGTGGTCGGCTTGCTCTACGCCGCGGGATTGACGCTCATGGTCTCACTGGCTCGGCCCCCGGACCCGGTGCGTCTCCTGGGTGATGGCGTGGTGGTGCGGTGATGGTGGGAATGGTGCTCGGCGCTCTGGCTGGGGTGGGGATCGTGGGCCTGGTGCGCGGGCTGTCCGCTGCGCCACCCTCGCTGGAGGCGTTGGTCACCGCCCTCGACCGCCCGATCCGTGTGCGACCGCCGACCGAGTCCATCGGCCACCGGGGTGAGCGTTTGGGTGCCGTGGTGATCGACCGGCTGGAGGCGGGTCGGCTCGCCGGTCATCCTCGCTGGTCGGATCTCCGGTCATGTCTCGAGGTAACCGGAGAGTCACCGGAGCAGTTGGCCACCAAGGTGCTTCTGGCCGGTGCCGTCGGCCTGTTGGCCCCTTCGGCCCTCTGGGCGCTCTCCCGTGTCGTCGGTTCAGCTGTCCCCTTGGCCACCGCCGTGGTAGCCGGTCTGGTTGCGGGTCCCCTGTGCGCCACCGCTCCGTGGCTTGGGCTGCTCCGTCGGGCCCAAGCACGCCGCCGGCACTTCTGCAGCGTGGTGGGCTCGTTTGTGGATCTGGTGACCCTGAGTCTGGCCGGTGGTGTGGGGATCGAAGGGGCCCTGCTGGCCGCATCACAGGTGAGCCCGGATTGGGCCTCCCAGCGTATGGGTCGGGTTCTGTTGCGAGCCCGAGACAGCGGCGAATCACCGTGGAGTGCATTGGGCCGTCTTGGTCACGACCTCGGCGTACCGGAACTGGTGGAGCTGTCATCCACTCTGCAGCTGGCCGGAACCGAGGGTGCCAGGATCCGACAGTCCCTGAGCGCTCGTGCGGTGGCCCTTCGTCACCACGAACAGGCCGAGGCCGAGTCGGCCGCCAATGCCACCACGGAACGACTCTTTCTCCCCGGATCGCTGCTGTTGATCGGCTTTCTCCTCTTCGTGGGCTACCCCGCGTTCAGCCGGATTCTCGGGGGCTGGTGATGGATAGCAGCCCCTCCCGTCATTCCGGGGCACCGCTGCGGCCCGAGACCCGGCCCGGCCCCTTTTCGGGCCGTGGCCACCCGCCAACCGAAGCAACCGAACCAACCGAACCAACCGAACCAACCGAACCAACCGAACCAACCGAAGCAACCGAACCAGCCGAACCAACCGAACCAACCGAACCAGCCGAAAGGAATCGTCATGCTCCCTCACCAGGTCGTACTGCTGTGGTCCTACCTCCGAGCCCGCTCCCGCGCCGCCGGAGGCTGGAACGAGGCCGGAACCGTCGTGGAGAAGGTCATCCTCACCGCCATCTTCGCCGCCCTGGCCATCGCCGTGGGCGCCATCATCGTGACCAAGGTCACTGCCAAAGCCAACTCCATCAACCTGAACTAGATCAAGGCTCGGTGGTCGTCGAGGCGGTAGTGGTCATCCCCGTGATGATGATGGTCATCCTGGTGGTGATCCAGTTTGTGCTGTGGGCGCACGCTGCCCAGGTGGTCCAGTTGGCTGCGTCTGAGGGGGATCGGGCGGCTCGGACCGCCGGAGGAGGAGCCATCGCCGGACAGACCAGGGCCGAGGCAGTGCTGACAGCATCAAGTGCGTCGGTGACGTCGGCGACGGCCTCGGTGTCGATCCTCCCGGGCGAACAGGCCCAGGTCACCGTGACCGGTCGGGCCGAGGCGGTGCTTCCCTGGCTGCGGCTCCCAGTGTCGGCCACCCAGGTGGGTCCCATCCAACAGTTCCGGACATCGGGATGAACCCACGGACCCGCGTGGACAGCCGGGGGAGTCTCACGGTGGAACTGGTGGTGTTGACCCCCGTCGTACTGGTGGTAGCCCTGGCAGTGGTCACCTTCGGCCGCGTCGCCGAGGCACGACAACAGGTCATCGAGGCGGCCCGGGCCGGCGCCGAGGCCGCCGCCGTGGAACCGGGTGGCGCCAGTGCCGGAAGCGCCGCCAGGTCGGAGGCGACCGTGGGCACCACCGGGCACGCCCGCACCTGCTCCGATCGCCAGGTCCTCACTGACTCCAGCCACTTCTACCCCGGTGGGTTCGTGACCGTCACCGTGGTGTGCCAGGTCCCCTTGGCCGATGTGGCCCTCCCCGGCATGCCGGGAACGACCTCGGTTCGGGCCTCGTCCACCGCCCCCATCGATCCCTACCGGGCGGTGGGGTGACGGTGACCAACGCGTCCCACCGGGACCAGGGTGGTTCGATCACCGCCTTCGTACTCCTCCTCCTGGTCGCCCTGATGGCCATGCTGGGCCTCGTGGTCGACGGGGGCTCGGCCCTGTCTGCCCATCAGTCCGCGGTGGACGAAGCCGAGCAGGCAGCCAGGGCCGGCGCTGGGGCCCTGTCGGTGGACGCCCTCCGCACCGGTTCGCTGGAACTCGATCCCGAGGCGGCGGTGGCCACTGCCGAGGCGTTCACCCGGGCCGCCGGACACCCAGGAACCGCATCGGTGCAAGGGGGAACTGTGACCGTGCAGATCCTCTACCGGGTCCCGACCGACGTCCTGGGACTCGTCGGTATCAGGACACTCTCCGTCTCGGCGGCGGCCTCCGCCGTCGATGTCCAGGGCGTGACGGCGGGAGCACCGTGAGCAGGGCGGTGCTTCCTCACCGCCTCGATCGCTGGCATCCCGTCAGCGTGACCCTGTCGGTGGCCGCCCTGGCGGCGTTGGTGGTGGGGGTCCCCATCGTGCTGGTGGTGCTGGGCGGAGTGCCGTTCCTCCATGACGGTCTGACCCGGATCCAGCGGTCGGTGGCCACCACCCAAACCGGTGATCCCCGGGTGGCCGCCCGGTGGATCGCCACCGTGGCGCTGGTGCTGGCCTGGTCGGTGTGGGTATGGGCGATCCTGTGTGTCGGCATCGAGCTGCGGTCGTGGTTCACCGGGCGCCCCCCGGCCCGGCTACCGGCCAGCCGGACAGCTCAGTCCGTGGCCGCCTTTCTGGTCGGCACCACGCTGGCCGTGTCGGCCGTGGGCAGAGGCGTGACCGTCCCATCGCAGAGGGCCGCCACGCCCGCATCCGCCGGGCCGGCATCCTTTGGACCCTCAGGGCGGAGTGCAGCCGACGTAGTCCCCATTGCCGACCTGTTCACGGCAGCCACCTCTCCTTCGTCGGGCGTGGGGTCCCTCGGGTGGTGCTCGGCCGACGGGGCGGTCCATGGGTCGACAGCCCCCACTCCGGAGGCCGATTCGGGTGCGGTACCGCCATCATCAGGTCCGATGCCATCGGATCCGGGCCGCGCCGCAGGTCCAACGGAGAAGGCAGCCCGGCGGGTCGAGCCGGTGGCCCAGCCCGGGCCGGTCGATGCCCTGGCCGTCCCGCGGACCCATCTGGTCTGCTCCCGGGAAACACTGTGGTCCATCGCCGAGGCCGAGCTGGGTACCGCCCTCCGCTGGCAGGAGCTGGCCGAGCTCAATTACGGCATTCGCCAACAGGACGGTCGGGCCCTCGACGAAGGGCATTGGATCAGTCCCGGGTGGCTGCTCCTGCTTCCGCCACCGGGCGGGCCGAACCAACCGACGGTTCCACTCACTCCGGTCGACTCTGCTCCGGGGCTCCATGCGGAGCGGTCCGCACAGCCACGATCCGTGGACCGTGCCCGGCCGGCCGAGCTTGCCGAGGCCCCCCGGCCGGCCCCTCCGTTGCCGTCTCACGCCGTCGCCGATCCCCGGGCCGAGACCGACTCTGAACGCCGGACCGATCTGGACACCGCTCCGCATCCCAGATCCTTACCCCGTCCGGTTCGGTCGCCATCCGCACCATCGGTACCAGTGGTTCCGCTGGGCGCCGGCGTGGTCGGCGCCGGGGTGGCACGGCTGCTGGATCGGATGCGTCAGGTCCAGCAGCGCTATCGGGCCGAGGGCCGCCTCATCAAGGTCCCCACCGGAGCGAGCAGCCAGTTCGAATGGAGACTGCGGATCGGTGACAGCTGGGGCCTCAGCCGAGAGGTGGACGAAGCCATCCGCCAGCACGCGCGCTCGAATCTGGAAACCCAGGGTGAGCCGGCAATGCTGGTGGGGGTTCGGGTCCACCCCGAGGTGATCGAGCTGGTCCCGTTCGGCCGAGGAGGACCGATCATCGTGGACCGAACCGTCCTGGCCTCGGCTCCTTCGTCCACGACGACATCGACGCCCGGTGGGACTCCGGTGGTGGACACCCCCGGGGCGGTGGCGCCGCTGCTCGTCACGGTAGGTCGTGGCTCCTCGGGACCGGTCATGGTCAATCTGGAAGCACTGGGATCCCTGGTGGTCAGCGGGAACCCCGACGCGGCCGACGCTGTGGTCAGGGCTCTGGCGCTCGAGCTGGCCACCTCGTTCTGGTCCGGTCAGTTCTCGTTGACCGTGGTGGGCTTCGGATCGGAGTTGGAGCGGTTCGATGGGGTGAGGTACTACCCGGAGGTCGCCGATCTGGTCCACACGTTGTGTCGGCGTCAGATCGCCGCCGCCGCCCAGCTGGACGTCACCGAGCACTCGTCGTTTACCCACGCCCGGTTGGCGGAAGTGTCGGACCGGTGGTCCCCACTGGTGGTGCTCTGCGGTCCGACCGTCACCGGAGGTGATGTCAACGAACTGTTGGAAGTGGCTGCGAACCCGGTCCTCGGGACGGCGGTAGTGGCGGTCGGGGAGCGGATCGAGGCCCAGTACTCGGTGCGGATCGATGGCGGTGACGGGGTCGAGGCGCTGGCACTGCTGGCGGAGGTGGTCGTTCCCCAGCGCATCGAGCCCGACGAACTGGATCAGGTCTCGGCGTTGTTGGACACGGCCGCTTCCCGACAGTCGGTGTTGAGGTCCGATGAGCCCTACGTGAACCTGCCCATCCGGCTCCCTCAGGCCGCCGACCCGGACCTTGACGAAGTCTCCCCACCGACCGACCACGCGGTGACCGACGCAGCCGAGCCTCCCCAGCATGGCGGCATGCCCGTGAGCGGCGACGCTGTAGAGGTGGCCGTACTCGGTCCGGTCGAGGTCCGCGGGGCAGCCCGACCCTTCACTCGGGCGTGGGCGGAGGAATTGGTTATCTACCTGGCCATGCACCCCAACGGGGCGTCGAACGACGCCTGGGCCGCGGCGCTGTGGCCCGATCGCCTGATGGCCCCGTCCAGCCTGCACTCCATTGCCTCGGTAGCCCGGCGATCATTGGGTCAGGCGGCCGATGGCACCGACTACCTGCCCCGTTCGCACGGCCGGCTGGCTCTGGTCGCTGCGGTGCGCACCGATTGGGATCGCTTCGTGGCCCTGGCCGACTCCGACAGTACGGAGGGATGGCATGCTGCGCTGACCCTCATCCGAGGACGACCCTTCGAGGGACTTCGGTCCTCGGACTGGCCCATTCTGGAAGGGATCGCCCCGGCTATCGAGGCGGCCATCGTCGATCTCAGCGGACGCCTGGCTGGCGCCTACCTGCACCGCGGCGACGCCCGAGGGGCCGAATGGGCCGCCCGGAGGGGTCTCCTGGTCAGCCCGTACGATGAGCGCCTGTACCGGATGCTCATGCGGGCCGCCGACCTGGGTGGCAATCCGGCCGGAGTGGATGCGGCCATGAGTGAGCTGCTCACTCTGGTGGCGGATGGTATCGAGCCGCTCGACGCCGTCCATCCAAACACCATGGAGCTGTACCGGCAGCTGAGTCGGAGGAAGAAGTTCGGAGCTTCCGGCCGGTGACCCCGGCCGATCGCTGAGTCGGCAACGGGGATCTCTCTACAGCAACAACTCGGCCATCAGCTGCAACGTGTCGGGTCCGCCGGCCACCAGCAGGGTGGTGGCGATGGACTCCTTCCACCCTTCGAGGTCGTCCCGGATCTTCTCCTTGGGGCCGATGAGGGCGGTGTCCTCGATGAGGGAGGTGGGCACAGCGGCGATGGCCTCGTCCCGGTGGCCGGCCAGGTACAGCTCCTGGATCTTGGTGGCCTCGGCCTCGTAGCCCATGCGGGCATAGACGTCGAAGTGGAAGTTGGCCGACTTGGCCCCCATGCCCCCGATGTACAGGGCCACCGACGGCCTCATCATGTCGGCAGCGTGCTCGATGTCGTCGTCGACGATGGTGGGAGCGAAGGCGATGACCTCGAAGTCCGCCGCCGTGTGCCGGGCTCCGGGCCGGGCGAACCCCTCGGCCAGCGCCGGTTCGAAGGCCTTCACGGCGTTGGGCGAGAAGAAGATGGGGAACCAGCCGTCGGCTATCTCCGCGGCCAGGGCCACGTTCTTCGGTCCCTCCGCCCCCAGGATGATCGGAATCTCCGGTCGCAGCGGGTGGACGATGGGCTTGAGCGCCTTGCCCAGCCCGGTGCCGCCGGGGTAGGGGAGTGGGTAGTGGGGACCGTCGTTGGTGACCACGCCGTCCCGGGCCACCACCTGGCGCACGATGTCCACGTACTCGCGGGTGCGGGCCAACGGCTTCGGGAACGACTGCCCGTACCAGCCCTCCACCACCTGGGGGCCGGACACCCCGAGGCCCAACACGAACCGTCCACCGGAGAGGTGGTCGAGGGTGATGGCGGCCATGCCCATGGCTGTCGGGGTCCGGGCCGACAGCTGGCACAGGGCGGTGCCCAGGCGGAGCTTGGTGGTCTGGGATCCCAGCCAGGCCAGCGGAGTCAGGGCGTCGGACCCGTAGGCCTCGGCCGTCCACACCGAGTCGAAGCCGAGGCGCTCAGCCTCGCTCACCTGCTCGAGGGCGTTGGCCGGTGGGCCAGCTCCCCAGTAGCCGAGCTGCAGTCCGAGCAACATGTCTTTCATGGCATCCTCCCCTGGGGCGTGATGCCTCGACCCTAGTGGCGGCCGGCACGGCCGATGGCGTGCCAGGTACCGTCCCGGGGCCATCCGGCGGGCTGGTTGGCGCCGGCCGGTCCGATCCGGTGCAGAATCAGATCACACCGAACGCATCACCGCCGTCCCGCCCCCGCGCACCGCCCGCCACCATGCACGTCCACCAAGGAGCTCAGCCCCGGTGACCACCACCATCAGTGTCTTCGACGGGTCACGGCCCACCCACCCGGGTGACCTCACGCTCGAGACGGCCGGTATCGTCCCCATCCCCGAAGACGGACGCTACGGCGCCAACTGGCGGAACTTCACCGTGTGGTTCGCCCCCAACATGGAGCTCTCCGGGGTGTTCACCGGCACGCTGGCCGCCACCCTGGGCCTGGGCCTGGCCACCGGCATCGCCGCCGTCGTCGTCGGCGTGGTGCTCGGGGCGGCCCCGGTGGCCGCCCTGGCGCTGTGGGGCCCCAAGACGGGCATGGCCCAACTACCGCTGGCCCGCCTCCCCTTCGGCAAGTCCATCGCGGTCCCGGCCCTCATCCAGTGGCTCTCGGCCGTGGCGTGGGACGCCCTGGTGGGGCTGTTCGGGGGCCAGGCGGCCCAGATCCTCTTCCACGTACCCTTCGCCGTCGGCGTGCTGGTGGTCCTGGCCCTCGAGGGCCTGGTCGGGTTCCTGGGCTACGAGTTCATCCACCGACTGGAGACCTGGGGAGCGGCCATACTCACCGTCCTCTTCGTCCTCCTCACCGCCAAGATCCTCCAGCACGGCGACTTCCCGGTGCACAACTCCGTGCACGGCGGCGTGGCCGTGGCCATGTTCTTCCTGATGATGACCATCGCCTTCTCCGGTGGCTTCAGCTGGGCGACCTACGCCGCCGACTACAGCCGGTACATGGCCACGGACACCCCTCGCCGGCCCCTCTTCCTCTATACCTTCGCCGGACTGGCGGGATCCTTCGTGTGGATGTACACCATCGGGCTACTGGGAGCCCGGACGCTGTCCAACCAGACGGCGGCAGGTGTCCAGCACCTGATGGGTGGCGGCCTGCTCGGCGCCCTGGCCCTGCTGGCCATCATGTTCGGGGCGGTGACCAGCAACGCCCTCAACGACTACTCCGGTTCGCTGGCCGCCCAGGCCGGTGGGGTTCGCATCAAGCGGCACGTCTCGGCCCTGATCGGGACGGGCGCGGCCTACGGGCTGATCCTATGGCTGAACAGTGGTGACGTCCCGGCCAAATTCCAGAACGTCCTTTTGTTCACGGCGTACTGGATCGCCCCCTTTCTGGCCGTGGTGGTCATCGACTGGCAGGACCGGCGCCACGACGTCAACCGCGAGACGCTGATGCACATGCTCGAGTGGCGGAACCTCCGTTCGGGCTGGCCGGCCCTGGTGGCCCTGGTGGTGGGCTTCGGACTGATGGTGCCCTTCATGGACACGGGCCTGGTGGAGGGCCCGGTGGCCAAGCAGCTGGACGGCGCTGACCTGTCCTTCGTGGTCGGCTTCGTGGTGGCCGCCGCCGTCTACTACCCACTGCGCAAGGTGGCGGCCCACCCGGCCCAGCCGGGCCCCACAGGAGGGCCCGTGGCCCCGGCCGACGCCGACGCCGACACCAACGTCGACACCGAGGTCGGAGCCGCCTGAACCGAACACCGACCAGCACCGACCCGCCGGCTCCACCGGACCAAGAACCTCCCGATGCTCACGATTTCGTAACAACTGGGGCGTAGCGTTCGCTTCGGGTGCAGTACCCACGAGAGAACCGAGGGTCGCTGGCTCACCGCCGGTCCGGTCCAGTGGCCCGGTACGGGCCGGAGGAGGGGTGGCCGCGATGGTCAGAGATTCGCTACGCCGGCCGACAGTTCGGTTGGGATCGATCGCCGTGGCCGCACTGCTGGCGGTAGCTGGGGGAATGGCCGTGCTCCTCACGTCCGGGGCGGGAGCCAAGGCGCTCCCCTCGGCCCCGGTCATCACCGCCCAGCCCCAAGCCCAGTCGCCGGCGTTCGACACGACCGCCCACTTCCACGTGCAGGTCAGTGGCGTCCCCAAGCCCACGGTCCAGTGGCAGGTTTCCGTGGCCGGTACCCCCTTCGCCGACATCGGCACCCCGTCGCGCTCCCTGTCGGTGGCAGCCACGCTGGCCGTCGATGGGAACCAGTACCGGGCCGTGGCCACCAATCCGTCGGGCTCGGTGGCCAGCCCGGGTGTCGCCCTGACCATTGCCGCCTCGGCCCAGGACAAGAACGTGAAGGCCCGGGTCACCGGACTGTTCGACAAGGGCAGCAGCGCGCCCTACCAACTCAACGTGGCCTTCCCCACTACCCCCACCGGTGAGCTGTCCGGCTACGCCGCTGCCTTCTCGGGCATCGTGGTCAACCAGACCTGGGCCCAACTGGAGCCGACCGAAGGCCACCCCGACTTCTCCTCCCTCGACGCCTCCCTGGCCGCGGTGACCTCCTTCAACACGGCCAACCCGAGCCATCCGCTGACCGTCAAACTGCGCATCTTCGGCGGGTTCACCGCTCCGGCCTGGGCCAAGTCGCTCGACGGGGCTCCGATCACCGTGACCGGCGACCCGTCGAGGCCGGCGGGGGGAACCCTCGGCCGCTACTGGCTGCCCGACTACGAGCAGCAGTGGGCCGACTTCCAGGCCGCCCTGGCCCACCAGTACGACAAGGACGGCCTGGTGAGCCAGGTGGCGGTGACCTCGTGCAACACGGCCAGCGCCGAGCCGTTCATCCTCGACAGCACCATCATCACCGCCCTGACTGCCGCCGGATGGAACCGGGACGTCCAGGTGCAGTGTGTGGAGGGTGCCCTGGGCGACTACTCGGCGTGGCAGCGGACGCCGGTCGACTTCACCATGAACCCCTCCCCGGTGGCCGGAGCCACCCAGACGGTGGTCACCCAGTGCGCGTCGACGGTGGTCACCGGTCAACTACCCCTGTGCATCCTCGACAACCACGGGCTCACCGACTCGGTCACGGCCGGCCAGGCCGACCTCTACGCCAGCTTCAATGCCGCCTGGCTCCTCTACGACGGGGCCGTCCCTGTCGACTTCCAGACCCTGAGTCCCAATGGGCTCGACCTGTGCACCGCCGTCGGGATCGGGGTCGCCCACCACGCCCAGTCCATCGAGCTCTGGCCCCCGGGGGCGAACTTCCTCGGGTTCGACCAGTACACCCCGGTCCAGTTGACCGCCTGGGATCAGGCCCTCCGGACCGCCACCGTGCCGGCCTGCAGCTGACAGCTCGCCGTCCGTGGGGGACCGGCGTTCAGACCATGGGGGCGATGAAGTGCTCGGCGAACTGTTCGCACATGGCCATCCGGGCGGCGTGGATGGACTCAGGGGTGTCGCCTGACTTGGCCTGCACGGCCATCCACGGCGCGCACAGGAGGTCGGTGACCCCGGCGTCCTCGAGGCGACGGTAGAGGTCGAGGTCGGGGAAGGCCTTCACGGCCACGTAGATGGAGAACGGCTCGTGCTCCCGCCCGGCCCGCTTGACAGCGTCCTTGATAGCGCCCACCTCGGCGAAGGCCTGCTCAGGAGTGGCCGCCCCCGTGTTCACCCATCCGTCGCACAGGGTGGAGGCCCGGAGTAGGGCAGCCTCGGAGTTCCCGCCCCCGATGAAGGGGATGGGCTCGGAGGGTGAGGGGTTCATCTGACAGGCCGGGACGTCGTAGTACTCGCCGTGGTACTCCACCCAGCCGCCCTGCCACAGGGCCTTGAGGGCCGGGATCATCTCGTTGAGTCGCTTACCACGGGTGTGGAAATTCTGGCCGGTCTGGACGTACTCCTCCTCACACCAGCCCACGCCGACGCCGAGTCGGACCCGGTTGCCGGAGAGCACGGCGGCGGTGCCCACCGTCTTGGCCACGGTGATCAGGTCCCGTACCGGGGCGATGTAGATGCCGGTGGTGAAGGTCAGGTTGGTGGTCACCGCCGACAGGGCGGAGATGAGGCACATAGGATCGGGCCACGCCGTCTCCTTCTCCCAGAAGGGAGCGCCGTCGGGGGCCTTCGAGTACGTGTACTTCGACTTGAGGTCGCGGGGGTTGAACAGGTGGTCGGAGAGGTAGATGCCCGAGTACCCGAGGGCGTCGGAGGCCTTCGACAGGTGCACGACCTCGTCGAGGGGCAGGAAGGTGACTGCTTGATGGAAGCGCATGGGCTGACGTCCGTTTCTGATCGGGTGGTCGATGCGGTCGATGCGGGCGATGCGGTCGATGCGGGCGGCGGTCCCGTCAGGTCCGGTTCAGGGTCCGACGGGGGAAGAGGGGGCGAAGGCCACGGGGATGTGCTTCACGCCGTTGATGAAGTTGGATCGGAGGCGCTGGACCTGGCCGTCGAGCCGGATGTCGGGCATCCGGTCGAGCAGGCGGTCGAACATCACCCGGATCTCCATGCGGGCCAGATTGGCCCCCAGGCAGAAGTGGGGCCCACCGCCACCGAAGGCCATGTGATTGTTGGGGGTGCGGTCGATGTCGAAGGTGTTGGGATCGGTGAACACCGCCTCGTCCCGGTTGGCCGACACGTGCCAGAAGACGACCTTGTCGCCCTCGGCGATCTTCTGGTTGCCGATGACGACGTCGGAGCTGGCCTGGCGCCGGAAGTGCATGACCGGCGATACGAAGCGCAGCATCTCCTCGACGGCCGAGGGGAGCAGTGTGCGGTCGGCCCGAAGCTTCTCCCACTGGTCGGGGTGGTCGAAGAAGGCGACCATGGCCCCCGAGATGAGGTTTCGGGTGGTCTCGTTGCCGGCCACGGCCAGCAGCATGAAGAAGAGATCCAGCTCCAGCTGGGAGAGCTGGTCGCCTTCGATCTCCGCCTGGGTCAGCACGCTGAACAGGTCCGCGTGGGGATCGAGTCGCTTCTTCTCGCACAGCTCGTCGGCGTAGGCGAACAGCTCCATGGAGGCTTGGGCTCCGGCGTCGGCGCCCAGCTGGTACTCGGGGTCGTCGGAGCCCACCATGCGGTTGGACCAGTCGAAGACCAGGTGCCGGTCGTCCTGGGGCACTCCCATCAGGTCGGCGATGACCTGAAGCGGCAGCTCGGCCGAGACCTGCTCGACGAAGTCGGCGGTACCCTGCTCGCACACCGTGTCGAGGATGGCATCGGTAGCCTCCACCACCTTGACTTCCAGGTCCCGGATCATCCGGGGGGTGAACCCCTTGTTGACCAGGCGCCGGTAGCGGGTGTGCATGGGGGGGTCCATGTTCAGCATCATCATGCGCTGCTGGCCCAGGACCTCCTCGTCGAAGTCGTGGAAGAGCGTGGCGGCCCGGTAGGAGGAGAAGTGCTCGTAGTCCCTGTTCACCCCCACGCAGTCGTCGTAGCGGGTCACCGACCAGAAGCCCTCGGCAAAAC
This sequence comes from Acidimicrobiales bacterium, assembly GCA_038210245.1. GTDB lineage: Bacteria > Actinomycetota > Acidimicrobiia > Acidimicrobiales > RAAP-2 > Bog-756. Next base: position 12,603 of record JBBQWW010000066.1, read on the forward strand.
CGTTGGGGTCAGGGTGCCACTGGACCGGGGCCTCGCGCCGCAGGTGGGCGAACCACTCGTGGGGGACGGCTTCCACGAAGCAACCGGGGTCGGCCAGGTTGATGTCGGTGACTTCCATGGTAGTTCCCCCTGATCGGTCCGTCTGACGTGGGTGGCGTAGGTGGCTGGTGGGGCTGAAGATGGTGCATCTCGGCCGCTGTTGGCGGTGCGACCGGTGAGGTGGACGAAACCGGATTCGACTACGGGTCTCCGGGTCCCGGCCCGGTCCCGAGGACGCCGGATGGAGCGTGACTCGGACGGTCCCGGACCGATGACGTTTCTAGAACGTGTATCAGTTATCATAGGTCAGTCGTGCCTGGGGCTCCACCGCCGGTTGGCTGGGGAGCACCCGGGAGGGCGATGATGCGGCAGCGGTGCCAGCGGTCTCACGGGGGCAACTTCCCCCACCGACCGCTCACCAGGTCCCGCGGCACCGGCCGTGCGATGTCAGTACTGCGTCACCGCGAGAATGAGTGCCACAGCGTCAACGAGTGGAGGGACCAACCGTCATGCACCTCGAAGAGACTCCCGAGCAGCTGGCCCTGCGGGCAGAACTGCGGGCCTATTTCTCCGATCTCCTGACCGACGAGGCCCGCAAGGCCCTGGACAGCGAGACCGAGGGCGGGGCCATGCACCGGACCCTGGTGCGCCAGATGGGCAAGGACGGCTGGCTGGGCATCGGCTGGCCCAAGGAGTTCGGGGGCCAGGGCCGGCCGGTCTCCGACCAGTTCATCTTCTTCAACGAGGTGCAGCGGGCCCGGGCCCCGTTCCCCTTCGTCACCCTCAATACCGTGGGCCCCATGCTCATGCGCTACGGCACCGACGAGCAGAAGAGCGTCTTCCTGTCGGGCATCCTGGCCGGTGAGATCAGCTGCGCCATCGGCTACACCGAGCCCGGAGCCGGTACCGACCTGGCCTCGCTGCGGACCCGGGCTGTCCTCGACGGAGACGAGTGGGTCATCGACGGGAACAAGATCTTCACCAGCGGTGCCGACCAGGCCGACTACATCTGGCTGGCCGCCCGCACCGATCCCGACGCGCCCAAGCACAAGGGCATCTCCATCTTCCTCGTCCCCACCTCCGACCCCGGCTTCTCGTGCACGCCCATCGTGACGGTGGGCAACGTGGTCACCACCGCCTCGTACTACGACAACGTGCGGGTACCCACCACGGCCATGGTCGGTCAGCTCAACGAGGGATGGCGTCTGATCACGGGCCAGCTCAATCACGAGCGGGTGGGTCTCGGCGCCATGACGGCGCTTCCCACCCGGCTGTGGGCGGAGACGGCCCAGTGGGCCATCGACGAGGGCGTGGCTGACGTGGACTGGGTCCAGGCCGACCTGGGTCGCACCTACGCACTGCTCGAGGCCCAGAAGCTGCTCAACTGGCGCATGGTGGCCGCCGTGGCCGACGACACTCTGGGCCCGGCCGACTCGTCGGCGGTGAAGGTGTTCGGCACCGAGACCACCCTCGACATCTTCCGGCGCCTCCAGGGCATCGTGGGCTCGGCCGGCTACCTGAGCCCCTACAACCCGGGGGCCGCCCTTCGGGGCGACCTCGAGCGGGCCGGCCGGCAGTCCCAGATCAACACCTTCGGTGGTGGAGTGAACGAGGTGCAGCGCGAGATCCTGGCCATGGCCGGGTTGGGGATGAAGCGGTCGGCTCGGTGACTACCGAGGCCGTCACCGAGGCACACTCGCTAGGGGAGCGCCTGCAGGAGTTCGTGGGACAGTCCACCGGACCGGCCATGCTCGCTCCCGATCCAGTGAACGTCCCCATGATCCGTCACTGGGTGGAGGCCATGGGAGACGAGAACCCCGTCTACCTCGACGACGGCGCGGCCCAGGCCAACGGGTTCGGAGGGATCATCGCCCCGCCGACCATGCTCCAGGCCTGGATCATGGCCGGCCTCAAGGCCACCCTCGCCCGAGACGAGGACCGGGCCAAGGCCGAGGTGGCCGGTCCGGCTGAGCGTTCCCCCAACGACACCCTCATGGCCATGTTGGACGACGCCGGCTTCACCTCGGTGGTCGCCACCAACTGTGACCAGCACTACGTGCGGCCCCTGGTACCGGGGGACCAGCTCGAGGCGACCAGCGTCATCGACTCCGTCAGCGGGGAGAAGACCACCGGCCTCGGTGTGGGCCACTTCGTCACCACCCGTCTCGAGTTCACCGACCAGGCCGGCGTCCCCGTTGCCACCATGAAGTTCCGCATCCTCAAGTTCCGGCCTCGCCCGAAAGCCCCCGAGGCTGCACCCCGTCCCCTCCGTCCCCGGCCGGCCCTGACCCAGGACAACCGGTTCTTCTTCGAGGGGGCGCAAGAGCACAAGCTCCTCATCCAGCGGTGCACGAACTGCGGGACACTGCGTCACCCGCCCCGTCCGTCCTGCGCCAACTGCCGATCCTTCGAGTGGGAGCCGCTCCAGGCCTCGGGCCGGGGCACCATCTACAGCTTCACCGTCAATCACTACCCGAAGGTGCCCGCCTTCGACTACCCCCTGGTGGTGGCCCTGGTCGAGCTGGAGGAGGGCACCCGACTCGTCGCCAACGTGGCCGACATCACGCCCGAGACGGTGGCCATCGGCATGCCGGTGGTGGCCACCTTCGAGGCCTTCGACGACGACCTGACCCTGCCCGTCTTCCGGCCGGACCCCGACCGGGCCACCGGGTAGCGGGCTCGGCCCGCCCCGCCGTCATTCCTGACCCAGCCCTTCCGACCATCGAACACGAACGACCACCACACGAGGAGAACCCGATGGACTTCACCTACAACGACGAGCAGAAGGCGGTGGTCGAGGCCGTCGACGGCATCTTCTCCGGTCTGGTCACCCCCGACCGGGTGAAGGCCACCGAGGCCACCCAGGATCGGGTGGACCGCGATCTCTGGAGTGCCCTGGCCCAGGCCGACCTGGTGGGCCTCTCCCTGCCCGAGGCCTACGGTGGCGGCGGCTACGGGATGGTCGAGCTGGCCATCGTCCTCGAGGGCCAGGGCCGGGTGGTGGCCCCGGTGCCGCTGTGGGCAACCATCGCCCTCGGGGCCATGCCCATCGCCGAGTTCGGGTCCGAGGCCCTCAGGTCGGCCGTCCTGCCCGGGGTGGTGGCCGGTGACATCATCCTGACCGCGGCACTGGCCGGGGTGGCCGACGACATCGCACGCGGCGGCACGGGCCGGCCCACGGTGGCCGGCACCTCGGGCCCGGACGGGCTGGTCCTGTCGGGGACAGCGTTCGCGGTCCCCTACGGGCATGTGGCCGACCGGGTGCTCGTCCCGGTGGCCGTGGACGAGGGCGTGGTGGTGGCGGTCATCGACCCTCGGGCCGACGGGGTCATCGTCGAGCGGGCCGAGACCACCAACCGGGAGGTCCATCCCCACCTCCACCTGGACGGCGTGATGGTGGCCGCCGACGAGGTGCTGGCCGGTGGGGATCCGACCACCGGCCACGACGTACTGTTCTGGATACTCAACCGGGCCTGGACGGGACTCTGTGCCATCCAGGTCGGTGTGACCGAGGCGGCGGTGGCCCAGACCGCCGAGTACCTGAACACCCGGGAGCAGTTCGGACTGCCGCTGGCCACGTTCCAGGGCACCAAGCTGCGGGCCGCCGATGCCGCCATCGACACCGAGTGCATCCGGGTGACGATGCTGCAGGCCGCCTGGCGACTGGACAACGGGCTCCAGGCCGACCTGGCCGTGAGCGTGGCCGCCTGGTTCTCGGCCGACGCCGGCTCGCGGGCCGTCCACGCCACCCAGCACCTGCACGGCGGGATGGGGGCGGACATCGAGTACCCCATCCACCGGTACTTCCTGTGGGGGAAGCAGATCGAGCTGCTGCTCGGCCCGCCCAGCGCCCAGGTGGCCAGGCTGGGGAGCCAGGTAGTCGAGGAGCTCCGGGCCGGTCGCAAGGTGACCGTATGAGTGCAGCCGCCGGCACGGCCGCCGGTTCCGCCGCCCCCCGCACCACCACCCTCCACTTCGAGGAGGTGGCGGTGGGAGACGAACTCCCCGTCCTGCCCGTACCGCTGACCCGGACCCTGATCGTCTCGACGGCCATCGCTTCTCGTGACTACCAAGATGTCCACCACGACTCGGTGCTGGCCGTCGAGCGTGGGTCGAAGGACATCTTCATGAACATCCTCTCCACCAACGGCATCGTCGGCCGTTACGTGACCGACTGGTCCGGTCCCGGTGCCGTCCTCACCGACGTGAACATCCGGCTCGGCGCGCCGAACTATCCCGACGACACCATGACCCTGACCGGATCGGTCACCGAGGTCGACGCCGACCCGGAGCCCGACCCCGCCGCTGCCGACAGCACCGCCGCGGCCGGTAAGGGCGCGGCGGTGGTGTCCCTGCGGGGAGCCAACGGGCTCGGCGACCACGTGACGGGCACGGTGCGCCTTCTGCTGCCCAAGCAGGGCGGGAGAGCGAGCCGATGAGCGGGGAGCACCACGCCTTCACCGGCAACACGGCCATCGTGGGGATCGGGGCGACCGAGTTCTCCAAGGAGTCGGGGCGCAGCGAGCTGCGCCTGGCCGCCGAGGCCGTGGACCTGGCCCTGCGCGATGCCGGTATCGAGCCCGATGAGGTCGACGGGATGGTCACCTTCAGCTCCGACACCAATCCGGAGATCGAGATCGCCCGCAGCCTGGGCATCGGCGAGCTCACGTTCTTCAGCCGGATCCACTACGGGGGAGGGGCCGGTTGCGGCACCATCCAACAGGCGGCCCTGGCCGTGCAGTCCGGGGTGGCCGACGTGGTGGTCTGCTATCGGGCCTTCAACGAGCGCTCCGGCAACCGCTTCGGTACCGGGGTGCAGGACCGCGCGCCGGCGCCCAACGCCGAAACGGCCAACTTCGCCTGGTACGCCCCGGTGGGGCTGTTGACGCCGGCCCAGTGGGTGGCCATGGCCGCCCAGCGCTACCTGCACGTGACCGGGGCCACCTCCGAGGACCTCGGGCGGGTGGCGGTGGCCGACCGCAAGCACGCCGCCACCAACCCCAAGGCCTGGTTCTACGAGAAGCCGATCACCCTCGAGGAGCACCAGGCGTCCCGGTGGATCGTGGAGCCGCTCCACCTGCTCGACTGTTGTCAGGAGACCGACGGTGGCCAGGCCCTGGTGGTCACCTCCCTCGAGCGGGCCCGCGACCTAGCCTCCACGCCCGTGGTCATCGAGGCCGCCGCCCAGGGGGCCGGGCCGGGACAGGAGATGATGACCTCCTACTACTACGACGATCTCACCGGCCTGGGCGAGATGGAGTCGGTGGCCCGGCAGCTGTGGCAGACCTCCGGCCTGACCCCGGCCGACATCCAGACCGCCGTGCTCTACGACCACTTCACGCCCTACGTGCTGTATCAACTCGAGGAGCTGGGCTTCTGTGGCAAGGGCGAGGCCAAGGACTTCATCCGGGATGGCAACATCGAGCTCGGGGGCGGGCTGCCCATCAACACCCACGGGGGACAGTTGGGCGAGGCCTACCTCCACGGCATGAACGGCATCGCCGAGGGGGTCCGCCAGGTGCGGGGGACCTCGGTGAACCAGGTGCCCGACGTGAGTCACGCCCTGGTCACCGCCGGCACCGGCGTGCCCACCAGCGGGCTCATCCTCGGCGTCGACCGGTGAGGTGGCCGACCGGCTGCGTCGCCGGGTAGCCGCCTCGTTCAGCCCCGCCGTTCAGCCCCGATAGACCTCACGACGATGGCCGATCGTGACCGTCGTGACCACGAGTACCTGGTCTTCGATGGTGTAGATGATCCGATAGTCACTCACCCGGAGTCGGTAGCCGGGGCGACCTCGTAGCGGACGGGCCGCCGGGGGCCGGGGATGGCGGGCCAGTAGGGCGATCGCTCCCTGCAGCCGTGGGCGTTACTCCAGTGGCACCTGGCGGAGGGCCCGAACGGCGGCGGGCCGGAACTCGACCCTGTATGCCGTCACCCCCAGCCGAGATCGTTCCTGACCTGCTCCCAGGGAATGTTCTGGCGCTGGTACTGGTGGACTCACCTCCCGGGGAGGCGGGCGAAGTGGACCGGTGGCTCACCTCGATCGTCCAACGATGGGGGTCGCCATACCATCGACGTCCTGATCGGGCACCGCCACCGCCACCGGTCACGTTGGGCCCGGGGCGCCCTCCCCACGGTCCTCCCCGGACCGCCAGTCACGGAACAGCTCGGAGAACTCGGCCAGCACGTCGGGGGAGACGTCCTCGACCCGGAGCGTGCCCGTGGCCACGATGGTGGCCCGCATCTGTTCGAGGTACGCCGTGCAGTTGGGGCAGTGGCGGAGGTGGAACTCGAAGCGCTTGCGGTCCGCCCGGGACAGGGCGTCCTCGAGGTACTCGGTGACCAGCTCCACCACCTGCTGGCTGGCCTGGTCGGCGGGTCGTCGGTGGAGGCGCATCACCGCCCCCTCTCGGCCAGCTCGGACTCGAGCAGGGAGCGCAGCCGGCTGCGTCCGCGATGGAGAAGGACCCGTTGGTTGCCCTCGGAGACCCCGAGCACGGAGCACACGTCCTCGCTCGCCAGCCCCTC
>JBBQWW010000067.1:0-18924 GCA_038210245.1 Acidimicrobiales bacterium
AAGTGATCGAGGAGATGTCCGTTGACGCTGGGCGGTTCTCGGTTTGGCTGAAGATGTTCCAGGCCGTGGGGGAGCCACAAAGAGGTCTTCAATCTCTGCCACGCCATCCAAGACTAGGACGGTGGCAAAGCATGTGGTTACTCAATCACTGTGGACGGCTACCGTCGTCCTTCCTTCTAGAACCCCCTGGTCCGAGAGGACGAGCCACTCAGGGTGCTCCCGGAATAGCTCACAATCGTTCCTGTTGGAATGGGACGCTCTCCGGAATACCCATTGAAGGTCATCCATATCCGTGGTTTCGGCATCACGGATGAGGAACGACATCACCACGGATTCTCGCACGCCACCGATGGTCCGGGTGTCCCCGGAACGCCAGCAGGCCCATGCAGGGGGTCATGAGGTCTACTCCCCGCGATTCGACTGGTGAGGGCTGGCTGAGGCACCAGGTCGCCCCGGTACCCGGATTGATCAGAGAGCCCGATGGGAATGCGGTGGACACGAGGCGTCCCCGGCTTCGTCCACGCGCTCGAGGATCGATCGTCCGATGGCACGGAGTTGGACCAACTGCTCGGGAGTCAGGGCATCGATCACCAACTTCCTCACCTCCCGAACATGGCCGGGGCTGGTCGCTACCACCTTGTCCCAGCCCGCCTTGGTGAGAATGGCATCGGTCTGTCGACCATCCTCGGGGCACGGTTCCCTATGGACCCAGCCTCGGTCCTCCAGACGCTTGACGGCATGGGAGAGACGGGAGAGTGATCCATTGGCGAACCCGGCCAGTGAGCTCATGTGGCGGGTGTGATCAGGGGCCTCGGACAGGTTGGACAGGATGCCGTAGTCGAAGTGGCTGAGTCCCGCGTCCTGCTGCAGCTGCCGGTCCAGCAAGGCGGGCAGCCTCATGGCCATGGCCACGAAGACCATCCAGGTCTCGAGCTCCTCGTCGTCGAGCCAGTGGACGTCCTCCATCGTCTCAAGGTTATCCGATCACTTGATCATTCAAGTAATTGCTCCTACAATGGTTGATAGTTCAAGTACTAGCGCCGACCAATCAGCCCACGCCTAAGGAGACCCGATGACCAACACGCTCACCACCACCCGAGTTACCGGCCAGCCGAACGCAGGCACCTACCGGGTCGACCCCACTCGTTCGATCGTCACCTTCACGACCCGGCACCGGTTCGGCACCAGTGGGGTCGCCGGCAGCTTCGCACTCCAGTCGGCGGAAGTCAGGGTGGGGGAGCCCCTCGCCGGGTCCACCGTCGACGCCACGGTGACCGCCAGCAGCTTCACCAGCGAGAACGCCAGGCGGGACAAGCACATCCATTCCGCCACCTTCCTGGATGTGGCCGAACACCCGGTGATCTCCTTCCATGGCGACGGTCTCACCGAGGCCGACGGCTCGTGGGTGCTGTCCGGTCAGCTGACCGTCCGTGGCCAGACCGCCCCGCTCGATCTCCATATCGCTGAGGTGCATGTGGCCGGCTCCACCCTCACCGTCCGGGCCACGGGTCGCGTCGATCGCTACGCCCACGGGATCACCAAGATGAAGGGCATGGCCGGCCGCTACCTCGATCTCGACATCACCGCCCTGGCCGACCGAGCCTGACCCCACGCCCATGTACCGCTCGAAGCGAACAAGAGGTGAGTGGTGACCATGACCGACGCCATGCCGTCGATCTACATTCCCCACGGTGGGGGCCCGGCCTTCTTCATGGCCGGGCCCATGGGCCAACTCTTCCGGCCCATGGGTGAATTCCTGGCGTCGGTCGACACGCTCCTCCCGGCCACGCCGTCGGCCATCCTGGTCGTCACCGCCCATTGGGAAGCCGAGCAGGTCACGGTCACGACCGGAGAGCGTCCTGGGCTGATCTTCGACTACTTCGGGTTCCCACCGGAGACCTATCAGCTGACCTACGAGGCACCGGGGGCCCCAGCCGTGGCCACTGCGGCCGCCTCCCACCTCCGCAAGGCCGGTATCGACGTGGTCGAGGACACGGCCCACGGCTGGGATCACGGGGTGTTCATCCCTCTCAAGGTGATGTACCCGGACGCCACGATCCCGGTGGTGGCCATGTCGTTGCGGGTCGGCCTTGATCCAGAAGAACACATCCGCATCGGCGAGGCGCTCCGACCGCTTCGGGACGAGGGGGTGCTGATCGTGGGAAGCGGGATGAGCTACCACAACCTCGCGGTGCAGCTGGGCCAGGATGCTTCGACCAAATTCCACCGGTGGCTCGACGCCGCCCTGTCCGGGGACGCCGAGCGACGTCGGAGCGAACTCTCCCGGTGGTCGAGCGCTCCTCTGGCACGCGCCGCCCACCCACGCGAAGAGCACCTCCTCCCCCTGATGGTGGCGTCGGGGGCCGGCAGCGATGCGTCGGCCGTGAAACTCTGGGCCGGACTGGTGGGGGACACCCCGGTCGGGGCGTGGGCCTTCCCCTGACCCGTGGACGGCGCTGGCGGTCGGGGCTGGGGACCGACCGAGGGGTACCTACCGGCATTCGGCTGCCCGCGCCCCTACCCGGTCAACGCGTGGCCGTGAGGACGGGCAGGAGGGCGCGGGCGACATCGGCCGGTTTCTCCTCGTGTGCGAACAGTCCGGCATCCTTCACGACCTCCAGCGTCGCATCGGCGAACGTCGTGACCATCTCCTCGGCCCAGGAGACAGGGAAGAACGAATCCTGCTCCCCCCACACCAACCGGACCGGAACGTCGATACGCCGGTGGACGTTGACGAGGTCGCGGATGTACCTCACGTCGAAGCTCCGCAGCAGCCGGATCGCGGCGCGGCGTCGCTCGGGGATGCGGTGAATGGGCTCGAGGAAGAACTCGTCGAACTCGCCGTCGAGCCGTGAAGCATCGGCAAACGCCCCTCCGAGTACGAATGGGCTGCGTCGAAGGCCTGGCTTCCCCACCGCCCAGCCCAGACCAGCACCGGCCCCGGGAAGGTGCCGCACGGCGAGGAACGACTTGAACCGCCACGTCAGGCCGTGGGTCTGCTCAGTGTCGAGCAACCCCATGGCCCGTAGGCGTGGGTCGCCGGCCACGGCATGTCGAGCGATGAGCCCACCACTGTCGTGCCCGACGACTGCGACATCCTCCAGCTCGAGGTGGTCCAACACCCGCTGCACACTCTGGATATGCCCGTCGATCGTCACCGTCGAGTCGGCATCGAATCGGCTGGAGCCGGCCCCGGGGAGGTCGATCACGTGACAGGTGACCTGGTCGGTGAGGTAGGGAAGGAGTAATCGAAAGGTCGCCCCACTGACCGGCCAGCCGTGGACGAACAGCACATCGGGGCCCGTACCGATCCGACGGTAGGCGACCTCGGCATCACCGACGTCCAGGAATCGATCGGGCTCCCGACGGAAGAGATCGCTGGCTTCGGCCTGGGTCAATGACGACATGGGGTCCTCCTGAAGGTGGTCTGTCCGTGGGTGATGGGGCCGATGATGGCGACGGGATGGGAGATGCGGCCCCGACGTCGGGTCGCCCGCTCCGGCGGATACGCGTGTTGTAGCTGTCACTACATACCATAGATGTAGCGGCCACTACAATCAACGGGTATGGGACCCAAGCACACCAAAGAGGAGATCCTCGCGGGTGCGCTGGAGGCCGCCTACGCGGAGGGGCTCAGTCAGCTCACCTTCGGTCGCCTGGCCAAGCGGCTCGGAACCAGCGACCGGATCATCGTCTACTACTTCCCGACGAAGGACGACCTCATCTCCGAAGTGCTGGTAGCGGTGGGTGGTCGGTTGATGGAGGAGCTCGAGGATGCATTCGGCGAACGGGCGACCGACCACGTCGAACTGGCTGCCACCGCGTGGCCCGTACTGGCCCGGAAGGACGTCGACCCGGTCTTCGCTCTGTACTTCGAGGCGATCGGTCTGGCGGCTGCAGGACGCGAACCCTACCGAGCGCTCGTCACCCAACTCATCAACGGGTGGGTGGAATGGCTCACCGACTTCTTCGACGGTCCTCCTGAGCACTGCCGCTCCGAGGCAGAAGCAGGGATCGCGCTCATCGACGGTCTGCTTCTGTTGCGCCAGCTAGCTGGCCCGGAGGCTGCCGACCGGGCGGCCGCCCGCCTCAACGTCCTCTGAGCCATCGTCTCCGCACCCCTGCGCCTTGACCGGCTGACTGCGTCGACCGGGGCGCGAGCGACGGGCCGCCTACGGAGTGGCGCCCACCCCGTTCACCAGGCCAGGCTCGGATAGGACGACGGGCTCGGCCATCAACCGGGCCGGGGTGCCCCCCCGGGCCGTGGTGGCCCACTGCATGTCGTCGGAGACCCGCTTTAATCCCACCGTGACCGGCAGCATCTACAGCCGGTTCCAGCGCTTCGGGGACCTGGAGATGGACGAGACCCACTTCCCGGTGAACTGGCGTCACGACAGCTACCGCTCGCCGTTCATCGAACCGTATGGGCCCGACAGATCGGGTGGGGGGCGGAATCGGGCCAATGGCAGAATGATCGCCGGTGCCGATAGCCGTCGCCCCCGGCGGTAACCGGTGAGTTCTCAGCCGGTTCGGACGTCGTGTCGATCCGACCTGTTCTCCAGTAGCCGTTCGAGATCGTCGACCTCGAGCGGACGGGAGAACAGATAGCCCTGGCCGATATCGACCCCTTCATCCTCGAGGAAGATCCGCTGCTCGACGGTCTCGATGCCCTCAGCCACGATGACCAGTCCCAGTACCTTGCCCAGCTGGATGAGCGTGTGGACCAGGGCGGCCGCCTCGGCCGTCTCGGTGATCCCGCCCACGAACGACTGGTCGATCTTCAGGACATCGATGGGGAACTGCCGGAGATAGGCCAACGAGGAGTAGCCGGTTCCGAAGTCATCGATGGCGATGCGGACGCCGAGGTTCTTCAGGAGCTGGAGCCGGGTCACGCTGGCGGAGACGTTGTTCATCAGGGCGGTCTCGGTGAGCTCCAGGATCAGGCTCCCCGGCTCGAGTCCGGACGCCGCCAGGGCGCGGGCGACGTCGTCGACGATGCGGTCCCGTTCCAGCTGCCGCGCTGACAGATTCACCGAGACCACGAAGCGATGGCCCTGGCGGTGCCAGGCTGCACCCTGTCGACACGCCTCGTCGAGTACCCAGGCACCCACGGGAATGATCAGACCACTCGACTCCAGGGCGGGGATGAACTGGTCGGGCCCGATGACGCCACGCTCGGGGTGGCGCCAGCGCAGGAGGGCTTCGACCCCGGTATAGAGCCCACTCCTCAGATCGATGGTGGGTTGGTACACGAGGAAGAACTGCTCGGCTGCGAGGGCACCGTCGAGGTCGATCTCCAGGCCGCGTCGACCGTCGATGGCCTCCTGCATGGATGGGGAGAAGGCCACCGCACAGGCCTTTCCCGCCGCCTTGGCCTGGTAGAGAGCGATATCGGCATCCTGCAGCAATCGACCCGGTGTGGGCCGGTCGCCTTCAGCGGACCCGATGCTGACGGTGACGGTCAGCGGCACGTCGCTGGCGGAGATGCGGAACGGCGCGGACATGACGTCAAGCAGGCGGTCGGCAACGCCGGCGGCTCCAGCCGGGAGGGAGGCTCCTTCGACCAGGACGATGAACTCGTCGCCACCCAACCGACCCACGGTGTCACCCTCCCGGAGAGCCTCGCCCAGTCGGGCCCCTACGGCGATCAGCAGCTCGTCCCCGGCGGCGTGGCCCAGGGTGTCATTGACATCCTTGAAGTCATCGAGGTCGAGAAAGAGTGCGGCCACCGGCGTGTGCAAGCGTCGCCCCTGCACCATCATCTGTTCAATGCGATCGAGGATCAGCGCCCGGTTGGGGAGTCCGGTCAGTGGGTCGTGGAGGGCCTGATGACGGAGTTCGCCAGTCTGTTCACGCACCACGGCCAGGGCCCGCGCGCGGCTGGTGGCCAGCACGTGGAGGAGGAGGGCCAGGAGGAGGCTGACCACGATGCCACCGAGGAGCAGGACGAGCGCATTGGGATTCTCTCCCACTCCGCTTCCCCGCACCACGGAGAGCACTGCGACGTGCCATCCGTTGCGAAGGTCGACCGTGGTGGCCTGGGCCCCCGGTGGCATCGTGCCTGCCCTGAAGGTCACATTGGACGACGGACTCCGGTAGTGAAAGGCGACTGCGGTGTGAGGGTGTCCGGCCAGTGCCGTGGTCAGCACGACGGCTGGTGTGATCTGGATACCCACCCAGCCCATGAACGCAGACCGGCGGGCCGCCACGCTGGCCGGGATGACGCCGCCGCGATAGAAGGCGGTGCCGATGGCGAGATGGGCTCCTTTCCCGGTGCCATAGGGCACATAAGCGCTGGTAGCTGCATCTCGGGCCTCGATGAGTTTAGGGCCGAGATCCGAGGTGCAGAGGTCGAGGTTGGGTGGAGAACTGGGGGCATCGGCTCGACCTCGACTGAGTGGAGCGAAACAGTAGAAAGGGCGGGATCCCGGGGGAGTGATCGGATACACACCCGATCCGGGCGGGGAGGCCGGCTCCACGCCGGCCAAATAGGTCTCCACCTGGGCCGCCGGGACCAGGATCACTTCGCCGATGCCCACCAGTTCGGGAAACCGCGGGAAGACTCGGGCCGCATCGATCCACTGTCCGAACTGAGCTTGGGTGGCATCGGGGGTTTCGATGACGAAGGCCCCGGTGTTCACGGCCAGGTCCTGTTCACGCTGGATGGCCAAGGTGAGGGTCGAAGCGATCTCTGTCGACGTTGTCTCGGACGCTTGCTGGGCTTTCTGACCGTCACTACGAGCCAGGGACTGGGCGCTGACGATCGAGACCGTTACCCCCACCACCACGACAGAGATGGCAGCCAGGAGCCAGCCGGGCCGTCCTACCTTCCTTATCGTCACGGCGATGTACCCGGGACGAGCGGGGAGGGGGTTGTGGGCCCGGTCTCGTGGCTTTGACCAGAGACGGGGACAGGATGGCTGGGCGCTCCCGGTGGTCCCTCGGGGTGAGCGCCGGGCCGAACGGGCATGCTGGAGAGTTCGGTGGGTGAGGCGTTGGTGACCACGGGTCCTCCTTCGCCAACTCCTCAAACGGTGGACCCCACTGGAGATCACCGTGAAGAGTTCGATGGCAACCCAGTCAGGAGTGGCCCTCCACGGGAAGCCGAATCGTGCTGCACCTTGGAGTATCGACCGGATCGGGCCGCGCCTTGAGCCTTGGTAGCTCTCGGACGTCGTCACCGGCGGCCACGGTGGGCCGGTTCGAGCCTGGCCATGGCCCCGGAGAAGGGTCTGCCGACCGTTCGGGCCCCGGCGGCCGAGAGGACGTCCCCAACACCGGGCCCCACCCAGCGCACGCCCACCGTCCCTGGGCGTCGGATGGCTCCGAAGCCGCCGTCGATCCAGCGTGCGGGGTCCGACCAGAGGGTGGGAACGGCCGACATCGCCATTACAAAGTGGATAGGATTTGTAATATGACAGGCCACCTTGGGGTTCCGGTCCCCGTCCAGCCCTCCGCTGACCTTCCGGCCAGTGGGCTGCGGGCACCCCTACCGCCCGGTGCGGGCCGGTGACGCTCCCGCCCCAGCACCACACCCGGCTGTTCGTCGGCGGTCGGTGGGTGGATCCCCACTCCACCACCACCATCGACATGGTGGAGGCCCATTCTGAGCGGGCCATCGGAAGCGTTCCCGAGGCGGGTACGGCCGATGTCGATGACGCGGTATCGGCGGCGCGGGACGCCTTCGACGGGTCGGACTGGTCCCACCGGCCCATAGAGGACCGAATGGCCGCCGTGCAACGGATCATCGACGAGTTCGGCCTTCGGGCCGAGGAGGTGGCCCAAACCATCAGTTCGGAGAACGGTGCGCCCATCAAGTTCTCCCGGCTGGGCCAGGTCGGGGCCCCGCTCGACATCATGGCCTCCTGCATCGAGGTGGCCGCTGCCGTTCCGTGGGAGGAACGACGAGCCGGCCGGTATCTCGACTACCTGGTTCGGCGGGAACCGGTCGGTGTGGTGGGGGCCATCGTGGCCTGGAATGTTCCCCAGGTCCTGATCGCGGTGAAGCTGGCCCCCGCCCTGCTGGCCGGCTGCACCGTGGTGGTCAAGGCCGCCCCCGAGGCATCCCTCGACGCCATGCTGCTGGCCCAGATCCTCGAGGCCGCCGACCTGCCTCGGGGCACCATCTCGGTGCTCACCGGGGGCGTGGATGCGGGCCGGGCCCTGGCCGGGCACCCCGGCGTGGACAAGATCAGCTTCACCGGATCGACTGCGGCCGGGAGGGAGATCGGAGCCCGGTGCGGACGGGACCTTCGTCGTTGCAGCCTCGAACTCGGGGGGAAGTCGGCCGCCATCCTGTTGGACGACGCCGACCTGGCTGGTGCCGTCCGAGCGCTCCGGTTCACCTCCTTCGTCAACAACGGACAGGCCTGCGCGGCCCAGACCCGGATCTTGGCCCCCCGCTCTCGCTACACCGAAGCGGTCGACGCCATCGCAGACCTGGTCGCCTCGCTGACCGTGGGCGATCCGCACGACCCGGACACCAAGGTCGGTCCGCTAGTCAGCCGTCGCCAACGCGACCGGGTCCGGGGCTACATCGATGCCGGACGGGCCGAGGGGGCGCGCCTGGTTGCCGGGGGCTCGGAGGCTCCCGAAGGGCTGTCCACGGGGTGGTTCATCCGTCCCACAGTGTTCGCCGACGTCGACAACGGGATGCGCATCGCCCAAGAGGAGATCTTCGGCCCCGTGCTCAGTGTCATCCCCTACGACGATGACGCCGATGCCGTCCGTCTGGCCAACGATTCGTCCTACGGCCTGGCCGGTTCCGTCTTCACCTCGGATCCCGAACGGGGACTGGCCGTGGCCCGGTCGGTGCGCACAGGTACCTTCGGCATCAACGGCTACGCCCCTGACCCCATGGCTCCTTTCGGGGGCTTCAAGGCGTCGGGGATCGGTCGCGAGTGGGGCCGCTACGGTCTCGACGAGTACGTCGAGATCAAAGCGATCAACGGGCTGGCCTCATGAGCGCTCCCTTCGACGCCGCCCACGAGCACTACCCCATGTCCGGCCTTGATGAGTTCCTGATCCACAACCACCCCAACCCGGTGCGGATCATGTGGACCTCCGACCCCCAGGCCTACGAGCGGATGTGGTTCACCAGCCAGGACACCACCGGCGACCTGTTGGTGGTGGCCGGGATGGGCATCTACCCCAATCTGGGCACGGCCGAAGCCTTCGCTATCGTCAACGTGCGAGGACAGCACACCACCGTGCGGGCCCACCGCAAGCTGGGCCTCAACCGGATGGACATGGGGGTGGGTCCGCTCCACTTCGAGCTGGTCGAGCCGTTCCGCCAGTGGCGTCTGGTGCTGGACGAAAACGAGTACGGCATCGCCTTCGACATGTCGTGGTTCGACACCAAGCGGCCGGTGTACCGGTTGATGGGGGGAGGCATGTTTATCGGGACCACGCCCTTCGCCGGGGTGGCCGGCTACGACGGCTTCGGCCGGCAGGAAGGGTGGGTCACCGCCCTCGGCGAGCGGTTCGAGCTGGACCGTGCCGTCCACCGGGGCACCCGTGACCACCACTGGGGCACCCGGGACGGGGTGGGTGGACCCACCCACTGGAGTGGGAGGCAGCACCCGCACTCGGGGGAGTGGGTGGAGTTCGAAGAGTACGGGGTGTGGGGCGACCACCTCCTCTACAACCTGGGTGATCCCCGGCGGGGCAGCGACACCCTGCGGGGACGGCGTCACCGGCTCCGCTTTGAGCCCGACACCCATTTGCTGGTCTCCGGGGAGGTCGACCTGGTCCACAACGACGGAAGCGAGAAGACCATGACCTTCGAGCGGCTGGGCAACCAGATCGCCTTCCTGCGGTGTGGCATGTACGGCGGGCCCAACGGAGGGACTCCCGACGGCGACCTCTGGCACGGGATGGACGTGGGCGACGGCGTCGTCAGCGGCGAGACCTATGACGTCAACGACCCGGCCGTCCGCGCCCGCATCTGCGGTCTCGATCAGCACCATGCCCGGTTCGAGTGCGAGGGCGAGGTGACCTACGGGATCATCGAGCCCTACGACACCCTGTGCTACGAGATGGCCTCGAGTGGGCTGGGAGGATTCTCCCTCCTCGAGTAGGCACCCGACTGTCGAGGAGGGCCTAGGTGAAGTCGGACCCACCGTCGACGTTGATGTTGGCCCCGGTCATATAGGTGTTTCGGGCCGATGCGGCGAAGGCGATCACTGGACCGATCTCCTTGGGGTCACCAGCGCGATTCAGATGGACCGGGTGGCCGAAGTCGCGGGTGATGTACCGCATGACGTCGTAGAGATCCTCCTCGTCGACATCGGGCATCGCCCGCAGGGCGCTCTTGAACGACTCGGACACATAGGTGCCCGGGCTCACGGTATTGACCAGGATCCCGTCGCCGGCCAAGGACATGGAGAGGTTCTTGGTCAGACTGGTGAGGGCGTTCTTGGCGGCGGTGTAGGCCACCAGCGAGGCTGACTGCCGTTTGGTGGACATGGCGGACACGTTGACGATGCGGGCCCACTCGGCCCGCCGGAGGAGGGGCAGGGCCGCCCGGACGGTGCGTACCGAACTCAGCGTGATCCCGTTGAAGACGTCCAGCCACTCGGCGTCCGTGTACTCCTCGAACGACTTGATCCCGCCGGGGAACGGGCCCGCCGCGTTGACGAGGGCATTGCAGTGACCCCACCGGTCGCCCACCTCGGCCAGGGCCAGCTCTACGGATTCCTGATCGAGGAGGTCGGTCTGGAGGCCGACGGCGTCCGGAGAGCCGAGTGCCTGTAGGGCGTCGGCGGTGCCGTCCAACTCCCTCTGTGTCCGGGCCAGTACGGCGACGCGTGCGCCATCGGTGGCAAAGCAGTCCGCCGCCGCTCTCCCCATCCCCGTGGTGCCCCCGGCCACGACCACCACAGCATTCGACAGGCCCAGATCCATGTTCTCCCCCAGCGTGCGTGGATTTCCAGCACCCGGAGTTTACATAAAATGTCGAGTCTGTAAAGGAGCGGGAGTGGACCAGGCCGGGGCCGGCCGCCTCACCGTCCGATGAGGGCACTCCGGCCGTTGGCGGCGAACTCGTCGACCAGACGCGCCACGTCGTCCGGGGTCAGGAGCACGTACCGGTCGCTCCGGCCCACCCGGTGCCACACCGGGTCGTCGGTGTCCCACCGGTCCGCCCGCAACGGCTTCTTGTCCGTCTTGTCGGTGGCGGTGACCGGCAGAGCGGACACCACCCGCACGTAGCGGGGAGCCCACTTGGTGCCCAGGTCCTCCTGGGCGGCCAGGAAGGCGGCGAAGGCGTCGGGGTCGAACTCCACCCCGGACTCCAGTTCGAGGGCGGCCATGACCTGGTCACCGGTGCTGGGGTCGGGCACCGGGTAGACGGCCACCCCGCTGGCCCCCTCGAACCGGGCCACGATCCGCTCCACCGGGGCGGCGGCGAAGTTCTCGCTGTCCACCCGCAGCCAGTCACCGGTCCGACCGGCGAAGTAGAAGATGCCCTCGGCGTCCCGGTAGGCCAGGTCGCCGGACCAGTACCACCCGTAGCGGGTCCGTTCGGCGTCGGCCTCGGGGTTGTTGTAGTAACCCTCGAAGTTGGCTCGGGCCTTCCGACCCACCAGCTCCCCGATGCACGCCTCGGCGTTCGTCAGCCGCCCGTGCTCGTCGAAGATGGCCAGGGGCAGCTCCGTGCCGCTGTCCGGGTCGACCACGGCCACGTCGTCCCGCGCACTGGCCCGGCCGAGGGCCCCGGGCCGGGCCCCGGCCACCGGTTTGAGCACGATGGCGTTCTCGCTGGACCCGTACCCCTCGACGAGGGGGACCCCGAACCGCTCGGTGAAGGCCTCCTTGTCGCGGGCCGAGGTCTCGGGACCCAGCACATAGCGGAGTCGGTGGTCCCGATCGTGCTCGGTGGGTGGGGTGGCCACGATGTGGGCGATGGCCCGGCCCACGCTGTTGAAGAAGGTGGCCCCGCACTCCCGCACGTCGGGCAGGAAGCTGGAGGCGGAGAACTTACGGCGCAGGGCCAGGGTGGCCCCGCTGGCCAGGGCCGGTAGGACGGCGGCCGACAGGGCGTTGCCGTGGAACAGGGGCATGGCCGAATAGAGAACGTCATCGGGGCTGAAGCCCACCCGGGAGGCGGCCCGGGCCGCCCGCCCCTGGGTCATCCGGACCGCCTTCGGCCCCCCGGTCGAGCCCGAGGTGAAGATGAGGAGGAAGAGCTGGTCGGCGGTGGGCTCGGGGAGGTTCGGTCGGGCCTCGTCCCCGGCGCCGCGCACTCCTTGCAACCGGTGGGTGTAGGCGTCGTCGCCCACCACCAGGAGCCGGTCGGGGGACAGCCCCAGGTCGAGCCGGTCCACCAGGGAGACCTGAGCCACGTCGGTGACCAGTAGCTGGCAGTCGGCCCGGCGGATGTCGGCAGCCAGCTCGGCCCCCCGGCGGGTCGGGTTGATCCCGACGATGACCGCCCCGGCCAGCGCCGCCCCGGCCAGCAGGAACAGGTACTCCGGTGTGTTCTCCAACAACACGCCCACGTGGAAGGGGCCCTCCCGTCGGAGGGAGAGGAGCAGGTCGGCCCGGAGCTCGGCCTCGGCCACCATCTCCCGCCACGTCCAGGTCTGGCCCTCGAAGAGCACGCCGGTGCTGTCGTCGTGGGCCCGCAGCCGGACCAGCTGTGCGGCGGTGGTGACCGGGCTCCCCGGAGCCGTGCCCCTCGAGGCGGCGTCAGTGCCCGGCCCGCTCATGCCAGCCTCTCGGTCAACAGGTCGAGGATGGGGTTGTCCTCGATGGGGAGCATCGGGGGTTCCCCGGCATCCCGGCGGAGGATGCTGATCCGGGTCATGACGGCGGTGCTCCGCACCATGGCCAAGGTCTCGTACCACTCGAGGTCCCGAACCGGGCGACCACTCAGCTCCTCCATGCGGGACACGGTCCCGTCCCGGTCGGGGAACCCATCGGCCCGCTTCCCGAACAGCCGATGCATGGTGAAGTCGAGGCTGGTGAACCAGGCCAGGTCGTGTTCGGGCGCGCCGATCGAGGTCATGTCCCAGTCCAGCACGGCGCGAGGGGTGAGGTCGTCGGCCAGCACCATGTTCTCCAGCCGGACATCCCCCCACAACAGCGCCGGCGCGGGTTCGTCGGCGGGCTGGTGGGCCCGGCACCACGCCAGGGCCCTGGTGAGGGCGGGCACCGGGGCGCCGTGGCACGACCACGACAGGTACTCCTCCCAGAAGTCGAGTTCGGCCCCGTTGTCCCGGCGCCGGACGGCGGGGACCGCCTCGGTAGGGGCCCGGTGGATGGCGACCAGCGTGGCGAGGAGGCCGTCGTGGACCCGGGCCCGGTCGGCCGTGGTGAGGGTGGTGAGCCACGGATCGCGGTGGGCCATGGCTCCGACGATGTGGCCGTCGATCCGGGGCATGACCATGAACGGCGCGCCCACCCACGATGGATCGCTCTCCACGGTGGGATCGGCCACCGGAACACCCGCGCCGGCCACCGCCAAGAGGGCCTGGCCCTGGGCCACCAGGTCGTAGTGGGCGAAGGTGCCCACCGCCGGGGGGGCCATGCGGACCACCAGGTGGTCGAGGTGGGTGCCCTCGTCGTCCGTCCAGGTGACGTCGGCGAAGACGGTGACGCTGGAGTAGCCCGTCGAGGGACGGGACAGGTTGCCCACCTCGGGTCGGTCGAGGCCCCGGTGGCGGGTCAGCCACCGAGCCAGCCCGTCGGCTAGCGCGGCGTCGTCCCCCACGGACGACGACGGCACTACCTCGTCGCCCATGGGGCCCACCCGGCCGGTCCGCACGGGCCGACAGTAGTGGGGGTGGCTAGCAACGGGTGCATCAGGGCGCCAGCACGAGGGGCATCCGGCTGGCCCCTCGGACCAGGGTCGACCGCACGTACTCCACGTCGCCCACCAGGGCGTAGGTCGGATAGCGGCTGAGCAGTTCCTCGAAGAAGATCCGGGCCTCCAGGCGGGCCAGGGCGGCGCCCAGACAGAGGTGTTCGCCGAAGCCGAACGCCAGATGGGTGGGGGTCACCGGTCGCCGAACGTCAAGCTGGGCCGCTGTGGGTCCGAAGACTGCCTCGTCCCGGTTGCCCGACGCATACAGCATGACGAGGAAGTCACCCTCGGACACTTTCTCGCCCCCGAGCTCCAGGTCGACCACGGCCGTTCGTCCGAAGGCCTGGATGGGCGTTACCCAGCGGAGCAACTCCTCCACGGCCATCGGCAGCAACGAGGGATCGTCAGCCAGGTCGGTCCGTTGATCCGGTTGCCAGTGCAGTGCCTCCATCCCTCCCGTGATGAGGGTTCGGGTGGTCTCGTTCCCGGCCACCAGCAAGGTCATGCAGAAGCCCATGATCTCGACGCGATTCAGTGGTCGGCCCTCAAGCTCGGTGGCTTTCAGGACCTCGAGCAGGTGGTTGCCGTCGGTGGCCGGGGAGTCGATGTGCGCCATCAGGAACTCGGCCATCTGGCCCAGTTCGGCCGCGGACTCCGGGGAGCCGGCCTGGTCGGGGGCGGCGATGATGGCGTCCGACCATCGCCGGAAAACGTCACGATCGGCCCCGCCCACTCCGAACAGCTCGGCGATCACGGCGATGGGGACCACGGCGGCCAGAGCGTCCACTCCGTCCACCGGCTCGTCGGGCACGACGGTGTCCATGACCTCGGTGACCGTTCGCCGGATCGCCCCCTCGAGGTGGCCGACCGCTCTCGGGGTGAACTGGCGGTTCACCACCTTCCGGTAGACGGCGTGGAGCGGAGGATCGAGATGGAGGATGGAGAAGGTATTGAGTCCACCGGAGCCATCCGACCGCAGGGGGTCGTTGATCAGGACACCCCGTCCCGACACGAAGCGGTCGGGATCCCGGCTGATGGAGCGGATGTCCTCGTAACGGGTGACCGCCCAGCTACCGTCCCGGGTGCGGTACAGGGGCGCCTGCGTCCGGAGATCGGCCAGGACCTCGAAGTAGTCGGACCGGAGGAAGAAGCCTGGTTCGGTCAGATCCAGATCAAGGTGGGCCACGTCGGCCATAGTGGCTCCTCGGGTCGGGGAATGTCGAGCGTGGTGCCGGGGCGCGACCTCGCTGGGTCGGCCCGGGACATCGACCACTGCGACCTTTACATATTTAGTACTATATGTAAGGATTTGTGCAGTGACAACCCAGACCACGAGCGCCGAGCTCATACTCGCCGCCACCAGGAGGGCCATCGCCGCCAAGGGCCCCGGAAAGCTCACCCTGTCGGAAGTGGCATCCGCCGCCGGCGTGTCCCGGCCCACCCTCTACCGGTGGTTCCCGACCAAGGACGAGCTCTTCACGGCCCTGACGGACTACGAGCGGGCTCAATTCGATGAAGGCCTCCGAGCTGAGATCGATGCCCATCGCTCACCGGCCCGACGCTTGGACGCCGCCCTCCGGTACCTCCTGGCCTATCTGGACGAGTCGATGGGCCCTGATCCGATCGGAGTCGATCCTGCCTTCGCTCTGCGTTCACTCAACGACTCACTGGACGCCCAGGTGGAGACCCTGGTCCGACTGCTCGGTGCGTCGCTGGACCAGGTGCCGGCCGTGCGCAGCCAGGAGATGAGCAGAGAACAGGCCGCCGACATGTTCCTGCGGGTGGCCTACTCCCATTACTTGGTCCCTCACCCCGACACCGACGAGCTGCTGGCCTCGATGCGGACCTTCGCCGGGCTGCCCCGACGCTCGCTGACCCGTTCGGTCGGATGAAGCCCCGTCGAGGACCACCATGACGTCTGGACTCACCCACCTCCAGCGGTTGGAGGCCGAGAGCATCCACATCCTCCGGGAGACGGTGGCAGAGTCCGACCGCCCGGTGATGCTGTACTCCATCGGCAAGGACAGTGCGGTCATGCTCCATCTGGCCCGCAAGGCGTTCCACCCGTCGACCCCGCCCTTTCCCCTCCTCCATGTCGATACCACCTGGAAGTTCCAGGCCATGTACGAGATGCGGGAGAAGATGGCCGCCGACAGCGGTATGGAGCTGTTGGTCCACCAGAACCCCGAGTGTGTCCGACTGGGCATCAATCCCTTCGACCACGGATCTGCGGTGCATACCGACATGTGGAAGACGCAAGGGCTCAAGCAGGCCCTCGACCACTACGGATTCGACGCCGCCTTCGGGGGAGCCCGCCGGGACGAGGAGAAGTCACGGGCCAAGGAGCGGATCTTCAGCATCCGGTCGCCCCAGCACCGGTGGGATCCCAAGCAGCAGCGGCCTGAGCTGTGGCGCACCTACAACGTCCGACGCAATCAGGGCGAGTCCATGAGGGTCTTCCCCCTGTCCAACTGGACCGAATTGGATGTGTGGCAGTACATCTACCGGGAGCAGATCCCCATCGTCCCCCTCTACCTGGCGGCCCCCCGCCCGGTGGTCGAGCGGGACGGTGTCCTCATCATGGTGGACGACCACCGGATGCCGCTCCACGGGCAGACACCGGAGCTTCGAAGTGTGCGGTTTCGGACCCTAGGGTGCTACCCCCTCACCGGTGCGGTGGAGAGCACGGCCACGTCACTCACCGGTGTCATCCAGGAGATGCTCCTGGCCACTACGTCGGAACGGGAGGGTCGGGTCATCGACTTCGATGGCGCCGGTTCGATGGAGAAGAAGAAGCAGGAGGGCTACTTCTGATGGCCATGGCCCAGGAGCCGCTCATGGCCACCGACATCGAGGCCTACCTGCGGGCCCACGAGCACAAGCGGTTGCTCCGGTTCATTACGTGCGGGAGCGTCGATGATGGCAAGAGCACACTCATCGGCCGGCTGCTCTACGAGTCCCATCTGGTGTTCGACGACCATCTGGCCGCTCTGGAGGAGGACTCACGGCAGGTCGGGACCCAGGGAGGCGACCTCGACTTCGCCCTCCTGGTCGACGGCCTGGCCGCTGAGCGGGAGCAGGGAATCACCATTGACGTGGCTTACCGCTTCTTCGCCACCGAGAAGAAGAAGTTCATCGTGGCCGACACGCCCGGTCATGAGCAGTACACCCGGAACATGGTGACCGGAGCGTCCACGGCTGACGCCGCCGTCATCCTGATCGACGCCCGGAAGGGGGTGCTCACCCAGACGCGCCGTCACAGCTTCCTGGTCTCCCTTCTGGGTATCGAACACGTCGTGGTGGCCGTGAACAAGCTCGATCTGGTGGGCTACTCCCAGCAGGTGTTCGATGCCATCGAAGCCGAGTACCGGGCGTTTGCCGGCGAGATCGGGCTGTCGGACATCACCTGCATTCCCCTGTCGGCCCTCCGGGGGATCAACGTCATCGAAGCCAGTCCCGACACGCCCTGGTACCACGGGCCGACCCTGCTGGCCCACCTCGAGGCCATCGACGTCGAGGACCGGCCCGGTCGGACCCCGTTCCGGATGCCGGTCCAGTGGGTGAATCGCCCCGATCTCGACTTCCGGGGCTTCTCCGGTCTGATCGTGGGGGGATCGGTGCGACCGGGCGACTCGGTGCGGGCCCTGCCATCGGGCCGCACCTCCACCGTCTCACGCCTGTCGACATTCGACGGCGATCTGGACATGGCGGTGGCCGGCCAGTCGGTCACCGTGGTGCTGGACGATGAGATCGACGTGAGCCGGGGTGATGTCCTGTGCTCGGACGACCAGCCGGCCGAGATCGCCGACCAGTTCGAGGCCCACCTGGTATGGATGGACGATCACGAGATGCTGCCCGGACGGCCCTACCTCATCAAGCTGGGGACCTCGCTGGTCGGAGCCACCTTCTCGCAGCCCAAGTACAAAGTGAACGTCAACACCATGGAGCACCTGGCCGCCCGGACCTTGGAGCTGAACGAGATCGGCGTGTGCACGGTCAGTACCGATCGGATGGTGCCCTTCGACCCCTACGTGTCCAATCGTGACACGGGGGGCTTCGTCATCATCGACCGGATGACCAACGCCACCGTGGGCGCCGGCATGCTCCACTTCTCGCTCCGCCGGTCACAGAATGTCCATTGGCAGGCTCTCGAGGTTGACCTGGCCGCCCGCAACACGATGATGGGCCACGGATCCGGTGTGGTCTGGTTCACCGGCATCTCCGGCGCCGGAAAATCCACCATCGCCAACCGCACCGAGCAGCTCCTGCACGCCCACGGCGTGCACACCTATCTATTGGACGGCGACAATGTGCGCCACGGCCTCAATCGCGATCTGGGCTTCACCGAGCTCGACCGCATCGAGAATATCCGACGGGTTGCCGAAGTGGCCCGGTTGATGGCCGATGCCGGACTGGTGGTGCTGGTCTCCTTCATCTCCCCGTTCCGAGCCGAGCGGCGACTGGCGCGGGAGCTGGCCGGCGAGGGGCGGTTCTGTGAGGTCCACGTCGACACCTCCCTGGAGGACGCCGAGACCCGAGATCGCAAAGGGCTGTACCGAAAGGCCCGCCGGGGCGAGTTGGCCAACTTCACCGGGATCGACTCCCCGTACGAGGCGCCGGCGGCTCCCGAGCTACATATCGAAACCAACGCGTGCACGCCGGAGCAGGCCGCCGAAGAACTGCTGCTGCAGCTACGGCGGATGGGAATGGTGTCCTGAGGCGCCGGTGCCGGGCTGCCGTAGCAGAGCATCATCGCGACCGTCTACCCGTCACCGTCCCGCAATCGGTGAAAACAATGCTTTCGACCGGAGAGGGAGCCATGGGCACCGTGATCGGGCCAGGCTGGTCACCAGCCGGTTACGGGCAGGCCCGACCGGAGGGAGTTGCGCTACGGTGACGAAAGTATCGCTTTCACAGTGGTATCCGAACGCGACGGGGGAGGACTGCAGTGTTCAAGGCACACGTACGGCATCAGCCTGAGCGCGGCCGGAGGTGCTCCCGATGAGCCTCGACGTGGATCGCATCGAGGAGGACGCCCGCCGCCAGACGGGTCTGGACGACACCGGTGGTGACCACTACCGCGAGGGCCTCGAGCGCCTGGTGGCGTCGATGAACGA
>JBBQWW010000068.1:0-18719 GCA_038210245.1 Acidimicrobiales bacterium
TACCTCTACCACTGGCCGCTGTTCCTGGTCATCGACCACGCCCATACCGGCCTGCTCGGGACACCGCTGCTGGCCGCCCGCCTGGCCGTGACCTTCGGCGTGGCCATTGCCTCCTACTACCTGGTGGAAGAGCCCATCCGCACCGGTGCCATGGTCCAGGGCCGCCGGGGTCTGGCCGTGTCCGGGGGGGCGGTCCTGGCCACGGTGGCGGCTCTGATCGTGACCACCGTGGTCCCGCTGGAGTCGGCCGCCGCCGCGCCGCACCTGGAGCGGCCGGCCACGCCAGTGCCCCACCTGTCGGCGGCCACCGTGTCGTCGCCGTCCACCCCGATCCGTTTCCTGCTGGTCGGGGACTCGGTGGCCCTCACCATGGGCATGGGTCTGGGCGTCGACGCCGTCCCGCGCTACAACATCGACTTCCTCGACGAGGGGACGCTGGGCTGCGACCTCGACACCACGCCGGTGAACCTGTCCGGGGTGGTGGTGCCGCCCACCCCCGGCTGCCTCGACTGGGGGTCGACCTGGTCCACGTGGGTGACCGACTTCCACCCCGACGTGGTGGGGATGCTGGTGGGGCGGTGGGAGGTCAGCGATCACTTCTACGACGGACAGTGGGTCCATGTCGGCGAGCCGGTGTGGGACGCTCACCTCACTGCCGAGATCGACACCGCTGTCGACATCTTCTCGGCCGGCGGGGCCAGGGTGGTCCTCTTCACCATGCCCTATGTGGACCCGTCCCAGGAGGCGGCCGACGGGACGCCGTTCAGCGAGAACGACCCGGCCCGGGCCGAGGCGTTCAACGCGGTGCTGGCTGAGGTGGCCAAACACCGGAGCAGCCAGGTCACCCTCATCGACGTCAACCGGATGCTCGACCCGTCCGGTCAGTACCAGTCGGTGGTGGACGGCATCGTGGCCCGCACCACGGACGGGATCCACATCAGCGAGCCCGGAGGGGAGTGGCTCCAACCCCAAGTCATGCCGCTCGTGGCCGAGCTGGGGACCAAGGCCCGGGCCACCCCCGCCCCGCTCAGCGCCATGGCCGGCAAGGCCAAGCGAGGGTCGACCTGAGCCCCCGACGGGACCCCTCCGATTGCATTAGTTAACAAAACTAACTAAACTGAGGGCGTGACCATCGCCCCGACATCGGAGAGTCCCGCAGCAGGCCTCGACCGGACCGGCGCCGACCCCGCTGCCGATGCCGAGTTGGCCTCCCGTCTGCGGTTGGCCGTCACCCGCCTGCACCGCCGCCTCCGCCAACAGGCGGCCGGCGGGCTCACCCAGTCGCAGGGCTCGGCCCTGGCCAGCATCGGACAACTCGAGTCTCCGACTCTGGGAGCCCTGGCCGCCCGCGAGTCGGTCCAACCTCCTTCGATGACGCGCATCGTCGCCGCCCTCGAGCAGATGGGCCACGTGGCCCGGGTGGTCGACCCGGCTGACCGGCGGGTGGCCCGGGTCACCCTCACCGACTCGGGCCGAGAGGTGCTCCACCGCAGCCGGTCGCTGAAGAACGCCTTTCTGGCCGAGCAGCTGAAGCGCCTGTCCCCCGAGGAGCGCCGAGGACTGGGCGATCTCACTGTGCTGCTCGAGCGCTTGCTCGCTCCGGAGGAGCCATGACCGCGATCCGGGCAGCTGTCCACCAGACCTTCAGTTCGCTCCGGATCCGCAATTACCGGCTGTACTTCACCGCCCAGCTGATCTCGGTCTCCGGCACCTGGATGCAGACCGTGGCCCAGGCCTGGCTGGTCCTCCACCTGACCGGGAGCGGGGTCGATCTGGGCATCGTGGTGGGCCTGCAGTTCCTCCCCATGCTGCTGTTCGGGCCCTTCGGCGGCCTGGTCGCCGACCGGATGAACAAGCGCACCCTCCTTTACGCCACCCAGACCGCTGGAGGGCTGCTGGCCCTGGCCCTCGGGGTGCTGGTGGTGACCGACACCGTCCTGCTGTGGCAGGTCTACCTGCTGGCGGCACTGCTCGGGGTGGTCAACGTCTTCGACAATCCGGCCCGGCAGACCTTCGTCATGGAGATGGTGGGCCGAGACGACCTGCCCAACGCGGTGAGCCTGAACACGGTGGTGATGAACGCCTCGCGGGTGGTGGGCCCGGCCATCGGCGGCCTGGTCATCACCCTGGTGGGACTGGGAGCCTGCTTCTTCATCAACGCCGCCTCGTACATTGCCGTCATCGTGGGGCTGTCCATGATGCGGTCAGCCGAGCTCCGTCCGACGGTTCCGGTGGAGCGGGCCAAGGGGCAGATCCGGGAGGGCTTCCACTACGTGTGGCGCACCCCGGCCCTGCGCAACACCCTGCTGGCCATCGCCCTGATCGGTATCTTCGCCTACAACTTCACCGTCACCCTGGCCCTGCTGGCCAAGGTGACCTTCCATGGCGGGGCCGGCACCTACTCACTGCTGACCTCGTGCATGGGCATCGGCGCGGTGGCCGGGGGGCTGATCGCCGCCCATCGGGCCCGGCCCACGCCGCGGCTGCTGCAGGTGCTGGCCCTGCTCTTCGGGGCGCTGCTGGCCGCCGTGGCCCTGGCCCCGACCCTGCTGACGGCCTCGCTCGTCATCGTGCTGATGGGGGCGGCGTCCATCGGCTTCATCGCCACCGCCAACGCCACCCTCCAGCTGACAGCCGACCCGGCCATGCGGGGCCGGGTGATGGCTCTCTACGCCATGGCCTTCCTCGGCACCACGCCCATCGGGGCACCCCTGGTCGGGGCCATCGCCCAGTGGACCGATCCCAGGGTGGCCCTGCTGTGCGGTGCGGTGGCGACGGTGGTGGCCGCCGGGTTGCTGATGTGGCGACACGAGGCCGGGGCCCGACGCACCCGGGCCCTGTCCGACGAGGGGGCCGGTCGGGCCGCTGAGGTGCGGGCGGTAGAGGACGTGGAGTCGCGCGTGGCGTGACGTTCCCGTCGGCCGCTCCTCTGCTCGTCGGAGCCGGTGACGCGGCGGTTGACAGAATAGTAACCAGCGAGGGATCGCGCTGGTCCGGAGCTGGCCGACTACGGTGCCGACGCTCCCTCGGAAGGCAAGGACGGGTTTGATGTCCCCACCCGATTAGTGGCCGTCACGGTGAAGTTGTAACTATCGCCGCTGGTCAGCCCGATGACTGTCACTGGGCCAGCGGAGCCAAAGGCGACCATCCCATTGGCCGGGTCGCCAGGATTCGAGAGATCGGTGGCGGTCACTGCGAAGTTGGTGATGGGGGACCCTCCGTCGGAGGCCGTTGCGAAGGACACCTCCAGCACGCCTCCGTTGGCCGCGGCGTCGGGGGTGGCTACTACGGCCTTCGGTGGATCGGGCTCGGTGGCCGGAGTCACCGGTGCGGAAGGCGAGGAGGATGGACCCGTACCTACCCCGTTGGTCGCCGACACCGTGAACTCGTAGGCGTCGCCATTGACCAAGCCGGTGATGGTAATGGGCGCGGTCGAACCGCTGGCGGTCTGGCCGCCGTTGGCCGGCGTCGTGGTGTCGGCCGCCGTCACCACCTCCTTGGTCACGGGACTCCCATTGGAGGTTGGTCCGGCCCAGGTGACCGTGGCCGAGGCGTTACCCGGCGTGGCCGTCACCGACGACGGCGGGCCTGGCACCCCGGCCGGAATGGCGCTGACGATCACAGAGGTGATGAGTTGATCGCCGGCCATATCCAGGTGCAGAGCGTCTGAGGCCCGGAGGGTGAGGTCGGGCTCCTTTCCGCCGAACGGAGTCCACGCATCGATGGCGTAGACATTCGGAGTCGTAGAGGCGATCTGCTGGTAAATAGTGTTGGTTCCAGGGATGGTGACGCTGTAGTGGTCCACTGGAGTTCCCGGTCCAAGTACCCAGTACACCGACGCCCCGTTCGACCGGAGCGCCGCAGTAGTAGCTAATGCGGCGGCTTGCCAAGCGGTGAAGAACGGAGGTGACCCTACGATCAAGGAGGGAGTGCAAGGGAAGTAGCCGTAGTTCCCGACATCCTCGATGATGACGATATCCGGGTCCAGGCTCGTTACCACACTCGACGCCAACTGGCCCTGACATTGGTTGTAGTCCAACAGGCCGGTCTTCGGGACCGCGTACTCGGCGACGGCGTAGCCCTTGGCTTCGAGCACCGGTTTCAGGTAGTCGGTATAGCCCGAGGCGATCGAGTCTCCCATAATGGCCACTCTCGGAGGCCCGGGCTGCCGCCCGGCCCTGGTTGTGCCAGCCGCGTCCCCCCGGATCTCGAGCGTTCCGATCGCCCTGATGACCGTGCCCAAGGTGGTGGACAAGGTGACGGGGACCGACGTCGACGACACGTTGCCCGGGTTGGCCAGCACGGCGACCGGAAAGGTGGCGGAGTACGACCCGGCTTTGACGATCACTGTGCGGGAAGATGCGATGTAGTCAGCAGTAGTCGGGGGTGCACTGGCCACGGTGAGTCTGAACTGCTTTGGCGCCGGACCGGAGAAACTCACCGTTACGTCAGCGGTCCTGCTGCCCAACGTCGGCTCGCGAATCGAGGTGTCACCGATGCCGACGCTGAACGAGGTCCCCGTGGGACCGGGTAGGAGCGTTCCGGTGCCGTAGGCGTCCTCCAGAGTGGCGCCAGTCGGATTGGACAGCATGACGGTGAACTGGATGGGGTTGCTGGTGGGCGCATAAGGCAGGGCCTGAACGGTGATCGTACCGTCGGTCTTCCCCTTGGGAATGGTCAGGACCTGCTTAGCCACCGTGAGGTACTGGCCGCTGGTATCCGTTGCGCTGCTGACACCCTGGGCGTCTCCAGGCACGCCGACGGGTTGCCAGTCGTTGATTGTCTGGTAGCTAACGGTGACTGGTGTCGTGGCCACTTTCGACAGAGTGACATTAAAGGTGAGGTTCGGGTCGCCGGACATGGGTCGGACCAGCGAAGTGTCGGAGATGGACAGGTGGGGCAGCACCGTCGGCTTGGCCACCTTGGCCGACGCCGCCGAACCGTCGAAGCATACGAGGGACACGCAGGCGACCAGCGAGGTCAACAGGGTGGTAGCCGTCTGGCCGGGGTGACGGGACACCCTCCTCGAGACCTCACTGTCCCCACGGCGCGTCTTCCCCGCTGCACCTATGCCCGTCGAACTGCCCACCTGTGCCACCCCGCCACGCCGTTAACCACGCCATCAGTGAGCTAATCTCACCGTCTCTGGGAGAGTATGACACAGGTGCTTCCGTGCCGGTCAGGAGGCAACTGGTAGCGACTTCCGACAGGCCGCCCGTGGGGTGGCGATGGGCGACTCGGGAACTGTCGCGTGCAACTTCGGTGGTCCTCCCCAAGGATCGAATGGTGGAAGGCTCGGTCATGGTGCGGTCGGCCCTGCCGTGCCGACGGTGCCCGGTGCTCCGCTACTGCCCGCCTGCCGATGGACCGGCGTTATCAGTTTTGATGCCGATGACCTCGGCCAGGTGATCCATATCGGCGTCGTGGGCCAATAGTGTCGAACCGGTCCGCCACGCCACCGCCGCGACCATGCAGTCCACCATTCTCCGTGGCGTAATGCCCGCCGAGGGGCATCGCAGGCAGATGCGAACGGCCCCTTCGAAGTCGGCCGCTGGGTCGAACCGGATCAGCGCAAACCGCTGGAGGAGGCGACGAAGGTCAGTCAGTCGCGCCTCGTTGCGCGCCTCGGCGAGGACCTCCATGACGACCGGCTCGGTGACCGCCACCCTGGCGTCGGCCGCGATCAACTCGGTGAGCCGCCGATCCACGGCGCTTCCTGTAGCCCGGTCGAACTCGACCCAGGCCGAGGTGTCGACCAGGATCACCGGACATCGATCGGTTGACTGTCCTCGACGGGGGCCATGGCGCGGGCTCCCCGCATGGCTAGGGCCTCATCCCGACTCATCGGAGTGCCGGCCACCTGACGCAGGGCGAAGTCCACTGCCTCGGTCTTGGTGTGCAGACCGTAGCGATCCATGACCGAGCCCCGCTCAGCCCCCCGCCGCCACCGCCTTGGGCTCCTTGGGCAGGCCAAGCACCCGCTCGCCCACGATGTTGCGCTGGATCTCGGCTGTCCCACCCCAGATGGACTCCGAGCGGCTGAAGAAGAACGAGGCCTGGACGTCGCTCACCGGGTAGTCGTCCCGGCCCCGCTTGACCCGAACGTCGACCACGTCGCTCGGATCCCCGGTCAGGATCTGGCCGTCGAGGCCCAGGATGTCGATGGCCAACTCCATGGCCTCTTTGTGGTGCTCGGACCAGAACATCTTGTTGCCGGCGCTCAGGGCGGCCATGTGGTGGGTGCCGTTGAGGGCGTCGGTGAGCGAGCGGTAGCCGTTGATCTCCATGATCTTGACCTTGGTCCAGGCCTTGGCCAGCCGTTGGCGGATCAGGGGGTCGGTGCTCCTGCCGTTCTTCTGCGCCTCGGCGATGATCTGGTCCAGCTCCCGTAAGAAGCGACGGTGTCCGGTGGTGGCCGATGACCCCCGTTCGAAGCCCAGGGTGGTCATTGCCACCTTCCACCCGTTGTTGACCCCGCCCACCACGTTCTCCTTGGGGCACCGGGCGTTGGTGATGAAGATCTCGTTGAAGTCGGCGCTCCCGTCCACCTGGGCGATGGGCCGCACCTCGATGCCGTCCTGCTGCATGGGCACGAGCAGGTAGGAGATGCCGGCGTGCTTGGGGGCGTCGGAATCGGTGCGGGCCAGGAGGAAGATGTAGTCGGCGAACTGGGCCTGGGTGGTCCACACCTTCTGGCCGTTGATGACCCACTCGTCGCCGTCCAGTTCGGCCCGGGTCTTGAGCGAGGCCAGGTCGCTGCCGGCGTCGGGCTCGGAGAAGCCCTGGCACCAGGAGATGGTGCCGTTCAGGATGCCGGGGATGAATTGCTGCTTCTGCTCTTCGGTGGCCCACTGCAGGATGGTCGGCCCGACCAGGGTGTCGCCGAAGAAGTCGGCCCGGAGAGGTGCCTCGGCCCGGGCGAACTCCTCGTTGAGCACCACCGACTCCATGAGGGACAGGCCCTTGCCCCCGTACTCCTTGGGCCATGAGGCACAGATCCACCCTCCGGCGAAGAGCTTGGCCGTCCACTCCTGGTTGAAGGCTTTTTTCTCGTCCTTGGACATCGAGAACCCCGGGGTGCCCCACCCGTCAGGCAGGTTGTCCACCAGCCACCGGCGGATCTCGGCACGGAACGGCTCGGTGTCGGCGGGATAGTTCAGGTCCATGGTCCGAGAGTACCCGCCCCCGGGCCCCCGCCGGCGGCCGCTCGCCCGTCGGGCCGTCCCCACCCGGAGGACCGCTGACCAGGGATGACGGGGTACACTGGACGGGGCCGCCGTGGGACAGCACGGAACGGTGCCGACGAAGGAGGTGTGGCCGATGAAACGGGGAGAACCCCCCAGTAAGACGAGAGATCAGCCGCATGCTCCCGCCTACGCCCGCTGACCGCTCCGAGCGCACCGCCGTGGTGCCCGCCGAGCCATGCCTGGCGCCTGACGTCGAGGATGCGGACCGTCCGTCCGTACCTTTCGTCTGCTCCATCACCGACCGACCGGACCCCGATCCATCCCCCGGGACAGGACCGGGTCACCGAGCGCCGAGGTGGGGCCGGACCGCACCACCAGTGAGGTGAATCCATGGCCCGTCTGTTCCAACGGTGGCCCTCGCCGCCCACCCGAAGCCCCAGTGAGCTGCCCGACGAGGGTGCCGGCCCCGCGCCATCGACCGTCTCGGGCCACCGCCATCTCCCGCACACCCAGGCGGGGCGGGCCCGCATCCGCCAGCGCAGTCAGCGGGTGCTGGCCAACCGGGCCGTCCGTGACGCCATTGTCTCCCTGGCCGGCGTGGTCGGGCGTCCTGTCCACAACCAGGGCGGGGCCGAGATCGGCCGCCTGGTGGACGTGGTCTGCCGCTGGTCCGGCGAGGAGACGTATCCACCAGTGACCGGGCTGGTGGTCCGAGTGGGCCACCGCCTGGCCTTCGTCGGTGCCGCCGCCATCGAGACCATCGAGCACACCCAGGTGTTGCTGAAGAGCGCGCGGCTCGACCTGGTCGACTTCGCCCCCCGCCCGGGCGAGGTCACGCTGGCCGAGCAGGTGCTCGACCACCAGCTGGTCGATGTGGACGGTGTGCAGGTCATCCGGGCCGCCGACCTCTACCTGGCCCCGGTGCTGGGATCCTTCCGCCTGGTGGGCGTGGACATCTCGGCCCAGAGCCTGCTCCGGCGCCTGGGCCCCGCCCGCTGGCGGCCCACGCCCACGCCCGACCGGGTCATCGACTGGGGGGCCATCCAGCCCTTCGGCGAGACCGAACAGGGAGCCGCCCCCCAGGTGCGCCTGCGGACGACCAACCAGGGGCTGGAGCGGCTCCGGCCCGGCGAGTTGGCCGACCTGCTGGAGGACCTGATGCGCCCCGAGCGCCAGATCCTGCTCGACTCGCTGACCCCCGAGGAGGCCGCCGATGCCCTGGAGGAGATGGACCCCGAGGAGCTGGCCTCGCTCCTGCGGGAGGCCGAGCCGGCCCGGGCCGCCGAGCTGCTCGACGCCATGGAGCCGGACGAGGCCGTCGACGCCCTGCGCGACCTGAACAGTGACGAGCGGGCCGAGGTCCTGGCGGCCATGCCGGCGGGCAAGGTCATCGACCTGGTCCGGCTCCTCGGCTATCCCGAGAACGAAGCCGGCGGCTTCATGACCACCGCCTTCCTCATGGCCTCCACCACCGAGACGGTGGCGACGCTGGCCGCCCGGCTGGCCGGCCATGAGGACTGTCCCGAGGAGCTCGACGCCGTGGCCCTGGTCGACGGGACCGGCGCGATGGTCTGGGACCTCCCCCTACTGCAGCTACTGATCAATCCGGGCGACACCGTCCTCGCCGATCTGGTTGGGGATGCCGACCCGGTGACCGTGGACATCCACGCCCACGTGGCCGAGGTGGCCGAGCGCCTGATCGACGCCCGGCGCATGTCGGTGGTGGTGGTGGACAACGACGGTCGGCCGGTGGGGCGGATCCTGGCCGACGATGTGATCGACGCCCTGCTACCCGAGCGCGGTCGCATCCACTTCCCGAGGCTGCTGCAGTAGGCCCGGTCCTCGGGAGTCAGCGGTGAACCCATGAGCAGCACGACGGATCGGAGGGCCCGGTGAAGCTGCTGGCCCGGCTGCGCTACCGCAGCTTCTTCATCTACCTAGCCGCGGCCGGGCCCGGCCTCATCGCCGCCAACGCCGGCAACGACGCCGGCGGGGTGGCCACCTACGCCTCGGCCGGGGCCCAGTTCGGGTACAAGCCCCTCTTCTTCATGGTGCTGGTCACCGTGGGCTACGTCTGCATCCAGGAGATGGTGGCCCGTCTGGCCGCCCACACCGGCAAGGGTCTGGCCGCCCTCATCCGTGAGCAGTTCTCGCTCCGTCTGTCGGCCTTCGCCGTGCTGGCCTTCGCCGTGGCCAACGTGGGCCTTGTCGTCACCGAGTTCGCCGGCATCGGCACCGCCTTCGAGCTGTTCGGGGTGTCTCGGTACCTGTCGGTGCCCATCGCCGCCATCGCCATCTGGATGTTGGTCATCGTGGGCTCGTACCGCTACGCCGAGCGGGTGTTCCTCCTGTTGACCCTGGCCTTCATCACCTATCCGCTGGCCATGTTCCTCGGCCACCCCAACTGGAGGGAGGTCGCCGCCAACACCTTCATCCCCCACATCATCGGCACCAAGGCCTTCCTGCTGGTGGCGGTGGCCCTCATCGGCACCACCATCACCCCCTACATCCAGCTGTACACGGCCGGCGCCGTCGTCGACCGTGGCATCGGTCCCGAGGAGTACAAGTACGAGCGGGTCGACGCCGTTAGCGGGGCCATCGTGTCGGACCTGGTCTCCATGTGCATCATCATCGCCACCGCCGCCGTGATCGGCGGCACCGGGGCCCTCAGCTCGGCGGCCGAGGCGGCCAAGGCCCTCGAGCCCCTGGCCGGGCACTGGGCCGAGACGTTGTTCGGCATCGGGCTCCTCGGGGCGTCGGCCCTGGCCGCGGCGGTGGTCCCCCTGTCCACCTCCTACGCCGTGGCCGAGGCCGTAGGGGTGGAGCGCTCGGTGTCGAAGAGCTTCCGCCAGGCCCCCCTGTTCCTCGGGCTGTTCACCGCCCAGATCATCGTGGGGGCCGGGGTGGTCCTGATCCCGGGCAACCTCTTCCTCCTGATCATCAACACCCAGGTGCTGGAAGGGGTGGTGACTCCGATCACGCTGGTGTTCGTGCTGATCCTGGCCAACCGGCGCTCGCTGCTCGGGGCGGCGGCCAACGGCAGGCTGGCCCGCACGGTGGGGCTGATCACGGTGCTAACGGTGGGTGCATTCGCCTCCTTCCTGGTGGCCGTGACCGTCCTGGGCTGGGCCGGGGTCTCCCTGTGACGGCCGGGCCCCCGGGGAGACCGGGCACGCACGGTCGGCTGAGGGCGCTGGTCGTCGACCGCCTTTGCCCTTACCGAGCGGTCAGTTTGCGCAGAAGTACCTGGTTGGGAGAGTATTTGCCTTCTATGTGCCTGCCCGCTCCGGATGTCCATGCCTAGCTTCGGGCTCAAACGACACAAGATCAAGGGTCCCAAGTATCCACCGCCAACCCCCGAGCGCATCGCTCCCCGCCCCCCGGGCCCGGGGGGCCTGCGCATCGCCTTTCTGGTCTACCGGGGCAATCCCCGCTGTGGTGGTCAGGGTGTCTACACCCGCCATCTGACCCGCGAGCTCATGGAGCTGGGCCACTCGGTCGAGGTGTTCGCCGGCCAGCCCTGGCCCGAGGTCGACGAAGGGGTGGGCTTCACCCCGGTGCCCAGCCTCGACCTCTACCGCGATCCCGACCCCTTCCGGGTCCCGCGCCCGCGCGAGTTCCGTGACTCCTACCCGTCCTCGGTGGCCGCCCTCGAATTCGGGGTGATGTGCACGGCCGGATTCCCGGAGCCGTGGACCTTCAGCATCCGGGCTCGGCGGATGCTCGCCGCCCGCCGGGACGAGTTCGACCTCATCCACGACAACCAGTGCCTGGGCAACGGGATCCTGGGGATGATCGACGACGGCTGGCCGCTGCTCACCACCCTGCACCATCCCATCACCGTCGACCGCCAACTGGCCCTCAGCCATGCCACCAACCCCTGGCAGCAGTTCACCCAGCGCCGGTGGTTTGGCTTCCTGCGGATGCAGGTCAAGGTGGCCCGGGCCCTGCCGCGGGTGGTCACCGTGTCCGAGTCGTCGAAGACGGACATCGCCGCCCAGATGGGCGTGGACATCGACCGCATGACCGTGGTGCCGGTGGGAGTGGACACCACCGTGTTCCGCCCCCAGGCCGACGTGGAGCCCGTCCCGGGGCGGATCATGGTCACCTCCTCGTCGGACGTCCCCATGAAGGGCCTGGTCCCGTTGTTGGAGGCGGCGGCCAAGCTGCGCACCGAGCGGGACATCGAACTGGTGGTCATCGGCAATCCACGTCCCGACGGCCGGGTGGCCAAGGCCATCGAGCGACTGGATCTGGCTCCCATCGTGCACTGCGTCTCGGGGATCACCGATGCCGAGCTGGCCCGCAACTACGCCCAGGCCGAGGTGGCGGTGGTGCCGTCCCTCTACGAAGGGTTCTCCCTGCCGGCCATCGAAGCCATGGCGTGCGGAGTCCCACTGGTGGCCACTACCGGTGGCGCCCTGCCCGAGGTGGTGGGCACCGACGGGGTCACCGGTCTCCTGGTCCCTCCGGACGACCCGGGGGCCCTGGCCGCGGCCATCGGCCGTCTGCTCGACGACGCCGAGCTCCGCCAACGGCTGGGGGCGGCCGGGCGCCAGCGGGTGCTCGGGCGGTTCACCTGGCAGGTGACGGCAGCCGGCACTGCCGCCCAGTACCGGGCCCTGCTGGCCGATGCCGGCGGGAGCGACGATCCGGTTGACGGCTCGGACGGCTCGGACGGTTCGTACGAGCCCAACAACACCGAAGACACCAGCACCGACCTCACGGAGACCGCACCATGTTGACCGTCGACTACACCCGACTCGGCGTGCGCCCTGGCGACCGCCTGCTCGACCTGGGGTGCGGCTTCGGTCGCCACGCCTACCAGGCCGCCCGGCTGGGAGCCCAGGTGGTGGCCTTCGACGCCGGCGCCGATGAGGTCCGCAAGGTCCTCGACACCTTCGGGGCCATGGCCGTGGACGGTGAGCTGGATTTCGAGGAGTCACGGGTGGGGTCGGTCCAGGGCAATGCCCTGGCCCTGCCCTTCGAGGACGGCTCGTTCGACCGGGTCATCGCTTCGGAGGTACTCGAGCACATCCCCGACGACGAGATGGCCATGGCCGAACTGGCCCGGGTGCTGCGTCCGGGCGGGACCATGGCGGTGACCGTGCCCCGTTGCGGTCCGGAGTTCGTCAACTGGGCCCTGTCCGACGAGTACCACAACGTGCCCGGTGGGCACGTACGGATCTACCGGCAGAGTCAGCTCCGGGGCCGACTGGAGTCGACGGGGCTGCGGGCCACCGGCAGCCACCACGCCCACGGGCTGCACGCCCCCTACTGGTGGCTGCGCTGCCTGGTCGGGCCGAGCAACGACGACCACCCGGCCGTGTCCACCTACCACCGGCTGCTGGTGTGGGACATCGAGAAGGCGCCGAAGGTCACGCGGTACGCCGACCGGGTCCTCAACCCCCTGGTGGGGAAGAGCCTGGTGGTGTACCTCGAGAAGCCGTCCGAGCACGAGACCGCCGAGGCCTCCCGTGACGAGGCCGGGTCCGTATCTGTTGAGCGGGCCGTATCCGTTGGGGAGACCGTATCCGTTCAGGGGGCAGTATCCGATGGTGAGTCTGCACCCGATCGAGAGGCAGTGGCATGAGGTTGATTCCCGAGGTCCCGGGCGTGATGACGGCTACCCAGGTGGTGGAGACAGCGCGCTACATCGCCTCCCTGCAACTCCGTGACGGCATGATCGAGTGGTTCCCTGGTGGGCACTGCGACCCCTGGAACCATGTGGAGGCGGCCATGGCCCTCACCGTGGCCGGACTCGACGACGAAGCGGACCACGCCTACCAGTGGCTAGTCGACACCCAACTCCCCGACGGCAGCTGGTTCAACTACTACCTGGCCACCGGCATCGAGGACTCCCGCCTCGACACCAACGTCTGTGCCTACCTGGCCACCGGGGCGTGGCACCGCTACGTCTCCACCGGCGACCTCGACGGACTCGAGCACCTGTGGCCGGCCGTGGAGGCCGGCGTGGACTTCGTGCTCCGCTGGCAGCGACCGGACGGCTCGATCGCCTGGTCACTCGACGCCTCGGGGTTCTTGGAGGAGTACGCCCTCCTCACCGGATCGTCCTCGATGTACCACAGCCTTCGGTGTGCCATCGCCTGCGCCGAGCGGCTGGGACACGAACGGCCCGACTGGGAGCTGGCCGCCGGCCGGCTGGCTCACGCCGTGGCCCATCAGCCCGAGGCCTTCGCTCCCAAAGAGGAGTTCGCCATGGACTGGTACTACCCGGTCCTGGCCGGTGCCCTGAGCGGCGAGGCCGCCCATCGACGCATGGACCAGCACTGGTCGCAGTTCGTGCTGGACGGCCGCGGGGTGCGCTGCGTGTCCACCGGAGAGTGGGTCACCGCCGCCGAGACCGCCGAGTGCGTACTGGCTCTGGACGCGGTGGGACGGGACGACACCGCCCTCGAGCTCATGGGCTGGGTGCAGGCCCTGCGCAACGAGGACGGCTCCTACTGGACCGGCATGGTCTATCCCGAGGAGGCCACCTACCCGCCCCTCGAGCGGTCGTCCTACACGGCCGGTGCCATGATCCTGGCCGCTGACGCCCTGAGCCGGACCACGCCCGCCTCGGGGATCTTCCGGGGCGAGGGGCTGCCCAGCCACCTGGACCTCACCGAGCCGGCGCCGGACTCGCTCGTCGAGCCGGCCGTCCGGGCCCCGGGTTCACCCGGAGGGCTCTGACCCGAAGCCGCCGACTCCGCCGCTGTCGGCCGGTCAGAGTCGGCGGAGCACCCGCAGCGAACCGCACTCCCCGTCCTCCACGAACTCCCCGGAGTCGAGGGCGGCCCGCCAGATGTCGAAGGGGGGACGCCCACCGTCGGCCGGGTTGGGGAAAACGTCGTGGATGGCCAGCCATCCGTCCTTGACTACCAGCGGGGACCAGCCCCGGAAGTCGGCCCACGCCGGCTCGACCCCGTGGCCTCCGTCGATGAAGCAGAAGGCCAGCGGCGTCGACCAGTGGGAGGAGACAGTGGGGGAGTCGCCCACCAGGCCCATCACCGAGGCCTCGAGGGTGGCGTCCACCACGGTCCGACGCCAGTGGGGGAGGGTGTCGATCCGCCCGGTGACCGCGTCCACCAGGGAGTGGTCGTGGTGCTCCCAGCCGGCCTGGTTCTCCTCCGACCCGTGGTGATGGTCGAGACTGAACAGCACCGCCTCGGTCTCCTCGGCCGCCGCCCCCAGGTAGACGGTGGATTTCCCGCACCACGCACCGATCTCCATGAAGGTGGCCCGCTCGAAGGAGGCCCCGGCCCGCAGGGCGGCCAGGTAGAGGGCCTCGCCCTCGTCGTCCGGCATGAATCCCGTGGCCAGCCGGGCCTTGGCGAAGAGCTGCTGGCGGCGGAGCGTGCGCTCCGGATGGTCGGCAGCCGGGAGCGTCCGGGAAGAGGGATCCATCCCTCAAGCCTGACACGATGGTGCCCGATCCGACAGTTGAGGGCATCGGGTGTGGTTATCCGTGCAGGTGGGGGGCGTGGGCCATCCGGCCAGGGGACCTCCCGCTTTCCCTTTGGGTTGGGGCCACGTACCATATGGGGGCCACGGGTACCGTATGGGGGAGGGGTGATGGGAACCATCGAGAAGAAGCGGATCGGCGTACTCGTGGTGGCCTACAACGCCGCCTCGACCCTGGCCAAGGTGCTGGACCGTATTCCGAAGGAGATCCGTCCGGACATCGAAGAGGTGATCGTCAGCGACGACCACAGCGACGACTCGACCTACCTGGTCGGCCTGGGCTACCAGCAGATCTCCGATCTGCCCATCACCTTGATCCGCCAACCGGCCAACCTGGGCTACGGCGGCAACCAGAAGGCCGGCTACGACCTGGCCATCGAGCACGGCCTCGACATCGTGGTCATGCTCCACGGCGACGGGCAGTACGCCCCCGAATCGCTGCCCGACATCGTGGCCCCGCTGATCAGCGGTGAGGCCGACGCCGTGTTCGGATCCCGGATCATGATCAAGGGAGCCGCCCGCAAGGGGGGCATGCCCCTCTACAAGTACGTGGGCAACCGCATCCTGTCCCGCTTCGAGAACGCCGCCCTCGGCACCGACCTCTCCGAGTTCCACTCCGGCTACCGGGCCTACGCGGTGAGCGCCCTCAAGCAGATCCCCTTCGACCGCAACTCGGACGGATTCAACTTCGACACCCAGATCATCATTCAGCTGCACGACGCCGGCATGCGCATCGCCGAGGTTCCCATTCCCACCTACTACGGCGACGAGATCTGCTACGTGGACGGCATGGGCTACGCCGCCGACGTGACCAAGGACGTGGTCGCCTACCGCCTGCAGAAGGCCGGGTTCGGCGACGGGAGCCGCATCGCCCTGTCCGAGGAGTACCAGCTGAAGCCCAGCGAGGACAGCTCGCACGG
Source organism: Acidimicrobiales bacterium (assembly GCA_038210245.1). Lineage (GTDB taxonomy): Bacteria > Actinomycetota > Acidimicrobiia > Acidimicrobiales > RAAP-2 > Bog-756. The sequence continues at coordinate 15,572 of JBBQWW010000068.1, forward strand.
CCGGATCTCCACGCTGCTCAAGTCCAAGCCGCCCAGCAAGGTGCTCGACCTGGGCTGCTCCAGCGGCCTCCTGTCCGAGCGCCTGGTGGAGATGGGCCATCACGTCACCGGGGTCGACGTGATGGAGATCACCGGCGTCACCGAGCGGACCGACACCTTCGTGAAGGCCGACCTCAACGACGGCATTCCGTCCGGGGTGGGCACGGGCTTCGACATCGTGCTGGCCGCCGACGTGCTCGAGCACTTGGTCAACCCGGGGAACCTCATAGGCCAGGTCCGGGACGTCCTCGCCCCTGACGGCGTGGCCTTGTTCTGCGTGCCCAACATCGCCCACTGGTATCCGCGGCTTCGCTCCACATTCGGGATGTTCGACTACGACCAACGCGGCATTCTCGACTCCACCCACCTCCGGTTCTTCACCCGCCGTAGCATCCGGAAGCTGGTGGAGCGCCAGGGCTTCGCCGTCCGCCGCATCGAGTCGGTGGGCCTACCCCTCGACGCCCTGGGCATGGAGGGCACCAAGGCTCACGCCCTGCGCCTGGTGGACCGGCTTCTGTTGGACCTGTGGCCTACCATGTTCGGCTACCAGTTCATCGTCGAGGCCACACCCGACCGGCACTGAGCCGCCTACCGATCTCCTGGCGAAGGGATGGCGATCGGGGAGTCTGTGCGACTACTGGCCACGGACGGCATCGATCTGCTCCGGCACCCGCACCCCGGCACCCGCACTACGGCACCGTCGCTGTTTTGGGCAGAGGCACCTCGAGGCTGACATCCGTCCAGCGCCTCGAGGCCCGTCTCTGGAGGCCACTACCGGAGTCGCCCCGACCACCCCCACGCCGGCCAGCCCCGGGCTGACCGACCTGTCGGCCTACGGCGTCGCGGTGTCCACGTCCACCCACAGCTCCAGGTTCGTTCACCGGACCAACTGGACCAGGGTGTAGACGGCGAATCCGGCCAGCAGGACCCCTCCGGCCGTGCGGATGACGGCCAGAGGCAGGATCCTGAGGAGGGCCCGTCCGCCGAAGGCCCCGACCGCCGCCACCGACGCCAGCCCGGCGAAGGCACCGATGAACACCTCGGCCGGGGCGTGGTACTTGGCCGCCAGGTTGGCGGTGAGGATCTGCGTGAGGTCACCGAACTCGCCGATGAAGATGACCAGAAAGGCCGCGGCCACCGTCTTCAACCCCTTGCGGGCCGAATCGGCCTCCTCCTCGCCTTCCTCCTCCTCCACCTTCTCCGGGACGAAGAGCAAGTAGGCGGCCCCGGCGGCGAACAGGACGGCGGTCACGGCCTCGATCCACTTGTGGGGCAGGAGCTGCAGCAGCTGACCCACGGCCACGGCCACTGCGGCATGGATGCCGAAGGCGGCGGTGGCGCCGATCCACACCAGTAGGGGGCGGTAGCGGCTGCCCATGATCAGGGTGGCGATCATGGTCTTGTCCGGCAGCTCCGCCACGAAGATGATGACGAATACCGTGGCGATGACGCTGAACTGCACGGCCTCAGGTTAGGGACTCGCCGAGGGGTGGCCCGATCATGGCGGCTCGGCCCCCTCCGGGGTACGGGTCGGTCAGGCTGTCGGCAGGTCCAGGGACTCGGTGAGGGTACGGGCCAGACCGTTCCCCTCCCGCTCGCCGAAGGCCACATTCACGGCCAGGCGTTCGAGGATCTGCTCCACGGTCCGGCCGCCGGTGGGCAGGGGGTGGGTCTCGATGAAGGTCGTCACCTCGGCGGCCAGCTCGGGGGGCCGGCACAGGCCCCGGACCCCGTCGAGCATGCGCGGGAAGATGTTGGTGGGGAACTTGGCCACCAACTCGTCCCACTGCTCGGTGATCCGCAACCAGGCCGTCGGGCCGGATGACCGATGGGCGACGAGGGACTGTAGGACGAAGGGAGCGTTCTGGGTCCGCACCTCGGTCAGGGCCAGATCGAAGGCCCGCGACGCCAGGACCGGATCGGAGAACGAGGGCAGGGCGTAGAGGTACCGGATCTCCTCCTGCGGAGTGGACGGGGTCCGGTACCGCTCGAGGAAGGTGTCGAACTCGGCCGGACCACCGTCGGAGGCCACGATGTCCAGCACAGCCGACGCCGTGTCGGGGTGCAGGGCCTCGGTGGCCGATGTGGCGAAACGGTGCAGCGCCCCGGCCTTGATGTCAGGGTCGTCGCCGATGGTGCCCAGGGTGCGGAGCACCGACGAGCGCAGGGAGGGAGTCCGCTCATCGTCGTCGTCCCGGGGGTCCCATCCGAGGTCGCCGGCCAGGGGTCCGAGCAGGGTGCGCACAGCCAGGGCCAGCACAGGACGATCCCCGTCGGGGACGATTCGGTCGAAGAGCCCCAGAGCGCCGAGGACCACCGACCAGACGCTCGGATCCCCTTCGGCCGAATCCACCAATGCCCGGGCGAGGGCCAGCAAGTCGGCCAGCGGGGCCTGGCCGGAGAGGGCAGCGGCCCAGGTGTCCGAGACGAGGTTATACCGCTCGAGGGGAGCCAGGTCGCCCAGTCGGCCGGCCAGGAGCCGGACCGTGGCGGTCGGGTAGGAGACCCGGTAGTAGCCGGATCCGCCGGCGTTGACTACGTGGTCGACCATCCCGGAACCCGGAGCCGAGCCGGCCCCGTCGAGCAGGACGGGCAACGGGTCGAAGTCGGCCTGCTGGAGCGGACGGGTAAGCACGGGTACCCGCCAGTCCGAGCCGATGGCCCCGCCGGTCCCGCCCCGATAGCTGAACGGGGTCTGGGACAGGGAGCCATCCTCGCCCACCCGGACAAGGGGATAGCCGCCCTGGTTGATCCAGGTGTCCATGATGGTGCGCACCGCCCGCCCGCTGGAGCGCTCCAGCGCGTCCCAGAGATCCGAGGTCTCCGTGTTCCCGTGGCTGTGGGTGGTGAGGTAGTCGTGAATCCCTTCGCGGAAGACGTCAGGCCCGATGAACTGTTCCAGCATGCGCAGGACGCTGCCACCCTTCTGGTAGGTGAGGACGTCGAACATGCCCTGGGCCTCCTCGGGCCGGCCCACGTGGAACTCCACCGGCCGGGTGGCGTGGAGCCCGTCGACGGCCATGGCCGCCTCCCGCTCCACCCCGAAGCTGACCCAGCGCTGCCACTCGGGCCGGAAGGCGTCCACGGCCAGCACCTCCATGAAGGTGGC
>JBBQWW010000069.1:0-18638 GCA_038210245.1 Acidimicrobiales bacterium
GGTGGACGGTTCGAGTCAAGGTGTCCGGTCCCACTACGTCACATCGGCGCTACGCAGCCTCCTCCACGGGTGTACGAAAACTCCGGAACGGGTGTACGGAATCAATCGGAATGGGTGTACGAAAACTTCCGGCGCCCTCACGAGTGAAACTATCAATAGAGACTCCCTGGTCAACGAGGCGGATGAGTTTCTTGTCCCCCGCACGATCGACTAATGCAACAGAGCCGCCCGAACCGGGGTTCGGATGATCCGGATGCCCTCGGCACGGAACACCTCGTCGAAGCCATTTCGTGAACTTGGTGTCCGGTCACGGATCAGAGACTTCGCCGGTTGAGTACGTTCGCTGAGTGGCATGGTTGCATTGAGCCGTCGGCCGCCAAATCACCGTACAGAAAGTGCTCAGATGCTGGTGCTGCATGGCCCTGTAATGACATGAGATGCCGGACCCGAGCTTTCATCCAGGGCACTGCCGTCAGGGGGATCGCGTCGATCGCGCCCAACTCAACAGTGCCAATAGGGCTGGGTCACTCGGATCGGAGTTCCTTGCCGAGAACTCGAGAAAGCGCTACTCGACCAGGCCAGAGTGCCAGCAAATTCGCCACGATAATAGTCGCCGGGACTAGAAGTAACGCCCCCACTAAGGCGAGAGGTGCGACATCGGAAAGGGGTACGCGCTCAGTGATCGTGCGCCAACCGATGCGGCCGGCGGCGAGCCCCAGAGGGATTCCGAGGGTCACACCAAAGAGGGCAATTGCGGTGGCTTGTGAACTGAGCACCAGGCGCACGCCTCCTCGGGTCATTCCCAAGGCCCGGAACACGGCGAAGTCGTGCTGGCGCATACGTGTGGAGCTCATCAGCACTGAACCGAGTGCGGCTACAGCAATGAGTCCGAGAAAGACGGCCAACAGATGCGGCAGGGCTCGCACGTTACCCAAATTGGTCAATTCGTCGGGCGAATGCGGAGGGGCGACGTCTTGTGCGAGTGGCCCGAGCTCACGTCGGAGGTGACCAACGTTGCTTTGGAGATCGGTACCAAGCCCAAACCGAACCGCGACAACCCTGGCATCGCCGCTCTCTGTTTGCAATCCAATCGGAGGCACGATGGCGTCGAACTGTTTCGGCGCCAACCACAGACCCTCATCAAATTCTGCATGAACGTCGTCAGGAAAGAGTGATTCCCCAACGATTTGAACCCGGGTGCTGGGAGTGCCGATGGTGATGGTGTCGCCTACGGCAACGTGGAGTTCCCTGGCCGTGGCCGGCCCGATAGCCGCCTCTCTGAGGCCTCGAGGGGCACGTCCGGACGTCCGCGTGAAGCTGATTGTGGTGGATGACTCCCCGGTCACCGGGCGCACAGAGAAGGTGGGCACCCCGATGCGCCCAACATTCAGTACGTCACGGTCGACGATCGCTGCCGCCTTGATGACCGGCCCGATTTGGACGAGCCGGGCCAATTGGGGACTGATATTACGGCCTGTCTCGGCGTCTGGATTCGGCGTCACCCCTGCGTCCCATGCCACTCCGGCCAGGTTCGGATTGTCGAGTGCACTACTAATGCCCCGATCAATTCCGAGTGTAGCGACGACACCGACCACGGCGACGACTGCAGCCAGGAGTGCCGGCACCACGGGCACTCGAGCCCTCCCCCGCCCCGACTCGAATGCCATCGTTGTGCCGATCCCGGCACTGGCCGGCAAGAGAAGGCGCAGCTTCTTGGGCGCTGTCGACGATCGAGCTGCGTTGCGTCGATCGGTCCGATCCCTTCTACCAACGAACACTGAAGCTCCGAGCAGTGCCAACATGGTCACTGCAATACCAGGGCCAACCATGGTCCAGTCGATGTGGTATCCGACATCAGGGTCAAGGCGCCGACCCATACCGACTGGAAATCGGTCCGATGCCACCAGTGCGACCCCGAACGTTGCCACTCCCGCGATGACAGCTGGGACGAGATGCGAGAGCCCGGTGGCTATGCCCAAATCGTTCCGCGTCATGCCCATAGAGCGCATGGCCAATGCGTCGTCATCGATCGCCGAGGCCGACCGACCAAGGGTTTGGGCCACAAGGATTCCGCCGCCCAGGATAACCGCGGCAGCCAGGAGGAGAAGGGCGATTCTCTCGACAGCCAAGGTGGTGTTCACCCGTCGACTAGTAGCGTGGACATCTAATACCGGAGCACCGGGTGCGACCAGCCTATTCATGTCGCGGCGGAGCGCCCCGACGTCCGCCGACCCGTGCCTGAGCACGACGTCAGCGTTTTGCAAGTCGAGAATCTGTGAGCCGTACCGGACCATAAACCCTGGAGAGACGAGTGCCTGTCCGTCCGAGGCGAAGAGGAACTGGGGCACCGTCCGCACGACGCCCACCACGTGCATGGTGACCTTGGGTCCTCGAGGCTGTCCGGTCGTTTCGGGCTGGTCCGGAGCGTAGGGCTGGAAGGTGATCGTGGCTCCAACTGGAGGACCATCCTTGGCTGCGTTTTCATCGAGGACCATCTCGTTCGAGGCCGCGGGATTGAACATGCGCCCCCGAACGACAACCGGTTTGTCCACAGATCCGAGATACGTACCGTCCGCCGAGCCGAATAATAGGCCGCCTTGTTGGCCGTTCACATTCCCAAACAAGAGATTCCATACCGCCAGTTTGGCAACCTCAGGACGAGCAGCAAGGGGGGCCCAGTTTGGTTGGAAGGTGCCGACCTGGCTCGGGAACACGACAGCGTCAGGGGCATGAGTCTGCTGCGTCAGTCGAATCAGAGCCGAGTTGGTCCGTCGTTCACCAGCTAGGGTGGATAGCGCAAAGCCGGCTGTAAGCCCGATCAATAGACCGACGATGACGAGCGACTTCCAGCGACGGCGTATATCACCAGCGGCCCAATAGGCGGCCGCCCGAAATTCATGTCCGCTGGCCATGCTTAGACGCTATTCGCGAATCGCCTGGCTGCCCAGCGAGCTATCCGGTGTTGCTTGGTGGTGGTAGCACGCCAACCCTGATCGTCCACGTGAATCCGGAATTTGTGCGATTGTCCTATCGGGATCTCGAGGAGCTCGTGGCTGAGCGAGGGTTCGAGGTTGACCTGTGGGTGCCAAAAACGTCATCCATGTCACCCAACCGGGCAATATTTATGGATGAGCCCGCCGAGGCGATCAATTGATAGAGGCCTGATGGTCCGGCAAACTTCCCGCTGTCTGGGGATGACGTCAGTCAGTTGGGGTGGCAACTGCGGCATGACCCTGGCTGCGGCCTTTAACGAGCTGGCGCTGGCGATCTGACCGGCGAATCCCGCCGAACATGGCCGTGCCGCGCTCCGCTATCGACTAACACAACAGAGCCCTCCTCGATCTTGGGCCCAATTGACTCCGACCACCCACCGCCGGTCTCTGCTCTGCCATGCGGGATCAACACTGGGTTGGACGGGGAGGCCGTCAACAGTCCATGACCGCACCCTCGACAGCAACGACCACAGTGGGGTCGGCGCTGCACCGGTAGGTGGCGGCAATGCCGTCGAGCTCCACATCGGTCCGGCGTGGACTGTGATGGAAGAGGACGACAGTTGAGGCGCCGCACCGTTGGCCGAGCTCTACCGCGTACTCGAGGGCGGCGTGGCCGTAGGCCGCTCCCTCCGAGAGCTGGTCGGCGGTGAGTTGGGCATCGTGGACGAGCAGGTCCACGCCGTCGACGAGCCCCTCGACGGCCTCGGGGATCGCACCCCAACCCTTCGGCCCGGGTCCGTAGGTGGTCGGGCAGTGGTCCGGCAGGTAGGCCATGGCCGAACGGCCGTCGCTGATGCGGTAGCCGTAGGTCGTCCCTCCCTTGTGGGCCACCTCGGTGGCGGTCACGGTGAAGCCCTCGACCTTCTGGGTCCCGGGGCCGAGCGACGAGAACGACCATTGGCCGATCAGGCCCCAGGGGTCGATGGGGAAGTTGGGTGGCGACATCATCCGGGACAGGACATCGACGGCCGCCGACCCATCGGGCTGGGTTGGGAGGTAGAGGTCGCAGCGTGCGTCGTTGCGGTCAATGGCCGGGCAGAAGGGGAGCCCCTCGACGTGGTCCCAATGAAGGTGGGAGAGGAGGAGGCTGCCGTCGAAGGGGCGGCCGTCGAGGAGGTCCGGGAGGCCCCGGATCCCGGTACCGGCGTCAAGCACCAAACTGGGTGCCTCGCCGTCACGGGCCACGGCGACGCACGAGGTGTTCCCCCCGTAGCCGATGAAGGGACGACCGGGCGTGGGGACCGAGCCGCGGACCCCGAGGAGGTGTGCCCGCATTCCCTAGGCCCGGGCCACTTCGATCCGATGGCCCTCGGCCAACTCATGGAGCTGGGAGGAGTCCATGGCCTCGTGAGGCACGACGGCAACACGAGAGTTGGTCACGGCGACCAGTGTTGAGGTCCGTGTGCCCCCTTCGATCCCGGATCGCTCGCCCAAGACCGCTCCGGGTCCGAACTCGGCCAGGCGTTCGCCCTCCTTCTCCACTCGGACCACGCCGTCGAGGACGAGGAAGACGTCGGTGCCTGCCTCGCCCTCATGGACGAGGACATCCCCGGCGCTGACCTTCTGGAACCGGGGCTTCGATCTTTGGCCCATCATCTGGGCCGACAGGGAGCGCTCGAGTGCCGTCTCGACTGCGGTCACCAGGGCCGGAGAGTCCTGGTCGCCCCAAGGGGTGTGCTTCCCGAACGACCTGCGGTACCAGTCCTTGTAGTCGGTCAGGCCCGACTTGGCGGCCAGACGACCCTCACCGTCGTAGAACCAGTGCCGGGGGAACCGGCTGGCCCCAGTGACCTCGAACTCGGGCGGCCCGTCGACGTGGAGGGTCAGCTGCAGAGTCGACCAGACGAGGGGCGCTTGCCATTGGATGAATGGCTTACGCCGAACACGGCGGGGAGCGGGCAAACCGGTGCGGCCGCCAAATGTCTGGACAAAGCGGACTGACGTCTCGGTCACCACCGGCGGCTGTTGGAGAAGGGGCAGGCCCACGGCTTCGAAGATTCTATTGAGGCCGGCCACGGCCACCCGGGTCGAGCCCATCAGCCCCGCCCCGGTGTACCCGTACCCGGTGATGGCACCCTTGGCTGTGGTCTCCAAGTAGGCGGAGAGCACGTTGGCGAAGCGGAACCGGTCGGCCATCTGGAGAGCCTTGACGTCCTCGATGACATCGGGCGGGGGCTCGTCGTAGTGGGTGATCCCGGCGTCGAAGGCCACGCGGGTTCCGCCGCGCACCGCTTCGGAGGGGATCCAGGACAGGGAGGTCACAGAGCTCTCGGTTCGCATGTCTCCATAGTGACGATGACCCATGCCAGATACCACCGTGATCGCCTGCCCGTAGAGGTGGGGCTGGCACCACCCGGGTTGACATGGTCACGCCCTGTCGCAGGCGCCACCTCGGCGCGATATTTGATGCATGGTGGACCGCGAGGCGACAGCAGGCCCAGGAGCAACCATCGACGTCTTTCTCGCCGACGACAATGTGATCGTCCGAGAGGGCGTGCGGAGCCTCCTCGAGCGCCAGCGCGACCTACGGGTCGTGGGCGTGGCCGAGGACTACGACACACTGGTCGAGGGCGTCATGGCCACCCATCCCCACGTCTTGGTTACCGACATCCGCATGCCCCCAACCTTCCAGCGCGAGGGCATCGAAGCGGCCCGGGAGGTTCGCCAGCGATGCCCGGGTACCGGGGTGGTCATCCTCTCCCAGTACGACGACCCTGAGTATGCCGTTTCACTGGTGGCCGAGGGGTCCGCCGGCTATGGGTACCTCCTGAAGGACCACATCGCCGAGGGGAATCAACTGGTCGATGCCGTGCGGGCGGTAGCCACCGGCGGTACGGCCCTCGACCCTTCGATCGTCGATGCACTGGTACGGCCTGTGACCACCAATGGCGGACTCACCCAGACCGAAGAAACACTGCTCGGATGGGTGGCCGAGGGAAAGCCCATCAAGGCCATTGCCGCCTCGTTACGCACTACTCCCGAGGCCGTCGACACGCAGGTCGAGGCGTTGTTCGTTTCTTTGGCCCAAGGAGTATCGGCCGGGAACGAGGGTGCCATCCGGCGATTGCGGTCGCTCCACCAGCGCATCGTGGACAGCGAGGAACAGGGCGAGTCGCTGTCGCGGCTCCTACCCGGGGGGCTGGCCGAGAAGTTACGCCGGGATGGACGGGACATTGGCAAGACGGAGGTGGTCGAGGTCACGGTCCTCATGAGCGACATTCGTTCATATTCGACCATCGCCGAGCACGCTGATCCCAGCCAGTTGGCGGGACAGCTCAACACACACCGGGCGGCCATGAATCAGGCCATTCTGGCCCAGGATGGAACGATTATGCAGTTCGTGGGCGACGCAGTGATGGCGGTCTTCGGCGCCCCCTTCTCCCAGCCCGATCACGCCGACCGCTCGCTCAGGGCGGCGGCTGAGGCTCATCGCCTGCAGGCCGAGGTCAATGCCACCTGGGAGGCCAACGGCCTTCCGCCCTTCGGCCTCGGGCTCGGCCTTTCCACCGGCGAGGCCGCCGCCGCTCTGCTCGGGACCGAGGAGCGCCTGGAATACACCTTGGTCGGCGATACCGTCAATCTCTCCCAACGTCTGCAGCAGTTGGCCGACTCGGGCGAGACTGTGCTTAGCCAGGCGACAATGGACGCACTGGCGCAACCAGTGGAGGCGACGCTCTTGCCCGATCAGTTGGTCAAAGGAAGGGACACCCCGGTGCGGGCCTGGCGGATTGCCCGCCAGGTGCCGGAAGTGGGCGTCCGACAGCCGCCCACGGCCGAGGTCCATCTGGGGGCCATTGACGGCGGCGGCGCTCTCGCCGCGACGGTCGGCTCAGGGCCAGTGTCTGCCGAACGAACCGACGACCCGACCGGAGGTACTCGATGAGCACAGTGGACGTGGAGCCGACAGCTGCCGGATCCCAGGCGCCTGCTATGGCGGACGACACGGACGTTCTGGTGGTCGAGGGCGTTCGGAAGACCTTCGAGGCCGAGAACGCGCCTGTCCGCGCCCTACGTGGGGCCAACCTCCGCGTTCCGGCTGGGGCGTTCGTGGCGCTCATGGGGCCATCGGGATGTGGGAAGTCGACGCTCCTCAACCTGGTGGCTGGCCTCGACGTGGCCGACGAGGGGATCATCCGGGTGGGAGGCGAGCTGATTACGGGTCGTACCGAGGACGAACTGTCCGTCATTCGCCGGAAGCACATCGGAATCGTGTTCCAGTTCTTCAACCTGCTGGAGAGCATGACCGCCTTGGAGAACGTCGCCCTACCGGCCATCATCGCCGGCACCAAGCGGAAGCCGGCCGAGAGTCGGGCTCGTGACCTCCTCGACCTTCTCGGGGTGGGGGACAAGGCCAAGGCCGTTCCCGGATCGCTCTCCGGAGGGCAGCGTCAGCGCCTAGCCATCGCGCGCGCCCTGGCCAACCAGCCCACGCTCCTCTTGGCCGACGAGCCGACGGGAGCACTCGACTCGGACAGCGGTCACGAGATCGTCGAGCTGCTGTCCCGACTGCACCGAGGGGGCCAGACTATCGTGTTGGTCACGCACGACAACGACGTGGCCCAGGCCGCCGAACGGCTGGTCCACATGCGGGACGGGCGGATGGTGGGAGTACCGGACAAAAATCCTGCCGGCACCGGTAGCGACGTCCGGTGACTGCCAACTCCGGTGTAGCTGGTGCCGGGGCGGTGACTCCGACCTCGGCCACCGACTCGGGCGTGAATGGCGCCATGGACTCGGAGACCACGGGAGCAGAGCCGAGGTCGGTGGAGCCTGTGGACGGAAGCGGTGCTTCTGGCCTCGATCGAACTGCCTGCACCGGAGTCACCGACGGCGCGGTCACGGCCACGCCATCGTCTTGGTCGGGTGACCATCCCTCTCTGGTCGACCCGATGCCCGCGGCCGACGGACGTGATCTGATCGATCAGCCCAGAGTGGGCATCGAGGTCCTCCTCGTGGTGCCGGCCCTGGCCGTCACCGCGTATGGCTTGGCCAAGGGGGGCACGAGCCCAGCCGGAGCCATCCGGGCCGAGCTGACGCTCGGGTGGGCGGTTGCCGCATTCTGCCTGCTTCTTCGTCCTGGCCTTCGGCGCCTCGGCCGCCTGGTGTCGGTGGCTGCGCTGCTCGGTGCAGTGACCCTGACGGCCGCCGAGCTCGGTTCGGACTGGACCGGTACGTCGGGGCGCGACTCCCGGTTCGTGGCGACAGTGGTCCCCGCTCTCCTCATGGCCATGGGCGTCCATTTCCTGATGTCAGTGCCCGAGGGGAAGCCGCTGACCAGAGGCAGGGCTTCGGTGGTGTTGGCCAGTTACGCCGCTGGGTTGGTCTTCGGCCTGTGGGCCTGGTTCGGCCCGGGCCGGATGAGCGACGCGGCCGCCGCCGCCGGTTGGGTGGTTGCCATCATCGTGGGCCTATCGGGCACTGTCCGGCGCTACCGGTCCGCCCCCGGCGTAGACCGCCAGCGCCTGCAGTGGATGGCCTCTGGCGCGACCGCAGCCATCGAGTTGGGACTGGTGGTGGTGGGTCTCTACCTCTTGGTGCGCTGGCCCCTGCACCCGTGGTCGGTCGCCGCCGCAAGCCTGGTCCTCTTGCCCCTAGGCGTGGTGGCTGCCACGTTCCGTCGACTACTCGGCATCTCTGACAAGACACTGGTGTGGCTACTCACAGGGACCGGCTTTTCCGTTATTGTCCTGGCCGTCTATCTCCTGGTGGTACTCGGATTCGGTCACGAACCGGAGCCTGGTGACCGCCAGGTGCTCGGACTGTCCATCCTGGCCGCCGCCGTGGTGGCACTCGGCGCGTCCCTCTCCCATCAGCGCGTCCGGCGCTTCGCCCAGCGCCTGGTCTACGGTACCGACGACGTCCCCGACGACGTGGTTCGGATGTTCAGCACCCGCCTCACCCGGGCCGTGGCCATGGATGAGCTCTTGCTCCAGCTCACCGAGTCGTTGCACAAGTCGATGGTGTTGGCCAGCGCCGAGGTTTTCACCGGGTCGAATGAGGTCTTGGAACGCAGCGCCTCCATCCCCGACCGGGGGCCGGGCACCCTCCACATCAGCCCGCAGGAACAACCGGTGATCGCCCGGGCCGGCGTCTCTGGCAACGCCTGGACCTCGGTCTGGCTCCCGGCCGTTATCGGCAGCCGAGACCATTCCCAGATCCGAGTGTGCCCCATCACCTATGGCGGGGAGCTGCTCGGGTTGGTGGTCGTGGAGCGACCCATCACCGAGCCGCCCTTCAGTGAGCAAGAGGACCTGATCCTCACCGAACTGTCCCGCCAGGTCGGCCTAGCCCTGCACAACGTCAACCTCGACTCCGCCCTCCAGTCGACTTTGGACGAGGTGCGGCGCCAGGCCACCGAACTGCGGGCCTCACGCTCCCGCATCGTGGCCGCGGCCGACGCCGAGCGCCGCCGAGTCGAGCGGGACCTCCATGACGGTGCCCAGCAACATCTGGTGGCTCTGGCCGTGAATTTGCGGCTGGTCAAGGACCTGGTGGCCGAGGACCCGGCCGCCGCCGCCCAGGCCCTCGACGAGATCTCCCTCGAGGTCAAGGCGACCGTGCAGGAGCTGCGGGACCTGGCCCATGGGATCTACCCCCCACTCCTGATGGACAACGGGCTGCCCGAGGCCCTGCGGGCCGTGGCCATGCGCAGCCCACTCGATGTCTCGGCCCTGGCCGAAGGCATCGGTCGCTTCTCCCCCGACATCGAGGCCGCCGTTTACTTCTGCTGCCTTGAAGCACTCCAGAATGCCGCCAAACACGCACCCGATTCCCGAGTGGAGCTTCGGGTGTGGGAAGAGGAGGGGGGGCTCCTTTTCACTGTTTCCGACAACGGTCCCGGCTTCGACGCCGCTGTGGCGCAGGCAGGCCATGGCTTCATGAACATGAGTGACAGGCTCGGGGCCATCGGCGGCTCGGTGCGCTGGGACTCGATGCCTGGCGAGGGGTCGTCGGTCCGGGGATCGATCCCCATCACCTGAGACTCCCGTCGTCGGTCAGCGGGGCAGGAACTCGATGGTGTCGCGCTCCGCCCAGATGCGCCTGAGTTCGGAGGGGCCGAACTCTTCTTTGTTCACATAGGCCAATGCTCCGCTGCGCGAGGCGTCTGGCGGGAGGTCCAGCGGGTTATAGGTCGAGCACAGGATCACGACAGTGTCGGGCAAGTTGGCCACGATCTGGCGCGTGGCCTCGACCCCGCTGATGCCCGGCATGTTGATGTCCATCAGGATGAGAGCTGGGCGGAGTTCAGCCGCCACGGCCACGGCCTGTTCTCCGTCGACGGCCTCGCCGACCATGGTGAAGCCCTCCACTCGGCTTACCACTGCTTTGGCCGCCGAGCGAAAGGGCGCTTGGTCGTCGACGACCAGTACCCGGATTGTCTCCATGATGCCCAATTGTCCCACGGGCGGCGCCGCTTGGAACAGGAAGGTAGTACGCCGCTTCGGTGTAGCTAGCTGGGGGACTGCCCACCCAGGTAGATGAGCACGGCCTTCACCCGCCGGTTGATGTCCTCCTCCTCGGTCAGGCCGAGCTTGGAGAAGATGGCGTTGGTGTGCTTCTCAACGGCCCGTTCGGACAGATAGAGGGATGCGGCGATGGCGGCATTGTTCTTGCCCTGGGCCATCGCCGAGAGGGTCTCCAGCTCCCTTGACGTGAGTCGGTCGAGGTCGGATGGTCGTCGCGGAGCCGAAGCTCCGACCAGGGCGTCAACCACGGCAGGGTCGACCGCCGAGCCGCCCGCGGCCACCGCGCGGATGGCCCGGACCAACTCGTCCACCCCGGCGATGGACTCTTTCAACAGATAGGCGCGGCGGGCCGAGCCGTCGGCCAGCAGTGCCAGGGCATACTCCGGGTTGGCGTACTGGCTGACCACGACCACGCCGATGCCCGGCCGGTGCTCACGGAGGTAGGTGGCGGCCTGGATGCCCTCGTCGGTTCCGGTTGGGGGCATGCGGATGTCGGTCACCACGACATCGGGCTCGACCTCGTCGACCAGGGCCAGCAGTCCGGGTAGGTCGGTGGCCGTCCCGAGCAGCTCTAAGCCGTCCTGGTGGGCGATGAGCTTCTCCACGCCCTGGCGCAGGAGCGCGTTGTCCTCGGCGAGTATCACTCGGACCGTCTCCATGGCCGATAACCGTAGTCGCCACCGCCGTGCCAGCTGCAGTTTCACCACCCACACCCATCGGGTCCATCGGGTGGTGGTAGTACCTGCGAGCCAGGCGGGGTCGCACCCTCGATCCAGGCGGCCGGCGCCGATCACAATGGACGAGAATCGCGAATTCCATCGGAGCCCAACCGGGCAGGGAAGCGGGCCGAGCCGGCGATCGGGGGACGGAGGTGGGCGGGAGTGCCTCCGTCCTCGCCGTCGGCTGGTACCGGTTGTGGCCCACCTTCACTCGGAAAACGTCGTCGTCGCCCATCCCCGACGGCCCTTCTCCTTCAGATGGGCCGTCGTGCCAACCCGCCCTTCGACGGTGTAGTCGAGTCCCCTGAATCTGCCGTCTTGGCCAACCGCCATGACGGATGGTCTATGTCTCGCAGGGAATCCGACAAGCGCGGGTGTATACGTAAGGCCCGCTCCCGTAGTGCCAGGTTGGGCGTTACTCCGAGCGAAGTACATGTGCGGCGGAGGTACCGGCAGCGATTCGAGCGGGAATGGCCGCCACGAGATTGGCAAGTATCAACGTGCCGACGGTGACTAGCAAAAGTGACGCAGGCACAGTGGGTTGCGGGACGGCATTGATATTTCGGGCGAAGAGTATCCACAATTGTCGCCCGACGATGATGCCAATGGGTACTCCGATGCTCACAGCTACCGCAGCAATAGCTGATGCCTGCCAGGCGATCGTGGAGGCCAACTGTCGAGTAGTGAAACCAAGCGTCTTCAGCAGAGCAAGGTCTCGTCGGCGCCGTCGGACGGATGCGATCAGCGTGAGCGCTAGGGCTACAATCGCGCCGAAGGCCAGGCCAGCAGCGAGAAATACTGGAGTTGCACCGGTGGACTGGTAGTTGACGATCTCGGCGGGGTGCTGAACGGTCAACACCTGAACGTTGTCCCCGGTGGTATTTGGATCAGTGGCAAAGGCCATGTTGGCCAGTTGAGCGACTCGGTGCATTTCATTGAGACCAGCAGGGCTCCCCGCTCCAGTACGAAGGCGCACGAAGACTATTCCTGGTCCGTTGAGATTGGGGTCGGCTTGTTGAGAGGCACGTCCTATTGCCGGGCTGACATTTTCCGAGAGCAAGGCCCCCGTGCCCATTGAGGGGTGTTCGGCAAAGTTGCCCGTTCCCCCGATAGCCGGCATCGTCGTCGTCCCCACGATCACCAACTTGGTCGCAGCAATGTAGAGCGGGGCCGTCGCCGGGGACCCGAAAGAGAATACGACGTTGTCGCCAATCTTCTTGTGCAGAAGCGCCAGTGTGGTTGCTCCCAGAACAATTTGATTGTCTCCGTCCACAGCGTGTCCAGACAAAATCGGCGGGGTAACTGCCGCATGGTTGTTCTCCAGAAGGATCGGTACAGTCTGACCGTCGATTTGGACGGTCAGGGACTGGGATCCCGACCAGGCTGTCACGTTCTTGTCGCGGTTGAGGGCGGACAGAGCGGATGGGGGCACGTCGTTCTGTGAGCTGAGTGCATAGCTCCAGTTCCACCCGTAGAGAGCAGGGCGCGATACCAAGGTGTGAAGCCCGCTGCTGAAGGTGAGCGTTGCCGACACGATGGCCACTGCGATGCTGGCACCTATCAGCACCGAGCGAGCGGGGACAGCTGAGCGACCCTGGCCAGGGCTTAGCGCGAACCGGAGCCCGATAGCAGCGGAAGGTGGTAATCCCGACGAGGTGGCCACTTCCACAAGCTTTGAGTCGGGGACTGGGTCGGTGCCCGATCTGGTCGTCCGACGATGGGGCGCGCTTCTGTAAGCGATGGTGACGGCGATGGCACCGAGAACCACGGTAAGCACGAGAAAGCTGAACCCGAGGACGGTCCAGTCGTACGCGAACGCGGGAGGGTGGTAGACGGTTCGAATCGGTCCGAGAGGCGATAAGGGTGACAGCAGAATCGCCACGATGACCGCCCACAGTGAGCCAAGCAGAGTCGCACCGAGGACGCCGACTAATCGATCGGCGAGTGTCGTGATCGGGGTGGCGCCGAGAGCGCGGAGTACCTGGAGATCCCCATCGGCTGAGTGCAACTGTCGGGAGATGGCGAGCGTGCCGATGGCCAAGGTCGCCAGAGCGGCGATCGCCCCAAACACACCCAGGGCGATGGACTCCGGTTTGACGGCTCGCTCGACTTTGTTGGCGGAAAGCGAGGTAGCGTTGAAGTTGGCATCGCTTCCGCTCGGTAGCAAGTGAACGAGTGTTTGTTCTACTGCAGGAATGTCGCGGCTGCCGTGGGTGAGCTGCATTCCGTACCAAGTGCCCTGCACCGCGTTGGCGGCAATCAGCTGAGAGGTCAGGGCCGGAGTGAACAAGATGTTGGTCGGAAGTCGTTCTGTGTCGTCCTCGACTACCTCGTTGTTGAAGACCACGACCCCGACCAGCCGCATGTCGATCTTGCGCGCTGGGGGTACTTGGGGCGTGCCGAAGCCTGGGGCGTTGAACTGGCGCGGGGTGTAGACACCCATGGGAAGGACCTGCCCGACGTGCAGCCCCAAGTCTCGGGCTCCGAGTGACGTGGTAGCAAACTCGTCGGCACGCCTCGGATCTGGCATACGTCCGACGACTGGAGTGGCTCGGTCCTCATCAAAGTACAGCCCGTTGACGCTTCCCACCTCATTCACAGGGGAGTTGAAGTTCGGGGCACCGGACGGTTCCAGCGGTGCAACCAGTGTCCCGACCCAACTTTCGACGTGTTTCACTTTGGGTAGGCGAGCAATTTGGCGGGCCAACTTTGGCGAATAGCTGCTCGCAGACGAGCCGTTGGTAGTGCCATAGGTCGACATCGTTAGGTCTGATGCGTTCGTAGCGGCTAGGAAGGCCGGGTACGCAGCCTGTGTCCGTCGGGCCGCAGCGATCGACCCCATCGCGATCCCACCAATCAATCCGATCAGCAAGACTAGGCTCAAATAGGCCCCCAAGTCCCGGGCGAACATGATGCGCCCCCGATACCACAACACCCTCGCTGCATTGGTCCTCACGTGCCCTCCGGCTGCGGAGACAAAGTAGACACTGCGCCTTTTCATACAGGGTTATCCCACCGACGCTCGGATACAAGGATGGCAGGCCTCTTCACACCCTCGTGCTAGCACTACGCACATGTCCAGAGGATGGGCCGGTATTTGACTCGCTGGCGCGCCAATTATTGCAGCTGACCTTGGCATTGCAGCTGTTTGCTGCAAATAGTCTCGTCGATCCTCAGGGGCCCGGCCCTGCCCGAGTCGTTGATCAACGCCACCAAGGACTTCCGGGACGGGAAGATCAACGAGGCCACCCACCGGGCCAGGATCGCCGAGCGCCAGCGCCTGGCCATCCAGATGGAGAACCAGCCCGATGCCGACGGCCATCTCCGGGTCATGTGCCCGGCGGCCAGTCCCGCCCCCCAGGTGCGCTGCCAGCTCAAGCCCACCTCCGAGGGGGGACGATGGCAAGGTCAGGATCCGCATCCCGGTCACCGATGTCCTGGCCGCCCACCCGCCCAAGATCTGCACCCAGGGCTCGGTCACCCTCCCCCCTGAGGCGGGAGCCAAGTTCCGCCAGCACTTTGCCCATGAGACCGACGAGTGGCACAGCGCCTACGCCACGCTGCGTAACTCCAACGAGGGCATGAGCGGCTTCATCAAGGACGGGGCCAGGGAGGCCATCGACGACCCGGAGCGCCGTCGCATCCGCGGCGTGGCCGCTCAGAGTGTGTTGCGTTCCAGCTGTTTGCGGCCAACATCCGCAAGGTCAACGAGTTCCTGACCAAGATGGCCGCAGCCGAGAAGAAGTTCCGCAAGCTCCGGGCCCGGCGGACGTCCAGGTCCCTCACGACGTGGGCTCCGGCATCGACGATGGTGGTCACCGCCACGGTGGACGACGCCAGTGCCGATCCCGATCCTCCCCTGACCGCCTGAGACAGGTCATCTCCCGCTGGAAGTGCCACCCCGGTGGTTCCGTCGCGTCCGGAGTCTGAGCCGAGCGGACCACTGGAAGGGAAAAGGTGCCGGACGTCGGCTCCCGACATCGGAACCACCCCGACGACGGCCCAGAATCCCGCTCGAACCCCCATGCGGACCCCTATGGACGGGGCTTTGTCGGTGCGACCCGGCCAGTTTTGTCGGGACCCCTTGGTGGGCTACCGACAAACTGGGGTGGCCCTGGGTGAACGCGCCACCCGATCTGGTCATTTCCCACGCTATTGCTCCAGATTTCCCATATTGTTGCGAGTGCAACTAGATGAAGAGAACTCCAGGTCAGCGAGACGGGTGAGGTTCACGGCACGCACAGGATCCAGGCTGAGCCCGTGG
Source organism: Acidimicrobiales bacterium (assembly GCA_038210245.1). Classification (GTDB taxonomy): domain Bacteria; phylum Actinomycetota; class Acidimicrobiia; order Acidimicrobiales; family RAAP-2; genus Bog-756. The sequence continues at coordinate 15,443 of JBBQWW010000069.1, forward strand.
TCCGGCGGGCCGACGGCCCGGCAGCACTCGGCTGCCGTTCCTCCGGGGCCCTCCCGGGCCAGTGAATCGCAGGTGCAGGTCCATGGACATCGCCACCGATGCAGCCGCCCTGGCTGTCCTCACGAGGGGGCGAACCTCGTGACCTCGTCGCAGGGACTTGCATTCGTCTACTCGATCGCCATCGGCCTGCTCATCTGGATCGAGCGCGAGCGGAGCCACCGGGGCGGCCCCCGCCAGGCGTTGGGGTCGCGGACCTTCGCGCTGCTGGCCGCCGTCGGGACGCTGACCGCGCTCCTCGGGACCTGGGCGCTTGTCGCCGGGGCGGTGGTGGTCGGCTGCCTGATCATTGCCGGCTACCGCCGCACCAACAGCGGCGACCCGGGGACCACCACCGAGTTCACCGCGTTCGCAGTGTTCCTCCTCGGCGCACTCTGCGTGACGGACGCCCGGCTGGCTGCCGCCGTGGCCATCGCCTTCCTGGTCCTCCTGACCGGCAAGGTCAGGATCCACGCATTCGCACGGGATGTCGTCACCGACGTCGAGATCGACGATGCCATCAAGTTCCTGGTGATCGCCTTCGTGATCCTCCCGCTGCTGCCCGACCGGGACGTCGGACCCTACGGCACACTGAACCCGTCGCACATCTGGCTGATCGTCGTCACCCTCACCGGGACCTCGTGGGTCGGCTACGTGGCCGTCCGGGCCCTCGGGCCCCGCCGCGGCCTCATGGCGACCGGGCTGGCCAGCGGCTTCCACGACCGCGTCGATGGGACGACTCAGCCGTTCGCCCGACCGGTTCCCCCCGGCGGTCGCCGGCGCCCAGATCGCCAGCGTGGACACCTATGCCCAGCTCGGGATCATCATCGCCGTGGTCAGCCCCTCGGTGGCCCTGCGCCTCGCCGTGCCACTGGTCCTGGGAGCCGCCGTCTTGTCCCTCGTGGCCGTCCTGACCTACCGCCGCTCGCCTCCCGTGGCTGCGCCTGGGGACGCGCCCGACGACGGGTCCGACGGCACGGACCCGTCGTCGACGGAACAGGTCCCGGTCATCGGCGGACGCGCCTTCGCCCTGGTGCCCGCGCCTATCCTCGCCACCGTGCTGACCACGGCACCCCTGGTCGAAGATGGCAAAGGACCGAGAAGAGCTGCTCGCCTTCTACGCCTTCCCGGCCGAGCACTGGGTCCATCTCAAGACCACCAACCCCATTGAATCCACCTTCGCCACGGTGCGGCTGCGCACCAAGGTCACCAAGGGTCCGGGATCACGATCGGCGGGACTGGCCATGGCTTACAAGCTGATCGAGCAGGCCCAGACCCGGTGGCGGATGGTCAACGCTCCCCACCTGGTCGCGCTGGTTCGCGCCGGTGTGACGTTCGAGAAGGGGGTGATGGTCGAGCGAACTGACGAACAGGACGAGGAAGTCGCCGCGTAGTCGGTCAGGTTCTCATCCACAGGTCTTGACTATTTCTCCGAGAACTGCCCGGCCCGGCTCAATGCAACAGTACCTTTGCTAGCGGGTTCAGTACGTCATAGTGACTGACGAGGTCTGGTCATTGGTACCCAGCGGCGACGCCACCAGCGAACTATGAATTATCAGGGATCCGCCTTCCGTGACCGACCAGGCCGGACCCTTTGGAGGTCGCACCGCCGGTAGCCGCCCAACGGCCACGCCGTTCAAGGCGAGGCGTCCAGGTCCTCGGACGGTGATTCCGGCCGGCGGCATGCCATTATCCGTGTTGGGAAGCAGGAGGCTGCCTCCGTTAAAAGTAATCGGCTGCCCAGAGGCTGCGGCCTCGTCCAGCAGTGTGACGTGGCGCTGGCCGTTGTAGTTGTCGAAGGTGATGGGGCCCTGCAACGCCTCTATCAGGCGGACGCCCTTCGTACTACGAGAGTTGGTGACGGTCACGTTACCCGAGCCGATCCCCGGCAGGTCGCTCTCAAAGTCCCAACCGCTGTCTGATGACGAGTTGATGGCTACGTCATTGAGAAAAGAGTCCTTGATATAGGCCATCGTGATGCCTTCACGACCGGCGTTGGTAATGAAGAGTCCGTTCACGCGCAACCCTGTCGTGGGATTCTTGTTGACTGGAAAGTTGGCAAACGCCGTTAGTCCATCACCGAAGGTGTTGCACACCGACACGTTGGTGATCGAAACCCCACTGCTGGAGAGGATGTCGAGTCCGGCTTGACCCACCAGGTGGCGGTGGAACCCACCGCTGACGTTAGCCCCGGTCAGAATGGTGTTCTCGATGGTCACCCCAGTGGTGTCCTTGATCCGGATGATTGGGTGGACACTGCCGTCACCGGCATTCGTGATTACGGGATCATTGTAGACACCGCCATCAATGGTGACCGGCTTCGAGATGAGTATCCCGGACGTTATATAGCAACCGGATCCCACGAAGACACTGCCGGCCGGGAGGGCGGCGATCGTGGCCGCAGGATCGGCCTGGCAGCCGGCGAGGGCGGGGTCGGTCGGTACTTCTTTGGTGGTGGTCACAGGTGGGAGCGACTGGGTCGTCGTGGTCGAGTCCACCGAGGAGGTGGGCAGAGTCGGGGTCGTGGTGGTCGTGGAAGACACGGCGGGTGGGACCGTGGTGGTGGTCTCGCCCGGGTTTGACCGAGATTGACCCGGTCCCATGGTCGTGGTCGGATTGGACCGGACGGTCGAGCTGGTTGAGGTGGGCGGAGCCGACGTCGTGGTTGGTGGAGCTGTGACCGTGGTTCGGGGGCCCGTCGTCGTAGTAGCGGGCTGCAGCGAGGTGGAGGGACTAGTGGTTGTTGTCGTGGACGTGGACGTGGCCGAGGCCGCAGGCCCGGGGATCCGCAGGCCGTCCGAGCTATGACCGACACGACTCGTGGCTAACGCTTCAACGGTGGGCGAGACTAGCCACAGAATGACAGCGATCCCGCAGAGTGCGGCGAGGGCACCTGGGTAGTTCCGGGGTCGTTCCCTGATTCGTGCCCGCATGGCCCTCCATACCCAAAGGCAGGGAGCTGCGAGTCAGATGGCACCAGCGGCGTCTCTAATTCGGCAACCCGGCTGACTCAGGGAGTCCCGTAGTTTTGCGTCTCTCCCTCGCGGGAGGTTTGCCATTTCTCGTCAAAGCGCTCTCGTTGGCGCGTCTTAACCTGGAAACACCGATTGACCGCCTGATCTGACGGCCGCGCATCCGCGGAAAGTGCCTCCCTTGCTGG
>JBBQWW010000070.1:0-18449 GCA_038210245.1 Acidimicrobiales bacterium
GGGGATCGAATTCGCTCGCCGGGGAGTGAGAGTGAACGCGCTTTGTCCGGGACCGGTGGACACTGCACTTCTCAGGTCCTTCTTCACCCCTGATCAGCGGGATCGCCGCATGGCCCACGTGCCACCGGGGCGCTTCGCTCGTGCCGAGGAGATCGCGGAGGCCGCCGTCTTCCTAGCTGGCGAAGCAAGCTCATATGTCAATGCCACCACTTTTCTCGTAGACGGCGGCATCTCGTCGGCCTATGTCACACCAATGGATTCCTTGGACGGCTGAGGATGGCCGTGGAGGGGTCGTATGGCGCGGGGTCGAATGTCTCATGACGGCCATGCACAGTTCAACCAGTCGCGTGGCCCTGGTCACTGGCGCTGCAGGTGACATGGGGATGGCGATCGCAGATCACCTCGTCGATGCCGGGCATATGGTTGTCCTGGCTGATCTTGACCTCGACCGAGTCGCCGCCGCCGCATCTGCGATCGATCCGGAGTGTTCGCACACTTTGACGGTCACTGTGGACGTGACGGACGCAGACTCGGTCGCCGCCATGGTGGCCGAGGTGACGCAGAGCTTTGGGGCGCCCGACATCCTCGTCAATAACGCTGGTGTCATCTCGGCCGCTCCCTTCACTGAGCTCACCGAACGAGAATGGGACTGGGTAATCGATGTGAACCTGAAGGGCCAGTTCCTGTGTGCGAGGGAGGTCCTCCCTGTTATGCGCTCGAAGCACTGGGGCCGGATTATCAATATCTCCTCGGATGCGGGAAAGACAGGGGAGCCATACATCGCTCACTATTCAGCTTCCAAGTTCGGGGTGATCGGTCTGACACAGTCACTTGCGCTCGAATTTGCTCTGGAAGGGATCACCGTCAACGCTGTCTGCCCGGCCATCACAGAGACTGCGATGATGAACACGCTCGCCGAAGAGATGGCCTCACTCGCGGTAGTCGCGCCTACCGGGGGCTGGCGCGAGGCCTTTATTGATGAGATCCCAATGGGCCGACCGATGCGGCCCGAGGATGTAGCCGAGGTCTGCGTGTTCCTGGCGGGGGAGGCGGCTTCAACAATCAGCGGCCAGGCGATCAACGTCTCAGGTGCTCACGAGATGCACTGACGGAGGACTGATGCGAACTAACGCCAAAGAAATTGCAAATGAGTTCGACGCCATCGTGGTTGGGTCGGGCTTCGCCGGGCTCTATATGTTGTACCGACTGCGCGAACTCGGGCTCCGGTCGCGGGTCTTCGAGCGTGGCCACGATGTAGGTGGGACCTGGTACTGGAACCGCTATCCGGGAGCGCGTTGCGACATCGAGAGCTTCGACTACCAGTACTCGTTCTCGGAGGAGCTTCTCAAAGATTGGGTCTGGACTGAGCGCTATGCGAGCCAGCCGGAGATACTTGCTTACCTCAGCCATGTTGCTGACCGCTTCGAGCTCCGCTCGGACATCCAGTTCGGCACGACAGTCCGCTCGATGGTTTGGCTAGAGGAGGCGGCCCATTGGATCGTCAAGACCGACGACGGGTCCACCTCAACGGCGCGGTTCTGCATCATGGCGGTCGGGAATCTCTCATTGATCAAACGACCAGACTTCGAAGGCCTTGGGGACTTCCAAGGTGAGTGGTATCACACTGGAATGTGGCCTGAGGAGGGCGTCGACTTCTCGGGTAAGCGCGTCGGGATCATCGGCACCGGCTCGACGGGGATCCAGGCCTTACCGCTGATCGCTGAGGAGGCGGCACAGGTCTTGGTTTTCCAGAGGACGCCCAACTACTCGATGCCAGCTCGGAACCGTCCGATCGCCCAGGACGAGCGCCAAGAGGTGATGGCTCACTTTCGGGAGAGGCGTCGGCTCTGTGAGGAGTCCGAGGCTGGAACACCAATGCCAGCACCCACCGCGGCCGCAACTGAGGCCAGCGAGGAAGAGATCCGAAGTCGCTACGAGACAGGTTGGCAGCGCGGTGGCATCAGCTCGCTCTCGTATGCCTTCTCGGACTTCTTTACTAGTGAGGAGGCCAACAAGACTGCGCAGGAGTTTGCTCGTTCCAAGATCCGAGAGGTCGTGAAGAACCCTGAGGTCGCCGAGGCGCTCTCGCCTGAACACCACATTGGCACGAAGCGAACAGCCGTTGATACCAACTATTTCCAGAGCTACAACCGTGACAACGTGACTCTGGTGGACCTCCGTCGAACGGCTTTCGAACGCGTTATCGCAGACGGGATCAGAACCTCCGGTGGGAGTTACCAGCTCGACGTCATCGTTTTCGCGATTGGGTTCGATGCGATGACCGGTGCCCTGCTTGATATCGACATCACCGGGCGCGCCGGCTCGACACTGCGCGAAGTCTGGCAGGAGGGTCCCGTGACCTACTTGGGGCTGGTCACAGCAGGATTTCCCAATCTCTTCCTGGTCACTGGACCCGGTAGCCCGGGGGTACTCAGCAACATGGTCCTCTCGATCGAGCAACATGTGCAGTTCATCGCCTCCCTCGTCGATCACATGCAACTGGAGGACCTTGAGGTGGTCGATACCAGCGAGGATGCGGAGGCCGGCTGGGTGGCGTACGTGAACGAGCTAGCCGATCAGACTCTCTATCCGAAGGCGAGCTCGTGGTATCTAGGGGCAAACATCCCAGGCAAGCCCCGAGTCTTTATGCCCTACGTAGGGGGCTGCGGGCGCTACCGCCGAGAGTGCGATGAGGTCGTATCCAATGACTACCGTGGCTTCTTCTTTGGGGCTAATGCTGGGGCAGACACGCCGGAGGGCCGTGCATGAGCGGAGAGTCGAACGGTGACGAGTTCGCAGTGCTCACGGCGAAGCTCCAAGACGGGGCGATCGAAACCGTCATCTTTGCGGGTGTCGATTCACATGGGATCATGCGCGGCAAGCGGGTCCCTGTCGCTCAAGTGCCGCGTCTGCTCGAGCACGGGATGCCACTCTGTAACGTCTTCTGGGTGATGCATGTCGACGAGTCCGCTCTCGTCGACCGACCTGAGGGCTACGAGAACTATTTCCCAGATCGACATCGCGGCTATCCGGACATCCTTGCTGTTGCAGACCTTGGCTCTCTCCGAGTCGTGCCCTGGCATACGAGCACGGCGCTGCTGCTTTGCGACTGGCACCAGCTCGATCTCGTACCCGTACCGATCGACCCGAGGGGAATCCTCAAACAGGTCGTCGCGCGATCTCAGCAGATGGACCTCGATCCATATTGCGGAATCGAGCTTGAATTTTACGTACTTCGAGAGGACTCGGCCTCGCTGCTCCGGAAGCATCCGGCTGACCTGGTCCCCCTTTCCGATCGACCCAGCACCTACGGAGTCGCCAAGGGTTCAGAGCACGAGCCCATCGCCCGACTCATCCGTTCAACCATGCTTGAGTTCGGCCTGCCGATCGAGGCCTGTAATCCTGAGACCGGTCCCGGCCAGTTCGAGATCACCCTCCGCTACGCGTCGGCATTCCGGGCAGCGGACGAAGCCTTCCTCTTCAAGACTGCAGTCAAAGAGGTGGTGGCCCAGGAGGGGCTGATCGCCACATTTATGGCCAAGCCGAGTACTGACTGGCCTGGCAACTCCTGCCATCTGCACCTGAGCCTTCGTGATGAGCAAGGTGCGAACGCCTTTTACGACGCAAAGGACCCGCATGGCATCTCTGGGGTTATGCGCTCGTTCATCGCCGGCTCACTGAGCACCATGTCGGAGTTGAGCGCCGTCTTTGGTCCAACCATCAACTCCTATCGTCGATTTGGCCCCTACTGTTGGGCAGCGACGACGGCAACCTGGGGTATCGACAACCGGTCGACGGGGATTCGCGCTATCTGTGAGGGCGAGGCTGGAACGCGGGTGGAACACCGCCGCCCGGGAGGGGACGCCAACCTCTACCTAGCAACTGCCGCCGCCCTCGCTGGAGGGCTCTCAGGCGTCGAGAATGGGCTCACACCGCCCGTGATGGTAGACGACGACGTCTACTCGTACCCACAGGGGAGCTTTCCTGAGTTACCGAAATCGTTGAGGGAGGCGATCGATCCGCTGGCTGAGAGTGAGGTGGCTCGTAGTTGGCTTGGCGAGGACTTCGTCGGTCACTTCATCGAGATGAAGCAGGCGGAGGTCGACGCGTTTGACCTCGCCGTCACCGACTGGGAAGTTGCCCGCTACCTCGAGGCACTGTGATATCCGCTGTGGCGCTGCTCAGAGGTTGGCCACCCACCTGGCGAGTCGCTGATTGAACTCCTCGGGCTCCTCCCACATCGGGCAATGGCCGCTCTCTTCGAAGACGTGCATCTCAGCATGAGGCAGCTGCTTGAGCAACCACTCGCCCGAACCGACCTGGCCGACTTTCTCGTCTCGGCCCCAGAGGAGTAGGTGTGGGAGATCAAAGCTGACGATTCGTTCGCGGTAGTCCTGAAGGGTCTGGTCCAGAAGGATCAAGCTTCCTGAGTTGGGCCCGACCTTCGTGGCCTCCTTCACGAATGTCGCTTCCTCGGCTGGATCCAGCGAGTCCTTGAACATCAGAGGGACGAAGCCGGCGAAGAAGCCATGAAGGTCAGTCTGCATCGCCGAGATGAAGCCGTGGATCTCTTCGGTGTCACCTATGCCGAATGGCCAGCCTGGCTGAATGAGGTCTGAGGGCCCCTGCGAAATCGTCACAGCTCCAGCGAGCCTGGTGTCACCGGCGAATTGAGCTTGATATTCCCAACTCACAAGTGCTCCCATCGACCAGCCCACGAGCACAGCGTCATCCAGTCCGAGTAGTTCGATCAACGCCCTGAGATCGGACGCGTACTGAACAACGGTGTGACCACCTTCCACAATGGGAGACTCGCCGTGACTTCGGAAATCCAGTGCCACAACCCTATTGTTGCCGGTGAGGTGCTCGATGTTTCGAGCAAAGAAGGCCTGCGACATGCAGACGCCGTGGACGAGGATGACCGGTCGTCCCCTTCCTTCGTCCGTGACGTTCAGGCTAACCCCGCTGGGCAAGGTGATGAGTTGCGTTCCCATCGACTCATTCTCGCACGCGTAGCGTCGAGTGAGAGCAGCGGGGCACCGCCACTTGTATCTGCAGCATTCACCCACTAGTCAGACTCGATGCTCTCCGTGGTTCTGCAGCGTGGACGCGGTCCGAGCGCGATGATCCGGGCACCAGGACGGGACCAACTCAAAGCAGCAGGCCAGACGGTGCCCGCTACCGATGTCGAGGGTAAGGCCGTCAGAAGTGGTCGGTTCGGACCGGGCAACATCATTGAGACCGAAGCCTTGGCCGTGGTCCCCCGGCGCCACCTGCTTACCTTCCTCGCAGACGGCCCACTCCCCCCTTCATGAGTGCTCGGCAACCATCAGCACGGTTGGGAGCCCTAGGCACTGGGTATCGTGAAACCATTCTGATTCGGTCGTTGCGGGGTCAAAAAAGCACCAGCGAGACCGTGTTCCCATTCATCTATGACCTCGGGCCTCACTGGGGAGCCAACCAGCACTTCTCCGTGCAACGGCTTCGCAGCTACGGACCGAGGGGCCCGGTCATTCCGGTGCTTCCCGGCGCAGGCGACGAACTGGTGCGGCTGGCACCGTTGATCAGACCCCTGGTCGAGCTTCACTGGACCCGAATGGTCGCCCGCCTCAACGGGGTGGCCACCGTCGAGGAGGATCTGCGTCACCACCTCTTCGGATCTCCTCGGATCGTTCCGCCCAAGATGCTGCGTGATGGGCTACGGGATCTCCAGGACAATCGGTGCTTCTACTGTGACCGACCGCTGGTGGCGTTGACGGAAGTCGACCACTTCATACCCCGGGTGCGATCCGCAAACGACTCTGTGGAGAATTTCGTCTTGACCGATCGGGGCTGCAACGGCGACAAGAGCGATCTGCTTGCCGCACCCGGGTTCGTCGCCAATTGGACCTACCGCAATCGGGAGCAGGCGGCGGGGCTCGCTCTCATCGCCGAGATGGCCGCAGTGGAGAGTGACCCAGCGGGCACTCTGGCGGTGGCGAGGTCGATCTACGCACACCTCCCGCCCGGGGGCGTTCCGATGTGGCATGGGCGGAAACGAGTCGTTGTTGCTGATCCGGGGCTGGCCCTTGCCGCTCTGGAGTAGAGGCGAACTCCTGCGTCGAGCTGGAGTGGACTCACCCTGCATAGAAGATGGACGGGTTGAGAATCTGACTCTCCCAGAGCAGATGTCGGTCAGCTTGTGTCAGTCGAGCCCGGTCAGCGGCGTCACTCCACTCGGCCCGGATCACCGCGACAACCCGATCGACGATCTCCTGGGCCTCGACCCGGTCGAGGAGATAGAGGTGAGCGGCGGCCGCAAGGAGCGCCAGCCGGGATCGCCGTTCGCCGTCGGGACCGTAGGCCATGGCCTGGCACGCCTCACCCGTCGAACGTTGTTGGGGGCACAAGTCATAGGCGGGGGTGAGCGTCAACCGCTCGGTTCGTCCGTCCCAGAAGGCAGCGTGGTTTCGGGCGTGGTCATCGGTGTTGCCGACGCAGATATTGAAGACGATCCGGGAGAAGAGTTCCCGCAGCGTAGACGCCGCATCTGTGAACCGCAGACGGATCGCCTCAGTGAGCCCCGTATACGTTGCATACCTGGCCCAACGTTCGTCGAGTTGCAGGATGGTCAGCGCGCTCACGGTCAGCCTGCGTTCACCCTCACTCGAGCTCCGATCGAATCGATCGACGAGAAGAACGTCGGAATCCAGGCAATGGACGACCTGAGCGGGGGCGACGTGCAACCCGGCGCGACGGGCGAGGTCCATGGCCGCCCCCTCGGCGTTGACGACCGGGTAGGTGTCCGAGCGTTGAGCGAACTTGGCGATCAGCTTCCGGCCGTCCGGGCCGGTGAGGAGGGCCTTCGGGCGGGCCCCACCCAGTGACGAACCGTGGAGAAGAGCCAGTTCGAGGTCAGGGCTCAGGGGTAGGCCGGCCTCCATCAAATCGGCGGCCGTCAGCAGTTCCTCCAAAGGAGCGTGGGTGATGCGCGGCTCGTACTCCGTGGGGCTGCCCTGAAAGTCGAGCGCCCCGAACCGGTCGGTGCCCGACTCGAGGAGGTAGGTCAGAAGCCCGACCTGTCCTGCGGCCTCAGCCCCCAGACGGCGGAGGACGACCCGCTGCCCCCAGCTGTCGGGACCTGAATCGGCGATGCACCCTGGAGCGCGCATGCCGTCCAGTGGATAGAGGGTCGCATCCCCGAGGGGAAGCTCGGGCAGGAAGAGCGGCACTCGCTCCGGTCGCTCGAGGTAGCTGCGGCCGTAGATGAACGTGACCACATCCCCGACAAGATCCAGGCGCCCGGCCACAACCGGCTCGGTTCGCCCGGGTAGCCACACCCAGACGAATGCCTGGTCGTGTTCAGAACTCATTGGACGGCTGGTCGTGACGTTCCACGATCCTGCCGGGCAGCAGCGCGAGCCGGTCCACCTGGCGGTGGAGGATGGCCGGGAGTTCGGCGGGATCAGGAGCGAACAGGCTTACCCCGACGAGGCTGGCCACCTCGAAGGCGGTGCCGATGGCGACGGTCGGGTCCCCGTGTTCCACCTTGCTGAGGGTTTTCTCAGTGATGTGGGCCCGGTCGGCGAGATCCCGGGCTGTCATGCGACGGCTCCGGCGCGCCGCCGCGACCTGCAGACCCAGGACACGGACCGCGTCGACTGTCTGGGGTAGATAGGCATGGGTACGCTTCACTTGGACCACCTCCAGGAAGTATTATAGTACGTTTAGTGATTACAAAGGGTAATATATTACCAATAATGCACGTTCGAGGCTCCTGGGGACACGAACGACGCCGCATCCGCCTACATCGAACCAATCGAAACGATGCTGGACCCCGTGCCTGATCTTCCGGCGGGGGAGCCCGGCGTCAGGGACACCGATGAGACCTATCTGGCCTCCACGGCCCGGGGGACCACGGTGACCTCATCATCACCGGAGACAAGGATCCTCTCGAGTGAGAGCGGCAGCAGCCACCTTGCATCACTCCTGGCTTCGTTCGCCGAACTGTGGTGAAGCACCTTGGCACATCCGGCCTGCAGCCCTGAACCGACGGTCACAGGTCCTCCAGAAGTCCATCGACGACCTGTTCCTCGAAGACGGCCACACCCGATTCGGCCATGGTGGGCGCAAGGGCACTGTCCCACGGCGACTCTGTCCGACGACCGGTAAGTGTGATGCCGCCTCGGCCGTCACGAAGGGCCGACCGGTAGTCGTCGGCGCCGAACCGCCAGGGCGAGACCTCCAACCGGCGACGCAACGTCGAGAAGATGGAGAGGCCGGCCCAGTCGAAGTCGCCGTGGTAGCGGAGGGGGCAGCCAGCTGCAGCCAGCCGCTCCAGCAGTACCAGGCCAGCCGTGCTCGGAACCCCCTCCAAGCACACCAAGGTGGCTGACTCTTCGCCCAGGCGATCGGCAGCTGTAGCCACCACGGCCGGGTTCTCGCAGCAGAAGATGGTGGTGGGCGATTCGGGCTCGAGCTCGCCCGCCGACACTTGGCGGAGGGTGAGCCGGATCGGCTCACCGAAGTCAGCATGATCGCGGACCATGCCGCCGATCAGTTCGGACGACCCCCGGGGGCGAAGGTTCATCACCAGGACGTGGCAGGACAGGTCATCGCAGACGACCCCGGCCGCCTGCCACGCCGCCCGCCATTCGCCGGCGTCCTGCGGTGGTGGTCCATCGGCCAACGAACCCAGCGCATGCAGGACCAGCGTCCCCGTCGGACGACCGCGATCGAGGCCGTGAGCGTCACCCGTCATCTCGGCGGCCAGTACGGCGAGGCCGATCCCGGCCCCGGGCAGGCGGGCCAGCACGTCGAGTGCCTGGCCGACGATGCGCTCGACCCCGTCCACTCCGGCCAGCCGGCTGGCCAGACCCGTTCGCCGCAGGTCCGAGAGCCAGTCGGTGAGACCGGGGTCGATGATGACGGCCGGGTGGGCGCCGAGCCCCGACCACGTCGTCGCCTGTCGATATGCGGTCGCCTCCTTCTCGCCCCGCCGATCACGCAGCGGGCCTCCGAGCGCGACCAGGACGTCGATGAGTCCATGGCCGGCGCTGCTGGTCCGCAGGACGAGATCCAGGGCGTCGAGGCGCACCCGGGCCTCGCTCCGTGGCCTCACGATGCCCAGCAGGCCGGCGACGGCGGTGGCTTCGTCCCGACTCAGCCCCTTCAGCACCAGGGGTGTCCCGTAGAGGGTCAACCCGTTTCCCTCGAGCCGGCGACGGGCGGCCCGCCACAACTTGTCGAGGTCCGGGCCGGCCAACAGCTCGGCGACCTGGGGATCGACCGACTCCCACCCGGTCACCACGCGGTGCTCACAAAGAGAGCTCCGTCGTCTCGGTCGTGCGCGGGCGCATCAGTGTCAGCGTCCGCTCCTCCACAAGGGCACCGCCGTCCCACCGCATGGGCATGGAACTGACCCCCTCGGCCGGCGGCCGCCGCAGCAGGTCGTAGATCATCACTCCCGGTACCTGCTCGTAGGCCCCCCACAGCTCGTGTCCGGTCATCATCACGTCGAGGTCGAACCGGACCAGCAGGCCCATGAGGTCGGCCCGCATGCCTTCGTCGATGCCGACGAACGCTTCGTCCAGAGCGACCAGACGCGGCGCTCCGTCTCCGGCCGCGTTGTAGTGGGCGGCCGCAGCGGCGAACAGGGGGAGGTGCAGGGAGACCGACTGCTCGCCTCCGGAGAGGCTGCGGAACACCGACCGGGTCAGTTGCCTGCTCCCCCCGGTCGGCAGCACCAGGAACGGCACGAAGGAGTGCCAGGCCCGGTAGTCGAACACCCTGTTCAGCACCACTTCGTAGCCTGCTCCCGGGTTGGCCGCCCGCTCCTCGGCGATGGCGCCAGCGAAGAACCGCCGCAGGCGCTCGCGCTCGTCGGGGCCCAGCAGCTCGGGCGTCTTCCTGAGCAGTTCCATGGCGTCCTGCTGAGCCGTCGAGGTCTGATCGAGCTGCCATCGGAGCCGGACCCGGAGCCCACTGGCCGTGGGTGTGTCGCGCAGGCATGCGTTGATGTCCTCCACCAGCTCGTGCGCGTTGTTGAGCAGATCCCGGAGCGCCTCCGACACCCGGGTGAGCAGGTGGCGTTCGAAGATCTCCTGGTCGCGCTCGTCAAGGAGCTCCTCGTGCTGGGCCACCTGTGCGGTCAGCTCGCGGGCCAGCTGGAGCACCGAGATCGTCCCTGTCTCCGACGTTACCTGCACGATCCCCACTCCATCGTCGTGGACCTGGGCGGGCTCGAACCCGTTCTGCAGGCCGTCCATGAGGACGCGGTAGGCGATGTCCAGCCGGTTGGTGGCGGCCCGGACCGACTCGGGTCCTGCCTCCACATTGGCGGTGGCCTGGACCACGGACCGGCACAGCTCGACCAGATCGCCGGACGGTGCGGCCGCTGCCCCCTGTCCGTCCGCGGCTGCATCGCCACCCCTCCGGTCGTCCCCGTCGCCCTCCGAGACGGCGTCCCACACTTCGGCCCGGGCCAGCACGGCGGCGCTCGACCGCTGCACCTCGACGCTCCGGTCCGCCCGCTCCACCGCCTCAGTCGCCGAGACGGCCAGGGACCTGGCCGATCCGACTCCTTCGCTCCGGGCGATGGTGGCCTCGGTCATCGTTTCGACTTCACCCTTCCGGGTGACCAGCTCGTCCTCGAGCTCCTGACGCCGTCGCAGGGGTGCCTCGGCGTCAGGGCCCAGCTGGCGGCGCATCTCGGTGACCCGCGCCGCCAGCCCGTCGGCCCGTTCCTCGGCCGCCTGGTGCTCGTGCTGGCGTCGGTCCAGAGCCTCCTGGCATCGGTGCATCCGACTGGTCACCTCGTCGGCCTGCCGGCCCAGATGGGCGGCCCGGTCGACCAGCCGCAGCAGCTCCCCCACCAGCTCCTCGTAGCCCCGGACCGCCGAGGTGGCGCCCTCGAGCCCCTCGGCGTCGGTGGGCAGGCCGAGCCGAGCCGCCTCCGTCCGTACCACCTCGGCGGCCTGAGCGGCATCCGTGCGGCGTTCGACGGCCGCGTTCCGGTCACGCTCGGCAATGACCTTTCGCTCGGAGGCCACGGTCACGGCTCGGTCCCGGTCCGCTCTCGCCGCGACGACCGCATCGGAACTGGGCAGTGACCCCTCGGCAGTATCGATCTCGGCGAGCCGGCCCTCGACGCCGCGGCGCTCCTCGTCCAGGGCTACGAGCACAGAGTCGACGCCGGCCACCATGGCATCGAGCGCAGCCAGCCGACGCTGCCGGCGGGTCTCCCGGGCCGTCGACCCGATGAACTCTGCGGTGCCCTTGGAGTACCGACCGCTCAATGGCCCGAGCGAGAACCGACCGTTGGGGAGGATGCCGATGTCCGTGTCAGACAGGGGGATGGACCGGAGCACGGCGGTGACGACCTCGAGGCTCAGGACCGAACCCGGGGCCGGGTCGGCGATGAGCACGTCGTGGAGGGACGGGCCGTCCGTGGCCGGGCCTGCAACCAGCCAGGCATCGAGTTCGGTGCTGCCAGGAGGGGGCCCGGATCCCAACCGGTCCCCCGACACCCAGGCGTCGAGCAGGCCCGCAGCGTGGAGTGCGGCCTCGATGCCCGATCGGTCATGCTCGGTTACTCCCTCCCGGAAGTCGCAGCAGGCAAAGAGCGGCGCCCCGGCCCGGCCGGCCCGGTCGGCCGGTCGGACAGCGAGCCGGTCGGGTGCGGGAAGGGGATCGTCGGCGACCCGGTTCCGCTCCTCCACCAACGTTCGGCGTTCGTCGGCCGTCGTTTCACGGCGATCAACGATTCGGGCCAGGGCGACACCGAGCTCCTGTCGTTTGGGTCCCAACAGCCCGGTCAACGCCGCGGACAGAGTGGCTTTCGCCCCACCGCCACCGCTACCGGCGACGTCCATAAGGAGCTGCCCTTCAGCGGAGGTCAGCGCACCGGTCGACCCGTTCCACACCCGGAGCGCATCGACCAGGGCGGCCACCGCGTCACTGAGCACACCCTCCGCCGAGTCCCGCAGGGAGGCGGCATCCTCGGCCGCTCGGCCGGACGCACCGGCGCGCTCCTCTGCGTCGGCCGCCCTCTGGGCTGCGGACCGGGAGGACGCAATGACCCGGCGGACCTGGCTGATCTCGTCCAGACGGAAGGTCGCCGGCGACCGGAAGGCGATGTCCAGACCAGGTACGAAGAGCTCGTCCCGCCGTGCCGACCACGACACCCCTGCCGAGTCGGCCGCCCGCGCCGTGTCGGCGAACTGCCGGTCGACCTCGGCCTCGACGGCGCGCAGCTCCCCCGCCGCGCGCTCAACCTCGTTGGCCACTCCGTCGCATAGCCGGACCGCTTCGTCTACCAGGCCGGCGGCCCCGTCCGCCCGCTTCCGGGCATCGGAGGCCTGATCGGCCAGCGTGATCAGCGCCGCCGCATCCCGGAAGGCCGGTGATTCGAGGACGGCGCGCAAACGCTCCTCGGCCCGGCTCAACTGTCGGCCGGACTCGTCCCGGGCCCGCTCGATCTCCTCCAGGTCGGTCATCGCCTGGGCCAGGGCCCGCTCCGAGTCGGCCAGCTGGGAGCGCGCCCGTCGGCTGGCCCGCACGGCCTCGAGCAGCCCGTCGGCTCGGGTCCGGGCCACGATGCGGAGGTAGGACCGGTAGAGCGGGCAGAAGTCGTCAACAGCTCGTTCGGCGCGGCGGAGCCGTAACAGGTCGTTCTTCACTGCTTCGAGGTCCTCGAAGCTGGCCGCCACCTCGGCCACCAGGGTGTCGGGGACCGGAGGGAGGCCCTGGGTGAGCACGGCCGAGAGTTCCTCGGGGTGGAGCTTGCCGGCCAGGTGGGGCCGGCGCAGGACCAGCAGGAGGTCGACCAGGTGGCGGTAGCGTTCGGGTCCGATGCCGAACAGGGCTCGGTCCACGGCGTCCCGGTAGGACTCGGCGGTGTCGTGGACGGCGTCACTCCCGAGTGCTTCGACCAGCTGGGCCCTCGTCATAGGAGTGCCCTCCGGCACCAGATCGAGGTCCTCTCCTGGCCGCCGGTCAGTAACGAAGAACCAGGCCTCGGCGTCCCGTTGCACCGAGGCACGGGCGCCGCAGCCGATGATGAGGTATCGGTCGCCCCGCGACAGCTCCATCCAGACGTACCCGGTCCGCTGTTCACGCCGGAAGCGGGCACCTGTTCCCTCCTCCTTCTGTTCGGAGAGCAGGAGGGTCTTCATCGACCGGCCGCCTCCGAATGGGTCCATTCGGCCCGAGCTCATGATGGCATCGAAGACGAAGGGCACCAGCAGGGCCAGCGCGTTGGACTTCCCCGACCCGTTCGGACCCCGCAGGATCAGCCGCCCGTCGACGAAGTGGAACTCCTGGTCGTCGTACTCCCAGATGTTGCGGATCCCCACCCGGGTGGGTCGCCACCGCTCCGCACCGCTGTCCCCGGAGCCGGCGACGTCACCCATGGTCGGCTCCGGACGTCGCGGGCACCCCGAAGAGGGTCGGCACCGGGTCGGGCAGACGCACCTCCGCCCGGTAGCGGGCCATGGCGGGCCGGACGATGAGGTCATCGCCGTCCGTTCGAACCAGGTCCAGACGGCCCAGCAGTCCGAGGGCATCGCGACGGAGCCGCGGGTGGTCGTCCCGGTAGTCGGCGGTGAACCGGTCCCCGAACGCCTCGACCACCCGTTCCCACGCCCCCTCACCGGCGGCGGCCCCGATACGCCGCCCGGGCTCCGAGGTGTCCGAGATCGTCTCGCCATCCGACTCGGCGAGTCGCAGGGCGTCCTCCACGAGCTCACCACCGAAGAGGAGGGCGGCGTGGGCCACGGCCCCGCTGCCGGGGAAGGTGATGGCCGAGGGGGCCTCGATCAGGGCCATGCCCTCGGATCGGATCTCCAGCCACCGTCCGGTCAGCCGCTCGATCTCGTCGCGCAGGCGCCCCCGCCGGTGGCGGGCGAAAGCATGCTCCTCCTCATCGAGCTCGTCGAAGTAGACGGTGGGCTGCAGCAGGAGGCGCCGTATGACCTGGTGGCGGACTCTGGCTGCTGCCCCGTCGGGTGTGGCCGGGTACGACTCGACCAGGAAGTCCTCGGGGGCGTCGACGCCAACCAGCACCGTCGGAGGAGACACCAGCAAGTGGCCGGCGGCGTCGGCGTCGACATCGTAGAGGGCATCGCCCCCGTGCTCCTGCAATGTGGTCAGGAAGGCGTCGGTCGCTCCGTCGACCACGGTCAGGACTCCCAGCTGCTCGAGGGCGCCAACGGCGTCGACGAACGCCCGACGCTGCTCGAATACCGTGAGGTCCACGGGAAGCGTGTCGTCACCAGCCCGGATCCTCGTCACCTCGTCGGCCAGTGCCGAGATGGTGGTCTGAATCCCGACGGACTCCAGCGCAGACAGAACGAGGCACCAGTAGGCATAGGCCCAAGGGGAGAAGGGTCGACCGGTACGCGACAATGCCGGTCTCGCTGCGCTCGCTTCGGCCGGCCGTCGGAGCAGCCGTGCGCACCGGGCCCCAAGGTCGAGCCGCCAGCGGCACATCCGCCAGAACTCGTTGCGCAGCGGCTCCTCGAACCGGCGGATCAGCGCCAGTGCTCCGGGATCCGGCCAAGCCTCTGTCACCAGGGGATGGGCCAGCAGGGTCCGGGCCGCCTGCTGGAATTCCTCCCGCTCAGTGACGTCCAGTTGTGCGGCTACCCGGGCCATCCCCACCGTCATGCCCGCTGTACCTCGAGCGCCAGCCCGTCCAGGGTGAGGGCGCCCCCCGGCCCGTGCACATGGGTGGTCACATCCGCGGTGGCCAGAGACAGGCGGACCCCTTCCGCCTCGACCTCGACTGCGAACTCGCCGATCAGGGGACGGCGGTGCAGCCCTCGGTCCAGCAGCTCGAGGAGGAGGGCGAACTCGCCCCGGGGTAGGCGACGGTCCTCCACCGGGCGGGCCCCGAGACCCGAGGCCGCCTCGGCCCGGGCGGCCCGGTACCGGCCGTGCTCGTCGGCGAGCCCTTCCTTGACTCCGGAGAAGTCGTCCGCCGGCCGGGGCGGAGGGGGCGCTGCTCGCTTGCCGTAACGGCGCAGGGTGACCGGCACCTCGACCGGGTCGGCCTCCCACCAGCTCGCGCCACCGGACTCGGCGTCGGGGTCGATCATGGCGGCGGCCAGGTGGATGGGCTGGGCCAGGCCGAAGGAGGCGTCGAACAGCCGGTGGGCCTCGTCGGAGTCACTCCGCAGGAACCACCGGGCCAGGTAGCGGAGCTCTGACGCCCGCGTGATGGGACGGGTGGCGCTCTCGGTCAGGCGCCGTAGGAGGGCCATCAGATCGCGGATAGCTGACGTCGTGGCTCCCGAAAGCTCTTCTACCCCGGACGGGCGTCCGAGGCCGGGCCGGAACCAGGCCACCAGGCCCTCCCACCGGTCGTTCCAGCGGGCCGCCAGGTCGACGTCGACGAACAGGCCGGCCGAGTCGTCCCCTTCGGTGGCCAGTTGCACGACGCGGTCCACTCCCCGCCGCTCCACATCGCTGATCCGGGCGGCGATGGTCAACCGGTGGCGGATCACCTCGTCGAGGAACTGCTGAAGGTAGTCGATGAGGAGGTGCTTGTAGGCCAGGAACCGCTCCGGGGCGAGCTCGTGCTCCCGCCGGAGCTCTCCCATGGTGGCGTGGAAGTCCCGGGCGTTGGCCGCCAGGTCGCGCAGAGAGCCGTCGAGTTCGCGTAGCCGGAGGTAGGTGGCGGTGGCGTCACCGTCGTCGACTGCCGCCGCTAGGTCCTCGAGGTTCTCCCGGATGTCCCGGAACAGGGCGCGCTGCAGCGAACCGGACTGCTCGGCGGCGCCCAGGACGCGGACGACGGCGTCGTGGGCGGCCTGTCCAGCCGGGGTCAGGTGCCACAGCTCACGCCGCCGCCGGAATTCCTCCAGCCGGGCTACCCGGTTGGTGTCCTGGGTCCAAGTGACCGCTCCCCAGTCCTCGAGCTGAACCAACTGTTGGGCCAGGTGGGAAACGTCGTGTCCCGCCTCCGACAGCTCAGCGGCGAGCTGCTCGGTCCGCACCTCCACCTGGTAGCGCTCCTTGGCCGCCACCAGCACGGAGAGGATGGCGACGTAGATCGGGGCGGAGGGCTCGACGGCCGCTCGTAGGACCTGGAGCTGGTCCAGCTCGTCGGCATCGAGGAGGCGTTCGTGCAGGTGAGGTCGGCCTATGGCGCCGGGCGCCGGCACGCCGGCCACCGGGGTCTCCATGGTCTCGGTCGGTGGGAGGCCGTTCCCATTCATGTCTCGGATCGATCCGGTATCAACGCCGAGCCGTCCAGGTGGGTCGAGCGCGTCGGTCATTGTGGACAGCGTATGCAGCGCTTGTCACTGCGACGAACACAACGTGCCTGGTTGCCCGGCCACATCGCCGGTGTGGGAGTCGAGAGGGGCCGAAGTCCGAGATGGGCCTTATGGTATTCTTCCTTCGTGCCCGCACGAACCACGAATAGTCCTGCTGAAGAGGCCGTCCGGTCGCTGGATTCTCTCGCCGTGCCGGCCAAGGCACTGGCCCCGAACGTCCTCGAGGTTGGTGGACATCAGATCCCCGTCGAGACCCGGCGAAGCATCAGCCGCACTGAGGCCGAAGGACTGTCTCGCCAACTGGCTGGCAGCTTCATAGTGGCGGACCGGATCTCCACGGAGGCCCGTCGGGTGCTGGCTGAGGGCCGGGTGGCCTGGCTTGATCGCCGGGGCCACCTGCAGTTGCGCGGTACGGCCCTCTTCATCGACGCCGACGTGCCCCCGCTGATCGGGCCCGAACCGACCCGGGTTGCTGATCCCTTCGTCCCGACGGGTCTGGATGTTGGGATGGCCCTACTCCTCGAACCCGAGCAGGCCCACCGCACCACCGAGTTGGCCACGCTGATCGGACGTTCACCGGGCCGGGTGTCAGAGATCCTTGGTGCCTTTCGTGACCGGGGACTCGTCGACCGCACCGGTCGGCCATCGATCCCCGATCTGTTCAACGACATGGCCGATGCCTGGGTGCCGGCTTGGCGGCCGTTGGGCAGCCTTCCCGAGTCTGACCCCGACCTCTATCGGCTGTCGGGAACCCTGGGGGCTGTGTGGCATCAGGCGCCGGTGGTGGCTACGGCGGACTGGCCGGCCGAGCTCTACGTGGAGGGCCAAGGCGAGCTACGAAGCGTGCTCCGCTCCCATGGAGCGTCCCTCGGCACACCATCGGCTGGGCGGGTGGCGGTGTGTCCGTCCCGGTATGGGTGGTCGGTACCGGCACAACTCCCGGACCATGACCTTCCGGTGGCCAATCACATCGTGGTCGCATTGGACCTGGCCCAGGATCGCGGTCGGGGCCGGGAGATCCTTGAGGGATGGAATCCGGAAGGCCGCGTTCGTGTCTGGTGAGATCCTCCTTCTCGATGGGCCGGGCGGGTCGGCGTCACGTCTGGTCGGTGCCTTGCACACGCTCACCGAGGAGGTGCCATCGTCCGAGTTCGCACTCATCGGTGGCCTGGCTGTCATGACCAGGCTCGGTCGGGTCCACCGTGTCACCGACGATCTCGACGCGGCCGCAGAAAGCATCAATGGCGGCCCGTCCCGGCTATCGGTACTGGTGGGAGGCGGGGAGAGTGGGCGGCCGCGACATCGAGTTGGAGGTGTCAAGGTCGACTGCATCGATGTCGGGTCCACTCCGGCAGTCGACCTCGACCCAGGTGAGCTTCCGGAAGACCAGTTCGACCGGGCCTTCGTCCTGGCCCATCGATGGGCCCTCGACTCGGCCACACCGGCCTCACTGACCGTGGTCTCAGTGGAGCGGGTTCCATTGGCCACGGTGTCCTGCCGTGTAGCCACCCCAGCTGCCCTGGTGGCGATGAAGCTCCAGTCGGCACCCCGTCGACGGGCCGAGCGGGCGCACAAAGGGCCCAACGACTACGGGGACCTGTACGCACTGTTCACCCGCCCAGAGTCGCTGGCCGGGATCGTCACTGACCTGCCGGGTGCTCCCCATGGGCTCGGCCAGTGGTGCGCTCAACGCATCGAACTCGAATTCGTCACGGGTGCCGCTCGCACTGCCCGGGCCATCCGACAGACCATGCTCGCCGACCCTCCGACTCCCGAAGACATCGAGTCGCTCGGTCGCTCAGTTCTGAGCGGGCTCGAACGAGGGTAGAATTTCGTGTGACAGCGGAGGGCATCTCCGGAGGAGAATTGAGCGATTTCAAACTTTTGATCAAACCTTCTGACTCGGTCTTTCAAGGGGTGAAACAGTGGTCAAAACCTTCTGATTCGCCTGCCTGAACGGAACGAATTTAGCCAACGAAAAAGCCAACAATTGGGTCTCAGGGCCTAGCATCGAGTCCCAGACGATTTCGCGGTCCGAAAATCACACCCCCTCTGAGGCGAAGATTTCTTACCCCGCGACGGCTAGGGGCTCGAGTGTCACCGAGTAGCCCATCTTTCGGAGCTGGTCGAGGGCACGATTCTTTGCCTTTTCGGGATTGAGGCGGGTGAAGTAGTCGCCGCCGGGATCGC
>JBBQWW010000071.1:0-18210 GCA_038210245.1 Acidimicrobiales bacterium
TGGTCTCGGGACCGCAGGGCTCACTGGTCACCGTCCGATCCATAGCCACCGACATCAGCGGGCTCAAGGCCACCACGGTGTACCAGGACCACAACCCGGCGTCTCCCCCCCAGTGCACCGGTGATGCCGCCGCCTGGGGCCAGAACGGGGTGGACCTCACGTCGCCGGTGGGCTCCGTCCCCGTGACCGACCCCACGCTCACCGCCACTCCGGCCACCCTGGTCCTCCACCGCTATCGCGTCTTCCAGTCGCCCAACCTTCCCACCGCCACCGCCGCCACCATCGACGCCCAGACCCGGACGCCGATCCCGACCACGGTCAGCAACTGACAGACCGGGGCGAGACACACGACGTCGGTTCCCCTGCTGTTCGGAGCGTGCCTCGGCCCTTGACCGGTTCCCCCCGGTTCAGCCGAGGTCGTTGGCGGCGATGAAGTTGCGCACGATCGGGTAGGCCTGGGCCTCCCACTTGGAGCCGCTGAACACCCCGTAGTCGCCCACGCCGGGCTGGAGGTGGTGGCGCTTCTTCGACGGTCGGATCCCCGAGCACAGCCCCTGGGCGGCCATGGTCTGGCCCACCCCGCACACGTCGTCCTTCTCCCCCTCGATGGAGAGGAGGCCGGTCCACTCGATGGCGGCCGGCTCGACGGGCTGGCCCCGCCAGGTGAGGGCCCCCTGGGCCAGCAGCTCCCGCTGGAACACCCGGTCGATGGTCTGGAGGTAGAACTCGGAGGGCATGTCCAGCACGGCGAGGTACTCGTCGTAGAAGTCCTCGATGGCCCGGGCCTCGTCGTAGTCCGCCCGCACCAGGTGGCTGTAGAGCTCGATGTGCTGCTTCACGTGGCGCTCGAGGTTCATGAACATGAACCCGGACAGCTGGAGGAAACCGCAGTAGACCCGGCGCAGGGCCCCCGGGTAGCGGAGGGGCACCGTGGTGATCACGTTGTCCTCGAACCACTGGAGCGGCCTGGAGTGGGCCAACTCGTTGACCTTGGTCGGGCTGACCCGGGTGTCCACCGGGCCGGCCATGAGGATGAGGCTCCGGGGCTGGGCCGGGTTGTCGGTGGCGGCCATCACCGCGGCGGCCAACGAGGCCGGGCACGGCTGGCACACCGACATCAGGTGTGAGCCCGGACCCATGAACTCGAGGAACGTGATGACCTGGCTGATGTAGTCGTCGAGCCCGGAGGTGCCGTGCTCGATCCCCACATCGCGGGCGTTGATCCAGTCGGTGACGTAGACGTTGTGATCGGCGCTCAGCGACCGGACCGTCGATCGCTGCAGGGTGGTGAAGTGGCCGGCCAGGGCGGTGACCAACAGCACCTTGGGCTGGGGCTCGTCCACATCCTTGGCGAAGGGGAGCAGGGTGGAGAACGGGGTGGAGTGGGCCACCTCCTCACGGACGGGGACCAACTCGGTGCCCACCATGACCTCGTCGATGCCGAAGGCGGGACGCTCGTGGATCAGATGGGGCCGGCTGACCATCTCGTCCCGTAGAGGCGTCGGGCGAACCGGGTGTCGGTGAGCCGGTCGGGCAGCTCCCCGAGCGTCCAGGTGGCCAGGCGGCCAGGGCCCGGGCCGGAGCGGTCAGGTCCCGTTGCGCTTGATAGGCCACGTAGAGCATGGGGCTCCCCGGCTGTCGGGTAGCGGTGCCGTGCACCGCCAGCGACCCCGGACCGGGCGGGGGAGCCCAGGCCAACCGTGCTCGCAGACCTGCAGAAAGTGCATGTCGAGACCGGGTCCGCCCCCGGTCTCCCGACTCAGGCCACGTCCCGACGGTTCGGTGTGACCAGGTGCGGCTCCCGGTCGGTGCCCTCGACGCCGAAGCTGATGATCCTCCGGGGGTGGATGCGGATCAGGGACGAGTCTTCCCCGGCGACGGCGCCGGATCCAACACGGTGTCGGCCACCCCCCGGATCTCCACACACCGCACCCGCCACGGACGGGTCGAGACCACGTCGTCGACCACGAAGGCCACCCGGGGATCGTGGACCACGTTGCGGAACTTCTGGCTGGTGGACATGGAGTAGCCGGCGATGTCGATGGTGCCCGTCTCGGCGTCGTAGGTGAAGCTCACCGGGCTGACCTGGGGGGTTCCGTCCGCCTGGACCGTGGCCAGCCGGCCCAGCGTCTGGCTCTCGAGGTAGACCAACTCGTCGTCCGTGAAGCGCATGTCCGGTACCTCCCCGGTGGATCGTCGGTGGCCTGGTGATGGTACGACGTTACGTGGACGTGACGTCAAGAGGTGAAGGCCGAGACCCGACCGGGTTGACCGGGCCGGGGCCATGGTCGACAGTGGAGTACCGCTACGTGGAGGTTCGCCATGACCGATCCCGTCTCACCCATCCCCTCCGACTATCCGAGGGTCTGTCCCTATCTGCACATCGACGGGGCCTCGGCGGCCATCGAGTTCTACCGTGACCTGTTCGGGGCCACCGAGCGCATGCGCCTGTCCGGGCCCGACGGCAAGGTGGGCCACGCCGAACTCCTCATCGGCGACTCGGTGGTGATGCTGGCCGACGAGTACCTGGACATGGACATCAAGGGCCCGAAGACGTTGGGGGGCACGCCGGTGGCCCTGTCCATCTACGTGGAGGACGTGGACGCCACGGTGCAGAAGGCCGTGGAGCTCGGCGCCACCGTCATCCGTCCGGTCCAGGACCAGTTCTACGGGGACCGCAACGGCCACATCGAGGACCCGTTCGGCCACAGCTGGAGCATCCAGACCCACATCGAGGACGTGGCCCCCGACGAGATGGCCCGGCGGGCCGCCGAGGCCGCCGAGGCCGGGTAAGCCCGGGATTCGGTGCCGGCAGCCACGTCGCGGGCCGGCTCCCCCTTCTCCCGCCTCGGTTCGCCCCTCAGGCCCCGGGATCGTCGAGGTCGTCGGGGTAGGTGACGGCCACTTCGGCGATCGACCGGGAGAAGTCGTTCCGGTTGTTGGTGAGGAACCGGTCGGCACCCGCCCCCACCGCGGTGGCCAGATGCACTGCATCGGCGGCCCGGAGCCCGTACGTTGCTCCGGCGCCGTGGCCAACGCCGCGGTGGCCCGGCCGGTGAGCAGCAGCTCGATCCGGCCGAGTAGGGAGGCCAGGGCGCCGAGGTCGTCGTCGGCGCGGTTCCGCATCGGCCAGCTCAGCAGCTCGGGAAGGAGCAGCACGGAACCGACACCGATCACACCAGCATCTCCCCCGTAGGATTCCCCCGAGAACAGGGCGCGGACCCGGCGTCCGAGGGCGTGTCCCGGAACGGCGGCATAGATCAGTACATCGGCATCGAAAGCGTCCATGACCCGGAGCGCTCTCAGCCCCGGGACCGGCTGTTCCGCACGTCGTCGATCATCGTCTTGGCCCGTGCCTCGCTGAGCGGGGGGGCGGCGTGGAGGGGACGGTCCCGGCCGGCCACCAGCAGATCGTGAATGACGGCCGCCCCCTCGAGGGCAGCGTCGGCCCGTCGGACCCGCAGGGCGTCGGGGCGGACGACGACCGCCACGGCCCGCCCGTGACGCGTGATGGTGACCTCCTCCCCGTCGGTCACCCGCTGAACGATCTCCGGCAGGGTAGATCGGGCCTGGCTGACCGTGACGCGGCGATCCATCTAGCCATTGTACATGACTGTACTTATCCGTACAATCCGGAAGGTCGACCCGATCTCAGTCCAGCAGTCCCCGGATGTCAGCCGCGGTGAGCGCCCCCGATTCCAGCCCGCCGGCGTCCATCACGTCGGCGAACAGGGCCGATTTCTTGGCCTTGAGGGCCATGACCTTCTCCTCGATGGTGTCCTTGGCCACCAGCCGGTAGACCATGACCTTCCGGGTCTGGCCGATCCGGTGGATCCGGTCCACGGCCTGGGCCTCGGTGGCCGGGTTCCACCACGGGTCGAGCAGCACGCAGTAGTCGGCCTCGGTCAGGTTGAGGCCGAACCCACCCGCCTTCAGGCTGATCAGGAAGACCGGGGCGTCCCCGGTGCGGAACTGGTCGATGACCAGGTCGCGCTTCCGGGTGCGACCGTCGAGGTAGCAGTGGTCGATGCCGTGGGCCACCAGGCGGGCCCGGGCCAGGCCGAGGAAGCGGGTGAACTGGCTGAACACCAACACCCGGTGGCCGTCCTCCACGATGTCGTCGAGCATCTCCATGAGCGCGTCGAGCTTGGTGGAGGGCACCCCCTCGTACTGCTCGTCGATGAGCGAGACGTCGAGGCTGGCCTGGCGCAGCAAGGTGAGCGACCGGAAGATGGCCATGCGGTTCTTGTTCATGTCCCCGAGGAGGCCGAGGATCTTCTGTCGCTCACGCTGTAGGTGGGTCAGGTAGATCTTCTTGTGTCTCGGGTTGAGGTCCAGCTCGAGGACCTGTTCCTGCTTGTCGGGGAGGTCGCTGGCCACCTGTTCCTTGGTCCGCCGCAGCATGAGGGGACGGATCCGACGCCGCAGCTGGGCCAGGCGCTCGGCGTCGGCGTTCCGCTCGATGGGCAGCCGGTAGTACTGGGCGAACCGCTCGGGGTTGGCGAACAGCCCGGGGGCGGCGATGGACAGCAGCGACCACAGCTCCATCAGGTTGTTCTCGATGGGTGTGCCGGTCATGCACACCTTGAAGGGGGCGGGCAGGAGCTTGGCCCGCTGGTAGGTCTGGGACTGGCGGTTCTTGGCGAACTGGGCCTCGTCGAGGAACAGGCCGGCCCAGGCCACCTCGGCGTAGCCCTCGTACTCCAGCCGGAACAGGCTGTAGGAGGTGATGACCAGGTCGGCGCCGGCTACCCACTCGGTGAGGGGCTGGCCGCGCCGCTTCTCCGTCTCGGTGACGGTGACCACCGAGAGGTCGGGGGCGAACCGGTGGCACTCGGCGGCCCAGTTGCCCACCACGCTGGTCGGGGCCACCACCAGGTACGGGTCGTCGGTCAGGCCCCGCTCCTGGGTGTGGCACATGAGGGCCAGGGCCTCCAGGGTCTTGCCCAGTCCCATGTCGTCGGCCAGGACCCCGCCCAGCCGGTGCTCGTAGAGGTAGGCCAACCAGTTGAACCCGGCGTGCTGGTAGGGACGGAGGGTGGCCTGCAGGCTGGCCGGGGCGTCGTACTCGGTCCGCTCGGCGGCCTCGGACAGGGCCCGTACCGACTCCTCCCAGGCCTGGGCCTGCTTGGTGACCACCCCCAGTCGCTGGATGTCCTCCCACAGACTGGCCTGGAACCGGCTGAGCCGGATGCCGTCGTTGTCGGCGTCGAGGAGGGCCCGGGCCTCGGCGATGAGCCGGGACAGCTCGGCCAGCTCCTCGTTGTCCAGCGAAAAGTAGGTCCCCGAGGGCAGGATCAGATACGGCTGCCCCTCGGCCAGGGCCACGAACAGCTCGGCGAAGGGGACGGGCTCGCCGCCCACCGTCACCGAGATGGACAGGTCGAACCAGTCGTTGTCCTTGGACTCCCGACCTCCCAGGCTGACCACCGGGGCCGAGTCGGCCTCGCGGTACTCGGGCAGGGTGCCCACGTGCTCCACGACCACGCCCTCCACGGCCTCCAGGGCGGGCAGCAGCTCGGTCACGAAGCGGACGGCGGACATGCCGGTGAGGCGGGCCTCCGGAGCCAGCCGCTCCCCCACCCGGCCCCGCTCGAACAGCTCGGGCAGGGGGCGGAGGACGCCCACCACCGTGTCCATGAGCGCCTCTTCGGCGGCCCGGTCGCGGAACCGGCCCCGGGCCCCCCACAGGGACTCCCGTCCCTCGGTGCCCTCGCCGCCGCGCTTCCACACCAGCTCGATCCGGCCCTCCTCGTCCTTGCGGACGGAGAGGACCAGGGTGGCCGGGCGGGCCTCGGGCAGCTCCACCGATCCGTCGCTCGAGCCCACCGCCACCCGCCGGCGGAGCCGGGGCACCAGAGCCCGCACGAACCGCTCCTCGTCGTGGTGGGGCACGTCCACGGTGGCCGTGCGCAGGAAGGCCCGGAGGTCGTCGTCGACCGGTGTGTCCAGAGCGGCCAGGCCCAGCCCGCTGGTCTGGGTACCGCCCGAGGGGGACGACACCTCGTCCCACCAGGCGATGCCGTGGGCGGGCCGGCCGATGAGCATGGACGTCTCGAGCGGGAGGCGGAGCGTGGCGCTACCGATGCGGGGCTCGGCCCGGAGGCCGGTCAGGGTCCGGGTCACGTCGATGGTCACCTCGGCCGGGGCCGACAGGAAGGTGACCGGCCGCCCGCTCCGGCCGGACTGGATGAGGGGCACGCCGAGGCCCCGAGCCTCCCCGAGCAGGTCCCAGAGGCGGCGGCTGTTGATGGCCTCCAGCCGGACCACCTCCTCGGTGTAGGTCCAGCTGTTCGGCCGGGAGGCCAGCTGGCTGAGGGCCCACAGCTCCTTCAGGAGGGAGAGCTGCTCGACGAAGCGCGGGGAGCGCGGATGGCCGTAGGAGAAGTAGTCGAGGCTCGACCACGAGATCCCGCCCTTCACCCAGTTGCCGTTGCGGCCGGGCAGGACCGGTCGCAGCCGGATGCCCGGCGCCGCCGAGCCCGAGCGGCGGGCCGAGGTCATGGCCCCGAGCGTCAGCTCGAACAGGAGGGCGATCTCGGCGGTGTCGACGTCGGCGGTGGGATCGGCGTCGTCCCCCGGCTCATCGGTGCCGAGCAGCAAGGCCTCGAGGGGAAGCGCCCAGTCCTCGGCACCCCGGTCATCGGGTGTCGGCACCCCTCGGACCGCACCGCGGCCCCGCCGGCCCCCGTTCGGCTTCGCACCGGGCTGGGCATCGCCCCGGACCAGGGTGAGGGTCGGGGCCCGGGGGGCCTCGTCGGCCTCTGCGTTCCCGTCCGGGTCGTTGGGGTCGGCGTCCGGATCGGCCGCCAGCACCAGGGCCACGGCGTGCTTGCAGTTGTACCCGACCGGACAGGTGCAGGTGGCCCGGAAGTCCTCGAGCCCCCGGGCCTCCGAGCGGGTCAGCTCGACCGAGGCCACGTAGGGCCGGGGCGCTCCCCCCTGGATCTCGCCGACCACATGGGTGCCGCCCGGGCTCCACGTCTGGTTCCGGACCGCCCCCCCGTGGGCGTACCCGGTGCCGCGCTCGAACGTGGTCGTGCCCACCAGCTGCTCCAGGACCCTCTGGTCGGCGGGGCTGATCACCGGTGACTCGCTCCTGTCGTCATACGAATAGTCCACTCACGGTAGCGGGCAGGACCGTGCCCACCTCACCGTCGTGACGGGGCGATCCGGCCGACCACTCGATCGCACCCCGTCTACGGGCTGGGGTGGTCGAGCACCCGCCGCGTCCACCGAGGGCGGCCATGGGGTGCCGGTGGGGTGGGGTGACGGAGGCCCGGCACTCGCCATCGACACCGGGGGCGGATCGGAGCCCTGGCCGGTCCGCCCCTACGCCTGCCGTACCTGGCGTAGGGGGATCTACCCTTTGGCCACGGTCAGGGAGAACACGCCACGCCCACTCCGGAACGAGAGCGATGAGATCACGGATGTCTCGGGTCGGGGCGAGGCCTCCGTCATGACCCGCCGCGGCAGGCCGGTCGCAACGATCGGGCCGATGCGACGCCACCGATTGGTCCGGGCCGAGGAGCCGCTGGCCCGCCGACCCCCCCGCTCCACTACTGCATGGCGGCGATGGGCTGTTTGGGCGGGTACTTGCCGAAGGTGATGAAGTGGTCGCGGATCCCGCTGGTGAAGCTGTCGATGTAGGCCAGCTTCCGGACCATGTAGCTGTGGCTCTCCTTCGGGTCGAGGTAGAGGTTGTACAGCCGGCCGTGGGAGTACTTCTGGGTGACGCCGGTGAAGCCACCCAGGTTGAAGCAGTCCCGGTCGTCGTCCGAGGTGGAGGCGACCATGAACTTCCACTCCCCCACCCGCAGGGCGGAGAAGACGTTGGTCAGCCAGTAGTAGAGGTACTTCCGGTTGGACTGGCCGTCGGGATCGAGGAGGAACGAGGTCTGGTCCACGCCGTCGATGAACCGGTCGGTCGGCACACGGTCCCCGGCCCCGGCCAGGGTGAGCAGGGTGTTGAACAGGTCCATCTGGGAGAACAGGCCGTCGGTGGCCACGTCGGGGGCGATGGTGCCCGGCCAGGTCAGGATGGCCGGCACCCGTTGGCCGCCCTCCCAGGTGGAGCCCTTGGCACTGCGGAACGGGGAGTAGGCGGCGTCGGGCCAGGTCTCCATCTCGGGCCCGTTGTCCGACGAGAGGAAGATCACCGTGTCCTCCATCTGGCCGCTGGCCTCGAGCTCGGCCACCAGCCGGCCCACGATGTCGTCGAGCTCGACGATGGTGTCCTTGTAGGGGTGCTTGGCCGGCGACGAGCCGAGGAAGCGCTGGTGGGGGTAGTTGTCGAAATGGGCGCCGCGGGTGCAGTGGTAGAGGAACCAGGGCTTCCGCTCGGTGGGCTCGGGCTCCCCCATCCGGTGGATGAACTCGAGGGAGTAGGTGGCCCACTTCTCGTCGAGCAGGGAGAGGACGGGAACGGTGACCTCCTCCACGTTCTCGGTCTCCCCGCCCCGGGTGGCGTGGACGAAGCACTTGTTGAAGGGCAGGTTCTCCACCCACTTGGTCCGTTCCTCGCTGTAGACGATCTCGGGGAAGAAGTAGGGGTCCCGCCACTCGGTGTACATGTCCGAGACCGACAGGAAGCCGTAGAAGTCGTCGAACCCGACGTTCTGGGGCTGGGACTCGACGTTCTCCCCGATGTGCCACTTGCCCACGGCCTGGGTGACGTAGCCGGCCGCCGACAGCAGCTGGGCCAGGGTCACCTCACCGTCGAGGCCACCGGGCTGGCCGTACATCGGGGGGCGGAGGAGTCCGTGGCGCATGGGTAGGCGGCCGGTCATGATCGAGGCGCGTGACGGGGTGCACGACGGCTCCGAGTAGCAGCTGGTGAGGAGCTTGCCCCGTCGGGCCAGCCGGTCGATGTGAGGGGTCGGGGCCCCGACGGCCACGCCGCCGCCGTAGCACCCGAAGTCACCCCAGCCCACATCGTCGAAGAGGATGAGCAGCACGTTGGGCCGTCGGCCGGTGCTGCCGCGGTAGGAGGCCAGCACCTCGGCGGCCCGGGCCTCCTGCTCGGGCAGGACGAAGTGGGGCTCGAGGCTGGACCGCTCCCTCACTGCCTCGGCTACCACCGGATCGTGGGCCATGCCTGACTCCCCCTCATCGGACGTAGATCGGACTCCCGGCGATGCTACCCAGGTGGTCAGTCCCCAGCGTGGTCGTCGGCACCGTTGGCCGCTCGGGCGGCCCGGGGTGCCTCGGACCGGTGGCCTTCGACGCAGAAGCCCCCCTCGGTGTCCCGCATGGTGGCGAACAGGAGATCGAAGGTCCGTTTGGCGGCGGTGACCCCTTCGATGGCCCGGATACGCCCCACGAACCGGTCGGAGAGCTCCGCCGACTCCTCGAGCCCGTCGTGCCAGTACGACGTGGCCACCACCTCGGGGCGGAGCCCGGCGTCGGACTGCAGCACGGTGAAGCCGAGGAACTGGGGCATCGGGCAGTAGGCGGGCACGACTTCGTCGACCAGGGCGGCCAGCACGGCGGGGAGGGCCTTCGCCTCCACGAACATGGTGACCTGGCGGCTCATCATGGTCGCTTTCCCCCATGCCGGCCCCGCCGCTTGTGCCCACCCCGTCCGTCCGCCATCTGCACCATTCCTGCTCGGTGGGTCCGACGTGATGGTAGCCCCAAGGGATTGGCCCACGGGTAGACAGCGGCCGACGAGCTCGGCGACCACCTCATCGACACCGGCGACCCGGCCGTCGAACGGAGCACCGTCGGGGACGGCGGGCCCGATACCTCGCTCGGGTCCCACTCCCTGGTGGAGGCAGACGTCCTCGGGGCCTCCCTGGCCTCACCTCTGGGAGCCCGGGGGGGTCGGGGGGGTCGAGGTCGGGGGAGCCCCCTTCTGCCGGCCCGCCGGGGTGAGTCTCCTTTGGTCCACGACACCCAAGGCGGGAGGTGGGGCGGGGTAGCCCGTCGACCACCCGGGCCCCGCTGGTCACCGACCGGAGACCACCGTCCGGCCGGTCCCGACAGTTTGGCTACCCCACCCCGCTCCCGGCGTGTACTCCGGGGTGACGGGCTTCCCGCCACATGGTGGTGACGGTCGGCCCGCCCTCAGGAAGGTCGAAGGTCCCCGAGACGTCGAATCCCACCGACCGGTAGCGATCCAGGTTGGCCGGGTTGGTCGACTCCAGGTAGGCCGGTGCCCCTTCGGCATCCACGGCGGCCAGGTTGTCGGCCAGCAGGGCCACGCCGATGCCGTGACCCCGGTGGTCGGGATGGGTCCCGAGCAGGCTCAGGTAGTAGTGGTCGGTCTGACGGGGATGGGCCGCCTCGAAGCACTCGAACACCCGCATCACCAAGGCGACGCGGGGTCCGGCCAACTCCTGCAGCATCGGCCCGAGTTGCATCTCCTGCTCCTCGGGCAGCTCGGGACAGCCGGGGGGAATCCAGAGGGTGGCCGCCTCGTCGGCGGGCGTCGCCCACACCCACCCGTAGCCGACACTCCCCTGCAACAGGAGCGTCCACATGCCGGCCAGCTGGGCGTGGCGGTGCTCGGGGTCCGAGAAGACCCACCCCCACACCGGGTCGTCGTGAAAGGCCAGGGCCAGCGTCTCGGCCACCGGTGTGATCCCGGACACCTCGACTCGATGGGATTCCATCCCTGCATCATGGCCCGCCACCCGCAGCGACGTCGTCGGGGACGGCCCCATCCTCGGCCACGAGAGGTTCGCTCCCGCCTGCTCCGAGATTTGTCAGCTCCGGTGTCATCCGACCCGCCGGCCGTCTCCGAAGGGTAGATGAGCACAGCGCACCACCCCGCCCCTGCCCCGGAGGTCTCCATGAGCGAACTGTCCCGACGAGTGTTTCTGAAGGGAGGCTCGGCCGCCGTCGTGGCCGCTGGGGCGCTCTCAGCCATCCCTGGCCTTCCCGCCCTGATCGGCGCGGCCGAGACCACCGCCCCGGCCGATGCCGGCGAGGCCCAGGCCGCCGTGGCCGAAGGTGAGTCGGCCCTCACCATGTCCGAGCCACTGGTGGCCCACGTCCGCGATCTGGCCTCGGGGGAGATCGGCCTGTTCTCCGGCGCCCGAGAGATCACCGTCCTCGATCCCCGCCTGGCCGCCGCCCTGGTGAAGGCCCTTCGGTAGCCGATCGCCGAGGTGTCGTCCTCGGTCCCGTCCGTCCCACGTCGTCCCTCCGCCTAGTCCTGTCCTGTCCGTACGTCGTGCACCGTCACCCGCATCTCCCTGTCCATTCACCTGTCGACCATGTACCTGTGGTCAGAAACCGAGGTATCCCGTGTCGTCCCACCGAGAAGCACCCCAGATCGCCAAGGACCCCGTCGCCGACTCGTCCGACGTCTACGCCTTCGTCTGTCCCGACCATCCCGACCACGTCACCCTGATCGCCAACTACGTGCCCCTGCAGGCCCCCGACGGCGGCCCCAACTTCTACGAGTTCGGCGACGACGTCCTCTACGCCATCAACATCGACAACAACAACGATGGCGTGGTCGACATCAGCTACCAGTTCCAGTTCACCAACACCATCGCCAACCCCAACACCTTCCTCTACAACACCGGCCCCATCACCAGCCTCAAGAGCACCAGCTGGAACCGGCGCCAGACCTACTCCGTCACCAAGGTGGACAAACACGGCTCCCACCTCCTCGGCAACAACATCCCCTGCCCCCCGTGCAACATCGGACCCCTGTCCACTCCCGACTACGACGACCTCGCCGACCAGGCCATCACCTCGTTGGGCGGGGGCTTCAAGGTCTTTGCCGGCCAACGGGCCGAGGGCTTCTATGTCGACCTCGGAGCCATCTTCGACCTCGGCGACCTCCGGCCCTTCGAGCAGGCCCACAACACCTTCGGACTGGCCAACACCGGGCTCGGGAAGATGGCGGCCGGCGTCAACTCCACAGCCGGGGTCAACGTGCACACCATCGCCATCCAGGTGCAGATCAACGACCTGTCGGTGACCGGGCACCACCCCACCGGCGTGACCGACCCCAACGCCACCATCGGGGTGTGGACCACGGCCAGCCGCCAGAAGGCCCGCATCTTCGAGAGCCAGCCGGAGGTCAACGTCAACTCCGGCCCATGGACCCAGGTGTCGCGGCTGGGCAACCCCTTGGTCAACGAGGTCCTCATCCCCATGGCCGCCAAGGACTACTGGAACAACCAGGTCCCCTCGAGCGACAGCCAGTTCGCCGCCCGCTTGTCCGCCCCCGAGTTGGCCGGACTGCTGCCCGTGCTCTACCCCGGCGTGTTCCCCAATCTGGCCGCCTACAACGCCACCAAAGCGCCCCGGGCCGACCTCCTGGCCATCCTGATGACCGGCATCCCCACCGGGGTGGTCCCCGGGTTCCAGAACTACACGGGACCGGTCCAGGCCGACATGCTGCGGCTGAACATGGCCATCCCGGCGTCCACCACTCCGTCCAACCTGGGCCTGATCGGCGGGGACCCGGCCGGCTTCCCCAACGGCCGACGGGTCTTCGACGATGTGGCCACCATCGAGTTGCGGGCCATCGCCGGGGCCACCCTTCCCCTGGTCGCCCCGACCTACAAGCCCGACGCCGCCGCCGGGGCCATCTCGATGGGCCTGACCTCGGGACCCACCGACCTCACCGCCCTGGGCCAGGAGAAGTACCTCCCCGAGTTCCCCTACCTCGGCCTGCCCACGTCCGGCTTCGTGGCCGGAACCTGAGCGAGGGTGACGATGACCACCACAGCCACGGCCGCATCGGCTCACACCCACCCTCATCCGGCCAGGGCCGGCTCCACCGGGGAGCCAGGCCTGGCCCCCAGCGGCGAGGCCACCGTGATGCTGGATATCGGGGGTACCCGCGGGGCGGCCATCATCTTCACTCCGGCCGACCTGGTCGGTGCCGAGATCGAGATCCGCCCGGTCGGGACGGCATGGAACGGCACCCATACCGGCATCCGCCGACGTGATCTGCGCGATGCAGTGGCCCATACCGGGGTGTTCGGCTCGCTGGAGGCCGGTGAGTACCAGGTACGGCTGCGGGGCGTGTCGGCCGACCGCCCCGATGCCGGGGTGATCGTCGACCTGGCCGTGGCCGGTGGGGAGATCACCCAGTTGGAGTGGCCCACGCCCTGACGCTGGGAGCTCCATCCCACCATCTGCAAGCAGGCGGGCCGCCGTCCTCACTGCCTGTCGAAACGCAGAATCAAACCACCGAGCAGTCAGGAGAGCTGGATTTCCTTCAAGGTGGCAACCCGCCCTACCGATACCTGAGGATGAGCGTTACCGGGGATGACCAGGGCTTTGAGAGCCCGTCCGCGGTCGACGGCTCCGGTGCTGCGCCCTGTCCTCGGTTCGGCGGGACGGGTCGATGACCGACGCCGTTCCCTTGGTCGACACGCTCGACCTTCTGGCCATGGCCGGATCCCACCCCATCGTGCAGGGATTCCCCGAGGGCGTCATCGTCGTCTTCGACGAGGAGGCACGGTACCTGTGCGCCGGCGGTCAGGGCTTGGCCCTGGTCGGACTGACCCAGGAACTCATCGAGGGTCGGACCATCGACGAGGTCTTCCCTCCCCAGGTGGTGGCCGAGCTGGAGGAGCCCTACCGTCAGGTTTTCTCGGGCCATGAGGCCAGCCTGGTGATCCAACTCGGCTCCCGGTACTACCTCCACCGGATCGCCCCCCTCCACCACACCGATGGCACCATCGTGGCCGGCATCGGCTTCGCCCTCGACATCTCCGAGGCCCGGAAAGCCGAGGACGCGCTGCGGGCTTCGAAACAGGGTCTCCGGGCCGAACGTCGTCGCCTGCGGGACGCCGAGTCCATCGGCCACTCCGGGTCGTGGGAGTGGGACACGGTGACCAACGTCATCACCTGGTCCGATGGGCTGTTCGCCCTCCACGACTTGGACCCCATGGAGTTCCCGGGAGGCTACGCCCAGGCCGCCGCCCGGGTGCACGAGGACGACCGCCAGCGGGTGGACGATGCCCTCGAGGCCTGCCGGTCCAGCGACGAGCCCGTCCGCTTCCGCTACCGGGTGGCCCGGGCCGGCGACGGGCAGATCCGATGGTTCGACTCGCGCGCCCGTGGGGTGTTCGAGGACGGGGTCCTGGTGCGGCTGGTCGGGGCGGTGGCCGACATCACCGAACAGGTCTCGGCCGATGCCGAGGTGGCCGAGGCCAACGCCTTCCAGCGGGCGGTCCTGGCCGCCTCCCCTGACGACACCTACATCACCGACATCCGCACCGGTACCTCCATCTACGGCACCCGTGAACTGAACGTGCCGGACCGGCCCGGCGAACGCAACGGCGTGGTGGACCCCGGCCTGATTCGCACCGTCCTCCATCCCGATGACCTACCGGCTCTCCTGGCCATGCAGGAACGGGCGGCGTCGCTGGACGACGGTGAGGTCCTGGAGCTCCGGTTCCGCGTCCGCCACGACGACGCCACCTGGCGTTGGCTGAGCCGGCGGATCGTCCCCTTCCGCCGGGACGAGGTGGGAGCGGTCACCGAGGTGCTCGGGGTGATCCGGGACGTGACCGACGTGGTGGAGGCGGAGGATCAGTTGACCCACAAGGCCCTGCACGACAGCCTGACCGGCCTGCCCAACCGGGCCCTGCTCATGGATCGGTTGACCGCCGCGCTCGAGCGTTCGGAGCGCCACGGGCGGGAGATCGCTGTCCTGTTCTGCGACCTCGACGGGTTCAAGTCCGTCAACGACACCGCCGGCCACGCCGCCGGGGATGCCGTGCTCATCGAAACGGCCCGCCGCCTGCAGGGGGCCGTGCGGGAGGGCGACACGGTGGCCCGGGTGGGAGGCGACGAGTTCGTCCTCATTGTCGAGCCCTGGAACCGGGGCGGCGGGAGGGTCGAGCCCGGTCCCGGGTTCGACCGGACCCTGGCCCTCAAGGTGGCCGACCGGATCGTGGCGTCCCTGCGGGTCCCCATCTCCGTGCACGGCCTCGACCACGCCGTCACCGTCAGCGTGGGGGTCACCTATCCCTCCCTGATGACTCTCCACGGCCACGGTGGCCTGAGCGCCTCGGACGTGGTGGAGGAGGCCGACGCCGCCATGTACTGGGCCAAGCAGGAGGGCAAGAACCGGGTCGGGGTCTTCGCCTCGGACCTGAGCGACGACTCCGACTCCGCCCTGCGCTGAGTCGACCCTCGGCCCACCGGTCAGTGGGCGGCGGACCCGCGGGTGTCCACCGGCCGATCGGCACTACACCGCGGGTCGCCCGCCGGGTCGGTGAGGCGCGCTCCGCTCATCAGGAGTCCGCCTGCATGGCAGCAGTCCGCCTGCACGCGCCGGCGGAGGGAGAGCTCACACCTGGTCAGAGAATCGCTGCCACGCCGACTGGCGGGTCACGCCGAGGGCCTGTCCGATCTGGGCCCAGGTGGCTCCCTCCGTCCGGGCCACCTCGACCCGGCTGGCCAGGGCCACTTCGATGGCCGCAGCGGTCTCGGACATCTCGGACAGGTCGATCAGCACGTCCGCGAGCACCGAGGGAGCCAGGAACTCCGAAGGTGATGCTCGGACCGTCATTTCCGCACTTCTCCTCCGGTACCGGTGCCGTGGCCACCGTGGCCCAGCCCTCACCGGTCCCTACGCACGAGGACGTCAGCTGGATCACTCGTGTGGAAATCATCGGACCGTGCTCGGGTGGTCACCCCATGACGGGCGGCCGGGGGTCGAGTCCCAGGTAGGCGAGCACCTCGGCGGCGTCCGCCTCCAGGCCGGCCCGGACCGCCCCGGCCAACGGTTCGAGCGGCTTGATAGTTACCGTGCCCCCGGGCAGGGTCCAGGTGGCCACCACCCGGCCGTGGGCCAGGGCCACCGGACGGAAGATGCCGTTGCTGGTGACCACGCCGACATCACCCCCGACGAACGGCTCCCGCGACACCCATCCGTGCAGGAGGGGGTCGAAGGCCCCGAGCAGCCGGGGCGGCGGGAAGGGCCCGGTGGCCGGCGTTGTCGTGGCCAGTGCCCATCCGGAAGGGACCCGCACCACCTCGTCGTCCAGGGCCCGAAGACCGAGCCGGGCGTCACCCAAGGTGATACCGGCCCACTTGGCCAGGTCCCGGTCCGACGCCGGGCCGTGGCCCACCAGGTAGCGGCGGGCCAGCCGGGCCAGGGCATCGGGGCGATCGACCGGGGGTGGGGGTGGGCCCAGCCAGTCGGCGACCGACACATAGGCCTGCTCGCCGTCGACCATCGGCCCGCGCACCACCAGGCCGCGCAGGCTGGCCGTGGCCACCAGGTGGATCAGCGCCTGACCCGCCGTGGGCACGCCGGCCCGATCCAGCCGGTCACGGAGCTGGTGGCGTGTCTGCGGCCCCCCGCCGGCGATGGACGAGAGCATGACGTCGACACCCCGCTCGACAAGGCGGCGGTCCACGCCCAACTGGTCCAGGCTTCGGTTGTTTCCGGCCACCGCCCGGGGTGCGGTCAACGGGTGCAGCCACCAGTAGTCCTCCGACCGCACCAGATGGAGGGTGCCCCGTTGCAACCACGTCACCACCAGCGCGCGTCGCTCCGTCAGGCCCCGGTCGACGTCGGCCGCCAGCAATCCCTCGGTGCGACTGCGGACGGCCAGGCGGAACCCGCGCTCGTCCTGGGCCTGGATCCCGAGCAGGTGACCGACGACCTGTTCGGCCGAGCCGGCCCGGGGTCCGGCCAGCCGTTGGGAGACCAGTCGGTCCAGCCGGGGATCGTCGGGCGTGGCACCCCCGCTCATGGCGCCGCCCGGGAGGAGGAGGGTGACGGGTGCCCGGCGGTGGGGGCCGGAGCCAGGTGCCCGGTCGGCAACGGAACCCTCAGTTCTTCACCGTCACGGCGACACCGGCACCGGCCGTGCTGGCCCCACTGCCGTCGAAGGCCACGCTGCGTAGGGTGTAGGCGCCGTTGACCACGGTGCTGGTGTTCCACGAAGCGAGCCAGCCGTAGAGGGTGGGCGTGGCCGATCCCACCAGCGAGTTGGTCAGCGTGCCTCCGGTCAGCCGGAACTCCACCTTGGCCACGCCCACCGTCGAGGTGGCGCTGGCGTCCAGGACCTCGACGCCGCTGAGCGTCGTCCCAGCGGTCGGCGCTACCACGGCGGTCACCGGTGGAGGCGTGAAGGCATAGACCCGGTTGGTGGCCGGCGCCAGCAACAGCCCGTCGCCCACCGCCGGGGTCGGAAAGTGGTTGGCCTCCCCCGACAGCGGGAAGGTCACCGACGACGCCCCGGTCGAGGGGTCCAGTCCGTAGAGGGTGGAGCCGGTGATGGTCCAGACGAGTCCGCCGGCGATGATCAGAGGGCCCTTGGACTTGGTGGCGGTCTGCCACAGCCGGGTCATGGACGGTGGCGACGTCCCCACCTTCACGGCCACCACTCCCCCGCTGCACGGGGCGTAGACCACCGAGTTGGCGAAGGCGTCACCGCCGCTGACCACCCCGTTGCACAGGCCGGCCAACTGGGCCCTCTGACCGCCGATGCCCCCGAGGGCCGATCCCTGGAGCAGGTAGCCGGTACCGGACTTACCGGCCTGAAACACCAGGCCGTTGGGGAGTACGGCCGGGGAGGAGGAGCCCAGATCGGCGTCGGTCAGGTTGTCGTTGAGCCACGTGGACGGAGCGAAGTACTGCAGCAGCTGCAACGAGGCCGACAGCTCCAAGACCGAATCGCTGTTGTCATACGGAGCGCCGGCGGAGTGGCTCGAGCCGTTGCCGGCCGACACCCACAGGTTGCCGTTGGCGTCGACGACCGGGGCGGCACCACCCATCCAGATCGCCCCCTGGCTCTGGCCGGCGGCGGCATCCACCTCGAAGGTCGACAGGGCCCCTCCGGTCTCGGGCACCGATACCAGCCATCCGTGGTAATCGGAGCAGTCCCCGGCATTGCCCCCGTAACCGATGACCACCCGTCCGGCGTCCAGGGTGAGGGCCACCCGTTGGAGCTGGGCCTTGGCGTCCGCACCGGGAGGATCCACCACCTGGTCCACCTGCACCACCCCGGTCGAGACGTCCAGCCCCACCAGGTGGTGCTGGACGGCGGTACCCACCAGCTCATCGGCCACGACGAAGATCTCGTTGCGCGACGCGTCGATTACCGGTGTGGAGGTGATCCCCACCGTGGGGCCGATGTCTCCGCAGGGCAGGTCGCCCGATGGGACCGGAGTGGCCACCGTGGTCGACCACAGCACCGACCCGTCGGTGGCCGACAGGGCCACCACGGCGTCGGCCTCGGTGGCCACCAACACCCGGGCGCCCAGGACGAG
>JBBQWW010000072.1:0-17983 GCA_038210245.1 Acidimicrobiales bacterium
CTCGAGCGCTGCGAGCGCCGGTATCGGGAACTGGCCCGTGAGCTCGCCGACATCGGCTACATCGCGGCAGGCAGCGTGGCCCCTCGATACAACCGCTGCGGGAAGTCGAACTGCCGGTGCCACGGCGACCCCCCGCACCTCCATGGCCCCTACTTCCAGTGGACCGCCAAAGTGGGCGGCAAGACCGTCAACAAGCGACTCACCGAAGAAGAGGCGGCGCTCTACAACGAGTGGATCGCCAACGACCGCCGGGTCCGCGCTCTCCTCGCCCAGATGCGAGAAGTAGCTGCCGAGGCCCAGACGGTCATGCTCGGAGAGGCTGCCCAGCTGCCGGTCTGAGGTTTAATCGCAAGCACAGAGATTCGAGCGATTGGGCGCACCATCAGGACCTGGTTGGACACGATCTGCAACTACCACCTGGCCAAGGTGACCAACGGACCCACCGAGTCCCTCAACAACCTGATCAAACGCATACAGCGGATCGGCTTCGGCTTCCGGAACTTCGAGAACTCCCGGATTCGAACCCTGCTCTACGCGGGAAGGCCGAACTGGCGAGTTCTCGGCTCGATCGTCGTCCGATGAGGTCCCAGACCCCGCCAGAATCCGAAGAGCCCCTCTGAACTGGAGCGGACAACGGGATTCGAACCCGCGACCCCAACCTTGGCAGCCTGGAATTAGCCGATTCTGACCAGGGCATTTCTGCGACTGCCCAGCTCAGCGGTACTGTGCGAACGACCTCGAACGAGCCCGAACGTCCCGGGCGGCGCGATGGACGCGACGTGGAACGCTCCTATGGGACTCGCGTCAC
The DNA here is from genome assembly GCA_038210245.1 of Acidimicrobiales bacterium. GTDB lineage: Bacteria > Actinomycetota > Acidimicrobiia > Acidimicrobiales > RAAP-2 > Bog-756. Next base: position 809 of record JBBQWW010000072.1, read on the forward strand.
GACGACTCACGGCCACGCTCAGTGCGTGGCACGCTTGACCGATGTCAGCGATCACCGCCGAACAGCGCATCAGCGAGTGCGATGCCCTCATGGATGCAGCTGTTGCCGCCCGCCACGACGACGAGGCGCTTGTCGATGCACTACGCGCCTGCGTGAACCATCCTTGCGCCTACCACGAGATGGACCTACCAGAGCTCTACCGCGACCTGGGCGAGGCGCTGGCGCGGCTGAACCGCTACGACGAGTCGTTGGAGGCTCTCGAGTCGGCGATCGCCGCCGGCGAACGCGGCCGCCCCCACCCGAGGACGAACGTGGCCGAGGTCCTCCTTCAGGCTGGCCGACGCCCAGAGGCCGATACCCTGTTCGACGCGCTGCGCCAGAAGTGTCCCGAGGACATCTGGCTGTACAACGCCGCCGGGTTCTCCTACGCCGAGGTGGGCGAACATGGTGCTGCGCTTCCGTGGTTGGAGGAAGGCATCGCCCTGGCACTCGCCGACGGTGACGCAGAGCGCATCCTCGGACAGCTCAACGAGCAGCGTCACCGCTCCCGAGAGGCACTCGGCCTCGGCGATGACGAACTGACCGCCCGGGTGGCGGCATTCGTGGCACCCGAAAGCCCAAGAGTCTCTGGCTGGGGACGCCGAAGCTTCGAGTCGTTTGGCGAGGCGCACCCGGATCGCTCCCAGTGCAGTCACTGCGGTTGGGACCTTGAGTACGAAGGACCGACCGAATTGAACCTCAACGAGCTTGAGCGACTGGCAGAAAGCCTCGCCCATGGCCGCGGTCAGGTCGCTCACGACCCACAGGCACCACTCCGGATCGTTAAAGTCGGTCGGAACGCACCGTGCCTTTGTGGCTCGGGTCGTAAGCACAAGCACTGCTGCGGCCGATGAGCGCCGATGCCGTCGACGCCGCGGTACGCCGAGTCACTGCCCGGCGACCGGACCTCGGTATGGCACCCCGAAGCGCCGCCGATGCTCTCACCGCCGGTGAGGGCGCGGACATGATCCACCAAGCGGCGCTCCAGCAATGGCTCTGGTGGTACCTGCCTCGCCGCTACCCCGAAGAGGACTGGAGGTGCCTGGCCGATGCGGCGGCCGAGCTGCTGGGTGAGCTTCATCTTTCCCACCTGGCTCAGGTCGCCCGGTCCGACCAGACCACGGCCATTCTGACGGCCTGGGAGCGTGGGGCCGAACTGGGCGCCAAGGCATTCCACAAGGCACAGCATGCCTCCGGTGTCGAGCCTCCAGACACCGAATTCCTGGCGTGGGGATCAGTCATGGGAAGCGACGAAGCATCTGCGGTAGACATCGTCGAGCGTGCGCTCGGCGAAGCGGTCCGCTCCGGCGACCTCGTGCCTAGAGCGCCACGGTGGCGGTCGCGAGCAACGGCCATTACCGAGCAGGTGCTGACCCAGCCGCTCGACCTCCCGCCAGGACAGACACTTGCCAGCCTTGTTCTCACCGAGCGGGTAGGACGATGGGTCGACTCAGCCCGCCACCCTCGGCTCGGCGAGTGGCGGGCGTCGGTCGCCAACCGGCTCCTCAACCCGATCGAGCCCCCCGCCAACGCTGACGACGCAGTCGCCCCGTTCCGTTGGCTAATCGAGTTGGCCTCGGAGCCCCGGGGGGCGGAACTGACCCAGAGCAACTACCTGGCTCGGGCGACGGTACTCGCCGCGGTGGAGCGCTTCGGTTGGTGGGACTGGCCCAAGCCGCCGCATTCCGAGGCCGACGTGCACCAGCTCGCGATCGTTCGCGAGTCAGCCACCCGGCTGCGAGTTGTACGTCGAAGAGGCCGCCGCCTGCATGCCACGTCGCGAGGATCACAGCTACTTGCCTCACCCACTGATCTGTGGCGGTGTGTCGCCGGCGAGACCGAGGATGGCGAGGAATTCACTCAGATGGTGACCGAACTTGTCGCGCTACGCGTCCTCCGGGGAAGGGTGGAGACCGGCGAACTCGCTGCCGAAGTCGGGCTCATCCTTGCTGCGCAGCGGTGGTCCACCTCAAACGGCCCCATAACACCGAACGAGGTTTCTTCAGCGATCTGGCGGCCGCTGCGCTGGTGGCGAATCTTGTCGATACTCGATGAGGTCGAATCGACCTGGGAACGGGGAACTGGGCGTCGCATGAACCCGCACACGGTGGCGTTCAACGCCAGCGGCGAGGCCACGGCACTCGCCTATCTGCGATCCCGCGCCGCCGGACCTCGCCAAAGCGTCTACGCATGATCCCGGTGATCGGTGATCGAAATGCATGGGAGGCTCCCGGAATTTCATCCGGAACCAGACTACGAATCCTCTGAATCGGCATCTGTGAAGAACTGGCTCAGCGCTTCGGCAAGTCGGTCCATCTCCTCACCAGCCTCAACTCGGATCTCTGCCTCGGCCGTCCATGTCGGTTGGTTCCACGTATCACTGAGGCTGATCTGCAAGATCGTATGGGAACGCCTGCTCTGGGCCAGGATCCTGAGATCGTGATCGACCCCCTCCCAAGTACGTGTGGCCGGCCATCCCTTCCAGTCGGGCGCCAACGCCCTAATGAATTCGACCAGGTCATTGTTAGAAGTATGCCTGTGGGCAGTGGCCGCCAGCCCGGCGTCCTCGATGTCCACGTCGAATCCCAAAAAGGTCGTCACCCTGATCGACAGCATCACGAAAGCCGGATGACCGTCACTACACTTGCTCGCCGTGACCTCTAACCGGGACCGAATGGTGATCTTCGACTGTGACGGGGTCCTGGTGGACAGCGAGAGGCTTGCCGTTGAGATCGACGTCCAGTGGATTGGGTCATTGGGATGGCCAATCACGAAGAGTGAAGTTGTCGATCGATTCTTGGGGAAGAGTTACGCCGATGTCCTGAAGGAGATTACGGCCCACATTGGGCGGCCTCTCCCCCCGCAGTTCGAGGATTCCTGGGACGCTGAATACAGCCGAGTGTTCGACGAACAGTTGGAGGCGGTCCCTGGCGTCGCTATGGCGATCACGGAGATTCAGCATCAAGGATTCCAGACATGCGTCGGATCGAGCGGATCGCACGAGCGAATCCGCCGATCCCTCACAGTGACGGATCTGTGGGACATCTTTGCGGGCAGGATATTCAGCATCAGTGACGTGGTGAGAGGAAAGCCCGCCCCCGACCTGTTCCTGCATGCGGCGACGGAAGTTGGGATTGCGCCATCTCGTTGCGTGGTGGTCGAGGACAGCAAGCATGGAGTTACCGCTGCCCACGAGGCTGGGATGAAGGTCGTGGGATTCGGCGGAGGGATCACGCCAGCAGTACACCTTCAATATGCGGATGAGGTGATCGAAGCAATGAGTGACTTGCCGACAACAGTGAACCGCTTGATTTGGTCGTCGCACGTCGAACGGTAAAGCATGGGACGCCCTGGCAATGGCATCCGGAGACGCTCCGCTCGGTGAGTCTGTGGTTCACGAAACATGGTCGGTAGCCTCTGAGCATGACCCTGACCGAGGAGCGCTCCGAACATCTAGTCGCCCGGCGGTCCGTGCGTCTCATGGTGGCGTCGATCGTCGTCGCTGCCGCTGTCGGCATAGGTCTTTCAGGGCTTGGGTGGCTCCTTCTCTCTGTCGGTGGCTCGCTCCTCGTCCCAGCCTTGGTTGTGGCTCTCGTGGGTGCCGTCATTGCGACTGGCTGCTGGATCGCATTGGGGAATCGACGGCGAACCAAGTTGTTCCTGGCTTCGTGCCTGGCGTTCACTCTCGGCGCAAGCCTCTGGACGTTCTTCTTTGCCCTACCCGTCTCGCTGCTCGGCTCGGCGACAACCCAAGCACAGTCCGAGATTACTGAGTTGACCACTCATTCCCTGCGGGTCGCATCGGCTCAGTGCAAGGTGGTGAGATCCGGGACCATGGGCCTCCTCGATGCCCCGTACAGGGTTTGCGGATTCTCACCAGGTCCTGGGTTCAGTCCGTTCCTCAACTACACCAGCCTCAACGGTAGAGCAGACAGTGGGCTTGGATTCACGCCGGTCGGAGAAGCGGCATTCCCCGACGAATGCACTCGACATCTCGAAGGTCCATGGTGGGCCTGGAACCGGGCTGCCGATGGCGTGGGAGATTGCCAGATCGGGTACACGTGTCAGGGTAGTGGCTAGAGATCACGATCCTGGCCTGGCATCGCTCTTGGGGCAACCTGATTCATCGCCATGGGAGGGCGAGTTCCAGCCATCACTGTGGTCAGCATGGTCCGGGGCCACGCTCCCTAGTCGGGAACCTCGTGGGAACCACCAGCGGCACTGTCGGTTCAGGTTCTCGATCTGACCGCGCTGCCAGGGACTGTGGGGCTCACAGAACCACGCGTCTACGTCGTAGGTGTCGGCGATCAAGGGCCACTTGGACCACTCGGTTCCTTGGCCGAAGGAGACCGACTTACGCAAATGTGGCGGGATGCGATCGAGCCCGTCGGCCAGTCCCGCGACGATGGCATCGGCGGAGTACCCCTCGGGCATGGTGACAGGAATGGCATACCGGGTGACCCGCTCGGTGAACCACAACATCGACGACTTGTTGCGCCAGCCGATGATCTGGTCTGCCTCCCAGTGGCCAGCTCGGCCCTTTCGTTGACGACGGCCGGGCGGGCCGTGATGTTGGGTAACGCCGGACGGACGGTCAGGTGACGCACCTGGCGATGTCGTCGACGAGGTCGTCTCGAGCGCAGGCACTCAGTTGCCTTCACGGCGAGGACGCCGGCGAACACGGTGGCGTAGATCGTCTCCACGCAGACCCGGTCCTCGATCTCGTCAGCCACCAGGTCAGCCCAGATGGCCACTGGCGATCGACCATCCTCAGCTGACCCGTGACTCGGTCGGCCAACATGCCCGGCAGTTCCAGGCGCCGAGAGCGAGGTCGGCCGAGGTTCGTCCTGGCCGACTTGTCGGCTGTCACCGGCCGGTAGCGAACGCGGCCTCCGTTGGCTGCCACCTCACAGGCGACCGTCGTCGGATGACGACGGACTCTTCGGGCGATCTCGGCCCACGATGTGGACCGATCTTCGATCAGCGCAAGGCTGATCTCCTCGCGTTCGGGCTGCGACAGCGGCGCGCCTGGCATTGTGGTGTCTCCATCGGTCGGTGTTGGTCAACAGCACCGGTCATCATGACCGGGACCGTGCACCGACCGATGGAACCTGCCGACGCTGCGGGAATGTCGCCTGATTGTGGACGCTCGGAGTCTGCGCTTACCCCCACGGATCCGTCACGGACTGAACGGGTGCTTGTCGGTCGAGGCGACCAGTACCGGCACCCCCATTCCGACGTCGCGCTTTCTGAGCGAGAGCTTTACTGCTATAACTTGTTGCATGGTACCTGGCAATGAATATGCCTGGGTTGCGCAACTTCGTCGTGGGGCGGCGGAGCACTGTGTCCTCGCCCTGCTGCGCCATGGCGAGGGGTACGGATTCGACCTCGCCCGGATACTGGTGAATGCGGATGGATTAATCGCCAGCGAGGGGACGATCTATCCACTCCTGGCCCGCCTCCGGCGACATGGTCTGGTTGAGACGACCTGGAGGGAATCAGGAGAAGGACCACCTCGCCGGTACTACCGACTCACTGGCGCAGGTGAGGAGTCCCTGGCCCTCTTCGCCGACCACTGGAAGGTCTTCCGCGACGCTGTCGACCAAATCCTCAATGAAGGAGACGCCACATGAGCACAGCCGATCGGACGGACGTACTCGTCGACCGTTACCTCAGTGACCTCGATGCGGCCTTACGGGGCCTCCCAGCCGCGAGGAGACAGCAGATCATCGATGAGATCACCGAACACATCTCCGAAGGGCGATCCGGGCTCCAACACGACGACGAGGTCGGCCTCCGGGAGCTGCTAGATCGAGTCGGTGATCCCGACGACATCGCGGTAGAGGAGGCCGTCGACTATCCGCGGCCGCGAACCGACGCAGGCGATGCCTGGGTCCCTTGGCTACTGCTGTTCGGGGGATTCGCGTTCGGTGTCGGATGGTTCGTCGGAGTGGCACTGCTCTGGTGGTCCAAGACTTGGAGTGTGCGAGACAAACTTCTGGGGACGCTCATCATTCCGGGCGGCCTAGCCAGTCTGTTCATCGCCATGGGGGGACTCGTTGCCATTCCTGCTCGTGCAGAGACGTGCACGGCATCAGGAGGGCCGCTGGTTCCGACAACCACCCACTGCACGCAAAGCGGGTCTTCGCTGTCGGCTGTGGTCGCCATCCTTGTCGCCATCTGTCTGCTCTTGGCCCCGATCCTGGTGGCGGTTCATCTTGAACGAGTTCGACGGCGAGCATGACGGCGTGGCAACGACGATCCGACATGTGAGGCTGACGCGGACGAACCTCTCACCCATAACAGGCTCCCGCAACGTCATCTGGTGAGCCTGCTGAACTGCACTCATGCCCGGCCACTGGTGGATATGCGCAACTCGCTACGACGATTGGAACCCAGGACCCTCAGCAGGGTCATGCTCGAAGCGCCGTAGCTAAGAGGTAGTCGAGACGCAACGTAAAGTGGCCGTCGCAGAAGTCTCCACGTTCATCCACGAAGTCTGTAAGTTCACTCTGGAGCTGTGCCCAAGTACCTAGGCGTTCCAGTCTGGATTGCTCACATACGACGTTGCCTGCCGTGGCGATCAGAAATGCCGCTCCCGCTGTTGCATCTGCAAAGGACAGCGTCACATGACCAGAGGTAGTGCTCTCAAGCCTCAGGTCTGTCGTCCCCAAAATGTCCTGCAATGCCTCGGGATCACCCCACCGGCTCGGTGGCCCACTGCTTGGCGGTGGCGGAGGAAGAAATCGGCCAAACACCTGGCCCATGGCGGGAATGACACTTCCAGGCTGCCAAGAAGCAAGCACGATTCGGCCACCTGGCGTAGTGACCCGAGCAAGCTCACGTGCTGCTGCCGCGTGATCCGCTGCGTACATCACGCCGAGGATCGAGAACACCACGTCGTAGGCCACATCTGGGACCGGAAGCAGATCAAATCCGCCGAGCATCCATTGGATGTCCACCCCCTCAGTGCTCGCTCGCCGTTCAGCGACCTCGATCAGTACCGGTTCAATGTCGACCGCCGTCACGTCGGCCCCGAGCCGAGCCGCCATCAGTGCAGCGTTGCCGGTGCCCGTTGCAACATCGAGCACTCGTACTCCCGGGCCAACTGGAACGCCATCCACCGCCGCTGCGGCTACCGGTTCCAACTTGAGCGCCATACGGGGGTAATCGCCGACGCCCCAAGTGGTCTTGGACTGTGCCATTCAGGTACCTCCTCGGTGGAGGCGCCCTCTATGACCAAGCTGGAGATCGAGCGTGGCGGACACAGTCCGTCGCAGCGCCTCTCGACTCCGACGGATGCCAGGGTAGCAAGATCAAATGCTCACTGCCTGCCTCGAGATGCCGAACTCCCCTTCGCAACGACGCTGGCTGCCCCTGAATACCAGAACGGGGGCACTTATGGACTTGCTGTGAGGCCGGGAGTCACACCTCACCCCAGACAGCCTTCACGTCATTTGACGGTCAGCTCCAGATCGCCGGTAGTTTCACAGCTCAGCAAGCAAAGGACTTTGCAGCTCGCCTCTAGAAGGCCTCGATCCAGGAACCTCGGTCACTGAGACCCTGCCCATGGGAGGCTCTCGGAATGTCATCCGAGACAGTTGGCCATCGTTTAACGACTCATGGTGGCGAGCTTGTTGGGCGCAGCGAATGGACCGTGACCGTTCCTGAGAACCCTCGGACATCAAGCGATTCGCCCTGGCCGATGATCCAGTCCTCAATTGAGAGTCGAGCCGCCATTGATTCGGTGACAAGGATGCTGTTGCGTAGAGCGAGCGCCACGAGTCGCGCCGCGAGGTTCACCGCCGATCCGAAGTAGTCCCCTTGTCTCGACGTGACTGTCCCAAAGGCCAGTCCTGCTCGGGCCCCGGTCGAGGACCCGTGATCGGTGTCCCACGCGACAATGAGCGAAGAGGCGGCAGCTGCCAACTCATCAGCAGTCGGCGCCACGATCATGGCCGCATCTCCGATGAACTTTACGACCCGTCCACCGCCAGGCTGAACGGCGTCGATTGAGGCTTGCTCGAACCGGCGGACGAGATCACTCAATTCGCTAGGGGTGATCGCTTCGGTAGCTGCTGTGAACCCCGAAACGTCGACGAATCCCACTGCAAGGCCCACCTGCTGCGTTGATGCAACCTCATAGCTGTCCGTGGCCTCAAAGCGACCTCGAGCGAGCTCGAGGTGTTGCCGGAAGAACACATCGAGGAGGTGCCCCATCCAGGGGGTGAACGGAGCGTTGCGGGTCCATGCCCGCGCCGTCTCGAGCTCGCTGCTTAGCGCCGTGCTCATCTCGGGCTGGGACCTAGCCACGGCTGACGTTGCCTCTGCCACTCCACCCAAACCGATTGCCACGCTCCGGCACACGTCGACGACCTTGGTCTCGCCGATCAAAGAGACGAGAAGCGGAATCGTCGTTAGCACCGCACGCTCATCGGTCGAGACCGCCGGCTGTCCAGATTCGGGAACCCGGAACCCGAGGGCCTCCCAGATGCGCTTCAGTACGGGCAACTCAAGGTGAAGGTGTGCGGCCGTCTCCTCGAGAGAGAACTGGCTGCCTCCGGGACGGAGCATCCGGTCGCCAGCTAACCCAAAGAGCCGACCCCGTTCATTTGCCACCACCATTTCCTCAACGGTGCATCCTTGCTCGAGGAGGAAGCCGATCAGCTGCCGTCGTTCGTCGAGGCGATCAGCGGTTACCTCAAGCAGGCCAGCGGCAACAAACCGTTCGTTGAACGGCAATCGGTGTGACTCGCCTTCCATGCCTGGATCTTGACACAGCGGCGTCTATCGATCGAGTGGTCCGGCTGGAGCTTGCCCATGCAAACCTCATCGCGTCTGACCACTTGCTTGCGTGTGCGCTCCCTGTATCACAGCACCCGCAAAATACGGATCTTTTGAGGCTCTTCTGACTCTTTCGTGGGTCGATCACGCAGCCTGGCGACCGGGTAGCGGCGGGCAGTAGCCACCACGGTCGAGGAGGCACAAGGCGATGAGGTTGTCGGTGGACCGGAATCCGTAGGCCACCCGGGTGAGCAGTCGCAGCTTCGTGTTGGTCGACTCGACCAGCGCGTTGGACAGGCCGTCGTTGGTCAGGGTGGCGACGATGGAGTCGCGGTGCTTCACGACCCGATGGCAGAGATCGACGAAGATGGGGATCCGACATCGCCGGGCCCAGGCGCACCAATCGTCGAGGGCCCGAATGGCTGCCTTGCCGCGCAGTTGGAACACCAGGCGGAACTGCTCTTTGAGCAAGTAGGCCCGATACAGGGTCTTGTTCACCTGGACAACCCTGGCGAGGCCTGTCTGCTGCTTGTCGGTGAGGTGCTCGGGATTCTTCAGAAGGGCGTATCTACATCCCTTGATGCGGGCGATGAGGGTGGGTGCCCCCATTCGCTTCGCTGTCCGCCAGATCTCCCGGCGGACATCGTCCAGGGCCCTTGTGGCCCACGACACCATGTGGAAGGCGTCGGCGCACAACGTGGCATTCGGGCACCGCTCGCCAACCACGGTGGCGATCCACTCGGCGGCATCGGCGGACACCAGTTTGACCAGGTGGGACCGCTCTTCGCCCAGCAGGTCGAAGAACTGCTCCAAGGTGGCTTTGTCCCGGCCAACCGCCGCCCACACCAGGCGGCCGGTGTCGTGGTCCACCACGATGGTCAGGTACTTGTGGCCTCGCCGGTAGCTGATTTCATCGATCCCGATGCGGCGAAGACCGTCGAAGGGGTCCTTGCCGGCACGGGCGTCGTCGACCACCCGGGTGATGATCGACCCGACGGTCCGCCACGCCACCCGCAACAGCTCGCCGACCGCCGACTTCGAGGTGTGGGTCACCAGCCAGGCCACCTGGTCGTCGAAGTCTCTGGTGTGACCCGCTCCATGGCGGGCCCACGGCACCTGGGCCACCGTCGGGCCGTGCTCGACGCAGTTCACCCGGGGAGCGTCAGCCTGGAGGTGACAGAGGAGCACGCCGACGTCGAGGGCCCTCCAGTTCCGTCGTCCCACACCCTGGTCGTAGCCGGCGGCACGTACCCCGCAGCGTCCACAACGGCGCTTGGTCGCCCGCCGAGGACGGACGTGGACGACTACGGACTCCGCCTCCTCGTCGAACTCGATCGACTCGATCACCGTCTGCCGGTCGACACCGAGCAGCTTGCGCCATACGTTGGAGCTGAGCACGCCATTCTCCTTGCCTTGTCTTCGAACCTTTGAACAGTCCGAAAACGTAGGCGGAGACTGGCGTTGCTCGCGTCAGGGCACGGTCATGGCACCCACGGATGTGTCACAAGAGCCTCTTTTGACTGAACGACATCGACCCGCTTCCACCCGCGTGGCGATCCCAACCCCCGTCACACTTCGGTACTCGCGTCCAGTCACTGACCTTCAATCGGACTCTCGCCCGCGATGGGTGCGCAAGTGACCACGCGAATCCTCTTCCGTGTCATCACCCCGCCCGGGGCATGACGAGTCGCTGACCATTCACGTCCGCGACTCCCGGGTCGAGGAATGCGTTGCAGCTCGACAACGTCTCCACGGCGCCCTCGTAGTCGCCCCAATCGATAGCGGCCGCCCAGCGTTGGGCGTAGTCGAGTACCGCGACCAATGACTCGCCGTTGCCTGCGCCCCCAGACAGTGCGCTCAGCGCCGCCAGATAGTTGTTCCGATACACCGTCGGTATGAGGATCCGCACCTGCCCGGCGACGGAGAGCTCGGCGTTGGAGGTGAGCCGCGCTACGCGACCGTTGCCGTCGTCGAACGGGTGGACCTCGGTGACCAGGGCCATGATCGCCACGGCCCGCCCCAGTGGGTCGGCAACAGCGTCGAGCAGATCGAAGCCCCGGATCAGCGTTCCTTCGACCAGCTCGGGGAGGACGAACTGGTAGCCGCCGGCGAAATTGGGCTTCACCTTGAACTCACCCGGGCGCTTCTCGGGTCGTGCCGCCATCAACACCCGGTGATGCTCCGCAAGGAGCTCGACGAGTTGGCCTCCGGTTCGGGGGGTCTGAACCCGGGCGATGGGGTCGGCAGCCAGCCGATACGTGGCGACGACGTCGTGGGCATCGGCCGGCCGGTCCGCCGGGACCTCGCCGTCGACTGCGATCCGACGTGCCTCCTCGACGCCGAACTCGGTGCCCTCGATGAAATTGGAGAAGTACGACTCGAAGAATGCCAGCCACGTCCATGCCTCTGCAGGGCCCACCATGGACACGGGTCGCGGAGCTCGTGCATCCAGTACGCCCACCAGTCCCTCGATCATTTCCAGGCGGTGCTGGTCGAACGGCTCTCCGGCCAGCCTGGCGCCGAGCCGGTCGGACCGGACCTCGACCGGCCCATCGGCGAAGGATCCGAATACCGCCCGCAGCCGGGCTCGCACCACCTGCACCGCCGACGGGTCGAACGATCCGGCGATGACATCGAGCTCGGCCAGTGTGCGTCGGATCTTCCCGGCGCCCCCCGAGCGGGCCAGCGCATCGATGCGGTCCTCGACTACAGCCGTCCCGGCCCGGAATGCCGGCCTGCGTCCTTGCAGGTCGGTGTTCTCGACGAGGGACCTCGCCGGTCCCGAGAGAGACAGGCCCTCCGGCAGCGGCATGTCGCCGGGCAGGACCCCGGGACCCACCACCGGCGTGACGTTAACTCCGGGCAGTTCGAGCGGAGTCCTCCGCGTCAGTTCGGGCAGTGCGACGAAGAGGGCGCCCCCCTCGGGTTGTCCGCCCGACAGGGCCGTGCGCCCACACAGAACGGCCCTCGGCCAGACGGTCGCCACGATCTCGTAGAGATGCTGGCGTGCAACCTTCTCGGGGGGAAGTGTGGCCCCGTCGGCATAGATCCCAGGTGCCAGCCGCTGCGCCCGCCCGGACTTGGCCCTGCGGCTGAGTTCGGCCCGGGAGGCAGCCGTGGCCATCCGAAGTGTGCCTGCGGGATTGGGTTGCGCAACATTCATGGGGGTAAGTGCTCTCCCGGGACCAGTTAACGCAACAATCATATGCTTTATTACCCTCTGCGCAACATTTATCCAGATAACGAGTGAGATGAATGAGACAGCGCAACAAATCCGACGCTTGGCACCACGGTCCTTCAGTGGCATATTTGCGCCTGATGACGGATCAACCCGACTTCCGAGCCGAACCGAGCCTCTCCCCCGAGGGCGACGCCAACGCCACTTCGCGCTACTCCACCTGGGCCCAGACGAACCTCGATCCGATCGTCGATCCCGAGCCCGCCGCCGAGGGCTACGGCATGGACCGCCTGGCCGAGGTGGACCGTGACCGGATGGCCGCCCGGGTGATCAAGGAGTCCGAGTTGATCGCCTTCTGGTTGGCATGGCATCGGGCCGGCGGATTCGCACAGCTCGAGCGCGGCGGTTGGGACCGCTCCACCATCTTCCGCAAGCTCAAGCGCTTCCGCATCTTCTTCGGGGTCCATCCGGACGATGCCAGCTTCCCGTGGCTCAACGCCGACTTCGAACGGGCATGGACGGGAGATCGCCGGGTCGCCCTCGAATGGGCCTTCGATCACCGGAACGACGACAGCCAACAGGTGGATGCGGAATCGACATGGCGACCGAGCTTCGCCCACCGCAGCAACCCCCATGTCTTGGAGCCCGAGGATCCCTTCGACCGACCCGGTCTCCGCACCGCCCACACGACGGACCCCGAGTAGCCGGTCATGGAACGCACCCCGTTGCCCCCGTCTGACCAGTCAGTCGCACTCACCCGGCGGCGCATCGACTTGGCACACGGGACCGTCGAGGTCGTCGGGTCGACCTACGAGCGCTGCGACGGCACCATTGAAATCGGGCCACCGAAGATAGCCGCCGGCCACCGCAAGGTCTCCATCCCTCCACACGTGCTGCCGGACATCGAACGGCACCTCCACGACTTCGTCGGCCCCAAGCCCGAGAGCGCGACGTTAACTGGTCCCCAGGGTGGCGCCCTCTATCGCAAGACCTTCGCCCGCTCGTGGCGACGGGCCCGCACAGCCGTCGGCGTCGAGCACCTGCACTTCCACGACCTCCGCCACACCGGCAACACCTTGGCGGCCACCACCGGCGCCTCGACCAAAGAGCTCATGGTCCGCATGGGCACGCCAACCCACGGGCCGCCCTCATCTACCAGCACGCCACCGAGGAACGGGACCGTTCCATCGCCGAGGCACTGTCGGAGCTGGCCAAGGCCGCCGAAATCCGGCCGCTGCGGTCAGTTCCGGACAGCAGCGATGAGGTCGAGAACGACGGCGAAATCGGACGCCATCGCACGGGCCCGCGCAATGGACGCGACATGGAAGCCCCCGGACGCGGCATTGAGGCCCCAAAAAGGGCCTCTGACCTGGAGCGGACGACGGGATTCGAACCCGCGACCCCAACCTTGGCAAGGTTGTGCTCTACCAGCTGAGCCACGTCCGCGTGAGGGTCTCACCCTAGCAGTCGGCCGGCCCCGGCCTCCCGGATCGAGGACCCCGCACCCCGGTCGACCGCGACCTCGACCAGTGGTCAGCGGCTCGCCGGCCGAGCCGTCTCGCTAGGCCAGCACAGACCCTCTAGGCAGGGAGTTCGGCGTGCCACCACGGCACAGGGCGGTCCCGGCGGTTGGCCGCCGCCACCAGTTCGGCCAGCGACTCCTCCATCCCCCGGGCCACGGTATCGACGTCCGGGGTCAGCACCCGACAACCCTGCACCCCGACGTACAGGGAGTCGAGGTAGGAGAAGACAGTGACATTCAGGCCTACCCCCTCGATGATCGGCCCTACCGGGTACATGGCCACCATCCGTGCGCCGGCCAGGTACAGCGGGAAGTCCGGACCCGGCACGTTGGACACGATGAGGTTGAAGAGCGGGGCCACGTGGTCGAACAGGCGGAAGTTAGAGATCAGTCGGGTCAGCCGGGTGGCCACGGACGGGACCAGCGCCTGGGCCCACCCGGCGAACACCTCGGGGTCGACGTACCGGCTCTGCTCCTTGGCCCTCCGGGACTCTTCGCCGATGCGGCGCAACCGGGCCACCGGATCCTCGACCCCCGAGGCCAACGAGACCAACATGGCCGAGACCCGGTTGCCCAAGTTCCCGTCCTCCTCCTCGGTCCGCACCGAGACCGGCACCATGCCGACCAGCGAGGTCTCGGGCTGTTCCTCCCGGGCCGCGAAGAAGGAGCGCAGGGCCCCCGACGTCGCCGCCAACACCACGTCGTTGGTGGTACCGCCGAGTACGTCCCGGACCCGGCGTACGTCGGCCAACGGCAGCTCGGCCAACGCCACCCGCCGGTGCGGCGAGATGGCCCGGTTGATCGATGTGCGAGGTGCGGCAAAGGGGGCCGGGGGCAGTGCACCGGGCTCCTCGCCCTTGCGGCCGCTCAGCGCCCGGGCCGTCCTGACGCTCCTCGACACCGTCCGCATCAGCGCCTCGGCATGGGCCGGAAGCGAGCCGAGGACATCCCGCCACTGCTCTACCTCACCGGGCAGCGGCCCGGGTGTCCAGGGGGGGTCGCCCCGACGGGACGAGTCCTCGGGCCGACTCACGCCGGCCGCCTCTGATGGCCGTCCGAAGAGCGGTACCGGGGCCGGCACCGGGGACAGGTCGAAGAACGCCGCCATCACCTGGGCCCCGGACACCCCGTCGATGATGGAGTGGTGGACCTTGGGCACGATGGCCAGGCGCCCCCCCTCCAGTCCCTCCACCACATGGAACTCCCACAGGGGTCGACTCCGGTCGAGCGGCCGCGACGCCAGGTCGGCCACCACCTCGGCCAGCTCCCCCAACCCACCCGGCTCGGGCAGACCTACCCGCCGCACGTGGTAGTCGAGGTCGAAGTCGGGGTCGTCCACCAGGGCCGGATGCTGGAGCCCGAAGGGAACTTCGACCATCCGCTGGCGGAACGGTGGCACCCGGGGCAGCCGTTCGGCGATGAGGCTGCGGACCATCCAGAAGTCCACGCCGCCGTCCACCCCGGAGGGATCGAAGATCAGGGCCCCGAGGATCTGGAGATGGGTAGTGGGCGACTCGAGGGCGAGGAACGCTCCGTCGAGGCCGGTCAGTCGGTCCACGGTCCGCTACCGTCCCGTCGATCCGAAGCCACCTGGTCCCCGTTCACTGTCGTCGAGCTGGTCCACAGCCACGAATGTCGCCGTCTCCACCCGCTGGATGACCAGTTGGGCGATCCGGTCGCCCCGCTGGACCTCGTAGGGCATCTGGGGGTCGGTGTTGACCAGCAGGACGGCCAGTTCGTCCCGGTAGCCGGAGTCGATCAGGCCCGGGGTGTTGAGACAGGTCACCCCGTGTCGGAGGGCCAGGCCGCTCCGAGGCTGGACGAACCCGGCGTAGCCGGCCGGAATGGCCAGAGCGATCCCGGTGGGGACCGCGGCCCGGCCACCACCCGGCGGCAGGGTCACCGATGTCCGAGCCACCAGATCGGCCCCGGCATCCCCCGGTCGGGCGTAGCCCGGAAGCGGGAGATCGGGATCCAGCCGGACCAGGGGCACCGCCACGCCCGACACCGCCAACAGGGGGGCGGTGGCCCTCCCGTCCGACGCCCCGTCGAAACCGTTCTGCGTTGCCGGGGTCACCGGAGTCCTCTACTTTCTCCCCGCCTGGACGCTACCCCTCCCGAGGGTCCCCCGGCGACCCCGACCCACGGTCAGAGGGCGCCGAAACGACGGTCAGATCCGAAGGTGGTCCTGCTCGGGATAGGGTCACCGACGTGCTGGTATGGATGGATCTCGAGATGACCGGGCTGGACGTCGATCGCCACGTGATCGTCGAGATCGCCACCCTCATCACCGACGACGACCTCCAGGTGGTGGCCGAGGGACCGGACCTGGTGGTGTCGGCCAGTGAAGACGAGCTCGGGGCCATGGACGACTTCGTCCGGGCCATGCACACCAAGAGCGGCCTCCTGACCGAGATCGCCGCCTCCACCCAATCCCTCGACGAGGCCGGTGACGCCACACTGGCCTTCATTCGCACCCATGTCCCCAAGGCCCGCACCGTCCCCCTGGCCGGCAATTCCATCGGAACCGACCGCCGCTTTCTGGCCGCCCAGCTCCCGGCCATCGAGGAGTTCCTCCACTACCGCTCGGTGGATGTCTCGACCGTCAAGGAGTTGGGCCGCCGGTGGTTCCCGGAGCTGATGAAAGGGGCGCCCACCAAGGCCGGCGGACATCGGGCCATGGACGACATCCGCGAGAGCGTGGCCGAGTTGGCCTACTACCGCTCTCACCTGTTCCACGAGGTCGCCGGCTAGTGCGGCCGGTGCCACTGATCGTCGTCTCTGCGCCCCCGGGCCCATCCGTCCACGCCGAGGCCGCAGGCCCGGCCACCCTCGAAAGGAGCACCGATGGCCCCGCCGTCCGATCCGTCCACTGAGACCTCTCCCCCGGCGCCCACCTTGGCCGAGGCCACCGCGTCCCTGACCGCCCCGGGCCAGGGGTTCGAGATGGAGACCCTGACCATCCGGGGAGTGCCCACCCGGACCTGGAAGGCGGCGCCGGCCACTCTTCGGTCGGTCCTCGAGCTGTCCACCCTCCACGGTGAGAAGGACTTCCTAGTCTATGAGGACGAGCGGGTCTCCTTCGCTGAACACTTCCAGATCGCCGCCGGCCTGGCCCGCACACTCATCGACCGCTTCGGCGTGCGGCCCGGTGACCGGGTGGCCATCGCCATGCGGAATTTGCCCGAGTGGGTGATGGCCTTCTGGGCCTCCATCGCCGCCGGGGCCGTGGTGGTGCCCCTCAATGCCTGGTGGA
Source organism: Acidimicrobiales bacterium (assembly GCA_038210245.1). Taxonomy (GTDB): domain Bacteria; phylum Actinomycetota; class Acidimicrobiia; order Acidimicrobiales; family RAAP-2; genus Bog-756. Next base: position 17,588 of record JBBQWW010000072.1, read on the forward strand.
CAGGGGCCGAGCTGGCCTACGGCCTCAGCGATTCGGGGACCACCGTGGCCTTCGTCGACGAGGAGCGACGAGAGCGGATCCTCCCTCACCTGGGGGACATCCCCGCCCTCCGGTCCATCGTGGTGTGCTGCGAGGAGCCCGACCCTTCGGGTGGCCGCAAGCCCGCCCAGGGTTCCACGGCCGAACGGCCCGGGGGCGAGCCGGTGCCGGTCGTGCCCTTCGGGGAGCTGACCGCGGCACTGCCGGCGGGGAGCACGCTCCCCGACGTGGACATAGAGCCCGACGCCGACGCCACCATCTTCTACACCTCGGGCACCACGGGTCGGCCCAAAGGGGCAGTAGGCACCCACCGCAACAGTGTGTCCAACCTCATGAACCTGTTCTTCGTCTCCACCG
>JBBQWW010000073.1:0-17947 GCA_038210245.1 Acidimicrobiales bacterium
TGCCGGTGGTGACGGTGTGGGTTCCCGGGCCGAGGGTGATCCCCTGGGCGGCGTTGTCGCAGCCCCGGACCGTGAGTCCCCCGTTGGCCAGCGCGGTGGCCGTGGACCCGGTGATCTCGATGTCCACCGGATGCCCGTCCACGGCCAGCAGGTCCGGGTAGCAGTGCCCGGGGATCTCCGCCGGGGTCACCACCGGGGCCACACCGGGCAGACCGATCTCGGCCAGGGCCACCGGGTCGGTGTTCGGGCCGTTGGACAGGTAGTCGAGGAAGTTGTGGGGCTGGACCGAATCCACGGTGACCTTCACGTCCGAACCGGTGAGGGCGGGAACGCTGACCGGCACCGAGGTCACCGACCCCTGGGGCCGACCCGTGCCCACCGGGATGGCCGGCAGCGCCACCTGCTCCGAACCGGTCGGGGTGGCCACGGTGATGGCGGTGGGGATGGAGTGCCGCCCGTCCGCCACCACCTGGAGATCGAGGTGGTCGAAGGTCAGCGGTCGGCTCAGCTGGTACTCCACCCAGTTGCCCGTCTGGGACCCCAGGCCCGGACTCCACGACGTGGTGGGGTCGCCGTCGACGGCCGACGCCGCGCCGGCCCGTAGATCACCGGGCAACCGACCCGACGAGTTGGACGAGACCACCGTGACGGCCCCCGGGGCACCCGTCCGCCCCAGTAGCCCGTCGACGACCGGGTCGGGGGCCAGCGTCGAGATGCGGGCCGTACCGCCCACCGAGAAGGTGCGGGCCGTGGGCAGGGTGAACTGACGCGCCATGGAGGCCTCGGGGTCGGAACGGGGCGGGGTGACCTGGGTCCGGATCCGGTTCATGACCAGGTCCAGCTGGTGGTGGATGGACGCCACTCCCGTCGTCGCCAGGAGGTCGGTGGGGAGGCGGAGGGCTTCGGTGGCCGGGGGGACCCCGGGGACGGTGATCTCGGCGAAGCCCACCGCGCTCTGGCTCCGGTAGTCCTTCCGCACGCCGGCGCTGGTGCCGTCCACCGTCACCCTCAGGGTCGTGAAGGATCGTTTCGGGAACGACACCACCTGACCCGGGGCCACCGACGACGGGGCGTCCAGCGGCACCGTCACCGGCGACCCGCCGTCGAAGGTCAGCGTCACCTGGGTCACCGTGCGATTCCGGGGCCCGGTCTGGGGCTGCAGAAGGGTGATGTGATCGGCGGTCACCCGGTGGACCAACTTGAGCTGGATCGACTCGTCGGTCGCCGGGCTGAACGCCCCCTCCGTCCACACCGTATCGGGATTGCCGTCGACCGCGTTGAGGGGCTGGTTCTCGGCGGTGTTGGTGATGGGATTGGAGTAGGCCGTGGCTCGTACCGAGGCCACCCCACTCACCACGGCCACGGTCTGGGTGTCGCTGCCGGCGCCGGGGAACACGTCGTTGGGCTCCTCGGCCGGGTTGGACGCCAACGGGGTCTCGTTGGCCTGCTCGACGTACCCGTAGTTGTCCACCACCGTGCCCCAGGTCGACAGCTGCTTCCGGTTGGAGTCGGTCACCACCAGCACGGCACCGTTCCGGAGCTGCCGGTCGAGCCCGGCCCGGTCCCCGGCCCAGGTGGCCGAGTAGAAGATGGTGGGGTTGGAGGCCAGGAGGCCGGCCGCCGCCGACTCCACCAGGCCCTGGCCGTCCCCGGCCACCACCAACGGGTCCTGGGGCGACTCGGTGCGGGTGATGGGCCTGGCCCCCGGCACCGGGAACACGGCCACCGGGGGTGGGACGGCGGCCCCGGTGGGGATGGCGAGCTGGGTCTCGTCGGTCAGGGGGTACTCGATGGTCGGGTACCGCCGGGGGGTGCCGAAGGTGGCCGGTGGGCCCAGGCCGGTGGCCGGATCGCTGAGCACCAGCCAGGTGGGCTGGGGCCGCGCCGTGCCGAACCGTTCGAACTGGACGTCCGACTCGTAGAGGATGTCGCCGGCACTCATCAGGCCGGCCACCGGCACCAGGGTGGAGGGGACGAACACCCCGTCCTGCAGCGACTCGTCCAGCGCCTGGAGCAGATTGACGCTGGACGGCTCGCCCGCCGGCTGGGCCGCCCGAATCACGTACGGGCGGGTCATCAGGCCGGGCCACACCGGATCGGAGGCGATGCCCCACCGGTAGTAGGCGAAGTCCTGTCCGGGCAGCTGCATGACTCTCGTGTCGTGGCTCTGGGCGTCCATGTAGTGGGCGGCGTCGTAGACATAGCCGGGGATGGTCGAGGGACGCTCGAGGTTGGTGGCCACCAGGGTTCCGTTCCAGAGGGCCGGGAGGTCGGCAGCGATCAGCACCACCGACAGGAGCAGCACGCCGCGACCGACCCAGCGGACGCGGGCGGTGAGCGCGGTGATCCCGGCCCCGAGGAGGAGGCCCAGTCCGAGCAGGACCAGGGGGACGATCCGGTTGGTCGAGCGCAGGGCCAGCTCGGCGGTGGAGTCGGGGCCGGCGGCCTTGATCAACCGGCCGAACGGCGAGGGGTCCTTGAACGGGTACGTGCCGACGGCCAGGATCACCCCCACCACGATCAGGACGATGGCGTAGGCGCGGTAGCGCCACCGCACCACCATCCCCGCGGCGATGCACAGGGTGGGGACCATGAAGCTGACGGCGATCAGCCAGGCCCACTGCAGGTACCCCGCCGACGCCAGCGTCCACGGGCCCAGCTTGTCCTGCCCGTAGAAGTACCAGTACCCCAGACCACGCAGCACTTCGGACGACAGGGAGGTGGACGAGACCGTCGGCACCGTCTCGGTGTACTTGAGGACGTTGAGCCCGTAGGCCCCCTCGGCCCAGAATCCGGCCATCCACCACACCGAGACCCCGAAGCCCAGGAGCCCGATCCGGAGGGCGGCAGACCGGGCGGCCCGGAACGTGGCCTCGTGCGTCCCCCACACGGCGTAGATCACCCACAGCAGGGGGGCCAGACCCACCAGCAGGATGGAGGTGGCGTTGATACCGCCGACCAGGGCGATGACCACGGCGAAGAGCGCCGGGAACCGCCACCCTCCCTTGCGCACGGCCAGGATGGTGAGCGCCACCATCCACCCGAGGGCGGCCCACGGCATGACGATCCCCGAGATGCGGGTGATGTAGTCGAGGACGTAGGGGGTGAGCATGTAGGCCAGGGCGGCGGCCAGCCGGCCCGAGCGGGACAGGCCCAGCAGGCGCCCGAGGAACCACACCCCGGTACCGGCGGCGAAGAACAGCGAGCCCATCCAGAACCGTTGCCCGATCCACATCGGGATGTGGAGCTCGGCCACCAGCCAGTAGTAGGGGCCCATGGGGAAGAGGAAGCCGATGTTCTCGTGGGTGACCGTTCCCGCCCCGAAGTCGGGATCCCAGGCCGAGATGGCGCTTTGGATGAGGCGTCCCGGGTCGAGGTACAGATACTGCTTGGTATCGGCGGCGATCTTCCCCGGTTGGGTGAGGAACGAGGGGATGTAGCTGATGGCCGCCAGGAACACCCAAACGGCCGCATCACGAGGGTCGGGCCGCCGCCGGTGCCGCGGGAGGGTCGGGGACGCGTCGGCATCGACGCCTGGAGTGACGGGGGAGGTTTCGCTCATGGGTCGGCCGGTTCCGCAGGATAGCGGGGATCGATAGCGATCCCCGGTTCCCCCCAATCGGGCGGCGGGGGTCATCCAGGGCCCACCCGCTGACCGATCGATCGGCGGCCACCGGCCACCCACCGACGCCCAACAGCCACCGGGTAGAGTCTCGGGTGTGCTGGCAGTCGGGCTCACCGGCGGCATCGGGGCGGGGAAGTCCACGGTGGCCGAACTCCTGGTCGGACACGGTGCGGCCCTGGTCGACGCCGATCGCATCGCCCGCGAGGTGGTGGCCCCCGGCGGCCCGGCCTATCAGCCGCTCATCGAGCGCTTCGGGCCTGAGATCGTCGACGCCGACGGGGGGATCGACCGCCCCAAGGTGGCTGCCCTGGTCTTCGGCCATCCCGACGCCCTAGCCGACCTCAACGCCATCACCCATCCGGCTATCGGCCTGGAGATGATGGCCCGACGGGACCGGTTCGCCGACACCGACGACATCGTGGTGCTGGACATTCCCCTGCTCCGGCCCATCCACCGGGAAACCCTCGACCTGGCCGCCGTGGTGGTGGTGGACACGCCCACCGAACTGGCTCTCGACCGACTGGTCACCCACCGGGGCATGTCCCCCGAGGATGCCGCCGCCCGGATCAGCTCCCAGCCCGACCGGCAGACCCGACTGGACGGGGCCGACCTGGTCGTCGACAACTCCGGGGACGTCCACCACCTGCGGACCGAGGTCGACCGCGTCTGGTCTGAGCTGCAAGCGCTGCGGGAGCGTCGCCGACCCGACTGACGCCACCGCCCACCCCGCCACCGGCCCACTCCAGAGCGGGCCCACCCCGGGACGGGACCGGTACCATCGACACCGTGCCCGACTTCGAGGTGGTCTCACCCTTCCGCCCCGCCGGGGACCAGCCCCAGGCCATCGCCGGCCTGGTCGAGGGCCTCCGACGGGGTGACCGGTACCAGACCCTCCTGGGCATCACCGGCTCCGGCAAGACGGCCACCATCGCCTGGACCATCGAGTCGGTCCAGCGACCGACCTTGATCATCGAGCCCAACAAGTCGCTGGCCGCCCAGCTGGCCGCCGAGTTGAAGGAGTTCTTCCCCCGCAACCGGGTGGAGTACTTCGTCTCGTACTACGACTACTACCAACCCGAGGCGTACGTTCCCTCGTCGGACACCTACATCGAGAAGGACTCGTCCATCAACGACGAGATCGACCGGCTGCGCCACGCCTGCACGTCGTCCCTCCTCCTGCGGCCAGACACCATCGTGGTGGCCTCCGTCTCGTGCATCTACGGTCTCGGCTCCCCCGACGAGTACCGCGACCGGATCGTGGCGTTGCGCCCCGGCGAGGTCCACGACCAGCGGGCCCTCCTCCGGCGACTGGTCGAGCTCCAGTACTCCCGCAACGACGCCACCCTGGCCCGAGGCCAGTTCCGGGCGCGGGGTGACACCCTCGAGATCCATGCCGCCTATGAGAGCCAGGCCGTCCGCATCGAGTTCTTCGGCGACACCGTGGAACGGATCCGTCCCTTCGACGTCATGACCGGGGAGATCGGTGACGAACTCGAGGAGCTGGTGGTGTTCGCCAATACCCACTACGGCACCGGCGACGAGCGGATGCGCAAGGCCGTGGAGGGCATCGAGGCCGAGCTGCGGCTGCGCCTGCCCGAGCTGACCGGGGCGGGAAAGCTCCTCGAGGCCCAGCGCCTCCGGATGCGCACCGAGTACGACCTCGAGATGCTGGGGGAGACCGGGGTGTGCAGCGGGGTGGAGAACTACAGCCGTCACCTCGACGGGCGGGCCCCCGGCGTGGCCCCCTTCACCCTGCTCGACTTCTTTCCCAAGGACTACCTGGTGGTACTGGATGAGAGCCACGTGGCCGTGCCCCAGCTCCGGGGCCAGTACGCCGGTGACCGCTCCCGCAAGGAGACCCTGGTCGACCACGGGTTCCGCCTGCCCTCGGCCCTGGACAACCGCCCCCTCCGGTTCGAGGAGTTCCTCGAGCGGACCGGCCAGGTGATCCTGCTCTCGGCTACGCCCGGACCCTGGGAGCTGGAGCACAGCACCAATGTGGTCGAGCAGGTCATCCGGCCCACCGGCCTCGTCGATCCGGAAGTGGACATCGTCCCCACCACCGGGCAGATCGACGATCTCCGCCAGCGGATCGACAAGACGGTGGCCGGCGGCCACCGGGTGCTGATCACCACCCTGACCAAGAAGATGGCCGAGGACCTCACTGACTACCTCTCCGAGCAGGGGGTCCGGGTCCAGTACCTGCACTCGGACGTGGACACCATGGCCCGCATCGAGATCCTCCGGGAGCTCCGCCTCGGGACCTTCGACGTGCTGGTGGGCATCAACCTGCTCCGTGAGGGACTCGACCTGCCCGAGGTGGCCCTGGTGGCCATCCTCGACGCCGACAAAGAGGGGTTCCTGCGCTCCTCGTCCTCCCTCATCCAGACCATGGGCCGGGCCGCCCGCAACGTGAACGGTCGGGTGGTGATGTACGCCGACACCATTACCGACTCCATGACCAACGCCATCGGCGAGACCCAGCGGCGCCGGGCCCGCCAGATCGCCTACAACGAGGCCCACGGCATCGACCCCCGGTCCATCACCAAGTCGGTCACCGACATCTTGGAGCGGGTCCGAGGCGAAGGCGGGGGATCCGCCGCCCTCACCTCGGGGGCTAACGAGCGCCCGGCCGGCGGTCGGGGGCGGAGAGGGCGCAGCGGGGGAGTGGACCCGAGAGCGGTGGCCGCCGAGATGGCCCAGGCCCTGGGTCCGGACGCCGACGAACTGTCCAGCCTGGTCCACCGGTTGGACGCCGAGATGAACAAGGCCGCCGAGGAGCTCCGGTTCGAGGAGGCCGCCCTCCTGCGGGACGAGATCGCCGAACTCCGGGCCCTGCTGGTCCGGGACCCGGTCGACGGTTCGCCGGTCCTGGTGGGGGACACCGCCGACGTCGACCCCGACGGCGGGTCCTGACCGGCCGCCGGACCCCACCTCCCACCCCGGTATCCTCACCCAATGGCTGATCGTTTGGTGGTCCGAGGCGCGCGCGAACACAACCTCCAGGACGTTTCGCTCGACCTCCCGCGGGACCAGCTGGTGGTCTTCACCGGACTGTCCGGTTCGGGCAAGTCCTCGCTGGCCTTTGACACCATCTACGCCGAGGGCCAGCGTCGCTACGTGGAGTCGTTATCGGCCTACGCCCGGCAGTTCCTGGGCCAGATGGACAAGCCCGACGTGGACTTCATCGAGGGCCTGTCCCCGGCCATCTCCATCGACCAGAAGTCGTCGTCCCGCAATCCCCGTTCCACCGTGGGCACGGTCACCGAGGTCTACGACTACCTCCGGCTCCTCTACGCCCGCATCGGCAAGCCCCACTGCCCCAACTGTGGGCGGCCGGTAGCCCGCCAGAGCCCCCAGCAGATCGTGGACCGGATCCTGGCCATGGACGAGGGCACCCGCTTCCTGGTCCTGGCCCCGGTGGTCCGGGGTCGCAAGGGGGAGTACAGCGCCCTCCTCGACGACCTGGCCAAACAGGGCTTCGCCCGGGCCCGGGTGGACGGGGCCACGGTCGAGTTGGCCGACCGCGGGGACCTCGACCTGGCCCGCTACGAGCAGCACACCATCGAGGTGGTGGTGGACCGGCTGGTGCGTCGGGACGACATCCGACGTCGGCTCACCGAGTCCCTCGAGACCGCCCTGTCCCTGGCCGAGGGGGTGGCGGAGATCGTGGTGGTGGACACCGACGGCACCGAGCAGGAGGCCATCACCTTCAGCCAGCACCTGGCCTGCACCTTCTGCGGACTGAGCTTCGAGGACCCCTCGCCCCGGAACTTCTCGTTCAATTCGCCCTACGGGGCCTGCCCGGCCTGCACCGGGCTGGGCACCCGCTTCGAGGTCGATCCGGACCTGGTGGTGCCCGACCCCACCAAGTCCCTGGCCGACGGGGCCCTGGCCCCGTGGTCCGGGGCCCGCAGTGAGTACTTCGTCCGGGTGGTGGCGGCAGTGGCCGAGTTGGGCGGGTTCTCGGTGGACGCGCCCTGGGAGGAGCTGAAGAAGTCCGACCACAAGCTCGTCCTGTACGGAGCGGGGGGCAAGCAGGTCCATCTCAAGTACCGCAACCGCTACGGCCGGCAACGGTCGTTCCACACCGCCTACGAGGGCATCGTCCCGTGGCTGGAGCGCCGCCACACCGAGGCCGACTCGGAGTTCCTGAGGGACAATCTCGAGAACTTCCTCCGCGAGGTGCCCTGCCCCACGTGCGGAGGGGCCCGGCTGAAGCCGGAGTCGCTGGCGGTGACGGTGGGGGGCCACAACATCTTCGAGCTCTGCTCGCTGTCCATCGGCAAAGCCGTGGACGTGGTGGCCTCCCTCGACCTCTCGGACCGGGACCACCTCATCGCCGACCGGGTCTTCCGCGAGGTGCGGGAGCGCATGCAGTTCCTCCTCGACGTGGGTCTCGACTACCTGACCCTGGCCCGTTCGGCCACCACCCTGTCGGGCGGCGAGGCCCAGCGCATCCGCCTGGCCAGCCAGATCGGCAGCGGGCTGGTCGGTGTGCTCTACGTCCTCGACGAGCCGTCCATCGGCCTCCACCAGCGGGACAACCAGCGGCTCATCGGTACTCTCAAGCGCCTGCGCGACCTGGGCAACACCGTCATCGTGGTGGAGCACGACGAGGAGACCATCCGGGTTGCCGACCACGTGGTCGACGTGGGCCCGGGGGCGGGGGAGCACGGCGGGAGGATCGTCCACTCCGGGCCGGTCACCGGTCCCGGCGGGCTGGAGTCGAACACCGAGTCCCTCACCGGGCAGTACATCTCGGGGGCCAAGTCCATTCCCGTGCCCGACGTCCGGCGGCCCGGGAGCGGGGAGTCCCTGATCGTGGAGGGGGCCCGGGAGCACAACCTCCACAACGTGGACGCCGAGTTCCCCCTGGGCAAGCTGGTGGCGGTGACCGGGGTGTCCGGATCCGGCAAGTCCACCCTGGTCAACGACATCCTGCTCCGCTCGCTGGCCAAGCAGGTCCACCGGGCCAAGACCCTGCCGGGCCGGCACCGGACCATCACCGGCGTGGCCCACGTCGACAAGGTGGTGGAGGTCGACCAGGCCCCCATCGGACGGACCCCGCGGTCCAACCCGGCCACCTATACCGGGGTGTTCGACCACATCCGCAAACTGTTCGCCCAGACCCAGGAGGCCAAGGTCCGGGGCTACCAGCCCGGCCGCTTCTCCTTCAATGTGAAGGGTGGCCGGTGCGAGGCCTGCGCGGGCGACGGCACCATCCGCATCGAGATGCACTTCCTGCCCGACATCTACGTACCCTGCGAGGTGTGCCACGGGGCCCGGTACAACCGCGACACCCTGGAGGTGACCTTCCGGGGCAAGACCGTCGCCGACGTGCTCGACCTGTCCTGCGAGGAGGCGCTGGGCTTCTTCGCCCACCAGCCACCCATCGCCCGGCACCTCCAGACCCTGGTCGACGTGGGGCTGGGCTATATCCGACTGGGCCAACCCGCCCCCACCCTGTCGGGAGGCGAGGCCCAGCGGGTCAAGCTGGCCTCGGAGCTCAGCCGACGATCGACCGGCCACACCCTCTACGTGCTGGACGAGCCGACCACCGGCCTCCACTTCGACGACGTGCGCAAGCTGCTGGACGTGCTGAGCCGGCTCGTCGACCAGGGGAACACGGTCATCGTCATCGAGCACAATCTCGACGTCATCAAGAGTGCCGACTGGATCATCGACCTCGGGCCCGAGGGTGGGGACGGTGGTGGGTCCATCGTGGCGGTGGGCACCCCCGAGGAGGTGGCGGTGGTGGCCGGCAGCTACACCGGCCAGGTCCTGGCCCCTCTGCTCGGTTTGAGGCCAGGGACCGGGCCGGCCCGGGCGCGTGTCGTCCCCGCCCGTCGCAAGACCAGAGCCGCCAACGTGCTGGCCGGCAAGGCGGCCACGCCGCCGAAGGCCGGCAAGGCACGGAAGACGGCCAAGGCGTCCGGGGCGGCCAGCGCCAACGGCCGGAAGCAGGCCGGGCGGGCCCACGCGGCCCAGCGGGCGGTGGTGCCGGCGCCCAAGGCCCGGGTCACCGCCGCGGCCCGGGCCAAGGCGTAGCCACCGCGGCGGGAACCGACCGTCCGGTCGGTGCACCGGGACGGCCGCCGACGCCGGCCGCCACCAGCGTGGGATCATGGACCCGTTCGCCGGGAGGCCGCCAGGCCAGGGTCCGGGAACCGAGGAGAACCATGAGCACCGTCCCACCGCAGGCGCCGTCCACCGCCGGTCCGTCGCCGGGGCGGGTCCGCCGGCAGCGCGGCCAACTACTCGCGCATGGTCTCGACGTACCGGGTCCCCCCGGCCGGCGCCACCACCGGCACCCGCTTCACGGCCGAGGGAGCGCTCAACAAGGCCGGCCTGCTCGGACTGCTGGCCGTGACGGTGGGGGCCGTGGCCGCCGTGGCCGACGTGCCCCTCGGACTGGGCGTAGTGGGCATGCTGGTGGCGTTGGGCCTCGGTATCTGGTGCTCGCTCTCGCCTCGGCGGGCCCCGGTTCTCGCCCCCCTCTACGCCGTCCTGGAGGGTGGCGTCCTCGGGGTCATCTCCCGCTACTACGCCGACCAGGGGCTCCACGTGGTGGCACTGGCCATCATCGGCACCCTGGCCATCGTGGCCGGGGTGTGGACCCTGTACCGCACCGGGCTGGTCAGGGTGGGCCCCCGTTTCGTCCAGGTGGCGGCGGTGGGGGGTGTCAGCCTGTTGGCAGTGTCCCTGGTGGCGGTGGTCACCGGCTGGGGCGTCTCGGGCACGGCCGGCTTCCTCATCTTCGGCGTCCTCTACCTGATCTTCGGAATCCTGAGCTTGTTCGTCGACTTCAGCTTCGTGGAGTCGGCCGAGCAGCTGGGGCTCGATGCCGAGGCCGAGTGGTACTCGGCCTTCTCCATCCTGGTGGCGTCCTGCATGGTCTACCTCTCGCTGCTGCGCATCCTGGGTGGGCGCCGCTGAGCGGGGATGGCCGGGACCGGTCGGCGGCTTCGTGGAGCGTGGGGTCGATGACCCCGCCGGCCACGGACCGGTGACCCTCCCGCCCTCGGGATGGGGGGAGTGCCCGGCACGGGCGGGGCCAGACCGCGTCTGTGGTCGAAGCGGGAGTGACCGGTTGGCGTCCCGTCCCCGCCGGATCAGACGGTGGCCAGCATGCGCTCCAAGGCCACCCGGGCCCAGGCCGCCGTCTCCCCGTCCACCGTGATCCGGTTACGCACCTCGCCCTCCACCAGGCCCTCCAGCACCCAGGCCAGATGGGCGGCGTCGACGCGGAACATGGTCGAACACGGGCAGATCAGTGGGTCGAGCGAGACCACCGTCTTGTCCGGTGTCTCGTCATCCAGGCGCTTGACGAGATGGATCTCGGTGCCCACGGCGATGACCGAGCCCGGTGGGGCCTCGGCCACCGCCCGGATGATGAAGTCGGTCGACCCGACCTGGTCGGCCACCTCGACCACCTCGTGGGAGCACTCAGGGTGGACCACGACGATCCCGTCGGGGTGCTCGGCCCGGAAGGCATCCACGTGGGTGGTCCGGAACCGTTGGTGGACCGAGCAGTGGCCCTTCCACAGGAGCAGGGTGGCGGTCTTGAGGGTGGCGTCGTCCAGGCCGCCCTGGTCCAGCCGGGGATTCCACACGGCCATGTCCCCGGCGCCGTATCCCAGCTCGAAGCCGGTGTTGCGTCCGAGGTGCTGATCGGGGAAGAACAGGACCTGATCGCCACGGCTCCGGCCCTGGGCGTCGCGCCCCAGTGCCCAGGTGAGCACGGCCCGGGCGTTGGAGGAGGTGCACACCACCCCCCCGTGACGACCGACGAAGGCCTTGAGGGCCGCCGAGGAGTTCATGTAGGTGACCGGTACGACCCGGTCGAGGTCGGTGACCGAACCCAAGGTGTCCCAGGCCTCCTCCACCGAGTCGATGTCGGCCATGTCGGCCATGGAGCAGCCGGCGTTGAGGTCGGGGAGGATCACCTGTTGATGGGGTGCGGTGAGCACGTCGGCCGACTCGGCCATGAAATGGACCCCGCAGAACACCACGAACTCGGCGTCGTGCTGCTCGGCGGCGATGCGGGACAGACCGAAGGAGTCGCCCCGGGCGTCGGCCCACGCCATCACCTCATCGCGCTGGTAGTGGTGGCCGAGGATCACCACCCGCCGGCCCAGGGTGGCCTTGGCCTGACTGATCCACGCGGCCAGTGCCTCGGGACCCGCCGTCGTGTAGCGGTCGGGTAGTGCCGTCTGTAGCCGGAGCATGCTGGGTATGACCTCCTCGGGGAGGCGCTCCGGTATGTGGCCGGCGGGGACAGCCTGGTCGCCCATCCGCGGGGATGTCGGCCCCGGAGCGGTAGATGTCGCCGGAAACCAGGCCGGCGTACCGCCCATTCTATGTCCTCGGGCCGGCTCCGGTGCGTTGTGTGGGTGGGGACCGGACACGGCACACTGGGGGAGTGGTGACCAGACCCCTCTCCGGTTCGATTCCCGACGCCCCCGGCTCCTACCAATTCATCGATCGGGACGGGCGGGTGCTCTATGTGGGGAAGGCCAAATCCCTCCGCCAGCGGCTCAATTCGTACTTCCAGGACCCCGGCGGCCTGGCGCCACGAACGGCCCAGATGGTCCAGGCCGCCGATCACGTGGAGTGGATGGTGGTGGACTCGGAGTCCGAGGCTCTCCTCCTCGAGCACACCCTGATCAAGCAGTTCCAGCCCCGATTCAACGTCCGGCTGAAAGATGACAAGAGCTACCCGTGGCTGGCGCTCACCGTCAACGACGACTGGCCCCGGCCGGCCGTGGTACGGGGCCGCAAGCGCAGCGGGGTCCGGTATTTCGGGCCCTATCCCAACGTGGGCGCCATCCGGGAGACGCTCGATCTGCTGTTGCGGTCGTTCCCCGTGCGGACCTGTTCGGACACCAAGTTCCGACGCCACCAACGCCTGGGTCGTCCCTGCCTCCTCTTCCACATCGAACGGTGCTCGGGGCCGTGCGTGGGTGAGGTGACCCACGAGGAGTACGACCGGCTGGTGGCCGACCTGATCTCGTTTCTGGGTGGGGACACCGGTCCCCTGGAGCGGGGGCTCGAGACGGCCATGCGCCAGGCCTCCGGGGCCCTGGAGTTCGAACGGGCCTCGGTGCTCCGGGACAAGTTGGAGGCGGTGCGGGCCGCCGATGCCGTCCGCCAGATGGAGCTGGCCAGCCGCGAGGATCTCGACGTCTTCGGTATCGCCGAGGACGAGCTGGAGGCCGCCGTCCAGGTGTTCCACGTCCGCTCGGGGAAGGTGGTCGGCCGGCTGGCCCTCTTCGTGGACAAGGTGGAGGACCTGAGCCCGGGACAGCTCATGGAGCGGGTGCTGGTGGACGTCTATGCCGATGCCCCGGCGGGAGTTCCCCGTCAGGTGCTGGTACCCACCATGCCCGACGACGTCGAGGCGGTGTCGGACTATCTCTCCGAGCGCCGACCCGGTCCGGTCGCCCTCCGGGTGCCGCTCCGAGGAACCAAGCGATCCCTGATGGAGACGGTGGAGCAGAACGCCAAGGAGTCGTTCCTGCGCCACCGGATGCACCGGACATCGGACCACAACAGCCGGGCCCGGGCCCTCGAGTCCCTCCAGAAGGAGCTCGGGCTGCCCGAGGCACCCCTGCGCATCGAGTGCTACGACATGAGCCATCTGCAGGGCACCGACTACGTCGGGTCGATGGTGGTCTTCGAGGACGGTCTACCCAAGAAGAGTGACTACCGGCACTTTCGGGTGGCCACCGTGGCCGGCAACGACGACTACGCCGCCATGGAGGAGGTCCTCACCCGGCGGTTGACCTCCCTGCTGGACGACGATCGGATGGCCGCCGCCGGCGGGTCGCCCGGCGGCACCAGGACCGGAGCGGGCCCGGGGCGGGGCGGGGCAGCCGACACCACCGAGGCGGCGGGAGACGATGGTGTGGGGGATCCGGCGCCGGCCCGGCGACGCTTCGCCTACCCACCACAGCTGCTATTGGTCGACGGGGGGCTGGGCCAACTGAACGTGGGTGTCCGGGTCCTGGAGAGGCTGGGGCTGACCGACCGGGTCCCCATCGCCTCGCTGGCCAAGAGCTTCGAAGAGGTCTACCGACCCGGACGCTCCGAGCCCTTCCGGCTGTCCCGGCAGTCCGAGGGCCTGTACCTGCTCCAGCGCCTTCGCGACGAAGCCCACCGGTTCGCCATCTCCTACCACCGCACCCTGCGCGGCAAACGGATGACCGTGGGGGCCCTGGACGGGGTCAGCGGACTCGGACCCAAGCGCCGCGAGCGCCTGATCGAGCAGTTCGGAGGCCTGGCCGCCTTGCGAAACGTATCCAAGGAGGAGTTGCTGGGCGTATCGTGGTTACCGGCCGAGGTGGGTGCGGCGGTATTCGATCGGCTGCATACGCCCCTGGCCCCGAGTGGACCTGCCCCGCGGTAGGTAGAGGTGGATCGATGAGCGAATACCTGGTGGTGACCGGCATGTCCGGCGCCGGACGGTCCACGGCCGGGGCCACGTTGGAAGATCTGGGCTGGTTCGTCATCGACAACATGCCGTCGGCCCTCATCTCCAAGGTCTCCGAGCTGGTCGATGGCACCGGGTCCGAACTGGAGCGGGTGGCATTCGTGGTCGGGCGGGGCGGGGGGGACCTCGACGAGGTCCTCCCGGCCGTGGACACCCTCGAGGCCGGTCGGAACCGGGTGCGCATCCTCTTCCTCGACGCCGCCGACGACGTGCTGATCCGCCGGTTCGAGGGAACCCGGCGTCGGCACCCCCAGGCCGCCCGGGGGGTCATCGACTCCATCGCCGATGAACGGCTCCTCCTGGGCGGCCTGCGGGACCGGGCCGATCTGGTCATCGATACGGGCGACCTCAACAGCAATCAGCTCCGGACCCGCCTGATGGAGGTGTTCGGCGAGGACGAGGCGGGCAGCACCATGCAGACCTCGATCGTCTCGTTCGGATTCAAGCACGGCATTCCCCGGGACGTGGACCTGATGTTCGACTGCCGGTTCCTGCCCAACCCCTACTGGGACGAGGCCCTGCGCAGTCACAGCGGCCTCGAGCCCGAGGTCCGGTCGTTCGTCCTGGAGCGTCCCGCGACGACCGAGTTCCTGGCCAAGCTGGACGACCTCCTCACCATGCTGATCCCGGCCTACATTCGCGAGGGCAAGTCCTACCTGACCGTGGCCATGGGCTGCACCGGTGGCCGGCACCGATCGGTAGTCCTGGCCGAGGAGTTGGCCCGTCGCCTCGACGACCACGGGATGCCCACCACCGTCTTCCATCGGGACGTCGAGCGATGAGCGGGCCGGGCGGGGACGGGGTGCCGGGCGGGCAGCCTTCGGTGGTGGCCATCGGGGGCGGCCACGGTCTGGCCGCCACCCTGCGGGCCGTCCGCACCTACACCGACCAGCTCACGGCCATCGTCTCCGTGGCTGACGACGGTGGTTCCTCCGGCCGACTGCGGGAGCTCCTCCACATCATCCCGCCGGGTGATCTGCGCAAGTGCCTCGTGGCCATGGCCGAGCCGGGGTCCCCGCTGGCTTCCGCCTTCGAGTACCGCTTCGGTGAACAGGAGCTGGCCGGGCACGCTCTCGGGAACCTCATCCTGGCCGGACTGATGGACTGCACCAACGACCCGGTCGTCGCCCTCGACGAAGCCTGTCGGCTCCTCGGGGTCAAGGGTCGGGTGCTACCGGCCACTACCGACCCGGTGGTCCTGAAGGCCGAGGCCGACGGGGGACCGGTGGCCGGGCAGGTGGCCGTCATGGCCACCGACCACATCCGGCGGGTATCCCTCGTTCCCGGTGACCCCACGGCACCGGCCCAGGCCGTGGAAGCCCTCGAGCAGGCCGATCAGATCATCCTGGGCCCCGGATCCCTGTTCACCAGCGTATTGGCCGCGCTGGCCGTCCCCGAGATCCGGGCCGGCATCAACCGCTCCGGCGCCACCAAGGTCTACGTCTGCAATCTCCGTCCCCAGATCCCCGAAACCAAGGGCTTCGACGTGGCCATGCACGTGGAAGCGCTAGTGGCCCACGGTGTGGACGTGGACGTGACCGTCTGCGACACCTCCTCCCTAGCCCTCGGGGACCCCCGATTTCCCGTGGTGGACGTGGCCCTGGCCAGGGTCAACGGAATGGCGCACGACCCCACCAGACTGGCGTCAACCCTCGCTGATCTGCTCGGATGACCCCTAGACCCGCTCGGATGCCCTAGCGTGGTCGCCGTTCTCCGTTCGTTGGAGGGGCAGCAGGACTGGCATGGGTGCGCCGTGGAAACACCACACGCAGGCAGCACAGAACAGTGAAGAGCGAGGCACAGAGGCAATGACCGTACGCATCGGCATCAACGGCTTCGGGCGGATCGGCCGGAACTATCTCCGGGCCGCGCGATCCATGGGGGCCGACGTCGAGGTGGTGGCCATCAACGACCTCACCTCCGCCGAGACCCTGGCCCACCTACTCCGCTACGACTCGACCCACGGCCGGTTCGGCAGTGAGGTGAAGGTGGCCGACTCGTCCATCGTGTTGGACTCGGGTCCGATCGCCGTCTTGGCCGAACGGGACCCCAAGGCCCTCCCATGGGACAAGCTCGGGGTCGATGTGGTGGTCGAGTCCACCGGGCTGTTCACCACCCGGGACTCGGCTGCGGCCCACCTCGAGGCGGGGGCCACCCGGGTCATCGTCTCGGCCCCGGCCACGGACGTGGACGCCACCTTCGTCGTGGGAGTGAACGACGACGGGTTCGATCCAGCCAAGGACTTCGTGGTGTCCAACGCCTCGTGTACCACCAACTGCTTCGTGCCCATGGTGAAGGTCCTGGACGACGCCTTCGGGGTCGAGAGCGGCATGATGACCACGGTCCACGCCTTCACCAACGACCAGAACCTGCTCGACCTGCCCCACAAGGATCTGCGCCGGGCCCGGGCCGCCGCCATCAATATCGTGCCCGCCTCGACCGGAGCGGCCCGGGCCACCGGCCTCGTGCTGCCGTCGATGAAGGGCCGCCTCGACGGCAGCGCCTTCCGGGTACCGGTTCCGGACGGATCCGTCACCGACTTCACGGCGGTCATCCCCGGATCGGTGACCGTGGACGAGGTCAATGCGGCGTTTGCCACCGCCGCCTCCTCGGGACCCCTGTCCAAGGTCCTGGTCTACACCGAGGACCCGATCGTCTCGTCCGACATCGTGGGCAACCCGGCCTCGTGCACCTTCGACTCCCTGCTGACCATGGTCATGCCGTCGGCTTCAGGCATCACCTTGGTGAAGGTGGAGGGCTGGTACGACAACGAGTGGGGGTACGCCAACCGGTTGGTGGACCTGTCGCTGGTCGTCGGCGGATCCGCAGCCTGACGGGGCCGATGACATCGTGGACGGTTCGAGGGGAGACTCGGCGATGAGCAGCAGGACAGGGAACCCACTACTGGAGGGCCTACCGTTGCTGGGCGACCTTCCCGATCTCGACGGGGCCAGTGTGCTGGTCCGGGTCGACTTCAATGTTCCCCTTCGACCTTGTGAGGGCGAACCGTCCGTGGTGACCGATGACTTCCGCATCCGGGCGGCCCTGCCCACACTGGAGTACCTCTTGGACCAGGGGGCCTCCGTCACCGCCTGCACCCATCTGGGCCGACCCCACGGGGGCCCGGACATCCGATTCGACCTCGGCCCCGTCCGTGAGGAGCTGGCCCGCCTGGCCCCCCAGGTCGAGCTGTTGGAGAATCTCCGCTTCGATCCGGGCGAGGAGCTCAACGATCCCACCTTCGTCGACAAGCTGATCAACAGTCACGACGCCTACGTGAACGACGCCTTCGGCGTCTCCCATCGGAGCCATGCGTCGGTGGTCGGACCTCCCTCGCGCCTGCCCAGTGCGGCCGGGTTCCTCCTCCAGCGGGAGATCGCGGCCCTCGGCGGCCTGTTGGGATCACCGGCGCGGCCGTTCGTGGCCGTAGTGGGGGGAGCCAAGGTGGCCGACAAGCTCGGTGTCCTGAAGGCGCTCCTGCACCGGGTGGACGTCCTGATCGTGGGGGGTGGGATGGCCTTCACCTTCCTGGCCGCCGCCGGCCACGACGTGGGCGGATCGATGGTCGATCCGGACCGCGTCGGGGAGTGCGCCGACCTACTGGCGTCGGGAAAGCAGATCCTGTTGCCCACCGACATCGTCGCCCTCGAGCCCGGGGCCCCGTTCGGGTGCGACTGCTCGGACGGGGAGGTCCGGGTGCTCGGGAACGATGTCCCGGAGGGCTGGTGCGGCCTCGACATCGGACCGGCCACCGTGGCCACCTACGCCGAGGCCATCAGTTCGGCCGGGACGGTGCTCTGGAACGGACCGATGGGCGTCTTCGAAGA
>JBBQWW010000074.1:0-17725 GCA_038210245.1 Acidimicrobiales bacterium
TCGGTGCTGCGCGACGCCCCGGACTTCGAGGGCAATCAGATCGGGCTCTCCATCAGTGTGGGGGTGGCCTACGGCGAATCGGGCAAGACCACCGAGCAGCTCCTGAGCGAGGCCGACTCCGCCATGTACGAGGCCAAGGAGACGGGAAAGAACCGGGTCGAGGTGTTCCGGACCTCCATGCGTTCGCGCATGCTCGAGCGACTGGACCTGACCAACGGCTTCCGCTGGGCCCTCGGCCGCTCGGAGTTCTTCCTCGAGTACCAGCCCATCGTCTCCCTGGTCGACGGGGAGCTGGTGGGCTTCGAAGCTCTGGTGCGGTGGAACCATCCCCACCTGGGCACGGTCGAGCCCCTCCGCTTCATCCCCATCGCCGAGGAGACCGGCTTCATCGTCCCGCTGGGTCGGTGGGTGCTGGTCGAGGCGTGCGAGCAGCTGGCCAGCTGGAGCGCCGGCTCGGGTGAGCCGCTCACCCTCTCGGTCAACCTGTCGAGGCGGCAGCTCATCTCACCGCACCTCACCGACGAGGTGCGCACGGCCCTGTCCTTGAGCGGCATCGACCCGCACCAGCTGATGCTGGAGGTCACCGAGAGTGTGTTGATGGAGGATCCGGCCCAGGCCACCCAAGCCCTCCTCGAACTCCGGGCGCTGGGTATCCGGATCGCCGTGGACGACTTCGGCACCGGGTACTCCTCGCTCAGCCACCTCCAACGGTTCCCGGTGGACGTTCTCAAGATCGACAAGTCGTTCATCGACCCGCTATCCGCTCAGGACCCCGAGAGCATGGCCCTGGTGACGGCCATCATCGGCCTGGCTGGGACGCTTGGACTGGAGGTAATCGCTGAGGGCATCGAGCACCAGAGCCAACTCCACCACCTGGTCGAACTGGGTTGCCTCCGGGGCCAGGGGTTCCTCATGGCCCGGCCCCTCGACCGCGAGGCCGCCGTGAACTTCATCACCGACACCTCGCGCAGCGCCGTCCTCAGCTGAACGAGGAGCCGGACGATGGCCCACGGGCCCTCGGAGCGGCGCTCCCCTACACTCGGGGCGGCGGTGGTGTATCGATCCGGGGGAACCCATGGTGACGTCCGATGACGGCTGAGCGGTGATGACGGCCCAGACCGAGTTCACTCGGGACGAGTTGTTGGCCGACGACCCCATCGCCGAGCCGCTGATCGTCGGCGGGGTCCGGTGCCACGGGGGCTTCGACGACCAGGGCCACTATGTCTCCCCCCGCACCAAACACCGGTGGCCGGCCATCGTGGCCTGGGAGGAACAACGGCTGGCCCAGTTCTCCACACCGATCCTCGACGTGCCCCTCGACGCCTGGCCCGAGAACTTCCCCAATGTGGCCCAGACCAAGCTGTTGATCCGGGCCGGTGCCCCCCAGTCCACCGTGAGCGCCCTGACCCGCATCGGGACGGTGGAGGGCTTTGGGGGGATGCTGCGACTCCTGCCCGTGCCCGACTTCACCGCGGCCTTCGACGAGGACATCACCGGAACGGCCGTGGCCCATATCGGCGGCGGCCTGTTCGAGGCCCACGCCCGGGACGAATCGGGCTTCGCCGACCAGGCCGGTCACGACCGCATGTGGTTCGTGGCCCGGGACATCGCCTTCGAGCACCCCGTGACCCATGACCAGACCGAGGCCCTGCTCACCCGGATGGGCATCGACATCCGGCCCAGGTCGCCCGAGGAGTTGGGCCGTCTGCGCCGTGCGGCCCAGGACCAACGGGCCCTGCCCGACGACATTGACTTCACCCTCGAGTCGCTCGTGGCCCGCATGATCGGCCTGTTGCTGATCGAGATCTCGGCCTTCCACGGCTTCCGGTGGGCCGAGGAAGTACTGGGCGATACGGAACTGGTGGCCGGCGACGGAGCGGCCGCCACGCTGGTCTCCCACATCCGAAGCGACGAGACCCCCCATGTGGCCTGGCTGCGCACCGCCCTGTCGGAGATGCGCGACCGGACCTGGATCGGGGCCGGGGGCCGGGCCCACACCGGCACCGACATGGTCGGACGGCTGTGGGACCGCGCCCTGACCGACTCGTTCCTCCTCCGTCGACGGGACAACCTCCAGTCGATCATGCGGGAGATCGAGACCTCCGTGGCCGGTCGACCCGATGCCGACGACCTAGTGGAGGAGATGCTGTCCCTGGGCCAGGTGGTGCGCGCCGCCGACGGCACCCTGTCCGACCCACCCAGCCCCCTGGCGCGGGGCTGAAGGCCGGCGGTAGACCGACCGTCCTGCCGCGCCGCTCCCGCCCCACGGTGCCCCTCCGACGTACCTGCCACCCCCGGCCGTGCCCAACGAAAGGCTGACCATGAAGTTCGGGATCTTCTACGAGCACCAACTGCCCCGCCCGTGGACCGGGGAGAGTGAGCAGCGACTCATCACCGACGCCCTCGATCAGATCGAACTGGCCGACCGCTTGGGCATCCAGTACCTCTGGGAGGTCGAGCACCACTTCCTCGAGGAATACTCCCATTCGAGCGCGCCAGAAGTCTTCCTCGCCGCCGCCAGCCAACGGACACGTCGCATGCGCATCGGCCACGGGGTGGTGCAGACCGCACCCCGCTACAACCATCCGGCCCGGATCGCCGAGCGCATCGCCATGCTCGACCTGGTGTCCGAGGGGCGGGTGGAGTTCGGGAGCGGGGAGTCCTCCTCCGAGGCCGAGCTGGGTGGGTTCGGAGTCGACCGGGTCACCAAGCGGGAGGCCTGGCTGGAGGGTCTCGAGGTGGCCGTCCGTTGCATGACCGAGACCCCGTTCGGCGGGGTGGAGGGCCGCTACGTCACCATGCCCCCCCGCAACGTGGTGCCCAAGCCGGTGCAACATCCCCATCCCCCCCTGTGGGTGGCCTGCAGCCGGCGGGACACCATCCTGCTGGCCGCGGAGAAGGGAATCGGCGCCCTCAGCTTCGCCTTCGTGGAGCCAGAGGACGCCAAGCAGTGGGTGGTGGACTACGAGGCGGTGTTCCGCGACCGGTGCGTCCCGGTGGGTCTAGCCGCCAACCCTCAGGTGGCCTGCGTGACGCCCATGATGTGTGCTCCCCGCGAGGAGGACGCACTGGCTCGCGGGCTCGAGGGTGCCAATTTCTTCGGCTACTCCCTGGCCCACTACTACGTGTTCGGTGACCACATCCCGGCCTCCACTGATGTATGGGAGGAGTTCCTGGCCCGGCGCGGCTCGATGGGGTACTCCCCCGAGGCCGCCCTGGCCACCCGTAACCAAACCCTCGGGGCCAAGGCCGCGGCCGGGGACCAGACCGGGCTCCGGGGCGCCATCGGCACCCCGGACCAGTTGCGGGAGTTCCTCCGACGGTACGAGGCCGCTGGCGTGGACCAGCTCATCTTCGTCATGCAGGCCGGCCACAACCGTCACGAGGACATCATGGAGTCGATCGAGCTCTTCGGCACCCAGGTACTCCCCGAGTTCGTCGAGCGGGACGCAGAGGCCAGCCGAGCCAAGGCGGAGCGATGGGAGCCCCTGATCGCCGCAGCCATGGCCCGACGCCCCCCCCAGGAGACGGTGATGCCACCCGGCTATGTGATGCGGGCCATCCCCAAACAGATGGTGGAGGACCTGGCCAGCGATCCGGCCCGCCAGTGGCTGGAGGACCTGGCCGATAAGCAGGCGGCCGGTCTGCACGACGAGGAGTTCCAGCGGCTGATCGACGGGTAGGCGGCCGCTGGGCAGGGTCGATGCTCGCCCGGTGGCCCCGAAGACTTACGCTGTCGGGGTGACCTCGACCTCCGCCGTCCCTACCCCCGAACCGTCCGACTCGCCCGCGAGCGGCCCGGCCAGTGCATCGGCCCGGTTGCAGGTGGAGGGCATGCACTGTGGATCGTGCGTGGCCCTGATCCAGGAAACCCTCATCGAGCAGTCCGGCGTGAGCACAGCATCCGTCGACCTCGAGTCAGCCCTCGCCCTCGTGGAGTACGACCCCGCCCTGGTCGGGCCGGACCAACTTCGAGCCGCCATCGTCGACGCCGGATACGCCGCCGCCCTGGTGGGCTAGCCGGCCTCCCGTCCCATGCCCACGGCGCCCAGAGTGGCCCCACGTCCTGCCGAGGAGGACGACCTCGGGTTGGCCACGGCGGAGCTGGCACTGGGCGGCATGCACTGCAGTGCGTGCGCCACCCGGATCCAGAAGACCTTGGGCCGACTCCCCGCCGTGGCCAGTGCGTCGGTAAACCTGGCCACCACGCGGGCGTTCGTCGCCTACGACCCGGCCCAGGTCGACACCGACCAGCTGTGCCGGGCGGTGTCCGATGTGGGTTACACGGCCGCCCCGGTGGTGGGCGACCAGCCCGGGCGGCCCGAAGCCGACCCCGACCACTGGCTACTGCGGGCAGGTATCTCGTGGCCCCTGGCCCTGGCCGCCCTGGCCGTGGCCCTGGCCGCCCCGGAGTCGTCCACCGCCGGGTGGACCGTGCTGCTGCTGGCCGTCATCGTCGAGTTCGCCGGAGGTTGGCCCTTCCTGCGGGACAGTGCCCGACTGCTCCGCCACGGGGCCACCAGCATGGACACGCTCATCGCCCTGGGCACCCTGGCCGCCCTGGCCGTCAGCGCCGTGGAGGCCATCGCCCTCGGCGGGCGGCACGTCCACCTGGGCGGCAGCGGGGCCTTCGCCGCCCGGCTGCATGGGGTCATGGCCCCTCTCATCGTGGCCATCCTGGTCAGCGGGCGCGCCGTCGAGGCCCGGGCCCGGGCCCGGGCGGCTCGGGCCATGCACTCCCTGCTGTCCTTGCGGCCCCCGGCCGCCCGGGTGGTGGCCGACGCCGCCGACGACACCGGCGAACTGGTCGCCCCCGAGAGCGTGCCCGTGGGGGCCCTGGTCCGGGTCCGGTCCGGCGAGGCCCTGCCGCTCGACGGGACGGTGGTGTCGGGGTGGTCACCGGTGGACGAATCCATGCTCACCGGCGAGCCCCTCCCGGTGGAACGGGGCCCAGGCGATCCGGTGACCGGTGGCACCCGCAACGGCGAAGGGGTGCTGGTGGTCAGGGTGGACACTGTGGCCGGCGAGTCGGTGCTGGCCCGGTTGCAGCGGCTGGTGGACGACGCCCAACGGGACAAGGCACCGCTGCAGCGGTTGGCCGACCGGATCAGCAGTGTGTTCGTCCCCGTGGTACTGGTCGGTTCGTTGCTCACCTTCCTCGGCTGGTGGCTGGTGGCCGGCAACGCCGGCCAGGCCGTGCTGAGCGCGCTGGCCGTCCTACTGGTGGCCTGTCCTTGCGCCATGGGACTGGCCGCCCCCGTGGCCATGATGGTCGGGTGCGGTCGTGCCGCAGCTCTGGGCATCTTCATCCG
The DNA here is from genome assembly GCA_038210245.1 of Acidimicrobiales bacterium. GTDB lineage: Bacteria > Actinomycetota > Acidimicrobiia > Acidimicrobiales > RAAP-2 > Bog-756. The sequence goes on from JBBQWW010000074.1 coordinate 5,313, forward strand.
CAACGGCGACGTGCTGGAGCGCCTGGCCAAGGTGGACGGGGTGGTCTTCGACAAGACGGGCACCCTGACCGAGCGCCACGCCGTGGTCACCCTGGTCACCACGGTCCAGGGCCTGTCCGTCGACGACGTCCTGGCCCTGGCCGCCGCCGTGGAGGCGGAGAGCGAGCACCCCATCGCCTCAGCCATCACCGCCGCCGCCGCCCGCCGCCCGGACCGGACCGACGGCGACGGCGACGAGCCCGGGTTCACCACCCTGCCGGCTCCGGGGTCGCCGGCCGGCCCCCTCTCGGCGATCGACGTGCGCTCGCTGCCTGGGGTGGGCGTGGTCGGCACAGTCGCCTCCCAGGTGGTCCGGGTGGGTCGCGCTGATCCCGACCGGCTCCCGGGGGTTCTCCGTCCAGGGATCGTGGAGCGCTACCGGCAGGGGGAGACGGTGGTAGTGGTAGAGCGGGACGACCTACCCGTCGGAGCCATCGCCCTGACCACCCCCCTCCGCCCCCAGGCCCTGCCGGCGGTCGAGCACCTGGTGGCCATGGGGCTCCCCTCGGTCATCCTCAGTGGCGACAGCGAACCGGCCGTGCGGGCGGTGGCCACCGCCCTGGGCATCGACGACGCCCGGAGTGGCTTGAGTCCAGCGGGAAAGCTCGAGGCGCTCACGGAGTTGGGCCACGGGCCACGCCGCCTCATGATGGTGGGCGACGGAGTCAACGATGCCCCCGCCCTGGCCGCCGCCGATGTCGGGTGCGCAATCGGGAGCGGTTCCGAGGCGGCCCTGGCCAACAGCGATGTGGCCCTCCTGGGCAACGACCTCGAGGGCGTCCCGGCCGCCGTCGCCATGGCTGGCTCGACGTACTCGGTGATCGTCCAGAACTTCGGCTGGGCCATGGGCTACAACATCTCGGCCCTTCCCCTCGCCGCCTTCGGTCTGCTCGACCCCTTGGTGGCGGCGGTCGCCATGGGGCTGTCCAGCATCATCGTGGTCCTCAACAGCCTGCGCCTGGCCCGCCTGGGCCGATCGGGACTCGATCAGGTCCGACCCCCGCGGGTGCTCCGGGGCCGTTGGGGTGTGGTGGCCGCGGTGGCGCTGCCCATCGTGCTGTTCGCCGGCCTGACCGCAGTGAGCCAGATCGTCTCCCCGGCTCGGGGACAGTCCCTGCTGCCCGACCTCCCGTCCATCGCAACCCAGGCCCTACCCCAGGGCGGATCGGTGGAGACCTACGTCGACCCGGGGCGACCCGGGGTCAACCAGTTCCACCTGATCTTCTCGGGGAGCCGGTCCAACCTGGCCACCGTCCGCCCCAGCGTCACCGCAACCCCGGCGGGGGGAGCGCCCCGGCTGCTGCGCCAGCTGACCGTGGGCCCGGGCCACTTCAGCGAGATTGTGGTACTCACCCCCGGGCCGTGGACGTTCGCCGTGACCACCCCCTACGGCACCCGCACCGTCTCCTTCACGGTTCCCGTCACCGTCCCCCCGGAGTAGTCGGACCGGTCCAACCGGCGGAGTCGGGGCGTCGGCGGATATCACGTTCAGCGGCAGTGAGACCACGTTGAGCGATGGTACGAGCCTCTTCGGCCGGACCGGCCGAAGGCCCGCCGGTCAACAAGTGGCAGCCATGCCGACACCAGCCGGACCACCCCGATAGGCTCCCCGTCATGACAACTCGGGGGATTCGCCTGGCCTTGGTCGGAGTACTGGCTGCTGCTTCAGTGGCCATCGGTGTGGTCGGCGCCAGCGCCGGCGCGTCCACGCCCAAGGTCTCCACCCTCAGCATGCAGGCCAGCGCCTATACGCCGCACGCCCCCGCAGGGGGCACGGACGACTACCACTGCACCCTGGTGAACCCTCACGTCACCCAGAACTCATTCATCGTCTCGAGCCAGTTCTTCCCGAACAGCGTCGAGGTCCACCACGCCATCCTCTTCCTGGTGCCTCCGAGCGAGGTGGCGGCGGCCAACGCAGCCAATCCGGGGGGCAAGGGCTGGACCTGCTTCGGTCAGACGGCTCTGCCCGGCACCGGGTTGGCCCAGCTGGGACAGACCCCTTGGCTGACGGCCTGGGCCCCGGGGCACGGCGAGGACATCCTGCCGGTGGGTACCGGGGTCAAGTTCCCAGCCGGAAGCATGGTCATCATGCAGATCCACTACAACCTCCTGCGCGGCGACAAGCCGGTGCAGGCCAAGCTCACGCTCCATACGGTGCCCTCCACCACCGCGCTCAAGCCGCTCTCCCTCGATCTCATGCCCGCGCCACCCGATATCCCCTGCCCTGCCGGTGTGACCGGTCCGCTGTGCGACCGGGCGGCATCGCTGGCCGACCTGGGCCAGCGCTTCGGACAGAGTGCCGTGGTGTTCGACGACGTGATCGAGTCGGTGTGCGGCCGCAACGTGACCGACCCGCCGGCCGGGAACACCACCTCGTGCACCTGGCCCGTCGACGGCGGCCGGGACATCGTCCGACTAGGCGTCCACATGCACCTCCTCGGGCGGGGGATGCAGATCGTCCTCAATCCGGGGACACCCGGGGCCAAGACCCTGCTCAACGTGACCAACTACAACTTCGACTACCAACGGTCGTACACGATGAAGACGCCGGTGGTCACCCAACCGGGCGACAAGATCGGTGTCACCTGTACCTACGACCCGACCTTGCGCCAGGAGCTCCCGCAACTGCGCAAGCTGCCGCCTCGCTTCGTCACCTGGGGAGATGGATCGTCGGACGAGATGTGCCTGGCCCTGATCCAGACCACCTCGGCCACAGGCAAAGCCCAGTACTGAGCCAGGCCACCTGGCCGCGCCGGGGTCAGTCCCCGGCCCAACAGCCCAGGATCACATCGCCCACGGTCACGGCTACATCGCCGGAACTGGTCGGCGGGATGCCGAACTGGGGCGGGAGAGCGGTCGAGTCGACCAGCAGGACCTTCCAGTCCTTCCTCACCACCACCGACCCGTCTGTGGTCTGGAAGGCCCCCTGACCGAGGCCCGGAAGGTCGCGGGAGCGACCGAGCGTGGTGGCCAGCGAGTTGAAGTACTGCGTGGTCTGCGTCCAACTCGACAGCTCCTTCACCGAGACCTCCATCGACCCGGTGGGGTAGCCGTACCGGCAGGAGTAGAGGTGGCCGGTCCAGGTGGGCCTGGACACCGTGGCCTTCTCCCCCAGGGCCGAGTCGATCTCGCTGACCGCCTCGTGGGCGCAGACCATCACGGAGATGGGAGACGGTGTGGTGCCGGCCGGCTCGGGGGCCCGGCTGGTCGGCGTAGTGGAGGCTCCCCCTGAACATCCGGTGGCCAGTAGCGCCAGTAGCACCACCAGGGCCCGACCCACTGCTCCCCGTCCGTTCACAGGGCGAGAGTACCAGCGCCCCCTCGTCGGTCCAGGTCAGGCGGGTTGTCGGTCGACCGGTCCGGGGGGTCGGAGGATAGCCACCAGCTCCACGTGCTCGGTCATGGGGAACAGGTCGAAGCCCCGCAGTGCGTCCAGTGTCCAGCCGGCGTCCAGGGCCACCCGGAGATCCCGGGCGAAGGAGGCCGGATGGCACGAGACGTAGGCCACCCCTCGGGGAGCCGGATGGAGGGACACCAGGGCGGCCATGACCGCCCGGCCCGCACCCTCGCGGGCCGGATCGAGGACCACCAGGTCAGGTGTGCCCAGGCCATCCGCCACCAATTCGGCATCGACTTCGGACCGGACGATCTCCACCTGGTGAAGGTCTTCGGCGTTGCCCACGGCGTCGGCACAGGCCCGTCCACTGCGCTCCACGGCCACCACCGAACCCGCCGGGCCGACCGCCTGGGCCAGGGGCACTGTGAACAGACCGGCGCCCGCGTAGAGATCGGCTACCCGCTCCCCCGGCCGAGGGGACAGACCCTCCAGCACACAGCGGGTGAGCACGGCACCCGCTCCCGGATGGACCTGCCAGAAGACCCCGGCACTCACCCCGAACCGGTTGCCGCCGACCGTGAAGTGCACCCGATCGGGCCGCCGCCGGGTCCGGCCGTTGACTACCAGCCCGCCGGTCACCCGGGGGGAGTCGGCCAGGGCCCGACGACCGGTCTCCACGGCCACCACCGGGCGGCCCCCGTCGGGGGAGGCGGTCACCTCGACGTGGTGGGCCCCCCGCCACCGCGACTCGCCGACGGCCACCCCGTTCACGGCATTGGTGGCCAACGGGCAGTGGGCCACCGGCTCGATGTCATGCGAGCGGTGGCGGTGGAGCCCAACCCGTCCGGTCCGGTCCACCGCGAACCGCACCCGCGTCCGCCAACCCAGTCCGTCGGGAGAGCCGGGCACCACTTCCACCTCGACCGCCCGGTCCACGCCGGCCAGCCGCTGGAGCTGCTCGGCGACCAACGACTGCTTGAGGACCCGCTGGGCCGGGAGGGCCACATGCTGCCAGTCGCATCCACCGCACCTTCCGGGCCCGGCCAGGGGGCACGGTGGGGCCACGCGATCGTCTGACGCCTCCACCACCTCGACGGCGTCGGCACGTAGGAAGGAGGTGGTCTCGGCCGTGACCTCGGCGATGACCCGCTCGCCGGGGAGGCTGTGCCGCACGAAGACCACCCGACCGTCGTCAGCCCGGGCCACACACCCGCCGCCGGCGGCCACGGCGCCGGTGACCAGTTCCATGCGGACCGGCTCGAGCCGGTCCGCGGCCGGGTCAACCCCGGGCTCTGGCAGGGTGCCGTCCGGACGTCTGCCGTGGTCGGCTTGCCGGCTCTCGGAGCCGGCCGGGGGAACCTCCATGGCCCCGATCTTGTCACCGGCGGACACCGGGACTCGACCGGCGCCCGCCGGGAGCCCCGGGTTGGCTACCGAGCCGGCCCGGCGACGATACGGTGAGCGAAGGAACGCGGTCCGGCTCCGAGCCCGACCCAGGGGAAGGAATCCGTGGATATCAGCGCGGCGCTCTACACCACCCGGGCCATGCGCAGAGTGCGGCCGGACCCGGTGCCCATGGACGTCCAGGCCAAGATCCTCGACGCAGCTATCCGCGCCCCCACGGGGGGCAACACCCAGAACTGGCGTTTCCTGCTGCTGGACGATCCCGAGACCATCGGCCGGATCGGTCCGCTCTACCGGCACTCCACCGAACAGCTGTGGGCCACCATCTATGCCGACCGAGTGGCGGCGGCCCTGGCTGACCCCGAAGCCGAATCGAGTCTGGAGTTCTTTAGGCTCCAGCGTTCAGCCCAGTGGTTGGCCGATCACTTCGAGGAGGTGCCGCTGTTCCTGTTCGGCTTCATTCAGGCCGACCCGACCGGGGGTTCGATCTTTCCCGCCGTGTGGAGCGCTCAGCTGGCCGCCCGGGCCGAAGGGGTGGGTAGCTCGCTCACCGTGATGATGGGCTTCTTCCACCCCGATGAGGTCTTCGAGATCCTGGGCGTGCCCACCGACGAGCACTGGGTGATGGCCTGCTGCGTGAGCCTCGGCTATCCCACCGGCCAGTGGGGCGTAGCCCCGCGGCGACCGGTCCACGAGGTCTCCTACCGGAACCGGTGGGGCGGTCCCGTCGGCTTCACCGTCGACCAGCCCCTGTGGGGCCCGGGCTAACCTGTTCGTCTAAACCGGTGGGGCCCCTGTCGGGGCTCACGCCACCCGCGGGTGTAGCTCAATGGTAGAGCTGCAGGTTTCCAACCTGCTGACGAGGGTTCGATTCCCTTCACCCGCTCTCTGTGATGTCGCGAAAGATCGAGGACGGGTGAACCGTGGCAGCGACCACGTCCCTCCCCCTCCTTCGGGGATCAGCCAGGTGGTCGCGACGCTGTCTGGCTATTGCTCGACGAGAACGACCAACGTCTCAGGCAGAACGCCGTCGTGCTCCATGGCCTTGCCTGCAGCCTCTGGCTGCTTCACCGACGCAAACGCATCCCTATCAGGAACGTCCATCAGGAGCGCCACCTTGGTCGGATCGTCTGGACTCACGAATGTCCGGATGTTGGTTACGCCGACCTGGCCAAAGAGCTCTTGGCGCTTGGGCGAGTCCAGTCATTGGTCCTTGCCCTTCGAGATGTCGTGGTGCCCGAAGATGGTCGGCATGCTGTCGCCTCCTTCTGGTCGGCAGTGGGCGGCAAATCAACTAGTGCCAACGGGGATGGTGCCGACACCATCGGCCCCGACTGAATCTATTGAGATCCTGGTCAGGGAAGCAGGTTGTGAATCTCGAATCCTGTCTCCTCAGGCGGAGTCTCGAAGCCACCCTCGATTCCCTGCTGCATCCGAGGAATCAGGGTTCCGTCGCGGAAGGTCTCCCAACCATTCTTCGAATCGTGGACCGCCACGATCGTCCAGCCGCCCTCGGAAGCACCGGCAGCGTGGAAGGTCTGGCCATCGGGCAATCCACCACCCGTGGGATGGACCGCAGCCACAGTCTTGTCGTACTGACTCTGCGTTCCGCCCGGAAAGAAGTGTGTGACTCCGTACGCCATCATGCGCTCCACTCTCTAGAAGGCGATAGTTACCGTCGCTCCTGCACATACCCAGCAGAGTGGTCCTAACAGTTGGACCACTCTGAGTCAAGGGAACCCGTCCCGTCGACGCCGCGCAACGTTCAATGTCGGATCCACGCGACGTGACGAACGCCAGCACCACTGGGCTCAAAGCAGCAGACCTCAGTGAAATCCGGAGAGCCGGGTTAGGGTGGCTCCCACGGTCGACCCTTGTGGCGTGGTCGGCCGAGGGAGGAATCAGACACCATGGCCTACGAAGTTGCCAGCGATCACCGGCTCGACCCCCGCATCCGGGCACTGTTGGGCGCCATTCCGACGGTGAGGGCCGGCGACGCGCCCAGCCGCGACGCGCTGCTCATCGAGGCCAACACGCCGGCTGCCCTCCAGAGCGCCGAGGACTTCCGCCAACTGGTGGAGATGTGCGACACCGAGGAGTTGGCCCCCTCCAAAGGACTGCATATCCACACCGAGCAGATCACGTCACAGCCCGACGGCAACACCATCAACCTGCAGGTGATCAGGCCGGAGACCGACGACACGGTGGCCTGCGTGTACTACATCCACGGCGGTGGGATGATGTCGATGTCCTGCTACAACGGCATGTACAGGGCGTGGGGCAAGATCATCGCCGCGCGAGGGGTGGCCGTGGTCATGGTCGACTTCCGCAACGCACTGTCCCCGTCGTCGGTACCTGAGGTGGCACCGTTTCCCGCCGGACTCAACGACTGCGTCTCCGGACTCCGCTGGGTCGTGGAGCATGCGGCTTCCCTCAATGTCGACGCCGCCCGCATCGTGGTGGCCGGGGAGAGCGGCGGAGGCAACCTGACCCTGGCCACTGGCCTTCAGCTCAAGCGGGACGGGGACCTCCAGTTGGTCAAGGGCTTCTACGCCCTGTGCCCCTACATCGCCGGGCAGTGGCCCCAGGAACGGTTCCCGTCGTCGAGTGAGAACAACGGGATCCTCCTCGACCTGCACAACAATCGGGGGGCCTTGGCCTACGGGATCGAAGAGCTCGAAGCCGAAAACCCGCTGGCCTGGCCGTCCTTCGCCACGGTTGAGGACCTCCGTGGCTTCCCTCCGACCGTGATCAATGTCAATGAGTGCGACCCACTCCGCGATGAGGGCATCCTCTTCTACCGGACGCTGCTCGAGGCCGGCGTGCCGGCCCGGTGTCGCCAGATGATGGGCACCATGCACGGCACCGAGATCTTCGCCATCGCCTGCCCTGACGTCAGCCGCGACACGGCTAGGGATATCGCTGCCTTCGCCCGGGAGTAGGGGCGACACCGGGTCCGAGGTAGGCCGGTCCCGTTAGGCGAGCCGAGTGTGAGACCGATGGGCGAGGCCGCTCGGTTGGTGTCTAGCCTCAGCAGACCGGACCATTCGAGAGGCATCCCGATGCACATTCCGCTCCCCTTCCACGAGAAGTCCACGACCTTCGCTGTTTCGACCGGTGAGCTCCCCACGGTCGAGGTGGTCGAAACCCTGCTCGACGAGGTCTACGAGACCTACCGATCGGTCGACGAGGGCAGCAGGGCCGACTACATCCCGGCCCTGGCCAACGCCGACCCCTCCCTCTTCGGTGTCAGCATCGTCGGGGTCCGGGGCCGGACATTCTCCATCGGGAACGCTCAGCACGAGTTCTCCCTCCAGAGCATCTCCAAGGCCTTCGTATTCGCCCTGGTATGCGACGAGATCGGCCACGACGAAGCCCGCGAGAAACTGGGAGTGAACGCCACGGGCCTCGCCTTCAACTCGGTCATGGCCATCGAGCTCAATCAGGAGCGGACCATGAACCCGATGGTCAACGCCGGAGCCATGGCCACCACGAGCCTGGTCCCGGGGAACACCTCTGAAGCGCAGTGGGAGTTCATCCTCGAGGGACTCTCCCGCTTCGCCGGTCGGCCGCTCGTCCTGGACCAGGAGGTCTACGCATCGGAGTCGCATACCAACCTGCGCAACCAGGGGATCGCCCACCTTCTTGAGAGCTACGGGCGGCTCTACTCGGACCCCGATGAGACCACCGACATCTATACCCGGCAGTGTTCTCTCCTGGTGAGCGCCAACGATCTTGCCGTCATGGGAGCCACGCTGGCCGACGGAGGGGTCAACCCGGTTACCGGACAGGAGGTCATCGACGCCCACAACTGCAAGCACGTGCTGGCCGCCATGGCCACCGCCGGCCTCTACGAACACTCGGGGGACTGGCTCTACGAAGTCGGGCTCCCGGGCAAGAGCGGCGTCAGCGGCGGCATCGTCACCATCGCCCCGGGCAAGGGGGGCATGGGCACGTTCTCCCCACCCCTGGACGCGGCGGGCAACAGCGTTCGGGGCCAGCGGGCCACCCGTCACCTGGCCGAGAAGCTGGGCCTCAATGTGTTCGCATCCAAACCCGTGGACACCAACCAGGGCTGAACCGGCCCCGACCCCGCAGTGCCCTATGGGAGGCCCATCACCTGGACAGCCTCCGAGATGGCGAGCTGAAGCCGTGAGCGGGCATCCCGGTCCGGGGAGGCAACGGGGCGAACGAGGTCAGACGGAGCCCCAGGGAGCAGTGGGATTCCCCCGGAAACGCTCGATAGCAACTATGCAGTGGCGTGCGGACCCTAGGCACCACTCAAGAACTACCAGCTGGGGGCCGATACCCGGAGGGTGAAGTTCGATCTCACCCGCCCCACGGAGCACCAGTTCCGGGAGGGCCTGGTCTCCGGGCTGATCGCGGTGTCGATCATCATCCCGTTGCTGGTGACGGTGAACTTCGTCGGGCACCGCCCGGTGCGTTGGGAGTACATCGATGCCGCTGTGGCCTGCGTCCTCATCTCGGTGATCTACGCCGCCTTCTTCATGGTGATGACGTCCAAGAAGTTCGACATCGCCCTCCACGCCGGACTGGTGTTCGTGATGGTCTGCCTGGCCCTGGCCTCACTCGGCCTGATCGAGTTGGGCTCGTCCACCACGTTCGGCACCTACACCCCGGCGGTGATGGTGGGAGTCATCTTCATCAGCATCATCGGGGACCGGTGGATGCGGATCGGCATCGATGTGTACACGATCGCCCTCGTTGGCGTGGTCAGCTGGGTGGGCGGTGTGCGGGGCTCGGACCTGGTGGCCGTGGAGTTGGTCTACGCCTCGACCATCGTCATCATCACGTGGATCACCTCTCGCACCGTCGGATCTCTCAATCAGAACGTGAACTTCCGCCACGCCATCTCGTCGCTCAACGAAGCCATCGACGGCGGGGATCCTGGCGACGCCACCACCAACGCCGACGACATCCAGGACGTGATCCGACGAGGCCTCCCCTTGATCTCGGAGATCATCCCGGCCGACCGGGTCGCCATCTTCGCCCGCAACGGGCGGGTGGGTCGATTCACCAACCTGGGCACCTGGCCCGAGCCACGGGACAGTGCCTCCGATCTGGCGGACCGGTCCGAACTGCCCCAAGCCCTCCGGGCCGATGCCGTGGTGATCACCCCCGAGCACTGCGTCATCCCCATCGGCTACTGCACCGAAGGAGAGCTGGTCCTGGTGGTGGCGCGGCGGGATGTCGCCGGCTCGGCCCACAGCCGTACCGAGGAGGGCGCCGCCCTCATCGCCGCGGCGTTCCTGCGGGTGACCAGCCGGGCCAACTTCGTAAGTGGCCTACAGGCCGAGAGCCGCACCGACCCACTCACCGGGTTGGCCAACCGCCGCACCCTCTACGAGCGCATCGAGATCGAGATGGAACACGCCCTCCGGTCCGAGACCCCTCTGACCGTGGCCATGGTCGACCTCGACCACTTCAAGAAGTACAACGACCAGTTCGGCCATGTGGCCGGCGACACACTGTTGCGGGCCATCGCCGCGCTCATGGTGTCCAACATCCGGGGCCAGGACCTCGTCGTGCGATACGGCGGAGAGGAGTTTTGCCTGGTGCTGCCGGAGACCGACATCGTGGGCGGCCACCACCTCCTCGACAAGCTGCGAGAGGGTGGCCGGGACGCCACCACGGACTTCGGGATCACCCTGTCCGCCGGCCTCACCAGTTGGGACGGCTTGGAGGACATCACGTCACTCATCGAGCGCGCCGACCAGGCCCTGTACCGGGCCAAGGAATCCGGGAGGAACCGGGTGGTGTCCATCCAGTCCTTCACCGAGTTCTGACCGGCACCCGCCAGGCCTCCGGTGGGGACGCCCCACTCGGAGATCAATCCCCGTTGCGCCGGAGCACCAGGTAGACGCTGTCATCCACCGTGAAGGAGTTGACCAGCACGAAACCCTCGGCCGCGGCTGCGTCGAGCCCGGCCTCCAACTCGAGACGACGTTCGTCCACTACCAGCCGTCCTCCGTGCACCCGCAGCACCCGGTGGTTCATGCTCACGACGGAACGACCGTCTCCCCGCTCGGCGCCGCCGCCGGCGCTGACCCGACGGTACTGTCGAGCAACAGAGCTGGCTCCCAGTGCTCCGGCCCGGATCGTTGAGGCTCGGGCCGGACCCGGATGTACCACTCCCGACCCCACACCAACGAGAACACGTCGTCGGGCATGGACAAGAAAAAGCTCTCTTCGCTGATCTGGCTGGCGTGGGCCTGCATGGATTGGCGCTTGCGGTCAATCCACGGCAGTACGTCCACCGCCGTGGTGATCCGGCTGGCCGGCTCCCCCATGGTCTCCAGGCCGTCCGTGCTGCCCTCGGGAGGTTCCCAGTCGCTGTCGCCCACGTCTTGCATTAGATCCGCCACCTGATCTCGATTCATGGTCGAGTAGTAGACGACGGGTGTTCCGGCCAACTGGGCCGCCGCCACGCCGACCCGGTGCACCTGGACGTGGTCAGGGTGGCCGTAGCCCCCGTGCTCGTCGTAGGTCACCAGGACATCGGCCGACTCGTCGCCCAGGATGGCGGCCAGGGCCAGTCCCGCCTCCCCGACATCGGCGGCGGCGAAGGACCCCGGGCGAAGGTTGGTGTCCTCTCCAGCCATACCGGAGTCGAGGTAGTCGAGGTAGACCCGCCGGGTCACACCGAGGATCCGACAGGCCTCGCCGAGCTCAGCCTCACGTCGCTCGGCCAGGGTCTCCGCGGACCCGAGCAGACCGTCGGGGATCTCCCCCAGCTCGCCGCGGGTAGCCGTGACCAGTACCACTCGGTGGCCCTGGTCGGAGAGACCGGCCATCGTCCCCGCCGTGGCTATGGCCTCGTCGTCGGGGTGGGCGTGGAAGAACACGATCGTGGCCATGACCGGCACCCTACTGCGGGGCTCGCAGCCCTGAACCGACCGGCGTCGGTCCCTCGATGGCCAGGGCGCACGGGTGGGCGCGGATCAGGTCGCCGATCAGCCCAGGGGCAGCTGCGGTGCGTCGGCCAGCGACAGCTCCCCGGCGGTGGGGCCCCGACCCTTCGCCCGCGACCCTCGCTTCTTGGTGACGGCAAAGATGCGTTCGGGACCGAACGCCCGGATCTTGTTCTCTCCGGGACGGCCCCCGATCACCTCGACGGACTCGGTACCGTTGTGCCGGTTAAGCACGTGGGCGCGGAACCTCCACTCGGCCCCTCGGATGGCCATGCCGGAGACGGCCACCGGGTCGCCCGCCCGCAGGCCGTTCCACGCCTCTGACCGTTCGAGGTGATCGGAGGCCTCCACAGCGGCGCGGCGGGCCGCCGAGGTGGGCTTCCGGCTCATCGCCGAGCCCGACCCGGAGCGGTGACGGCCACCGGGCTCAGCGCCTCTCCTCCCGGACCACCTTGATGCGGTGCCAGAACAAGACGGCCACGGCGATGACGACCAGCACCGCCGCCACGTAGCCGGCGTAGCTGAAGGCCTTCAGCACGTGGTTGTAGCTGGAGCCGAGGGAGTAGCCCACGCTGGTCAGGACGGTGCACCAGATGGCACAGCCGATGACGGTGAAGGCCAGGAACTTGGTCATGGCCATCTCGCCCAGTCCGGCGGCGAAGGAGACGAAGGACCGGAGTAGGGGGATGAACCGTCCG
>JBBQWW010000075.1:0-17270 GCA_038210245.1 Acidimicrobiales bacterium
GCTTCCTCAAAAGACGGAGCGGTTCGAACCAACGAACCATCAGTCCTTATCCTTATGAGCCTGGCTCCGGGCCCGAAGCACGGGTGGGCCCTGACCAAGGACATCGAGGACTTCGCCGGGGTGACACTTGGTCCTGGCACCCTGTACGGTGCAATCACTCGATTGGAGGAGCGTGGCTTGATCGAGCCGCTCCCCAGCGAGGAGCGCCGCCGCCCCTACCGGATCACGGCGAGTGGCCGTGCGGCTCTCACTGACGCGGTGCGGGAGATGCGCACCCTGGTCAGCGCAGGAGAGCTCAGGCTCGGGCTCGGATCGCTACGCAGCAGAGGTCGGAACGGAACTCCAGCATTGGGGTCACTCTGATGAGCGAACAAGATCGATTTGAGGTTCTGATCCGCTGGTATCCAGCCACTTGGCGCGCCCGCTACGGCGAAGAACTGACGACACTTCTCCACGATGTGCACGGTATGGCCAGAGTACCGTTGCGTGACAGGTTCTCCTTGGCCACCCGTGGTTCCTTGGAGCGGGCCCGGTCATCGGGCCTGGTCGGTTCCGGCTTGGACAAGGCTGACCGGACTCGGGCTGGAGCGCTCCTCGTCCTGTGGGGATGGGCACTCTTTATGGTGGCAGGTGCCATTGTGCAGAAGTTCAGCGAGCACTGGGAGGTAATCACCCCGGCGATCCACCGCTCAGTGGCGACCCGTGCCTTTGATGTGATCCAGGCGGCTGGCGAGATCGGGGTAGTGCTCGTGCTGGCTGCAGCGGTAGTTTCCCTTCCCGGTCTGGTGCGGCTACTCGGAGCGGGGGAGTGGTCAACGATTCGAGGACCGGTACTGCGGGCCCTGCTGGCGGCCGGCGTGGCTGGAGCCGCAACCCTGGCCGTGGTGGCCTGGGCCCATTCGTTGCCCCAGCACAGCCTCAATGGCGGATTCTTCTTCCGGGGAGCGGTCTTCATTCTTTGGGGGCTTACGTTGGTCACGGCGCTCGGCATGGCTACGGCTGCAGCCGTCACTGTGGCCCGCAGGATCGACTGGTCACCACGCGTGCTGCGCGGTCTCGCCGGCTCGGCGATCGTACTGACCATCCTCATGCTCGGAGTAGCCACCGGAACGATCGTGTGGTGGATTGCCATGGCCGAATTCGCCCCCGGGGTCCTCGGGAACGGCCTCCTGGCTACGTCAAACGTGCTTCCGCCAGCCCTCCTGATGGCGATGGGCCTAATGATCGCGGGGTTGGTGCTCGCAGCGATTGGAACCATTCGAATCGTCCAGCCGAACGTCGGACGCACATCGGCGGGGTAGTCCAAGTCGGTCCTGGTCGGTCCGAGGATCTCGTCGGCCGTGGGGTCCAAGATGAACAGCTCTTCGATGGCGATGAAGAAGTAGCTGTTCAATGGCGAATCCCAGGGGGAACGACGGCAAACAGCGGCCTTGGTCGATAGCAGTCACTCTGGCGAGCTACCTCAAGGCATTCTCCGATTCGGCCTGTGAGAGCCAGTGGGGCGCAACCCAGTTCTCGGTCGAGATCGTCCACCGGCATCAAGGTGCCTTAGCTTAGTTGGCGGAAGACCCATCTTGGCGGGAGGGCTCGAGGAACGGCAGGTTCCAAGGTGGTCGAACCATGAAGGCAAGCACAGCAACAGCCGATGATCTCACGGCACCGGTGGGTCACCACCATCACTTCTCTTTGGGGTGGGCGTCGGACCTCGCCCACCCGTCCCGGCGCCACCGAGGGCGTGGGACGGCGGAGGCCGACCAGGACCAGGAGCGGGCCTGGCGGGAGCGCCAGCAGGATCGTCGCCAACGGATCCAACGAACCATCGCCGGTCGGGGCCTCGAAGCGCACCTATAGCCCATCGTCGATCTGCGCTCCGGCCAACAGGTGGGGGCCGACGCCCTGTCCCGGTTCGTCGGGACTCCGGTGCGGCCCCCTGACCAGTGGTTCTCCGATGCGGCATCGGTGGGACTGGCCGTCGAACTGGAGCTGATGGCCATGGAGATCGCCCTCCGACAGCTGCTCCATCTCTCGGGCGACGTCTACCTGTCCCTCAACGCGTCCGCCGAGACCATCATGTCCGACGGGCTGGCCTCGGTCCTCGCCGATGCACCGAACGAGCGGGTCGTCCTGGAGCTCGCCGAGGTGGTACCGGCAGAGCACTTCCCGGCCTTCGCGCAGCGCATCACCGACGTCCGGGCGAAGGGGATCCGTTTGGCCGTCGACGACGCCGGCTCGGGAGACTCCAGCTTCCGCCGCCTCCTCCAACTGAAGCCGGACATCTTCAAGCTGGATATCGGTCTGTCGAGAGGCATCGATGCCGACCCGGCCCGTCGATCGTTCGGTCGGGCGCTCCTCAACTTCGGTCTGGATGCCAGTGGCGCAGAGTTCGTCGCCGAGGGGATCGAGACCCAGGACGAGTTGGACTCGCTCCGGTCACTCGGCTGCTCGGCCGGACAGGGCTACTACTTGGGCCGGCCGGCTCCCCTGACCATGCGGTATCTCGACCCGTTCGTCCCGCTGGCCGCGGACCGGCCATCGGTCACCGACCGCGATGAGGGCCGATGGCTCAGCACGCCGGGGTCAGTCGGGTAGCACGAACTCACGATGCAGTCGGGAGAGGGACAACGAGGCGATCCTCCAGCCGTCGGCCGTCTTCACGTAGGTCTCGTGGTAGTGGCCGTACCCGTGGAGGTGACGGATAGGGCTTCCTTCCGGCCACCAGAGGTGATCCTCCATGGCCCACACCCCGGTGGCCGTGGTGGGTGACGTGATCTCGATCTCCGGCGTGTGGCCGTGGTGGACGGTCACCGCGTCCTCGAGGCTGGAGCGGACCGAGGCCACGAAGTCGACGGCCCCTTCCGTCCTGGCTCCCCCCTCGCCGGTCATGTCCATGATCACGTCCGGGACGAACACCGACAAGAAGCCGTCCCAGTCCTTGGTGTCCATGGTCCGGAAGTAGCGGGCCTTCAGCTGTCGGATGGCTTCGACGTCGAAGAGGGTGACCGGGGCGGAGGGCGGTTCATCAGCCCAGTCTCCCTCTTTCTCGTCACTCCGGTCCCGGGTACCTCCCGATGGGCGTGCCCTCGGTGGCCTGCGGGGGCTGGACGCAGCGGTCGGCGATGCCGGACGTGAACTCACCGAAGGCCGATGACGTGGTCAGCGGGTTCACGTCGCCATCGAAGGTGGCCAGATGGACGAAACTCACGCCGTCCTCGAGTCGGGTGGCGGCGTAACGGAGTCCATCCGGACGGCGCTCGGCCAGCTCGGCGAAGACGGCACGGATCAGTCGCTCGTTCTCCTCGGCGTAGTGGGGATGGGTGGTGTAGCGGACAATGACGGTGCCGGGCATGGTGACCTCTCGCTCGTGGTGGCTGGGGCTTCTGGGTCAGGTCCCCGTGGCCCGTATCCGGTTGTTGCGGGCGTCGTGGGTGACCTCGGCCAGACCGAGCTCCTCCAGCAGGGGAGGGAGGTACAGGCCGAAGCGTCCGCGGTAGCCCTTGCGCTGCCCGTACCAACCGCCGACCGGATTGTCGGCCGACCGTCCCCACGCTTCGACCGTGCCGGCGGCGGCGTCCTTCTTCTCGTCGGCTGCACCGAGGGGGACCCAGTCGCCCTGGCTCACGAGCCAGGCGTGCAGGTCCTCGACGGCCCGGAGCCGGTAGGTCAACCGGGTCGACCCCACCTGGCACACCAGGACGGGCGGGTCGGCGTCCTCGTCCCGGTACATGGTGTACTCCGACGATCCGGGTGGGGTGGTCAGGACCCAGGGGTCCACGTGGGTGCCGGCAGCCATGGGGGCCGTCCTTTCGGTGATGGTTCGGAGGTGGGAAGCGTCGGCCGGGAGCCGGCGACCTCAGGAGGGCTGAGGTCCCCGGTCGGGACCAGGGTCCCCGCCGCTGGCCGCCATGGCCAGGCGGGAGAGGAAGTGGGTCCAGCCGGTGTTGTGGTCGTTGCGGGCGTCGGCCGGGAGCCCCGAGTGGACCAGCTGGACCCGGGTCTTCTCGCCCTCGGGGGCGAGGGTGATGGTCACCGTGGTGGAGCCGGCGGGGATGGGATGGTCGGGGGCGTCCCATCCGAAGGTGAATACCACCCGCTCGTTGGGGACCACCTCGACGAACTCGCCGACGCCGAAGTGCTCGCCACCCACGAGGACCCGGTAGGTGCCACCCGGCTTCGGATCGAGTTCGGCCTCGGTCCCCATCCACTGCAGGTGCTTGGCCGGATCGATGAGGAACGGGTACACCGTCTCCGGCCGGGCGTCGATCACGATCTCACACGTCTGGTCTTCCATGGTTCAGTGCTCCTTGTCGGGTTGGTCGGTCTGGGGTCGGTCCTGTTGGTCGTGGGCCCGCTCACCCGCCTCGGCGACGTCCCGAAGGCGCAACAGGCCGTCGGTCCAGTACCGGTCGAGGAACTCCCGCAACCGCGCCATCTCCCGGTGGTCGGCGCGGTACAGCCGCCGGGTACCGTCCCGCCGCTCGGACACCAGTCGGGCTTCACGCAGCACGGCGAGGTGCTGGGAGATGGCCGAACGGGTGACCTCGGCGAAGTGCGAGGCGATGGTGGTGGCCGGCAGCTCGGTCGTCCACACCAGTCGCAGGATCTCCCGGCGACGGGGCTCGGCGAGTGCTTTCAAGGCGGAGTCCACGCCCCTGATAGTAAGCATATACTTACGTAAGTGTCAACTGAAATATCTGGGTCGCCCGAGAGTCGCCCGGGCCCGGTTGTGTCCACCGGGGGGAGGGGAGGTCACCGGCCAGAGGGCCGGGTTCGGCTCCCCGGTCGGCGCGTGCGCCGGCGTTAGCATGACGCCGACCATGAGCGCTCCCTCGGTGGACACGGGGGTGGACCCCGCAGCGGATGGCCTCCGGGACGCTGGGCCCGGCGCCTCGACCGACGGCGGGACTGACGAGGGGCCTCCGCCCGGCCACGTCCCGGGCGGGTGGAAGGCGGCCCGGGCACCGGCCCTTTCCATCACCGTCTATCTCATCCTGGCCGTCCTGCTCTTCTGGCCGGTGTGGAGCACCCACCCGACCACGGTGTCCGAGGTCGGGGGGGACCAGTTCGCCACCATGTGGTTCCTGCAGTGGGCCCCCCACTCGGTCCTGCACGGGCTCAACCCGTTCTTCTCCCAGTACGCCAACCACCCCTTCGGGGTCAACCTCCTGACCAATACCAGCGTGCTCCTACTGGGCGGGCTGGCCTCCCCGGTGACCTGGCTGTGGGGACCCGTCGCCTCGTTCAATGTGCTGATCACCCTGGCCCTGCCGGCGTCGGCCACCGCCGGGTACTACTTCGCCCGCCGCTGGGTGGCCTGGTGGCCGGCGGCCTTCGTGGCCGGGCTCCTCTACGGCTTCAGCCCCTACGAGATCGCCCAGAGCGCCGGCCACCTGAACCTGACCTTCATGGTCATCCCACCGCTGATGTTCCTCGTCATCCACGAGCTCGCCGTCCGCCAACGGGGACGGGCGGTGCGGTGGGGCATCGTGCTCGGCCTGTTGGCCTCGGCCCAGTTCTTCGTGTCCAGCGAGGTCCTGGCCTCCACCGCCGTGATCGGTGCGGTCGGTCTGGTGGCCTCGGCCTGGTTCGGACGACGGCTGGTGCGGGAGCACCTCCGCTACTTCCTGATCGGCGCGGCGTGGGCCGCCGGCACCGCCGTCGTCCTGCTGGCCTACCCCCTGTGGTTCGCCCTCCGGGGCCCGGGGTCCATCCACGGCGCTATCCAACTCGTCCCCCAGGGCTACCGCGCCGACCTGCTGGGACCGGTGATCCCCGACTCGCTGCAGCGCCTGGCTCCCCACCATCTGGCCGCGGTGGCCGACCGCTTCGCCAACAGCATCACCGAGAACGGCTCCTACCTCGGCCTGACCCTGTTGGCCGTCCTGGCTGTGGGGGTAGTGGTGTATTGGCGTGGCTCCGTGGTGGTGCGGGTGGCCGCCATCACCGGGGCGGCGGCCTTCGTCATCTCCCTCGGGGGAGGGCTGGTGGTCAAGGGCAACCCTCCCGGAGCGGCCACCGGATTCCCGTTGCCCGAGCGCCTCTTCACCAAGGTTCCCGTGCTGTCCAACACCATCCCGGTCCGGTACTCGCTGTACATGGTGCTGTGTGCCGCCCTGCTGTTGGCCCTGTTCCTCGAACGGCTGCACGGCGCCCTCGCCGCCCGGCCGCTCCGTCCCCACCGGGATGAGGCCAGGGCCCGGCACGACCGGCGGATGGTGGCCGTCGCCGCCCCCCTGGCGGTGGCCGTGGTGGCCCTGGCCCCGCTCTACCCGGTGGCCCCCATGACGGGCATCGCCCCGGTGGGTACACCGGCCTACTTCACCTCACCGGCGGTCTCGAACATCCCCGAGGGGAGTGTGGCGCTGCTCTATCCCTTCCCGTCCAGTGTGACGCCCAACGCCCAGGCCTGGCAGGCGGTGGCCAAACTCGCCTTCGCCATGCCCGGCGGGTACTTCCTCGTCCCCTCGGGACCGGACCGGACCATCGCCTTCTCCCCGGAGCTCTCCTACACCCGGGCCACGCTCACCGCCCGGGTCCTGACCGGCCTCGAGTCGGGCCACGCTCCCGACGAGACTCCCGCCCTGCGCACTGCCCTCCGGGCCCAGTGGGAGCGTTGGGGCGTGGACAGCCTGGTGGTCTTCCCCGAAGGCGAGCCGGATCCGGCGGCGGTCCTCCACTTCTTCACCTGGGTGGTGGGCGAAGCCGCCTCCACCGGCCCCGGCGGTGCCTACACCTGGTACCGGCTGCTCCGTTGAGGCTCACTCCTCGGGTGGGCGGGCCGGGCCACCCGGCACGACGTGCATGCCCACCCGGGCGGCCAGCCCGTCGAGGGCGGCGCGGGGCACCGGCCGGGGCCCGCCGTCCTCCCGGATCCACGGGCCCGTCGGCGGGTCGGGATGGTGGGACCGCTCCACGCCGCCGGCCGGCACGGTCACGGTGAACGTGGTGCCGTCATCCCGACGGACCCGGCTGACCCGACGGTCGCCCGCCTCGGTGACGGAGAGGACGACCGGATCCCCGACGGGGAGACCTCCGGCCTGGATGGGAAGGAACAGGAGCACCGGGTCGCGGTGGGGATCGAGATCTCGGTGGGTCATCGGGTACTCCCCTGACTACCGGATGACGCCCCGTCCCGCAAAGGTCCTGCGGAGACCGCCCACCCCCGACCGACCCTCCCCACGAGCCGGGGTCCTCGGACCCGACGCTCCGGATGTCGCTGCCGCTGTGTAGGGTGCTTCCATGGCTGACCAGGCGCTGTTCTCCGATCTGGCGATGGAGTACATGCCCGCCCTCTATACGGCCGCCCTCCGGATGACCCGCAACCCGGCCGACGCCGAGGACCTGGTGCAGGAGACCTACCTGAAGGCCTACCGGGCCTTCGCCGGCTTCGAGCAGGGCACCAACCTGAAGGCCTGGCTCTACCGCATCCTGACCAACACCTACATCAACACCTACCGGGCCAAGAAGCGCCGTCCGGAGATCGCCGACGTGGAGGACGTGGAGGACCTCTACCTCTACCGGCACCTCTCGGCCGGCCAGGCCTCGGGGCTGGGACGCAGCGCCGAGGACGAGGCGCTCGACCGGTTCACCGACACCGATGTGAAGGCAGCCATCGAGTCGCTCCCCGACACGTTCCGGATGGCGGTCCTCCTGGCCGATGTGGAGGGGTTCTCTTATAAGGAGATCGCCGAGATCACCGATGTCCCCATCGGCACGGTCATGAGCCGGATCCATCGTGGAAGAAAAGCCTTGCAGAAGGCGTTGGTCGATCGTGGAAGCACACGGGGCCTCGTAGGGGCGACCGACAAGGCCAGGTAGGGAGCGCCACCAGTGGGAGACACGGAAGCGCCGGACGAACCGGCAGGCTCGAAGGAGGCGATGGCGGGTTTCGTCGGCTGTGACGAGACCATCGAGCGCCTGTACACCTACCTCGACGGCGAGCTCACCGAGCAGCGCCGGATCGAGATCACCCGTCATCTCGACCTGTGCGGGCCGTGCGTGGGGGCCTACGGGTTCGAGGCCGAGCTGCGCAAGGTCATCGCCAGCCGGTGCAAGGACCACGTGCCCGACGACCTGATCACGCGGGTGGCCGCGGCGCTCGATCAAGAGCACACTCGCCAGAGCAATTAGAGCGGAGGGGTGGCCCGTGACGGGGCTTGACGTCCGTAGCCGGGGTCACGGCGCCGCCGCTTGGCCGAGGTCCCTACACTGGTCCCCGTGACCGATACCGTGATCGTGCCCTCCACCGCGGCAGCCAGCGGGGGACCAGCCGGGGGGGCAGTGGCGTGGGACACCGCCGAACGGGTGGCCGGCTGGGTGGGCGGCCGCAGCCGAATTCCCGCTCCCTACCGGCCGGACCTCCTCCAGCAGGACTTCGAGGAGCTGACCGCACAGGCCGAGGAGCTGGTGGCCGAGTCCACCGGCCTCCGTTCGGCGTCGGGTCCGGCCCGGGCCCGGGTCACCGACCGGGCCGGGTGGGTGCACGCCAACATTGCCAGCTTCCAGCGCCTGGTCGGTCCCCACCTCGACCGCCTCGACCCCACCAAACTCACCGGCACCAACCGCGTCGCCGACCGGCTGGCCGTGCCCTTGGCCACGGCGGGGCGGGTGGCCACGGGCACCCAAATGGGCCTGGTGCTGGGCTGGCTGTCCACCCGGGTGCTCGGCCAGTACGACCTCCTGCTGACCGAGGAAGCCGTCGAGGACCAGGACATGGTGTACTTCGTCGGGCCCAACGTGGTGGCCCTCGAGCAGCTCCACGGCTTCGCCCCCCGCGAGTTCCGGCTGTGGTTGGCCCTCCACGAGGTCACCCACCGTTGTCAGTTCACCGCCATCCCCTGGATGCGCGACTACTTCGTCTCCCTGGTGGAGGAGGGCATCGGCTCCCTGGAGCCGGACCCCTCCCGCTTCGCTGAGGCCCTCCGACGGATGACCGAGGAGATCCGCGCCGGGCGGAACCCCCTGCGGGACAACGGAGCCCTCGGCCTGGTGGCCACCCCCGAGCAGTTGGAGGGTCTCCACCGCATCCAGGCCCTCATGAGCCTCCTCGAAGGTCACGGGGACGTGACCATGGACCGGGCCGGCGCCGCCGCCATCCCCAGCGCCGCCCGCTTCAGCGAGGTCCTCCGCCAGCGCCGCAAGCAGACCCGGGGTCCGGCCAAGCTCCTGCAGCAGCTGATCGGGATCGAGGCCAAGCTCCGTCAGTACGAGGAGGGTGAGAAGTTCATCGCCGCCGTCGAGGACTCGGGAGGCCCCGAACTGCTCGACCGGGCGTGGCGGGGTCCGGAGTGGCTCCCCACCCTGCTCGAGATCCGCAACCCGTCGGCGTGGATCTCCCGTGTCGGAACCACCCCCGCCCTCTCGGGCTGAAACCCCCGCCGTGGGCGCGGACGGGTCGGGAGGCGATCCCGTCGTGTCCTCCCTGCTGGCCCGGTGCACCTTCCCCGACCCCGGCACCACCCTGGTGTGCGGAGTGTCGGGTGGGGCCGACTCCCTGGCCCTGTTGATCCTGGCCTCGCGGTCGGGCGCGGCGGTGACCGCCGTCCACGTCGACCATGGGCTGCGCGCCGGATCGGCCGACGAGGCCGGGGTGGTGGCCGAGGCCGCCCGCCGCTTCGGGGTGGCCTTCCGCTCGGAGCGGGTGGCCCTCCGCGACGGTCCCAACCTGGAGGCCCGGGCCCGGCAGGCCCGCCGGGAGGTCCTCGGCCCGGCCGCCGCCACTGGGCACACCATGGACGACCAGGCCGAGACGGTCCTGGCCAACCTGCTCCGGGGGTCCGGCGTGCACGGGCTGGCCGCCATGCGGGCCGGGCCCCGCCACCCCCTGCTCGGCCTGCGACGGACCGAGACGGAGGGCCTCTGTCAGCACCTCGGGCTGACCCCGGTGGCCGACCCGTCCAACGACGACCCCCGCCACCTCCGGAACCGCGTGCGCCACGAGCTCCTCCCGCTGTGCTCGGCCCTGGCCGGGCGGGACGTGGTGCCGGTCCTGGCTCGACAGGCCGGGGCCCTGGCCGGCGACGCCGACCTGCTCGACGCCGTGGCCGCGCTGGTGGACCCCGAGGACGTCGCCGCCCTGAACGGGGCGCCGGAGGCCGTGGCTCGCCGGAGCGTGCGGGCCTGGCTTCTCGGGGAGGGGGCCTATCCGCCGCCGCTCGACGCCGTGGACCGGGTGTTGGAGGTGGCCCAGCTCCGACGACGGGCCACCGAGGTCCCCGGTGGCCGCCGGGTGGCGCGGTCGGGTGGGCGGCTCATCCTCGGCCCGGTGCCCGGTGCAACCGACCTCCGTCCCCGATCCGACGACGGTGACACTCCGGTACAGTCGCGCCGTGGCCACCGCTGAGGAGCAGGCACCCGAGGGTGGCGAGGGCGCGGCCCGCCTCGAGCATCGGGGCGATGTCGGGCGGGTCGTCGTCTCCGAGGCCGACCTCCACGCCAGGATCACCGAGCTGGGGGAGACCATCTCCGCCGACTACGCCACCCGGCCCCCCCTGTTGGTCGGGGTGCTGAAGGGCGCCTTCATGTTCATGAGCGACCTGTCCCGGGCCATCTCCCTGCCCGTGGACGTGGACTTCATGGCCGTCTCCTCCTACGGCAGCGCCACCCGGACGTCCGGGGTGGTCCGCATCGTGAAGGACCTCGACGTCGATCTGACCGACCGGCATGTGCTGGTGGTGGAGGACATCGTCGACAGCGGCCTCACTCTCAGCTATCTGCAGCGCTACCTGTTGGCCCGGAACCCGGCCAGCCTCGAGGTCTGCGCCCTACTGGTGAAGGACGGCCAGCAGCGCACGGAGCTGGACCTGGCGTACGTGGGGTTCCATATCCCCGAGGAGTTCGTGGTGGGCTACGGCCTCGACGTCGACGGGCGCCTGCGCAACCTCAAAGCCATCTACGCCTACGCCGGCGACCTGTCGTCGTAGAGTCCGGGCCCCGAAGAGAACCGAGCCGATCCCTTGAGCGTCGACACCGACCGCATCGAGCGAGCCGTCCTGGAGCTGTTGGACGCCCTGGGCGAGGACCCCACCCGCGACGGACTGCTGAAGACCCCCCACCGGGTGGCCAAGATGTACGAGGAGCTGTTCGCCGGGTTCGGGGAGAACCCCGCCGACCACCTCGAGGTCACGTTCGCCGCCGATCACGACGAGATGGTCATGGTCCGGGACATCCCCTTCGCCTCGTTGTGCGAGCACCACCTCATCCCCTTCATCGGCAAGGCGCATGTGGCCTACATCCCCGGGGCCGATGGACGGATCACCGGGCTGTCCAAGCTGGCCCGCCTGGTGGACGGGTACGCCAAGCGCCTGCAGGTGCAGGAGCGGATGACCACGGAGATCGCCGACGCCGTCGAGAACGCCCTGGCCCCCCGAGGGGTCCTGGTGGTGGTGGAGGCCGAGCACCTGTGCATGTCCATGCGGGGTGTGAAGAAGTCCGGAACCTCCACGGTGACCTCGGCGGTCCGGGGGCTGTTCCGCAGCGATGCCTCGACCCGCATGGAGGCCATGCAGTTCGTCCGGGGCCACTAGTTCCGCCCGAGGCCCGGCCGCGGGCCTGTCCAGGCTGGTTTACTCTGTGTCGTCATGCCCATCTCCCCGAACGAGCGACGCCCCCTGGTCATGGGCATCCTCAACGTCACCCCCGACTCGTTCTCCGACGGCGGGCAGTGGTTCGACCGGGACCGGGCCGTCCAGCGGGGCCACGAGATGATCGCCGAGGGGGCCGACATCATCGACGTCGGGGGTGAGTCCACCCGTCCGGCGGCCGACCCCGTCCCCGTCCACGAGGAGCTGGACCGGGTGATCCCGGTGGTCGAGGCCCTGGCCGGCCGGATCCGGGTGTCCGTCGACACCACCAAAGAGGCCGTGGCCGACGCCGCCGCCGAGGCCGGGGCCACCTTGATCAACGACGTCTCCGCCTCCCTGTGGCCGGTAGCCGCCCGGCACGGGGTGGGATGGGTAGCCATGCACCGCCGGGGCAGTGCGGCCACCATGCAGCACGACCCCCGCTACGACGATGTGGTGCGCGAGGTCTCCGCCCTGCTGTTCGAACGGGCGTCGCGGGCCACCGCGGCCGGGGTGGCCGAGGTGTGGATCGACCCGGGCATCGGCTTCGGCAAGACCGTGGAGCACAACCTCTCCCTACTCGGAGCGGTCTCCGAGCTGGCCGACGGCGGGTACCCGGTGATGGTGGGCACCAGCCGGAAGAGCTTCCTCGGCACCCTGGGCTCGGGTCCTGGCCGTGCGCCCCTCCCGGTGGACGAACGCCTCCCCGGCTCGCTAGCCACGGCCACGTGGGCCATGGAACAGGGGGCCCGAATGGTGCGGGTTCACGACGTGGCGGCTACCGTCCAGGCGGCCCGCCTGGTGGGCGCCGCCGGTTCGGGGGCCCCGTGGTGAAGGGCAAGTGGGCCGCCGGCATCCCCCCGCGGAACTTCACCTGGGTGATCAAGGACCGGCTGGCCATGAGCGAGCGTCCCGGGGGGTTCGCCCCCAACCACCGCAAGGTCCGGCGGCAGGAGGAGATCATCTGGCTGCAGGTCCAGGGCTTCACCCGGGTGGTGTCGCTCCTTCCGTCCTCCCACAACCTCCAGGCCTACGAGGAGAAGTCGATGGCCAGCGTGCACTTCCCCCTGCCCACTGCGGGTGACGCCCGGGGTGTGCTGGGCGAGATCTACCGTGATCTCCACGGTCGCCTGACCGCCGGGGAGCGCATCCTGGTCCATCAGGAGGAGCTGGGCGACCGGGTGGCTGGGGTGGTGGCCGGCTACCTGCTCTGGTCGGACCGGCTGCAGAGCGGTCCCCAGTCGATCACCGTGCTCGAGCACATGACCGGCCACCCCATGGGGCCGAGCGGACGCGAGCTGGTGGCCTTCGCCACCCAGCTGAGCCCGGCGTCGGTGCCTCCGATGACCGGGGACGCCCCCACGGGGGGGTGACCGCCCTGGCCGGTGCGGCGACCGCCGGCGGCGGTGACGGAGCCGGGGACCAGATTCAGCTGCGGGCGCTGCGCGTGGTGGGGACCCACGGCGTGCTGCCCGAGGAGAAGGCCCGGGCCCAACCCTTCGAGATCGATCTCGACCTGGCCGTCGACCTGGCCTTGGCCGGCGCCAGCGACCGGCTCTCCGACACGGTGGACTACGGGGAGGTGGCCCAGCTGGCCTCGGCCGTGGTGGCGGGAACGTCCTTCGAGCTGCTGGAGGCCTTGGCCGCCGCCGTAGCCGAAGCCGCCCTGGCCTCCGACCTCCGGATCACCGCGGTGACGGTCCACCTCCGCAAGCTCCGGCCACCGCTGGCCCACGACATCGGGACCGTCGGGGTCCGGATCACCCGGCGCCAGTGACCTCGCCGTCGCCCGGCCCGGCCACGGTCCGGGCCTTCGTGGGACTCGGCTCCAACCTGGGCGACCGGTGGTCCCATCTCCGCCGGGCCGTCGACCAGCTCCGGGCCGGCAACCGGACCCCGGTGACCGCGGTGTCCCAGGTCTACGAGACCGAACCGGTGGGCGGGCCCGAGGAGCAGGGCCCCTACCTGAACGTGGTGGTGGAGCTGGCCGTGTCCCCGGCGGCCGACCCCTACCGGCTGCTCGAGGAGTGCCGGCGCCTCGAGGCCGCCGCCGGCCGGGTGCGGACCGTCCGGTGGGGCCCGAGGACCCTGGACGCCGATGTGCTGTGGATCGACGGGGTGGCCCTGGAGGACATCGACCTGACCGTGCCCCACCCCCGGTGGAAGGAGCGACGGTTCGTGCTCGCGCCACTGGCCGAGCTGGCTCCGGACCTGGTCGACGACGATGACCTGGCCTCCTCTGGTGGCGAGGTCATCGTCGTGGGTACACTGTGAGTCGACGTTAAGTAGATTCTCTGACGCGAACGGCACCCTACGGGGCTGGAACGTACCAAAGGGGTCTCGTGACTACATTCCGAATCATCGGGCCGGGGCGGGCTGGACGGTCACTGCTGGACGCCCTCGACGGGGTCGGGGGCTTCGAATCCCGGGGTGCCCTCGGGCGGCACGACTGCGTCGCCGACGCCGCTCGGGACGTCGACCTCCTGGTCATCGCCACGCCGGACGACGTCGTGGCCCGGGTGGCCTCCCTGGTCCGGCCGGAGCCGGCCACCGTGGTGGTCCACCTGTCGGGCTCCCTCGGACTCGACGTGGTCGGCGACCATCCGCGCCGCGGCTCGCTGCACCCGCTCATGCCCCTCCCCAACCCGGTGATCGGAGCGGAGCGACTGGCTTCGGGCATCACCTTCGCCGTGGCCGGCGATCCCCTGGTCGGCCGGGTGGCCGGTGCCCTCGGCGGCCGGGCCGTCGAGGTCGAGGACGGCAACCGGACCACCTACCACGCCGCTGCCACCATCGCCGCCAACCACCTGGTGGCCCTCATCGGCCAGGTGGAGCGGGTGGCCGCCACCATCGGCCTTCCCCTCGAGGCCTTCGCCGGGCTGCTGCACGCCGCCGCCGACGATGCCCTGGCCCTCGGTCCCCGCCGGGCCCTGACCGGTCCGGCCGCCCGGGGGGACTGGGACACCGTGGAGCGCCACCGCACGGCCCTGGCCGGGATGGCCGGTCACCGCAACGAGCTGGCCGCCTACGACGCCTTGGTGGGACTGGCCCGGAGGCTCTCGTTGGATCCAGCCGGGGCCGGGCCCGACGGCGACCATCGGCGGGACGAGCCGGTACGGCCCGACGACGGGGTGGGCCGGGTCAGCGGGACCGCCGCCCCGGTGGGCGTGGAGCAGGTGGCGTGAGCACCGTCTTCGTCGAGGCCACCACCGAGGCTCCATCCCTGGTCCGGCCGCTGGTCTTCGAGACCATCGCCGGGTATTCGGAGGCCCTGGACGCCGTCCGGCTGTCCGGTCGGACCGTGGGCGTGGTGCCGACCATGGGAGCGCTCCACGACGGGCACCGCTCGCTCATCCAGCGGGCCGCCGCCGAGTGCGACGTGGTGGCCGTCTCCATCTTCGTCAACCCCACCCAGTTCGGGGACCCCGCCGACCTGGCCAACTACCCCCGCACCTTCGAGGCCGACCTCGAGGCCATCGCCTCCTCGGGGGGTGGGCTGGTCTTCGCCCCGTCGGTCGCCGAGATGTACCCCGATCCGTCGGATGCCCCCCCGACCACGGTGGCGGTGCCGGCCCTGTCCGCCCACTGGGAGGGCGCCTCCCGGCCCGGCCACTTCGACGGTGTGGCCACCGTGGTGGTCAAGCTGCTGGCGGCGGCCGGTCGGTGTCGGGCGTACTTCGGGGAGAAGGACTTCCAGCAGCTGGCCCTGGTGACCCGGGTGGTCCGCGACCTGGCCCTACCAACCGTGGTGGTGGGGTGCCCGACGGTCCGGGATCCCGACGGCCTGGCCCTGTCCAGCCGGAACACCCGACTCCGACCCGACCAGCGGCGGGCCGCCCTGGCCCTGAGCCGGGCCCTCCGGGCCGGCGCCGACCAGGTGGACCTCGGCGCGGAGCCGGACCAGGTGGAGGCGGCCATGCGGCGGCAGGTGTCCCTCGAGCCCACCGTGGTGTTGGACTACGCCGCCCTGGTCACCGCCGACGACCTCGAGCCGGCACGGTCGACGCGCACCGACCGGCCCCTGCGGCTGATCGTGGCCGCCACGGTGGGCCCGGTGCGACTGATCGACAACCTCGATCCCCGTCAGGGTCGCTGACCGCCCCGTGGCCGGTCCCTCGGAGGCGCCGATGAGCTCGGCGGGTCCGGAGGTGGCGCCGGTGGGCCTCGATGTCCTGGTCCTCGGGAGCGGGGTGGCCGGCCTGTCCGCCGCCGTGCGCCTGGCCGCTCCGCTGTCCCCGACCGGGACCGGGCTCCGGGACGGTGTCGGCAGCCTGCGGGTGGGGGTGCTGACCAAGGCCGAG
This sequence comes from Acidimicrobiales bacterium, assembly GCA_038210245.1. Classification (GTDB taxonomy): domain Bacteria; phylum Actinomycetota; class Acidimicrobiia; order Acidimicrobiales; family RAAP-2; genus Bog-756. Next base: position 15,860 of record JBBQWW010000075.1, read on the forward strand.
CTGTCCCAGTCGGCCACCCGGTGGGCCCAGGGCGGGGTGGCCGCGGTGCTGGGTGGGGACGAGGACTCGACCGACCTCCATCTGGCCGACACGCTGGCCGCCGGTGCCGGCCTGTGCGACACCGATGCCGTGCGGGTACTGGTGGACGAGGGCCCGGCCCGGGTCAACGAGCTGATTGCCATGGGTGCCGTGTTCGACCGCCAGCCCGGCGGGGCCCTGGCCCTGGCCCGGGAGGGCGGCCACTCCACCGCCCGCGTGGTCCACGCCGGCGGCGCGGCCACCGGGGCCGAGGTGGAGCGGGCCCTGGTCGACGCCACCCGGGCCACCGCCGCCGCCGTCCTCGAGGAGTGGTTCGCCCTCGACCTGTTGGTGGAGGGCGGCCGGTGCCGGGGGGTGGTGGCGCTCAGCGCCGAGGGTCACCGGGTCGAGGTCCGGGCCACCCACACCGTGCTGGCCACCGGCGGGGCCGGCCAGCTGTTCGCCGTGACCACCAACCCGGCCGAGGCCACGGCCGACGGCCTGGCCATGGCCCTCCGGGCCGGTGTGCCCGTGGCCGACGTGGAGTTCATGCAGTTCCACCCGACCGCCCTGCACCACCCGGCCATGCCCCGGCCGCTCCTGTCCGAGGCGCTCCGGGGCCACGGGGCCCTGCTGCGGGACGCCGAGGGCGAGCGCTTCGTCGACGAGCTGGCCCCGAGGGACGTGGTCAGCCGGGCCATGGCCGAGCGCATGGCGGCCCAGGGGGTGGAGAGCCTCTGGCTCGACGCCACCGGCCTGGCCTCCTTCGAGGGGCGGTTCCCGACCATCGCCGCCTCCCTCGGGGCCATCGGGCTCGATCCCGCCCAGGACTGGCTGCCCATTGCCCCGGCCGCCCATTACCTGTCCGGCGGCGTGGCCACCGACCTGTCCGGGGCCACGGCTCTGCCCGGGCTGTGGGCCGCCGGCGAGGTGGCCTGCACCGGGGTCCACGGGGCCAACCGCCTGGCGTCGAACTCCCTCCTGGAGGGGATGGTATTCGGTGCCCGACTGGCCGAGTCCATCCAGGCCGGGGTGGAGGGGCCCGAGCCCAGCGGGGTCATGAAGGCGGTCCTCCAAGGCCCCCGGCAGCGGGTGGAGCCGGCGGCGGCATCGCCGTGGGAGGCCGCACCGATCGTCGACCCGGGGCCGTCCGTGCCCACCTGGCCCGACGTCCAAAAGACCCGGGACCGTCTCCAACGGGTGATGATCGAGGGGGCCGGCGTGGTGCGGAGCGCCAGCTCGCTGGCCGCGGCCGGGGCCTCCCTCGAGGCGCTGGGCGCCGAGATGGGGGACGGCTCCCCGGTGGACCGGGCCCACGGCGAGTTGGCCAACCTGGTCACCGCGGCCACCAGCCTCCTCCGTTCGGCCACCGTCCGGGAGGAGACCCGGGGCG
>JBBQWW010000076.1:0-17212 GCA_038210245.1 Acidimicrobiales bacterium
CAGCACGACGAAGGCCTGCACGATCAGCCAGGCCGCTCCGCAGTCGGCGAACCACCGGACCCAGTCGAATCCGGTGGTGAACAGGATCCCCGTGGTGACCACGAGGAGCGAGGCCAGGGCTGCCCCGAGTACGCGGTGGCCCGGTGTCACGAAGCGGCTCCACGGCAGGGGGCTGACCCACCGGACGATCCACGCCGCCGACAGGGCGATCAGCACGAAGCCCAGGAGCAGGGTCTCGACCTTGGCCCGGCCGGGGATCGCTCCGACCAGCCGCACCGACGACGCGATCGAGTCGGGCAGGTAGGAGAAGACGGTGTTCCCGTGGAAGTGGAAGCGGGACACGTCGCTCTCGAGTGCCGCCACCCGTGTCGATGAGGGGAGTCCGTAGGCCAGCAGGGCCACGGTGGCCAGGAGCGGCGGTGCGGCCAGGGCCGCCAGACGGGCGGTGAGGAGCCGCCTCGTCGTCATGTCCATGCCGGTTTCGGAGGGGGAGTCGGTGCCGACGGTGACCGCCGCCGCCAACACGAGGGCCCACGGCACCTCCACCAGGATGACGTCCTCGTGCACCAGGACCAGGGCGCCGAACCCGAGCCCGAAGGCCACGAACCATAGGAACTGTGCCCGGCCCGGCCGGGTGACCACGACCCCGAGCGCCACCAGCAGGGCCAGGGCCAACAGGTCGGGCCGGCGATCCACGATGAAGAAGTCGATGGTGAAGGGGCTGGCGGCCAGCAGGATGGCCATGGCGTAGGCGCTGGACGTCCCTCGTCGGATCAAGAGCTCGATGGCCACCACCACGGCGACAACGGCCAGCAGGACGACGAGGTCGAATGACCCGTTGACCTCCGTTGGGGTGGGCACGCCGAACAGCAGATGCAGGCCTTCGCCGAGGAGTCCCCGCCGGACGAAGCCGTGGTGGTAGGTGACCAGGTAGTACGACTGGGTGAACCGGAGGTTGCCAGGGAGAATCGGGTCGAGGAGCCCTTGTGCCACCTCGAAGCTCACCAGGAGCAGGGCGAAGATCCGGATCCCACCCGGGGTCCAGCCCTTTGGAGTGACCGATGGGCGGCGGGCCGGCGTGGCGGTCACCGTCGGTGCCGTCGGCCATCCGTGGCTCCCGCGCCCGATCGCCGGTTGGGCTGCATGGCCGAAGTCTTACATCACCGGCCGAACGGCCGGTCCCCCTTGCCGCCTCCCCGGGCCGGTGATCCGTTGGCGGAGCTCGTCCGTACCAGCCCTGTGGGGGCATCTCCGAGCGCGAGGACCACACCATGTCCGTACCGGTCATTTGGAGTCGGGGTAGCTGCCCAACAGCTGGTCCCAGGCCACGCCGCTCGCGCCGTGGGCGGTCCCCGGTGGGCACGGTCGGGGTGCTCATCCTGGCCCTGGCCACCCTCGGTGGGTCGGCCCCCGCCGCCACCACCGGTCGGGTGACGGTGGTCGTGATCCGGTCGACGTCGGGCCCGCTGGGCCGGATGCTGGTCGACGGCCAGGGGCGGACCCTCTAGGTGGACGCCCACGACCGCCCCGGCCAGACCTCCTGTCTCGGTCATTGTGCCGCCCAGTGGCCGCCGTTGCTGCTGGCCCCAGGGGTGAGCGAGGCCACGGCCGGGCCGGGCGTGAAGGCCCTCGGGACCATCCGGCGACCGGGCCACCGACGGCAGGTCACCTCCCATGGCCACCCGCTCTACCGCTACGAGGGGGACCGGCACGCCGGACAGGTCGACGGTGAAGGGTGGCACGCCAATTTCTTCGTGGCGGCGCCGAACGGAGGCCACCGGCCGGCGCCCGCCACCGTCTCCACGACGGTGGTCCCCTCGACCGGTGCCTCGGCCCCCACCACGACCGCCGCCACCACGCCGGTCGCCACCACACCGGCCCAGGGCAAGGCCCCGGTGGCCGGCGCGGGGAGAGCCGGGGCCACCGGGGCCGTACTGACCCCCACTGCGCCACCGGCCACCAGCCCACCGACCCCGACTGCGCCACCGGCCACCAGCCCACCGGCCACCAGCCCACCGGCCACCAGCCCACCTCCGACCAGCCCTCCGGCCACCGTCCCGGTGGGCCGGGGAGCGGCCTACTGAGCTGGGCCTCCATGGGGAACGGGCGCATGGTGATCCGAAGAGGGCACTCATCCGTACTGCCAGTGACGAGTGGGCACCGACCGTCGATGAACAGGAGCGCCATGAGAGTTCGAGCCAGGGGACAGTCCATCGCATCAGGCCGGTCGCAGTGGGGTGCGGTGGCCGTGGCCGCCGTGCTGGGGGTGTGCGCCGTGGCCGGCAGCCTGGTGCTGCCGGGACCGGCCGGGGCGACCACCGCACCGACCACGGTGACCACCACCCACTCCAAGACATGGGGGACCATCCTGACCACGGGCAACGGCACGACGGTCTACCGCCTGACCACCGACCCCAAGAACAAGAGCGTCTGCTCGGGCACCTGCGGCAAGATCTGGCCGCCGGTGGTGCTGGCCGCCGGCCAAAAGGCACCGATCGGCCACAACGTGAGTGGACTCGGCACCATCACCCGGCCCAACGGCACCCACCAGGTGACCTACAAGGGGGTGCCCCTCTACAAGTTCGTGGGGGACCACAAGCCGGGCCAGGCCACCGGCAACGTCAAAGACACCTGGGGCCGCTGGTGGGTGGTCAACCCGGCCAACCCGCGGGTGGCACCCACGGCGGTGCAGGCCCCCACCAGCACGACGCCGACCACGGTGGCCGGCTCGGGCGCCGCGTACTGACCTCGTGACCCTGGTCGATCCCCGTCTGGCCCCTCCGCCCGGGGTCCATCGCTCGGCGCCATCCCCGACGGTGCCGGGCCATGGCCCGGTCCGACGCACAGCATGGTTCGGGGTGGTGGCCATCGGCGCGGTGGTGACGTGGTTAGGCGTGGTCGGGGTGCAGGCCCTGTCGGGCGCACATGACCTGATCAGCGCTCTGGCCACCGCGCAGGGTCGGACGGTGGGCCCGGCATTGGTGGCGGTGGTCGTGCTGGTGGCCCTGGCTGAACGTCGGTGGCCGGCGGTCGACCGACCGTGGCTGGCCCGGGGCCATCGGGTCGACGCCGCCTACTTCGCCCTCTTCGCCGTGGTGGTGGTGCCCGTGCTCACTCTGGTGGAGACGGGCTTCGCCGTGGAGCTGACCCGACACGCCCACTTCCTTCTGGTCGGCCGACTCCCGCTCGGGCCCCAGGTGGTGGTGGTCGGGCTGACCCTGGTGGGCATCGACGCCATGAACTGGCTCGCCCACCTGGCCAACCACCGATCGGCGTCGCTCTGGCGCCTGCACGCCCTCCACCACTCACAGGAGGACATGAGCGTGCTCACCACGTTCCGGACCCATCCCCTGGTTCATGCCACCTACTTGGGCGCCCTGCTCCCGGCCCTGATCCTCGGGGCCAGTGGGACGGTTCCGGCCACCGCCATCATCGTCTACGGCTGCCTGGTCACGGTGCCTCACGCCAACCTCAGGTGGACCTTCGGCCCCCTCGGCCGGGTGCTGGTGAGTCCGGCCTACCACCGGCTCCACCACGCCCGCCTCCCCGTGGACGACCGGGGCACCGTCAACTTCGGCTTCGTCCTGGTGGGCTGGGACCAGGTGGCCCGGCTCGCTCAATTCCCCACGGGTGGCACCCCCGTCGCCACCGGCCTGGCCGGGCGACCGGTGCCGGTCGAGCAGTCGGCCGACGCCGGGCGACTCGACCACCTCGTGGTGAATCAGCTGACCCAGCCCTTCCGTCGGCGCACGTCCCTGGATGGTCCGTTGTGAACGCCCTGGCCCTCCGGGTCCGGGAGGCCAGCGAGCGGATCCACCAACGCTCGGAGACCCCGTTGGCCCGGGACCTGGCCCTGCTGGTGGTCCGCATCGGCCTGGCCTGGATCTTCATCTACCACGGCGCCGGCACCCTCTTCGGCGCCTTCGGCCAGCCCGGGCTCCACGGACACGCCGTGTTCTTCGCCCACGTGGCCCACCTCCGTCCCGGGGCCTTCTTCGCCCTGATGAGCGGCTCCATCGAGTTCTTCGGAGGCATGGCCGTGGGGGTGGGCATCGTGGGCCGGCTGGCCGCCGCCGCCTTGGTCGGGGACATGGTCATGGCCATGATCACCGTGACCTGGCACAACGGGATCATCTCCAACGCCTCGGGGTCGGGCTACGAGATCAACATCGCCCTCGGCGCCCTGGCCCTGGTCATCGCCCTCCTGGGCACGGGCCGGTTCTCGCTCGACGTGGTCCTGTCCAATCAGTTCGAGAAGCGCCGGGTCGAGCGGTGAGCACCGCGGACCCGATGGCGTCATGCTGGCCGGTGATGGATCTCTCCCCCCACGATCGACGGACTCGTCGACTGCGCCGCTGGCGGGAGATCGGTGACGCCTCGGACGAGGCCCTGGTGGCCGGGATGGCCGCCGGCGACGAACGAGCCGCCGCCGCCTTCGTCGAGCGACACCAGGGACGGGTGTTCGGGGTGGCCCTGGCCATCACCTCGAACCGGGCCACCGCCCAGGACGTGGCCCAGGAGGCCTTCCTGCGGGCCTGGCGTCATGCCGCCGTCTTCGACCCGCGGCGGGCCCCGGCCACGTCGTGGTTGGCCACCATCGCCCGCAACCTGGCCATCGACGCCCTGCGCCTGCAGCGGGCCGTCCCCGTCGATCCCGACGACGCCGTCTGGTTGGGGATCGACAGCCACGAGCCGGCCCCGGCGGACCGTGCCGAGCACAACGAGGCCGTGGACCGGGTGCGGGCCGCCCTCTGGACCATCCCCGTCGATCAGCGTCGGGCCCTGGTCCGGTCGGCGTTCTACGGCCAGAGTGCCACCGAGATCGCCGAGGCCGAGTCCATCCCCGTGGGGACGGCCAAGAGCCGGATCCGCCTGGGCCTGTCCAAGGTCCGGGACCTACTCGGAAGCGAGGAGGAGTAGGTGGAGTCCCGCTTCCCCTCGCCGGCCTGCGAAGAGTGGCGTGACGACCTGGCCGCCCTGGCCCTCGGGGCCTTGACCGGTCACGACCGGGCCCGGGTGCTGGCCCACCTCGAAGGGTGCTCCTACTGCGTGGCCGAGTTGGAGGAGCTCTCGGCCACCGCCGATTCGCTGGGCAACCTCCTCCCCCAGGAGACCCCTCCCGACGGCTTCGCCGAACGCACCCTGGCCGTGATCCGGGCCGAGGAATCGGCCTCCCGACGGCCCCGGATCTGGACGGTCGGGGCCGTGGCCGCGGTGATCGCCCTCCTGGTGGCCGCCGTCGGACTGGGGGCTGTGCTCTCCTCCCACCGGAACCCCGCCCCCACCAGCGCCGTGCAGTCATCGCCCTTCCACTCCAGTTCGGGGGCGGAGGGCACGGCGCTCCTGGTGTCGAAGGGGAAGCAGCGCTGGCTGGCCATGACCATCCACGACGCCCCCGGCGTGGGGGCCGTCACCTGTGCGGTAGCCCTGGCCGACGGGACGCACCGCCCGGTCGGGGCGTTCACGCTGACCGCCGGCTACGGCTCGTGGACGGTGCCGCTGCCCGTGGCGGCCACCTCGGTCCGTTGGGTCAATGTCCTCGACAGCCGAGGGACGGTGATCGCCTCGGCCCGCTTTGGCTAGGGGCTGATGAGAGTCGGCACCGCTCAGGGTGCTCCGGGCACTCCAGGTCGGCCTGCCGGCCCCGGGCGGGGCGACGGCCCGTTTTCATCAACGTGGCCGGGAGGCCTCAAGCCCACGCGAACCGCCCCGGGGAGGCAGTTCCCCGGGGCGGTCGTCGTCGCACTGCCGATGGGTCAGCCCGAGGTCGTCGTGCCGACCGAAGCGATCCCGATCACCGGCTGGTTGAGCTTGAGGGACCCTGCGGAGCCGAAGAAGCTGGCGTCCCCGTAGTTGAAGATCCCCCCATCGGAAGCGGCCAGCCAGTAGCCCTTGCCGTCCGGTGTGGCCGCCATGCCCACGATGGGCTTGTTGAGTTTCTGGGCTCCGGCGGAGCCGTAGAAGGCGGCATCGCCGTAGTTGAAGATCCCCCCATCAGAGGCCACCAGCCAGTACCCCTTGCCGTCCGGTGTGGCCGCCATGCCCACGATGGGCTTGTTGAGCTTCAGGGCTCCGGCGGAGCCGTAGAAGGCGGCATCGCCGTAGTTGAAAATGCCTCCATCGGAGGCCACCAGCCAGTAGCCCAGCCCGGCCGGAGCGGCCGGCGCCCCGTTGGCCCCCGGCACGTATGGCGTCGCCGCCATACCCACCACCGGCTTGTTCAGCTTGAGGGATCCGGCCGATCCGAAGAAGGGGGCGTCGCCGTAGTTGAAGATGCCTCCGTCCGAGGCCGCCAGCCAATAGCCACCCTGGTCCTGGGTCCCTGCCATCCCGACGATGGGCTGGTTCAACGTGAGGGATCCGGCCGATCCGTGGAATCCGGCCGTCCCGTAGTTGAAGATGCCGCCGTCGGTAGCTCCCAACCAGTAGCCGGATCCGGGTGCCGGCGTGTTGTAGATGGCGGTCCCACCCGGGGAGGTAGTGATGGCGTTGGCCGGCGTGGTGGTCACCGTCGGCACCCCGCTGATCCAGATGCCGTAGAACTGGTTGGAGATGGTGTTGGCGCTCACCACGGTGCCGGTGATGGTGGCGGCGAGAGCCGAGGGCAGCAAGTCGACACCGATGATGACCCCGGCGGTCGCCGGAGGCCCGTTGGTCCGGCCCCAGTTGTTCCCGCCGGGAAGTACGTTGTTGGTGATGGTCGTTCCGCTCACTACATCGTGGGGAGCGTGGGAGTGGACGATGATGCCACCCTCGTAGGAGCCCGTGACCGTATTGCCTGACACCGTCACGTTGCTCACGGTGGCCCCCACCGAGGCCGCCGCCACCACGATGCCACCGACGTCCGGTCCGGCGGCAGTGAATACACCCGGACTTCCGGTGATGGTGTTCCCGGTGATGGAACCACCGACCACCGACCCGCCGGTGTTGTGGGTGGCGAAGATGATCCCGCAGCCGGCCGGGTTACCCGAGACAACGTTGTTGCTGACGGTGTCGCCGGTGGCGGGCACTGGGGCACCCGGCCCGGCATTGGGGGCGCCGGGGTCGACAGGGCCATTGTCGACCACGTAGATCCCGCCATCGTTGTTACCGGTCACGGTATTGGAGTCCACCGTGGACGAAGCCACGCCGGCCAGGGTGATCCCTCCGTCACTCTGCAGAGCCGGGTTGGGATGGGCGGCGTTGTTCTTGATGGTCGAATGACTGATCAAAAGACCCGAGGTCTGTTCGGCGAAGATGCCCTCGTTGTTGGCGCCGCTGACTGTGTCGTTCGAGATGGTCACACCGGTGATGGCCGGTCCGACGTAGATGCCGATGTCGCACCCGGTGGCATCCTCGGTCTGGCCGTTGATGGTCAGTCCGGTGGTGGCCACGACGAGAGCGGTCAGTCCGGTGGTGCCGGCGGGAACGCAGATCGGGGTGGCCCCGGCGATCGCCGAGCCTCCGAGCAACGACGGCAAGAGCACGCCCGTGCTTCCGAGTCCGGCGATTCCGATGCCCGTGGCCGCCGCCAGGCGCGCCAGGCGATGTGGCTTCTTCATGATGTTCCTCCCGATTGCTGCGATGTAGTGCCGCCTCGACGGTGAGTCTGGCCGAGGGAGGAGGCCGACGCAAGCGTTCGTTTGGGTGGTCCGTTGCCCGTACGCGGCTACACCCCACTGCAGCGACGTGGCCTGTACCCCAGTTCGGGGTGGCCCAGGTAGGCAATGAGGCGGTCGCGCCGTCGGTGGATGAGCCGGAGCCCGTGACGATGGCCGAACACGAAGGCGATGATGGAGAACACCACGGTGAGCCCGACGTCGACGGCCAGCTCGCCTTCGGGGATACGGCCCTGGAAGCGGACCGTGTGGTACCAGACGGCGAAGGCGGGCAGGGCCACTGCCGCGTTGATGGCCGGCACGACGGCGTAGGGCAGAAGGACCAGTGTCACCCAGCGGATGACCATCCGGCCGAGGGGGCGCCGGTGGGCCCACCGCTCGGCCAGGGGTATCGGGTGGTAGGGGAGGTAGATCCTGAGCCAGCCGGCGATACCGATGACTGACCAACTGGCCCCGTGGCCGGACATCGTTCTCGCCACGTTTCCCGCCGCCTTCCGGGCCGAACCGACGTGGCCACGCCGGTCGTGACCCCATCGTCGGCCGGCATCGGCCGACAGGACAATCTGACCACGTTCCGGGCCTTCCACCCTCCCTTGGAGTGCCCCGGCCCCCCCGTTTGTTGGGCGACACCGGGTACCACCACGGGGAGCCGTGCTCCCTCCGATGGATCTACCACCACATGATCGAGGAGTACGGCCGCCACAACGGCCACGCCGATCTCCTCCGCGAGCTGGTTGACGGCAGCGTGGGCTGGTGAGCCCGTTCCGATCCCGAGGCCAAACCGGGCCTCGGTCCGGTCACCTCCCGGCGCGGCCACCCCGGCCCGGACGGCCGGGCCCGATCCCACTGGCATTCGCTCAACCTGGGGCCGCCATCGGCCGATAACGCCCCCACGAGGCGGTGCTCGGATCGAGGTGAGGTGTGGAGTCGGGACGGAACGCGTGGAAGTACGTACTCGCGGCCGGAACCGGCCTCATCGCGGTCTACTTCGCCCTGCCGAACGCCACCGACCAGGACGTTCTCTACTCGATCCTGGGCCTGGCCTCCGTGGTGGGGATCGTGGTGGGGGTGGTCGTGCACCGGCCCCGAGAGCGCCTGGGCTGGATTCTGGTGGCCGCCGCCGGGGCCTGTTTCACCCTGGGCGACGATATCTGGGACGTCTACAACCTGGTCCTCCACACCACCGTGCCCTTCCCCTCGGTGGCCGACGCCCTCTACCTGGCCGGCTACCCCTTCCTCTTCGTCGGCCTGATCCGGATCACCCGCACCCCCGACCGCACCTCCCAGCGCGAAGACAGCACCGATGCCGCCATCATCGCCATGGGGGCCCTGGCCGTGTCGTGGCACTTCCTGATGAACTCCTACGTCCACGACTCGTCACTGGCCTTCTTCGGGAAGTTCGTCACCCTGGCCTATCCGGTGATGGACATCGCCCTGGTATTCATCCTCGTCCGGGCCCTCCTGTTCGGATCGGCCCGGCGGACCTGCCACAAGATCCTGGCCGCGGGCCTGCTGCTCATGTGCGCCGCCGACTTCACCTACGACCTGCTGGTACTGCACAACGGGTACGTCACCGGCAACATCGTGGACGCCCTCTACCTGGCCGAGTATCTGCTCATCGCCGTGGCTGCCCTCCACCCGTCGATGGCCGCCACCAGCGCCGAGGCCGACGAGCCAGCACTGACCGCCAACCGCCTGGCCTTCCAGCGCAACCGGATCCCCCTGGTGGTGCTGGCCGGCTTCATCCCGCCGGCCATGCTGGTGGTGTCCTCGGCCTTCCACGTGGAGGCGGACGTCCAGGTCCTGTCCATCCTGTGCATCGCCGTCTTCGCCACCATCTGCCTTCGGCTCTCGTGGATGATCGAGCGCATGAAGCACCAGTCGTTGGAGATGGAGGAGAACCAGGCCCACCTGCACTACATGGCTTTCCATGACGAGCTGACCAGCCTGCCCAACCGGGCCCTCCTGCACGACCGGTTGCAGCACGCCCTGGAGTCGACGGCGAGAAGCGGACGGACGGTGGCCCTGTGCCTCGGGGACCTCGACGGGTTCAAGACCATCAACGACACCCTCGGGCACCACGTGGGCGACGGGGTGCTGGTCAAGACAGGGGCGCTGCTCCAGTCGGTCATGCGGCCGGGCGATACCGTGGCCCGGCTGGGTGGCGACGAGTTCGCCGTGCTGGTGGAGGACGTGCAACGGCCCGAGGACGCGGTCGAGTTCGCCGAGCGGATCGTCTCGGTCCTCCACGACGCCGTGGAGTTCGACGGGCAGCAGGCCGGCATGTCCATCAGCGTGGGCGTGGCTTTCGCCACGTCCTCCACCTCGGTGGAGCGTCTGCTGAGCGAAGCCGACGCCGCGATGTACGAGGCCAAGGCCAACGGCAAGAACCGGGTGGAGGTGTTCCGGTCGTCGATGCGGGCCCGACTGGTGGAGCGGCTGGAGATCATCAGTGCCTTCCGGGGCTCGCTGGAGCGCACCGAGTTCTTCCTCCACTACCAGCCCATCTTCTCCCTCGGGGACGGCACGCTCCGGGGGTTCGAGACGCTGGTGCGGTGGCGCCACCCGGCCATGGGCCAGGTGGCGCCCGACGAGTTCATCCCCATGGCTGAGGAGACCGGGTTCATCATCCAGCTGGGCCGGTGGATCTTCCTCGAGGCCTGCATGCAGATGGCGGCGTGGGCCCCAATGATGGAACGACCGCTGTCCATCACGGTGAACCTGTCGCGGATCCAGCTGGCCCTGCCGTCGGTGGTGGACGACCTCCGCGACGCCCTGCGGCTGTCGGGGATCCGACCCAACCAGGTGGTCCTCGAGATCACCGAGGGCGGTCTGATGGAGCACCCGGAGCTGGCCTCCTCGGCCCTGACCGCCCTACGCCGTCTCGGGGTCCGCATCGCCGTGGACGACTTCGGCACCGGCTACTCGTCGCTCAGCCATCTCCAGCGCTTTCCGGTGGACGTGCTCAAGGTGGACAAGTCCTTCGTCGCCCCCCTCGGCCAGAGCGAGCCGGAGAGCACCGCCCTGGTCACCTCCATCATCGACCTGGCCCACAGCCTGGGTCTCGACGTGGTGGCCGAGGGCATCGAGACCGAGGACCAGTTGGAGCGGCTGCGGGGACTGGGTTGTGACTTCGGCCAGGGCTACCTGATGGCCCGGCCGCTCGACCCACAGGCCGTGGAGGACCTCATGCTGAGCGGCCGCACCATGGACACCGTGTCCTGACCTCTCGGTGAGTGGGGTACGCAGCTTCGGGAGCCAGAACCTCTCGGCGTGGGTACCGTTCAGGGTTGCACGGCGGCGACCATGGCGGCCACGGCGGGATTGGCGTTCACCGGGACCAGGCGTGAGGTGGGGTGTTCGCTGACCCACACCCGAAAGAGCTCGTCGGCGAAGCCTTGCCCGATCTGGTCGATGCCGGAGAAGTCCAGCTCGACGACCTCGAAGCCATCGAGCCGTGCGCCGATCAGTTTGGCCTCTGTCCGCGACACGAAGTCACCCTGGTCGAAGAGGGCGACATGGATCGTGGTCCGGTTGAAGCGGCTGGTCACCGGATCGGAGAGCCGGTCGAAAACCTCCCTCGGGGTGAGGGAGGTATCCCGTCGGATCTCGCAGCGCACCAGCGTGCCGGACCTCGGCTGGTCCAACCAGCTGATGGCGAAGTCACCGATCTCGTTGTTGACGGTCCACGCCAGCTGGTTGGCCGAGATCACGAAGCGGTGGACCATCTGGGAGGTGAAGAAGATGCCCAGACCGCTGTGGTGGTCTGGATCCGTCGTCTGCTTCCCCTTGGACAGCTCGCCCACCGCCTGGTAGTCGTCGGCCAGTCCCCGAGCCTGGCGAATCGACGCGAAGGCTCCCACTCCGTCGTCCTCGACCTCGAAGCCGAGTTGGTCTGATTCTACGAACCACCGAGTGTTGAGGGTGTTCCCCCTCGAGTGGTCGATGGCGTTGTTGACCATTTCGGTGAAGGTGAAGGTAAGGAGCTGACGGAGATTGGAGGGTTCCAGGATGTCCGGATCGATCTGACGGAGTGCGATCTGCTCGTCACCCCAGACTTCGTGCTCGGTGAGACTGGCGAGCGCGTATGAGTTGGAGTGGTGCGCCCGAAGCCGGTAGTGGCTCGAGCGGCCGGCGCCTTCGGCGACGAGGAGTCCACGCTCGACCATCCTGCTCAGGTGGTAGTGGGCCGCCTGGCGAGTGACGCCGGCGGACGCCGCCACCTCCGAGGAGGTGATGGTGGTCCGGGCGGCGAAGAGTCGCTCGATGACCTCGGGGACCGGCTCCCTCTTCGTGATCATCAGGGTTGCTCCGAGAGCAAGTGGCACGCTGACCCGTGGGCCCCACTTGACTCTTTGTTCTTTACGATTTTACCCATTACCGCATATGATAGCTATTTGGGTCAAATAGTAAAGAGTAATTCCTAAAATATCTGAATTTGAGTAAAAACGTAAAGAACTATCCGACCGATGGTCGGCCCGTCCGGACAGGGAACTCCCTACCGGTGCGCCGACCCCGGAGCCTCAGCGGGCGGTGGTGGGGGCCAGGTCGTCGACGATCGGCTCCGGGTCGGCCACCGCCTCCGCCTCGACCGGCCCGGTCGGCTGGTCCACCTTCTGACCGGTCGAGCCGGCCCGCGAGATCCACACCGGATCGCCGGGGCCGAGGTCGAGCTCGGCGGCGGCGCCCCGGCTGAGTTGCACCCACGCGGGCCCGTCCCCGGCCATGGTGACGTCCACCCGGACCTCGAACCCGAGGTGGGTGACCCGCTCGACGGTGCCGGCGAAGTCGCCCTCGGCCGGGTGGCGGTGGACCACCAGGTCGTGGGGGCGGACCCACGAACCGTCCAGCTGGGTGGCCGGTCCGAGGAACTTCATGACGAACTCGTTGGCCGGGTGGTCGTACATCTCGGCCGGGTGGCCGATCTGCTCCAGTCGGCCCTCGTTGATGATGGCCAGGTGGTCGGCCACCTCCATGGCCTCCTCCTGGTCGTGGGTGACCAGCACCGTGGTGACGGAGATCTTCTCGTGCAGTTCCCGCAACCACACCCGGAGCTCCTGGCGGACCTGGGCGTCGAGGGCCCCGAAGGGCTCGTCCAGCAGCAGCAGCTGCGGCTCGATGGCCAGGGCCCGGGCCAGGGCCATGCGCTGGCGCTGGCCGCCGGACAGCTGGGACGGGTAGCGGTCGGCCAGGTGGTCGATCTTGACCAGGTCGAGGAGCTCGTCCACCTTGGCCCGGATCTCCGCCTTGGGCCGCTTGCGGACCTCGAGACCGAAGGCCACGTTCTTGCGCACGGTGAGGTGGCGGAACGGGGCGTAGTGCTGGAAGCAGAAGCCGATGCCCCGGTCTCGGACCGGTATGCCGGTGACGTCCTCGCCGTCGAACTCGATGGTCCCCGAATCGGGGACCTCGAGACCGGCCACCACGCGCAAGAGGGTGGACTTGCCACCCCCACTCGGTCCCAGCAGGGCGGTGAGGGAGCCGTCGGGCACCTCGAGACTCACGTCGTCGAGAGCAACGGCACTTCCGAATCGCTTGGAGACGGATCGGATGGTGATCGCCATCGGGGCTTCCTCCTTTCCGTTGTCGGTTCTCTGCGGTCGGCGCCCACCACGGCCAGTACGGCCAGGGCCACCAGGGCCAGTACGACGGCCCCGGCGTAGGCGGCGACCAGATTTAAGTTCTCCACCCCGTCCTGGATGAACAGGGTGAGGGTCTGGGTCTTGCCCGCCACCAGGCCGGAGACCACGGCCACGGCCCCGAACTCGCCGATGACCCGGGCCGTGGTCAGGGTGACCCCGTAGGCCAGGCTGCGGCGGATGGAGGGGAGGGTGATCCGTCGGAAGGTGGTGAAGGGGGAGGCGCCGAGCGTGGTGGCGGCCTGCTCCTGGTCGGTGCCGATCTCCTGGAGGACGGGTAGCACCTCGCGGACCACGTAGGGCAGTGCCACCGTGGCCGAGGCCATGACGATGCCGGGCAGGGAGAAGATGACGTGGATGCCCCGGGCGGCCAGCCAGTTGCCCCACCACCCGCTCTTGCCGTAGACGAGGACCAGGGCGATGCCCACCACCACCGGGGACACGGCCAGGGGCAGGTCGACGAAGGCGTCGAGCAGCCAGGCCCCGGGGAACCGGTGGCGGGAGAGGATGAGGGCCACCCCCACCCCGAACACGGTGTCCAGGGGCACGGCGATCAGCACCACCAGGAAGGTGAGCCACAGGGCGTGGACGGCGTCGGGGGACGAGATGGCCGTCCAGGCCGCCCCGAAGCCGTGCTGGAAAGCCCGGTAGAAGACCGAGCCCACCGGGATGACCACCAGAAAGCCCAGGTAGGTGAGGGCGGCGATGCGCAGGGGCCAGCGCCAGCGTCCGGTCACGGCGTGCTCCGTCCCATACCGGCCCATCCCATACCGGCCCCCGCGTCAACCGGCCCGCGCCTCATACCGACTCGGGGATGTCGAACCGGCGCCGGAGCAGACCGATGCCCAACAGGACCAGCAGGGCCACCAGGACCAGCACCACCGAGACGGCGGCGGCCGCTCCGAGCTCGTCGCTCTGGGAGAGGCTGAAGATCCACGATGAGGCCACCTCGGTCTTGAACGGGACGTTCCCCGAGATGAGCACCACCGAGCCGTACTCGCCCACGGCCCGGGCGAAGGCCAGTCCCGCCCCGGCCAGCATGGCCGGGGCCAGGCCGGGCAGGATGATGCGCCACAGCACCCGTCCCGAGGAGGCGCCGAGGGAGGCCGCCGCCTCCTCGGTCTCCCGGTCCAGCTCGGCCAACACCGGCTGGACCGACCGCACCGAGAAGGGCAGAGTCACGAAGGCCAGGGCGAAAAGGATGCCCCACTTGGCGTTGCCCACGTTGAGGTGGAACGGGCTGTTGGGCCCGTACAGGGTGAGCAGGGTGAGGCCGGCCACGATGGTGGGCAGGGCGAAGGGAAGATCGATCACGGCGTTGATGAGGGCCTTGCCCCGGAATTCGTCGCGCACCAGCACCCAGGCGATGACCAGGCCGGCCACCCCGTTGAAGGCGGCCACGGCCAGCGAGGAGAGCAGGGTCAGCTTGAGGGCGGCCACCGCCTCGGGTGCACTCACCGCGCTCCAAAAGGAGCCCCACCCGCCACTGAAGGCCTTGCCCACCAGGGCGGCCAGGGGCAGGACCACCAGCAGGCTGAGGTAGGTGACGGCCAGGCCGGGGCCGACCACCCGTCCCACCGACCGGCGCCGCCGACGAGGGGAGGCCCCGGCCCCGGCCAGGGTGGCCGTGGAGATGCTCAGGCGTTGGGCCTCAGCTACTGGCGGTGGAGACACCGAGCCCCTGCTCGATCGTTGCCACTACTCCGGTGGTCGGCGTGAAGAAGACCGTGTTGACCTTGGTCCAGCCGCCCAGGCTGTCGATGGTGAACAGCGTCGTGGGCTTGGGGAACTTGAACTGGGCGGCCACCTTGGGGAGTACCGGGCGGTAGCCCTGCTGGCCCCAGATCTTCTGGCCGGCCGGGGAGAGCAGGTACGCCTCGAAGGCCTTGGCCGCCGAGGGGTTGACCGCCTTCAGGGAGACGGCGATGGGGTTCTGGATGAGGATGGTCTGAGGCGGGGTGATGATGGTGACGGCCTCACCCTTCTTCTGGGCGTAGAGGGCATCGTCCTCGTAGTCGAGCAGCACATCGCCCTCACCGGACACGAAGGTCTGGAGGGCCGTGGAGGCGCTGGACGGCTGGGCCACCGTGTGCTTCAACAGGTTGGTCAGGTAGGCGGTGGCCTGGGCCTTGGTCTTGCCCTGGTTGAGCTGGGCCCCGTAGGCGGCCATCAGGTTCCACTTGGCGCTGCCCGAGCTGAACGGGTTGGGGGTGATGACCTGCACGCCGGACTTCACCAGGCTGGCCCAGTTGGTGATGTGCTTCGGGTTCCCCTTGCGGACCACGAAGGAGACGATGGAGTTGGTGACCATGCCCTCGGTGGGGGTGGCACTCCACTTGGACGAGACGATGCCTGCCTTCACCAGCTTGTTCATGTCGGGGGCGAGGGAGAAGTTGAGCACGTCAGAGGGCAGGCCGTTGACCACCGCGGTGGCCTGGGCGCCCGAGGGCCCGAAGGACTGGGAGAAGGTCACCGACTTGCCGGCGGTGGTGGCGTTGAATGCCGCGATGAGGGCGGCGAAGGCCGGCTTGGGCGTGGAGTAGGCCACCAGGTCGACCGATCCGGTGGCGGCTCCGGCCGTGGCCGGGATGCCGACGCCGACGGCCAGCGCCGCGGCCAGCACGGCGGCCCCACCCCCGATCCGGCGCTTGCGAGTCGAGAGAGAATGGGTACCCAAGAGGATCTGCACAGGGACCATTCCAGACTGAATCAGTCTGCTTTGTCAAGTAGGTAGGGATAGTGGGTATATAGGAATTATATCGGAAGGCCTGAGGATCAGTGGGCGGATAGTCCGGAGGTGGGGTCACCGGACGGCACCCGGGCACCGAGCGGTCCAGGGAGGACCCGGATGCGCTACCCGGGAGTCGGGTTCTGTCTACGGCTGGCGGAGGGTGCGGGCCTGGGCGATGCGGTCCTCCCGGGCCTGGGACAACAGCCACTCGCCGGAGCGGGTCAGCTGGCGCTCGGAGGGGAGGTGGTGATGGCCGGCCGTGTCGTCGGTCTGGGTGCCGCACCTCCGGCACACCGACATCCGCCCGTTGGTTTCGGGGGTGTGGTGCTCGTCGAGTTGCGAACCTACCGACGTTGACTCAATCGACATCATGTCGCTCCGATCGCCCGACATTCCGGGGTGACCGGGAGTCGGGCTGGGGGGATCACATCGGGCCCGGGTCGGGCTGGATCATCCCTCCTCCCACCCTACGCCCCCGGGGCCAGGGTGGGAGAGCCCGGAGAGTCAAAGGGGTCGGGCGTGCAACCTCGAGGCCGGCCGGGTGACCACCTGGGCGCTTCGGCCCGCGTGGCGATTCTGACGGGAAGGCATCGACACGAGCAGTGGGGTGGGAGCGGTCACCGCCGTGGTCCGGCCCGAGCTACGCAGTTGGTACCGACGGGTGCCAGCTCTCGCCGACCCTAGCCCGAGGTCGGGTTACGGCGGGTCGGTCGGCAGGATCAGCGGCCCAGGCCCTTGCGGGTCTGCTCCTTGCCCTTCTTCTCCGCTCGTTTCTCTTTGAGCGACTTGCCGGACTTCTTGGAGGCGGTCTTGCGGGGTGACTTGTCGGACATGTCGTCCCCCTTTCCCTTGCGCCCACCGTACCCCGCGCCGGCCCATGGCACGGGAGGTCGGGCCAGGTCGGCGCTCGCTCCGGGGCCGGACGGCTGGGAAGCACCTACGATGGCCTGGTGAGGGGTCACCGGAATGAGGCCAGTGGGGACGGCACCGACGCGGGGAGCCGGTCCCGAGCAGACGCCTCGCCGCCAGGCCGCAGACGGGACCGGCGTCGGATTCGGGCCGGCGCCGGCACCGTGGCCCTCCTCCTCGTTCCCTTGGTACTGACCTCCTGTAACTGGCTCGTCTACCACGGCAGTGCGATCGGCTCCGGGGCCGATCCCTCGGGTACGTCGTTCTCCTTGGCCCACCAGGCGTGGGTCTCGCCCGTGCTCGGAGGCCAGCTCTTCGGGGAGCCCCTCGTCCTG
>JBBQWW010000077.1:0-16976 GCA_038210245.1 Acidimicrobiales bacterium
CGAGTCGATGACCGGGAAGGTGAAGATGCGCTCGGCGTACGACTTGGCCTCGCCGGTGAGCGAGGCCAGGTTGGGGAGTCCGGCGCCGGCCACGGTGATGGGCAGGGCCAGCTGGGTGGCCCGGTGCACGCCCATCACCAGCGCTTCCAGCACCGGGAGGCGGACGTAGTGGAGCTCGTCGATGGTGATCAGCACCCCGGTGTGGTGGTCGCGGGCCACCTCGCCCAACTCCACGAAGAGCCCGGCCAGGTCGGTGGCCAGGTCGCCGGAGTCGGCCGGCCCGTGCACGGCGTCCACGTCGATGCTGAGCTCGGGCCCGTCGGGGAGCTTGATGGAGAAGGCCTTCAGGACCCCGAGGGCCCGCCGGACACGCTCCCCGATGCGCCGCTTGGCGTCCATGGACAGGAGGACGCGGCGGAAGGCGGCGGCCAGGCGAGGGGGCAGGTCCCCGTCCTCGGACACCTCGATGTGCTCGTGGAAGTAGCCGCGGGCGTCGGCCAGGTGCTCGAACTCGTTGAGCAGCACGGTCTTGCCCACCCCCCGCAGGCCGGTGAGCATCTCGCTCCGGCCGTCCCGGCCGAGGAGGAGGCGCTGGAGGGCGATGTCCATGGCCTCGATCTCCCGCTCCCGGCCCACCAGGGCCGGGGGACGGGTGCCGGCCCCTGGGCTGTAGGGGTTCCGGACCGGGTCCATCCCGTCACTCTAGTGGTTACGGGTCTATATATGGATGTAGCTATACATACCCGTCAGCTGCAGACCGCGGCGGCAGTACGGTGCGGCAGAACAGCAAGGAGAGACCGACGCGCCGACGTCAGCGGGTGGGCACCAGGTCCGAGCCCAGGTGGCGGGCGAGGAAGGCGTTGGTGTCCGGACCGGGCATGGGTCGGGAGTAGAGATACCCCTGGATGTGGGTGCACCCCAGGTCGGCCAGGGCGTCCCGTTGCTCGGAGAGCTCCACCCCTTCCGCGGTGGCCTCGAGGTGGAGGGTCCGGGCCAACTGCATGATGGCGTTGACGATGCCCCGGCCCTGCTCGTCGTGGGCCACGTTGTCCACGAACCGCTTGTCGATCTTCAGGATGTCGATGGGGAGGTCGGCGAGGGCGGCGAAGGACGAGTAGCCGGTGCCGAAGTCGTCGATGGCCACCCGCACCCCGAGGGTCCGGAGGGCGTCGAGGGTGGCGATGATGTGCCTCGACTCGGAGGCCAGGGCCGACTCGGTGACCTCCACGATCAGCGAGCTCGACTCGAGCCCCGCCGTGGCCAGGGCCTCGGTGACGTGGTCGAGGAACTCGGGGTGGGCCAGCTGGATACGGGAGGCGTTGACCGAGATGCTCGGCCGCCGGCCGGCCCCGTCCACCGGCCAGAGGGTGCTCTGGCGGCAGGCCTCCACCAGCACGGCCCGGCCCAGCTCGATGATCAGGCCGGACTCTTCGGCCACCGGGATGAAGGTGCTCGGGGAGATGTAGCCACGGGTCGGGTGGCGCCAGCGGGACAGGGCTTCGAAGTAGATCACCGCTCCGGTGCGGGAGTCGACGATGGGCTGGTAGTAGACGGTCAGCCTCTGGTCGCGGATGGCACCCCGCAGGTCCTGGTCGAGGCGCATGCGCTCGACGGCGGCGGCGTGCATGTCGTCGCGGAATACCCGGTAGCAGCCCTTGCCGGCCCGCTTGGCCTGGTACATGGCGGCGTCAGCATCGGCCAGCAGGCGGTCGGCCTTGGTGTCCCCGTCCTCGGTCAGGGCGATGCCCACGCTGGCCCCGATGGCCACCTCCTGGCCGGGGATCTGCAACGGCTCGACCAGGGCGTCGAGCACCCGTTGGGCCACCGTCCCCGAGCGGTCGGCGGCGTCGAGGGTGTCGACCAGGATGGCGAACTCGTCGCCACCCAGCCGGGCGATGGTGTCGGTGTCCCGGAGGCGGGCCCGGAAGCGGTCGGCCACGGCCACCAGGAGGGCGTCGCCGACCAGGTGGCCGAGGCTGTCGTTGACGTTCTTGAACCCGTCGAGGTCCACGATCATTACGCCGACACACCCCGGGTTGCGGACCCTGCGGGCCAGGGCCTGCTCGAGGCGATCGTTGAACAGGGCCCGGTTGGCCAGTCCGGTCAGGGGATCGTGCATGGCCTGGTGGCGGATGGCGTCCTCGGACCGGAACCGGATGGCGGCGGAGAAGACGATGCCGGCCACCGCCTCCACGAACTGGGCGTCCTCGGGGTCGAGTGGGCCGTCCTGGTGGATGTCGATGGTGGCCATCGGGTGTTCGGGATCGCCCACCGGCTGGCGGAGGCAGGGGGGCTCACCGTCCATGGCCAGACCGTCGTCGGCGGACACGTCACTGGTCACGATGGCCCAGGGCCGCTCTTGGTCGGAGGCCTCGAGGGTGAGGGCGATCAAGCAGCGGCGGGGACGCAGGATGGTCGTGATGGCGTCGGTGGCCGAGTTGACGGCGGCGGCCAGCGTGGTGGCCCTGAGGACCTCGCGTCCCAGATCGGAGATGGCGGCCTGACGGTCCATACGGGTCCGACGATCGGTGATGTCACGGGCGTTGATGACCACCCCCTCCACGGCCGGGTCGTCGAGCAGGTTGGTGGCCAGGCCCTCGAGCCACACCCACGAGTCGGAGTGGTGCCGGACCCGGCACGACAGCTCGACCGAGGCGCCCGGGGCCTCCGTGGTCCGCATGATGTCGCGGCGCAGCCGGTCGAGATCGTCAGGGTGGATGAGGCGACCGGTGAGGGGTCCGAGCAGTTCGTCGGGGTCGATGCCCAGCACCTTGGTGGACGACGGACTGGCGTAGGTCACGGCCCCGGTGCGGTCAATGGCGAACACCAGGTCCGACGAACTCTGGACCAGGGCCCGGAACCGACGCTCGCGGTGCTCGGTCAGGGAGGCAGCGTGCTCCTTCTGCTCCAGGGCCGAGTAGAGGGAGCGGTAGGAGAAGGCGATGCCGATGGCCACCAGGATGGCCAGGCCGTGAGCGGCCGGTTCCGGCAGCAGGGTCGGCACCCAGTGGAGAGCCACCGCCCCCTCGCCGGCGGCCAGGCAGGCGAAGGTCCACACCAGCACGGCGCGGTAGGAGGACGATCCGGTCACGGCCAGCGACTCCTGTCCCACCAGGACCAGCCCGATGGCCAGGGCCGGTCCCCAGCCGGTCAAGTAGATGACCGCGGTGACCAGGATGACCTGGGTGCCGATGCGGGCGTGGAGTCGGATGGGGGTGTGGGCCTTGTCCCACCAGAAGCCGGCGGCGCTGGAGGCCAGCTGCCCGACCACGAGGATGACCGGGATCAGCCAGAGAGGGGAGGGGGAGACGAAGTGGACCTGCTGGAGGGCCAGAATGGCCACGGCGGCCAACGGACCCATGAACAGCATTTCGGCGAAGTGGGCGCCACGGGCTTCGCCCGAGATCAACCGCCGAACCCCGCCCAAATCCATGGACGTGTATCGACCAGATCCCGGGCGTGCTTGAGCGGACAACCAGTTCCGTAGGGTCGGACCGGAAGCAGGCTGGTGTCAGTGGGTGGAGGGGGGCACGGCCCCTGCTTCCAAGATCCGACAATTGCCGTATCGGCACGTTCGGGTCCGAGCTGTAGCGATTTCTCGAGAAATCTCGGCGATCGAGCTGGCACCCGACAATTGTGCTCGGACCAGGGTCCAAGCGGGCCCTTTCTGCTTCCGCCCTCGCCGTGCTGGGCGGTCTCTTGCCCGACCGGAGCCTTCTGGCGATGAATAATCGGGTTCAAACCGTAGGAGGGCACCGACCTCCCGCCCAGCCGCCCCTGAGCAGCTGGGTCGGAGTGGCCACCGCCACTCACCGGGCCTCGTCTGAAGTGTGGGTTTTTCGATCCGAACGGACCGGCCCACGCCTCGTTCGAGTGGCCCTCCTGGGGCCCTGGTTGCATCCCCGGTCATCGACACCCCCACTCGCTACCATGCGGTCGTGCGCTTCATTCGATCGAGACGGCATCTGGGCGCATTCCCTATACGTGGCTCCCGGAGACCGCGTGCCACCTCGGTGCACCAAGGCCCACCGTGACCGGATCGCCGGCACTCGCCGTCCGGGTACGTGGCGTGGTCAAGCGCTTCGATGGCACGACTGCGGTGGCCGGCGTCGACCTCGACATCGCCCCGGGTGAGTTCTTCACCATGCTGGGCCCCTCCGGATCGGGCAAGACCACCCTGCTCCGGATGATCGCCGGATTCGAACTCCCCGACGAGGGAACCATCGAGCTGGGTGGAGTGGACGCCACCCACCTCCCGGCCAACGCTCGGGACGTCAACACCGTGTTTCAGGACTATGCCCTCTTCCCCCACATGGACGTCTTGGCCAACGTCGCCTACGGGCTGCGGGTCGCCAAGGTCCCGAAGGCCGAGCGGGCCGAGCGGGCCCGGGCCGCCCTGGACATGGTCCAGCTCACCGGGTACGAATCCCGCAAGCCAACGCAACTGTCCGGCGGCCAGCGGCAGCGGGTGGCACTGGCCCGGGCCATCGTGAACGAACCCGGGGTCCTGCTTCTCGACGAGCCCCTCGGCGCCCTCGACCTCAAACTCCGCCAGGAGATGCAGGTCGAGCTCAAGTCCATCCAGCGAAGGGTCGGGATCACGTTCGTCTACGTGACCCACGACCAGGAGGAGGCGCTCACCATGAGCGATCGGGTGGCCGTGATGAGCCAGGGGGAGATCCAGCAGGTGGACACCCCGTTCCGGACCTACGAATCACCGGCCAACGAGTTCGTGGCCGGGTTCATCGGCGTGTCCAACCTGCTCGAGCGGGGCGGTCACAAGATCACCGTGCGCCCGGAGAAGATCCGCCTGCTCGACGAGGGCGAAGACGCTCCCGCCGGCGCCCATCTCGAGCCGGGCACGGTGGACGAGGTCATCTACGTCGGCATGGTGACGCGCTACATCGTCGCCCTCGACGGCGGGGGGACGGTGGTGGCGGTGCGCCAGAACCTCGAGACCCAGGCCGAAGAGGTCTCGGCGCTGAGGGGTCGTCGGATCACCGCCGCCTGGCTGCCGGAGCACGCTTATCAGATCTCGCCGGTGGGCGTGTGACCCACCGGGAGCGGAAGACCGGGAATCAACCTACAGGGAGGATGCAGGAGATGAACCATGGACGGCACATCAGCAGATGGCGGAGATGGGGAGCGCTGTCGGCGGTCTCGTTGATCGCCCTCGGTGCGGCGGCGTGCTCCAGCAGCTCGTCGTCGTCCTCGACCACGTCGACCACCTCGGCACCGTCGACCCCGTCAACGCCACCCACCGCGTCCATGACGCCGCCGACCTCGGTGGGCAAGACGGAGGGCCAGTTGAACCTGATCGCCTGGGAGGGTTACGCGCAACCCCAGTGGGTCAAGCCGTTCCAACAGCAGACCGGCTGTCAGGTGCACGCCAAGTACGCCGGGTCCTCGGGCGAGATGGTGTCGCTGATGGCCAATGGGGGCGGCGGGCAGTACGACATGGTGTCATCCTCGGGTGACGCCGACCTCCGCCTGATCTACGGCGGCGACGTGAGGCCGGTCAACGTGGGCCTGGTGCCCTCCTGGCAGCAGTTCCGGCCGTTCCTGCAGGCCCCGGCCTTCAACACGATCGGCGGGGTCCACTACGGCACCAGCCTGCAGTTCGGACCCAACGTCCTCCTGTATTCGACCACGACGTTCCCGACCGCCCCCACCAGTTGGAGCGTCATCTACAACTCTCAGTACAAGGGCAAGATCACGGTGCCCAACAACCCGATCCAGATCGCTGACGCCGCCCTCTACCTGGAGACGTCCCAGCCCAGCCTCGGGATCACCGACCCCTACGAACTGACCCAACCCCAGTTCAACGCAGCCGTCAACCTCCTGAAGCAGCAGAAGCCGCTCATCGCCAAGTACTGGAACCTGGCCAGCGACGAGATCAACCTCTTCCAGAGCGGCACCACCGTGGTCGGGGCGGCCTGGCCCTACCAGACCATCACGCTCCAACAGAACAAGGCCCCGGTGGCCGAGACCATCCCCACCCAGGGGGCGACCGGCTGGGCGGACTCCTGGCTGATGGCCACCAAGGCTCCCCATCCGAACTGCGCCTACAAGTGGATGCAGTGGGTGTCGACTCCGACGGTGCAGGCCCAGCAGGCCATCAGCTTCGGGGAGACGCCGGCCAACACGCAGGCCTGCCCGATCATGAACCAGCTGCAGGCCGGTTCTTGTGCCGGCTATCACGCCGACCAGCCTGATGCCTACTTCAACTCCATCAAGTTCTGGAAGACACCGCTGGCCAACTGCGGCAACGGGAAGAACGACTGTGTCCCCTACTCGGAATGGACCAACGCCTGGACCCAAATCACGGGATGACGGTGGCGGCGCCCGAACGGGCAGGCAGGAGGGTGGGACCGGTCCGCATGTCGCTCATGCGGCGCGCGTGGCTCCGGACCACCCTCCTGCTCTCGCCGCCTCTGGCCTGGTTCCTGGTCATCTACCTCGCCTCGTTGGTGATCATGCTCATCACGTCGCTGTGGAGCGTGAACTCGTTCACCCAGAGCATCGACCACACCGTCACCACCCAGAACTTCCGCCAGGTGGCCTCGGGGGCCTATCCGACCATCATCCTGCGCACGGTGCTCCTGGCCGCCCTGGTCACCATCACCGACGCCGTGCTGGCCTTCCCCTTCGCCTACGTCATGGCCCGGGTGGCCCGTCGGCGGACCCAACGGCTCCTCCTGATGGCCGTGCTCCTGCCTTTGTGGGCGAGCTACCTGGCCAAGGTGTACGCCTGGATCGCCATCTTGGAGAAGGGGGGCTCGGTCAACTGGGCGTTCACCAAGCTGGGGCTGCCCGCCCCCAACCTGGGCTTCACCAATGCCGCCATGTGGATCGCCTTCACCTACATCTGGCTTCCCTACATGATCGTCCCGATCTACGGCGCACTCGAGCGGATCCCGGGCTCGCTGTTCGAAGCCTCGTCTGACCTGGGTGGCTCGGGCTGGACGACCATGCGTCGTGTGGTCCTGCCCCTCGCCCTGCCGGGACTGGTGGCCGGCTCCATCTTCACCTTCTCCTTGACGCTGGGTGACTACGTGACCCCGTTGCTGGTCGGTGGGGCCAACTCGACGCTGATCGGGAACGCCATCTACGACAACCTGCTGACCGGCGGGAACCTGCCGTTGGCGGCCGCGCTGGCCACCGTTCCCATCGCCATCATGGTCCTCTACCTGCTGGGCGCCAAGCGCCTCGGGGCCTTCGAGGCACTGTGAACGGACACCGATTCACGCGGACCGGTCTGTGGGCCTGGGTGGTCGGGGTGCTCTTTTTCCTGTTCGCCCCGATCATCACCATCGTGCTGTTCGCCTTCGACGGCTCGAAGATCGAGACGTGGCCTATCCGCAGTTGGACAACCCACTGGTTCAGCGTGGCCGTCCACGATCCCCAGGTGCGCTCGGCGTTCGTGCTCTCCATCAAAGCGGCCACCCTGGCCACCTTGGTGGCCCTGGTACTCGGCTCACTGGCCGCCTTCGGCGTCCACCGGGCGCGCTTTTTCGGTCGGGACTCCATCTCGCTCTTGCTGATCCTGCCCTTGGCCCTTCCGGGCATCATCACCGGCGTGGCCCTGAACTCGGCGTTCCAGTATGCGGGCATCACCTTGTCCCTCTGGACCATCATCATCGGCCACGCCACTTTCTGCATCGTCGTGATTTTGAACTACGTCATCGCCCGACTGCGCCGGAGCTCGGGGACCCTGGCCGAGGCCTCGGAGGTCCTGGGGGCGTGGGGTTTGTTGACGCTGAGGTTCGTCACCCTGCCGATCATCGCCACCGCCCTGGTGTCCGGCGCGTTGCTGGCCTTCGCCCTCAGCTTCGACGAGGTGATCGTCACCACGTTCACCGCCGGGGCGCAGAACACGCTGCCCATCTGGATCTTCGGTGCGATCCGGCTCGGCCAGCAGCTCCCCGAGGTCAATGCGGTGGTGACCATCGTGCTGGTCTTGATGGTCATCCCCATCCTGATCGCGGCGCGTCTGACCGGAAGTGAGAACGTGGCCCGGCTGGCCGAGCCCTCGACGAAGACCTGAGGCACCGCGGCTCGGAAAACGGGATCCGGGAGCGATCCCCGGGTGGTGACAGCGGCGTGTCCCATCCCGTTTCCGCCGCCCCGTCGGCGGCCTCCCGGCTGTCTCGTCGGGCGGCACGACCTCACGGGGCCCGGTGACCGGTGGACCGCCGACCGGGACCGTAGTATTCGCCGATGACGGTCGAGGCCCCTCTGGCGCCATCCCCGGCGGGTACCACCCGGCACCGTCACCGCCGAAAGCGGTGGCGGCTGCCTCTCTGGATCACCGTCATCGGCTGGGTCGTGGTGGCCGGACTGGCCGTGGTGGCGGGGATGCGCATCGTCTCGTGGGATTCGCTCGACCTGTTCGCCATCCTCAACTCGGTCACCGCCTTCATCTACCTGCCGGCCTGGATCGTGGCCGTGGTGGCACTGATCGGGAGGCGGTACGTGCTGGCCGGGGCGGCACTCCTCATCGTGGTGGCCCAGATCCTCTTCGTCCTACCTGAGCTCACCGCCGCCGAGCCGGTGCCGAGCTGGGCCCTCACCTCGCCGAGCGTCCGGCTGTTCGACGCCAACGTCTACGCCTCCAACCCGTCCATGACCGGCTACGCCCAGGAGATCAAGGCCTATCAGCCCCAGCTCCTGACCTTGGAGGAGGCCGTCCCCCACGACGTGGACCAGTTGAAGGCCTCCGGGGCCCTGGCCGACCTTCCCTACACCGTGCAGATCAAGCGCTACGACCCGCTGGCCTTCTTCGTGGCCTCCAAGTACCCGCTGACCGATGTGCACGTCGACTACCTCTTCAGCCTGCCGCTCATCGTGAAGATGCGTATGCAGCTCCCTACTGGTCCCGAGGAGGTGTGGGTGGTCCACACCATCGGGCCGGTACCCCGGTCCTTTTCCCTGTGGAGCCATCAGGTGGAGGAGATCAACCAGCAGGTGCGCCGGCACGGAACCGCCGGCCTGCTGGTGGTGGGGGACTTCAACAGCACCTGGGGGAACAAGTGGTTCCGCCAGATCCTCGGTGCCGGCATGACCGACGGGGGTGCGGCCCGGGCCCGTCCGTTCGAGATGACCTGGTCGCAGACCAAGCCCATCATTCCCCCCGCGGTCCGGATCGACCATGTGCTGACCGGCCCGGGTGTGGCCGTGACCACCATCGGCACCGGCAACGGGCCGGGGAGTGATCACCGGGACGTGCAGGCCACCGTGGCCTTCCGACGCTGAAGCCGGCGGCGTTGGTCAGCGCACCGACCGGCTCGGCTACGACCGGCCGGTCACAGTCCGAAGGCGGCCCGTAGGTCGGCGGCCGACGAGGCCTTCCGCAGGAGCGCCACCCCGGCGTTCTGGTCGAGCCAACGGGTCAGGGAGTAGTGGTTGAAGGTGCCGGTCACCACGGCGTGGCTGAGGCGCGGGTCGATGACCACCAGGGGGACCTGGTTCCCCTGGCTCGAGTCGTCCTCGTCGAAGGTCACGACCACGGTCAGGTGCCCCGAGCGGAAGTCCGAACCCTTGGTGATGATGGACAGCCACCCACCCAGCCAGCTGTCGGCCTGGGCCAGGGTGCCGTTGTGGGCATCGTTGTCGAGGTTGGGGGTGATCTCGCCGGTCACCGGGAGGGTGCCGTGCTGTACATCCTGGAGGAGGTTGCCACTGGAGGTGGTCCCGAGGGGGACGTCGTAGGCGCTGCAGCCGTAGCGCTCGGGGCCGGCGAAGTAGGGCCAGGGACCGTGCCGGGCCACGTACCCGCTACTGCTCGATGTCTGACAGTTCGAGGTCATCGACTCCTGGTAGGCCTTGGCCGACTTTCCGGCGGCGAGGGTCTGGCCCCAGACGGTGGGACCGGCGGGCTGGCACCCGGGGCCAACGCCGCAGTCCGAGCTGATGCCCTGCGTGTCACCGCTCCAGATGGCCACGTAGTTGGGGAGGCTCGGATGGCTGACGGCGTAGTAGTGGGTGGCCTGTCCGTAGGTGGAGGCGTAGCCGGCCAGGGCCGGCATCTGGGAAAGTGCCTCCGATGCGCTGTGGTTCTCCTCGAGGATCACCAACACCTTGTGGGCGGACGGTGTCGCTGTGGTCGTCGTCGTTGAAGGGGTACCGGGAAGGGTGGGATTGCAGGCGGCCAAGACGATCATGGCCACCGGTACCAGGAGGAACGGCCGGAGTCTCACCGTGCCAACCCTACGCGAAGTGGCGGGCTCCGGCCGGTGGGGAGTGGGGGCACGGGCAGAACCGTCCCATTTCCCTCTCAATTCCCGGCGCTACCTTGCCGAGGTAGAAGGGGAGTCCCGCACTCGGGTAGGTCCGCGGAGCAACGCCGCGCCGGGCGGGACAGGAGGCCGTACGATCGTGGGCGACGAAGGGGGACAGGATGAGCGATACGTCACAGGGCCAGGGCTGGTGGCTGGCCTCGGATGGGAAGTGGTACCCGCCTGAGCTGCATCCGGGCGCCCCCGTACCCACTGGTCGGTCGGTCGCCGAACCCAGCAGTCCTGTCGAAGAGGCCCTGTCGAGCTGGGCACCGGCGGCGGCCGTGCCCATGGCGTCACCACCGGTGGCCGCCTACCCGTCCCCGGGAGAGCCTTGGACCGCTACCGCCAGTCCACTGGGCACGGCGGTCCCGGCCGGCCCTACCTACCCTGCGGGATGGCAACCGATTGTCTCGACCCCACCGACGGGCGGCCGGTTCAGCCGGGGTCTGCGGCTGGTCGGCATCGGCTTCACCATGACCAGGGACGAGCCCGGTCTGATGATGGTTCCGATCGTGGCCTTCGTCGTCCAGCTGGTGATCTTCGGCCTCGGCGCCCTGGTCCTGTGGCCCACCCTGCGGTCCATGCACGCCAACGAAGGCCAGCCCGTCCACTTCTCGGTCGGCCAGTGGCTGGTGATGGTGGTGGTGGGCGTGCTGGTGATGTTCGTCTCCGTGGTCTCCCACGCCACCATCATCGCCCGGGTGATGGCCCGCTTCCACGGCCAGAGCGTCACCAACCTGCAGGCGGCCACAGCGGCCCTGACCAAGACGCCTCAACTCCTGGCCTGGGCCTTCATCAACTACGTGGTCATCTCCATCCTGCGCAACATCGGGAACCGGGGCATCCTCGGCTTCCTGGTCGGAGCGCTGCTCCGGGCCGGATGGATGCTGGCCAGTTTCTTCGTCGTGCCGGTGATCCTCTTCGAGGACATGGGAGCGGTAGCGGCCATCAAGCGGTCAGTCTCACTGTGCCGGGCTCGATGGGGCGAGAACATCGTGGGCAACGGTGCCCTCGGGTTGATCGGGATGGTGGCCGTCCTCCTCGACGTCCTGGTGGCGGTGGCTCTGGGCATGGTCTTCCCGCCGCTGGGAGCGGTGGTGGGGGTCATCGGTCTGGCCGCCATCCTGCTGGTCCTGACCGTGGCCACGGCCGCTTTCAACGCTGCGCTCTACTGGTATGCGGTGACCGACCAGTCGCCCGGTCAGTACTCGGTGGGCGACCTGCAGTCGGCTTATCGGCCGAAGGGTCGAAAGGCCGGCGTCTGACCAA
This sequence comes from Acidimicrobiales bacterium, assembly GCA_038210245.1. GTDB lineage: Bacteria > Actinomycetota > Acidimicrobiia > Acidimicrobiales > RAAP-2 > Bog-756. The sequence continues at coordinate 11,550 of JBBQWW010000077.1, forward strand.
CGGAGGAGTGGCGGAACGCCGATCGGGGTTGATCGCTATGCCTGGACAACGGGCGTAGGCTTACAAAGTGCTCCACCTCAGTGCCGGTCAATGGATCTTCTACGGACTCCTGTCGATCGTGTGGGCCTTTTTGGGCTATCGACTCTCGGAGAACGACCGGAAGATGCTGGGCCGGACACCCTGGGGCCTGCCCTCCATGCTGTGGGCCTTCTTCTGGTTTCTCTCGCTCATCCTTGGCTTGGTCCTCTATCTGATCGCTCACTCGGTCGGAGTACGTCAGGCACAGAGAAACGGTGGCCCCTTCGCCGGTGTACCCGGATCAGGACCTCCACCGTCGATGGCTCGGACCCCGTCGGGCCGCACGCCGACAGCATCGGACCTCTTTCCGGCCTACCCTCGCCCGGCCAACTCTCAGCCACCTGTGGTCGAGGACCCGGCACCTGGTCAGCAGGCATCTCCGGGAGCCGGGGGTGCCTCCCGATCAGATGACGCGGTCCCAGCCGACTGGACCAGCACTCCTGCAGCGTGGCATCCCGACCCGAGCGAACGGTTCCACTACCGGTGGTGGGACGGGGCGCAGTGGACATCCCAGGTGTCAACCGATGGACATCATCTGGTCGATACCAATCCCGATCAGCGGATCGGGCCCTACTGATCTCAGCCCAAAGGCGGCTGAGGGCCAATTCTGAACCGAAGAAGTGAGACCACTGCTTGTCTCGCTCTCACAATCGGTTTCGATGGAAGCCTGCTAGTCAGCGGTCCAGACGAGTCTGCTGGCACCCAGACTTCCCGGTTGTCCTTCGCCTCAAGCGGCCGAGCCAAAGAAGGGCGCACTGAATGAGAACACGCCGCCGTCGGAGGCGATGAGCCAATAGCCGTCGCCGGCCGGATCATCTAGCCCGCCGATGATGGGCCGGTTGAGATGGATACTTCCAGTCGAGCCGTAGAAGGACGCATTGAAGGCGAAGACCCCCCCGTCGGAGGCGATGAGCCGATACCCGCTGCCGTTGGCCAACGGGGACATGCCCACGATGGGCCGGTTGAGGTGGATGCTGCCGGTGGAACCGTGGAACGGAGCAGTCCCGAACGAGAAGATCCCCCCATCGGTGGCCACCAACCAGTAGCCATTTGTTACCGGGTCGACGGCCATACCCACCACCGGCTTGTTCAGGTGGATGTTGCCGGTGGAGCCGAGGAAGGGCGCCCCGCCGAAGGCAAAGATCCCGCCGTCCGAGGCCACCATCCAGTAGCCGTTGCCGCTGGCGTCCCCACTCATCCCGACAATGGGCTGGTTCAGATGGATGTTGCCCGTGGAGCCAAAGAAGGGAGCATCGAAGGCGAAGATCCCGCCGTCGGTGGCCACCAGCCAGTAGCCGCCCGTAGCCGGGTCGATGGCCATGCTCACGATGGGCTGGTTGAGGTGGGTGCCGGTCATGGCGCCGTAGCAGACCGCCCCGCCGAAGGCAGCTACGTCCCCCTGGGTGTCGACCTCGTAGTAGCCACTCCCGTCACCCACGACGGCGGAGCCCACCACTGAGCCTGCCGGTAGGTGGCTCATGCAGGTCTTGGCCGAGGGTGGACCCGTGAATGGAAGCGACGGCGCCTCGGGTGTGGTCACCGGGATGGAACTCGCCGGAGTGGACGGAGCTCCGGTCCCGTCGATGGCGGTCACCGTATAGGTGTAGCTGGTGTCGGGCTGGACCGACTCGTCGGTATAGGTGGTCGAGCCCGAGACCGATGCCAGCGGGGCGCCGTTCCGATCGATCTGGTAGGAAGCAATCTTCCCTCCGGCCTCGCTCGAGGCTGACCATTCCAACTGGACGGACGTCGACGACGTGGCTGCGGCCGTAACGCCGGCCGGAGCGGTGGGGGTAGCGACCCTGTTGGAGGTGCCGAAGCCCGAAGTCTGGCCCGAGGAATCAGTGGCCGTGACCCGGTAGCTGTATTGGAGGCCCGGCTGGACGGAGTCAGTCACAGTGGTCGAGGGAGCGTTGACCGTGGCCAGCGTGGTGTAGCCCCCTCCGCTCGTGCTCTTGGACACGGTGTACTTGGTGATGGTCCCGCCGGTCTCGGTTGATGCGTTCCAGTTGACCTGAACCGAGGTGGACGAGCCTGCGGTAGCTGTCACGTTGGCCGGTGTCGACGGATTGGACGTGACCACAGACTGGGCATAGGTGTGCACATCAAAGGTCTGCCCGGCGGCGTTGGTCGGGGTGACAGTCACCGAGGTCCCGTTCACCGACACCTTCAGAAAGTTGTAGACGTCGGCAGCTGATTGAGGTGTGGTCGCCCCCGGCCCGCAGGATGACCCAGTGCCGCTGGTGGGCCCGGCGCCACTGGGGCTCCAGCCCAGGGCATAGATGTCCTCGGCGGTGAACAGGGAGGTGCACGTGGTGCCCCCGGTGACCGGCTCCAGCACCGCACCTCCACCTCCGGTCACGTAGTTGGTGATCTGCCCGGCCTGGCGGGGGATGATCCGCTGGTAGGTATGGGCATGGCCGTTAAAGACCAGGGAGACGCCGTTGTTGGCCATGAGGGCCTCGAGGCTGGTGGCGGCATTGGGATTGGCGGTGCTGTTCTGGAGAAACGGGTCGCTGCCCTGGGTCGAGTTGTCCGATCGCAGGGGGAAGTGGAACACGGCCATCTTCACCCCACCGGGGTGGGCGGCCAGGTCAGCCTGGAGCCACTGGTACTCCGGCGAGGAGGGGGTCCAGTGCTGGTCGTAGTCCACCTGGTACAGGTTGGAGGTCCCCACGTTCCCGTCGGCCCACGCGGCATCCAGCACGTAGATGCGGACGTTGCCCGTTGAGATGGCGTACCAGGCGGCCGGCTCGGTGCTGGTGCCGAGGAGGCCGTCGGCGGGTACCGGTGGGTACTGCGCATACCCGTAGGTTCCTGAAGACGCCGCGGTGGTCGTCGACTCGGGCCAGATCCGCAGGCTGTCGACGTTCTGCCCGTGATTGCCCGCCACGCCGAAGGTGGGGAGGCCGCCGGTGAGCGGCCAGTACGAGGGACCGAAGATATTGCTGACCTCCGACCCGGTCTGCTGGAGGTCGCCGTAGTTCGACTCGGTGCCCCCGCTGTAGCCGACATCGCCCGCAGTGACCACGAACCTGGCGCCCGACGACCCGATCAGCGAGTCGATGGAGGACTGGTCGGTGTTGAGGTAGTTGGCGAAGTCGGTCCCACCCGAATAGTTGGTCTCCCCGAGGTCACCGACCACGTCGAAGGTCAGGGGCTTGGTGGAACTGGTCGACACCGTGTCGAGGGTGGTGAAGGTGGGCGATCCGTTGGAGCCAAGCAGGTCGATCGGGCTCGAGCCGGCCGAGAAGACCCGGTAACAATACGTAGTACCGGCCTGCAGTCCGCTGATCGGGATGGTGGACTGGAACTCGCTGGTCGAGTTCACGGTGAACTGCCGGCCGGTGGCGCTGGCCGGCGAGTCCGTGGCCGGTACCAGGGTGGGCAGCGTCGAGGGCACGGGCACGGAGTGAAGGGTGCAGTTGCTCCCGGTCCCCCAGGTGAGGGTGCCGGCCGGAGAGGTATTGGTCGCCCAGGTAACGTCAGCCGAGTTTTGGGTCAGGTCGGTGACATAGGGGGCACGGGTCAGACTGGCGTCGTAACCGCCATAGGGACTGGTGGCTGTAGGTACATCGGCAGCACCGGCCGGCAACCCGCCCGCCGTCAAGGCGACCCAACTCACCAGCGCCGCCACTGTCGTCGTCGTTGCTCGCTTCACCAATGCACCCCTGCATTCACCACTGCCCTGCCACCACTGCCCTAAGGCGCACCGTACCGGGGACTATTTCCGCTCAGCAATGGGACCGGGGACATTGCCCACATTCTTAGGAAGGCTCACGCCCTGAGTGTCGGAGTGACCACTCTGTGGGTGGTGATTCCGGGTGGCGAGCTGGCTCCGCAATGCGAGCGCCGGGGTTCGGGCCGCGATTATGACCGTTCGGATTGCCGGCGATTCTGGCCGGTCTCATGGTCGGCTGCCCACCCCGATTGAAGCGAGGTGCAAATCTCATGTCTACGACACCGCACCAACCCCAATGCCTGCGTGACCGTGGGGATCTCAGCCGATCTGACTGATCAGTCGACCCTCATGACGGCGACCATGACCCACACGCCCGGAGGGTCGACGGTGGCCCATACTTCGGAATGGCAGATTCCGAGCACGACCGTGTCCATGGCATCGATTCTGATTGGGACGAGCGGTACGGCAGCGCCGAACAGGTGTGGAGTGGTCAGCCCAACGGTGCCTTGGTTGCCGAGGTGGCGCACCTGCAACCGGGCCGGGCACTCGACGTGGGGTGCGGCGAAGGGGCGGACGCCATCTGGCTGGCGGGGAGGGGCTGGCAGGTGACGGCCTTGGACGTGTCGCAGGTGACCCTCGACCGGGCCTCGGCTGCGGCCGATGCCGAAGGGGTACAGGTGCAGTGGCTCCATGCCGGCCTGGTGGAGGCGCCGCTATCCACAGGAGGGTTCGACCTGGTGTCCGCCCAGTACCCAGCGCTGGCCAGCAGTCCAGAGCGCGATGCGGAGCGAACCCTCATAGATGCCGTCGCTCTCGGGGGCCACCTGATTGTTGTGCACCATGCTGCCGTGGACACCGCCGAGGCCAAGGCCGCCGGATTCGATCCTGCGGACTACGTGAGTCCGGCGGATGTCGCTGATCTGCTCGACGATCGCTGGCGGGTTTCATTCGATGCACGCCGCCGGCGTGACGTCACCGGTGGGGCGGGTGCTCACCATTCTCACGACACTGTGCTGGTTGCCCACCGCCTGGGCTGATCCGGTCGTTGCCGGTCACCTTGCCAGGGGGCGAGAGTAGGCAGCACAGTTGGTGCTCGGCCACACTCACACCCGAACGCACATGGACAGGACCCGCAGCTCAGGAGCGGCGACGCCAGAAGACTGGTCGGCGTTCAGGATCACCGGGCGATTGGAACTTCTCCCGGATGGCCTCCGCCACCTTCACTCGGAACTCTGAGGTATCGCCGATCTGAGTCCCGACGATTTTGGCCAGAAGGTTACGGACCATTTCCTCGTCCGCATGGTCGACCAACCACTCGCCGATGGCTTTTCGCTCGTCATCGGTGAGCTCGTGCTGACCGGTAAGGGCGCCCACAAGAAGCGTCATGATCGCCACGTCTCCTCGTGGACTCTCGGTTTCATCCATGGTGCCTCCGTTCGGGTGCGCCGCCATGCCGCGGCGGCAATGCTGCCCACGGCCGACTCTATCGATCACAGATCGCTAACATCCGTCGTGTCTACTGGGCTCCTGGAACCGAGGGGAGACGTCCGATGGTCGGCAAGGCGATGCGTGTGTCCGTAGTGCTGGTGCTGGCCACCTTGGCGGCTGGATGCATCAACCTGCCCGGCAGTACCACCCAGGTCACCCTCCTGAGCACGACCACGGCG
>JBBQWW010000078.1:0-16467 GCA_038210245.1 Acidimicrobiales bacterium
GACCACCGGAACTTCGTGGGCCCTCGACGTCAGGGACCCGGATGGGCCGGCCACTCCCGCTCCCCCCGCCGGAGGACGGGTCCAGCTGTCGCACTGGCTACCCGTCGTGGCTGTCTACCTGGCCGCGGTCCCCCCCCTCGACGTGCTCTACGTCTCCGGCCAGCTCCGGCACTTCCTGTGCTTCGTCTGAGCGAAGTCCTGCAGATCTGGCCGAGCCGGTACCCGGCGGTCGGGACGTATCGGAGTGGGCCATTCACGGGACGGGATAGCCGCCGCCGTTCGTTCCGCACTTCTGCACGCCCGATATACATGTGGTGGTCGTAGCCGCCGGTCTCGGCGTCCCGGTTTATGAGGGTCCCAGATCCGGCGGCCCGACAGGCGCTCAGCGTCAGGGCCAGCACGGCCACCGCACTCCGCGGAACTGGTCGGCTCACGAGAGCATGGTTTCAGAGGAAGGGAGGCAGATCACCGGCCCCGGGCGGATCGGATCGGTGGCGTTGCCGGACCGGACCGACCCGGACCTCGACCCGTCCTCCACTGTCGCCGACCCAGGGCTGGAGCATCCCATCCCCGTGGATCGCCGGGTCACAGCCCCGGCTCGGGAGGGGCGTTGCCGAAGCCGAAGCCGGCCCGGATCAGGGGTAGGTCCGCCATGGTCCACACTCCGGCCGGGGCGGCGCAGAGGGCCGGGATGGCGTTGACCGCCTGCATGGCCGTGGCCACACTGGCGGCCCGGACATGCTCGGCCAGGGGCAGGGGCCGTTCGTAGGACATGAGCGTGAGCAGGTGGGTCCGGATCGACGGCTCACCCTCCAAGGTCAGGGTCCACCCGTCGAGCGGTGCCGGCCAGCCGGCCGGGTACTCTCCGCCCACCGTCCACAGCGTCTCGATGTCGATGAGCACCGCCCCGTCCCGGAGTCCCTGCCAGCGCCATCTCTGCCCGGACACCGTCCCGGCGGCCAGGGTGATGCCGAAGATGTCGTGGTCCTCCTCGGCGGTCACCAACTCCACCGACGAGGTGATGTCGTCCAGTCCAGCGCCCAAGGCTCGTCCGAGCAGGCCCACCATCTCCTGGAACAGCCCGCTGTTGAACCGGAGGAAGTCGCTGGCCTCCTCGGTCACCTCGTCGGGGGGCCGACCGAAGCGCATGTTGTCGAAGGTGATGTGGGTGGACTCGTAGAAGGACCAGTCGGCCCGCTCCTGCAGCGTGATCTTCTCGATCGACCGGGACATACCGGACAGGGCCAGCGGGAGGACCCCACTCAGGTTCCCCGGGTTGAGCCCGGTGCCGTGCACCGATGAGCCACCGGCGGCGCAGGCCGCCTCCAGCCGGACCAGGTCGGCGGCGGGCAGGGAGCGCGGATGGAAGAGGAACGCGGTGGTGACCACGTTGGCCCCGCTGGCCAGGAGGCGACAGACCTCGTCGAGGGAGGCAATGCGAGGGAAGTAGGCGATGCAGTCAGCGTCGAGGGCCAGGATCTCGTCCACGTCGAGGGTGGCCACGACCCCGCACGGTTCCCGGCCCGCCAACACCGCGGCATCGATCCCGGCCTTGTCGGCACTGTGGACCTTGGCCCCGACCAGTTCCATGTCCGGGCGGTCCAGTACGGCACGGATGGCTTCGACCCCCTGATTGCCGGTGGCCCACTGGACGATCCGATAGCTCATGGGCTCACTCTTGCACCCGGTGCGGTCCTCCCCGTGCACGCGGGGGAATGACCTCACTCCACCGACGAGCGAGCCAGGACCGGAACGTGGGGCCCTGACCTGGTGCTCCGGGCCTCAGCCTCGTTGTATCACGCGTGACACACTGCCCCGGTGAGTGAGATTTCGATTCGTGACCTCCGCAACCACGGAGGGGATTTGGTCGACCGGGTCGCGGTGAACGAATGACCGTGACCCGGGACGGCAGGCCGGTCGCCCTCCTCGTGCCCCTCGGGCGTGAGCCCCTCTCGGTCGACGTGCTCATCGAACGGTGGTCGCGGCTGTCGGCCATGGACCCGGAATCGCTCCGACTAGACATCGAGTCCGTGATCGACACCTCGCTGTGAGCCCCTCGGATCGCTGCATCCTCGATACCAGGACGGTAATTCTGTTCGAGCGGATCGACGACCCCCGATCGCTCCCACCCGAACCGCTCATCACCGCCGTCACGCTCGCCGAGCTCTCCGTCGGTCCCCTGGTGGCGTCCGATCCTGGCGAGCGGGCGACGCGGCAGCTTCGTCTGCAGCAGGCCGAGGCGAACGTTGACCCGCTCCCCTTTGATGCGGCGGCGGCCCGAGCGTTCGGGAATGTCGCTTCGCCGGGTTCGGCGCGAGACCCGCGCCCGGTCCTACGACGCCATGATTGCGGCCATAGCCATCGCCAACGACCTTCCGCTGTTCACGTACAACCCAGCCGACTTCGGACGCATCGACGGCTTGGATCTGCGATCGGTTCCGCACCCCGACCCAACCCCCGGGCCCTAGCGATCTCGCCGGCTTCCCCGGAGTCACCGGTGCCACCCACCTGACGGGAGGCGGCACCCCGCGGCCTACTGGGGCGCCGAGCAGCCGGACGGACGGGTGGCCGATCTCGAGGTGATCGATCCGGGTAGTGGCTGGCACGGGATGAGGTCGGCAGCGCCGATGGTCCCATGGGAGTGTTGCCGGTGACGGGCACAGCGTGGATTGCTGGGGTCGAACCATCCGACCCCGATGTGATTCGAATGGCCGGATCGACTCCGGTGCCGGGCGTGGGGACGGAGGGATTTGAACCCTCACTGGAGGCGGTTTAAGCGCCCTGCCTCTGCCAATTGGGCTACGTCCCCGGGAGCCGCTGGTGATCGGCACGCTGTCGTGGCCGCCACCATCGGTCCGGTCCCCAGAGGTTAGGGGGTCTGCCCGACCGGAACCCCGATGGGCGCCCCGGGACCCCGGTGAGACCACTACGTTGACCCCAATGGACAAGCGCGTCGCACTGCTCACCCAGACCGGGGACTACGTGGGCCCCCAGCTGGCCCACCGCCTGGCCGGCACCCACCATCTGGTCCTGCACGGCCCGAAGGACGAACTGGTGGAGGGGCTGCGGGGGGCCGGGGTGGAGGTCGAGGTGGTCCACGGCGCCGACGTGGACCTGCGCACCGCCGAGGGCAACCACCACCTGGTGGAGCGGGCCCTGGCCCGGTTCGGACGGGTCGACGCCGCCGCCCTGGTCACCGGCATGGGCATCATCACCGGCAAGTTCCTGGACATCACGGCCAAACAGTGGGGACAGACCAAGGCCGGCAACCTCGACATGGCCTTCTACGGACTGCAGGCCCTCATCCCACCCATGCTGGCCCAGGGGTCGGGGGACATCGTGCTCTACACCAGCGCCACCGCGGCGCGGCCCGAGCCCCGGGTGTCCACGTACTCGGCCACCCGGGCCGGGGCCAACGCCCTGGTCCGTGCCGTGGGCCAGGAGTACGCCCGCGACGGGCTGTGCATCAACGCCGTGGGCACCAACTTCATGGACTTCCCTGGATTCCTGGCCGCCAGCGGGGCCGATCGCGACCCCGAGCGCCGGAGCCGGATCGAGGCGCAGACCCCGGCCCACCGCTTGGGGACCATGGAGGAGCTGGCCGAGTTCACCGCCGTCCTGCTCGAGGGGAAGACCCGGTTCCAGACCGGCCAGTTCTTCAGCTTCAGCGGCGGCTGGTCGGGTTGAGGCCACCGGCCTGCGGCCGGTAGGTCCGGCGGCTGGGCTGCCTCAGCGGCCGCCCAGGGCGTCGTCCACCCGCACGATGGTGCCGGTCACCATCTCCGAAGTGGGGCCAACCAGGAACAGCAGCGTGCTGTCCAGTTGGGCCGGGTCTCCCAGCCGACCCCGGGGCAGGCTGGCGGCGATGTCCCCCACCCGGGCGATCATCCCGTCCATCATCTCCGAGGAGAACGCCCCCGGGGCGATGGCGTTCACGTTGATCCCGTACTTCACCCACTCCACGGCCAGCACCTCGGTCATCCGGTTGATGGCTGCCTTGGTGATGGAGTACAGCGCCGCCCCGGTGCCCGAGTACTGGAACGCCCCGGTCGACGAGATGTTGACGATCCGCCCGGGACGCTCGGCGGCGATGAGCCGGCGGGCCACCTCGCACGAGAGCAGATAAGGACCCCGCAGGTTGGTGTCGAGGACCCGGTCGATCAGATCGAGGTCCATGGCGTGGGCTCGGCGGGCGTCGGGGATGCCGGCGTTGTTGACCACAATGGTCACGGTGCCGAACTCCTGCTCGCAGCGGTCGACGGCGGCCACGATCTGGTCGGGCTCCTGGACGTCGAGGGCCACTCCGGCGGCGACGCCACGGTCGGCGGTGATCTCGGCCACCACCTCGTCCAGACGGTCCTGTCGACGGCCGGCCGCCATCACCAGAGCCCCGGCCGAGGCCAGGGTGCGGGCGAACCGGCGGCCCAGGCCGGAGGTGGCCCCGGTGACCAGAGCCACCTGCCCGGTGAGGTCGTGGTCCACATTGGGCAGCGGATAGGGAGGTCGGGGCGGATCGGTCGCACTCATCGGTGCCCGGCTCCGTCACTCGGTTCGCCGAACGCCCGCCCCACCGGGCCGAACGCCCCGAGGGTGGTGCCGAGGAGGATCTGTTGGCGGTTCTCGAGGTCGATGGCCGCCTGGAGGCCGGGGATCTCGAGGGAGCTCCACATGGCCTCCTTGGTCAACGACACGGCCCAGGCCTCGTGGGCCAGCAGTTCGTCGGCCTTGGCCAGGGCGCCGTCGAGGAGCTCGGTGTCGTCGAAGAGGTGGGTGACCACTCCGATCCGATGCGCTTCGTCGGCGTCGAACTCGCGGCCGGTGAGCATGAGCTCGTGGGCCCGGGCCACCCCCACCAGGCGGGGGAGCAGCCAGCTGGTCCCGATGTCACAGCCCGACACCCCCACCCGGATGAAAGCCACGATGAACCGGGCCGAGCGGGCGGCCAGGCGGATATCGGACCCCAGCACCAGGGCCAGTCCGCCCCCGGCGGCGGGCCCGTTGACGGCGGCGATGATGGGCTGGGGCAGGGCTCGCAGGCGCGGGATCAGTCCGGCGATGTGCTTCTGGACGGCCATGCCCCGTTGGGGCCCGGACGCCCCCACCGGTCCGGGTGGGCGTCCGTAGCCGCCGAGGTCGAGGCCGGCACAGAAGCCCCGACCGGCCCCGGTCAAGACGACCACCCGGCAGGTCCCGTCGGCCTCGATCTCGTCGAAGGCGTCGTACAGCCCTTGGATGAGGGTGGCGTCCATGGCGTTCAGCCGGTCCGGCCGGGACATGGTCACCACGGCCACCTCGGGTCGGGGGTGGGTGATGACTACGGGGGGGCTGGCGGAGTCGTGCATCGGTGGGCTACCTCAGAGATTGGTGCGGGGTGTCGGCCACTCTGTCAGCTGGTCCGACGGTCGTCCATCGGCGCACCCGGCTCCTCAGGGCACCACGGTGGGCGCCACCACCGCAGCCACTGCGTCCAGCTCCTCGGCCCGGGGACCGTCCACCCGGTGCTCGAGGCCCGGGGCCCCCGGCCAGGGACCGAAGACCTCGGTGGGCCGGAGGTCGGGGTCCCAGGCGGGCCACGAGGGCCCCGGGGAGCCGGTGCGGGCGAAGGAGATCCAGGCCTTCCGCATGGCCGCCGACAGGGCCAGGGCGTCGGCTCCCCCGCCGGCGAACCCCTGGATGGCCGGGTTCTGGACCGTGCCGAAGACGAAGGGGATCTCCAGGGCGTGGCACGAGCCCAGGTAGCCGCCGAGCAGGGGCGACTCCCAGGTGAAAAGGTAGGAGTAGGTCCCCACGCCGGGTCCGGCGGCAGCGTGGTGGGCGTCGGCCAGCCGGGTCGAGGGAAGCCGGAAGATGTACTCGGTGGCGATAGCCACCCACAGGTCCCGGGGGGTCACCGGCTCGCCCCGGGCCGACCTCACCGCCGTGACCGCCTCGATGACCTCGGTCTGGGCGGCGGGGTCGGGGGTGAGTCGGCGCATCCAGTGGCGCAGGCCGTCGTGGTCGAGGGCGCTCAGGGCCGGGTCACCGATGGTGAAGAAGGCCATCTCGTCGCGGGTGGTGCCAATGAGCAGTGGCACCTCGGCGGCCGATCCGGTGGCCACGGCGACCTCCGGCGCCACCGGCAGCACCCCGCCGTCGATCACCGGCATCATCACCAGGCCGCTGTCCGGCCTCCGTCCGCCCCGCTGGTCGAACTCCACCACCGCCCGCACCAGGTCCGCGGTGGGGACCTGCTCGAGGGCCGGCCGGGTGAGGGGGACCCCGAGGTGGTCGGCCAGCTGCTCGGCGGTCGAGGCGGCCTGATCGGCGGAGTAGGCGTAGGGACCCCCGCTCTCCACGATGGCCCGGTGGAAGAGTCCGCGGGCGGCCGGGGCGGCGAGCAGTGCGCTCACGCTCATGGCGCCGGCGGACTCCCCGAACAGCGTGACGTTGCCCGGGTCGCCCCCGAAGTCGGCGATGTGGTCCTGCACCCAGTGCAGGGCGGCCACCTGGTCGGCCAGGCCCCAGTTGCCGAAGCCGGTCCAGGCCTGGTCGTCCAGCCAGACCTGGTCCGGTGCGGCCAGGGCCGGATGGGCCAGGAAGCCCAGCAGCCCGAGCCGGTAGTTGATGGTGACCACCACCACGTCCCCGTCCCGGGCCAGGGTGCCCCCCCGGTAGAGGCCTCCGGACCCCGAGCCCCACACGAACGACCCCCCGTGCACCCAGACCATCACTGGACGCCGGTCCCCGTCGAGGCCGGGGGTCCAGATGTTGAGGCTGAGACAGTCCTCCGACTGGGGCTCGGGCTTCCCGCCCAGCGAGGCGTCGATGAGGCTGGGGTTCTGGGGGGCGATGGGGCCGAACCGGTCGGCCGGGCGCACGCCCGTCCAGGGCTCGGGAGGGGCCGGAGGGCGGAACCGGCCCGCTCCGGCCGGTGAGGCGGCATAGGGGATGCCTGAGAACGACCAGTGGTCGTGGCGGTGGACCCCCCGGAGCCGACCGGCCCGGACCTCGATCACTCCATCCACGATTGGCCCCTCCAGTTCCGTGCGCCAGCTGCCGATACAACCAGCAACTTACCCAGTTGGATCCGGCGCCGATCATCGCCGGGACGGAAAGCCGCCGGGCAGGAGGCCCGGTCGCCCATGCCAATGGAGCGTAGGTGATGGGGCAACAGCCAGAGGGCAGACAACGGTTCGGGCGCCGGCACGGTGGAGCGATCCCCGCGGCCACGTCCACGGTCGGGACCGCTACCGTGCAAGGAGTGTCAGCAGTGCAGCAGGGGCAATCGGCGGTTCGTGCCGCGACGTCACCACGTCGTCGGTCCCGGACCACCACCACAGTACGGACAGGCATCGCCGGACTCACCCTGGTGATGGTCAGTGCGTTGGCCGTGATGACCTTCGGGCCCGGGGCCGGCATCGCCGGAGCCAGCCCGGCCACCAGCACCACTACGGTGCCGTCGTCGGCCTCCACCTCTTCTTCGACCAGCTCCACGTCGTCGTCGAGCAGCACCACCTCGTCGGCCCAGTCCTCCATCGACTCGGCCGAGGCCCAGGTGGCCGCCCTCTCCACCCAGATCTCCCAGCAGCAGGCCGTCCTCGACCAGGCCGACGAGCAGTACAACCAGGCCCAGGTCAACCTCACCACCACCCAGACCTCCCTGCACTCCACTACCGCCCAGATCGACGCAGCCAAGGCCCGGCTGGCCACCGAGCGGGCCCACCTCCGGGGCGACGCCGTGCAGGCCTACATGAACGACACCTCGTCCAGTTCGGTGTCGTCGCTGTTCGCGGCGCCCTCCAGCGCCACCCAGGTCCGCGACTACTACCAGCAGGTGGGGTCCACCAAGGTGGCCGGTGACGTGGCCCGCATCCAGGCCGGGCAGAAGCAGCTGACCGCGGTCCAGACCAAGCTGGTGGCCGAGCAGCAGGCCGAGACGGCCCAGCTGGCCGTGGTCAACACGGCCCGGCAGAGCGCGGAAGCCGTCAACGCCCAGTCCGAGGCCACCCTGGCCCAGATCAAGGGGAGCCTGGCCACCCAGATCACCCAGCAGGCCGCCGCCCAGGCCAAGACGGCTGCAGCCACCGCGGCCAGCGCCACCACCCCGGCCGCCGCCCAGGCCGCCGCCGCCCAGGCCTCCCAGGCCGCCCAGCTGGCCACCACCGTGGGGGCGGGCAGTGCGGCGGCGGTCAACGCCACCTCAGCCGCCAACCAGGCCACCAACTCGGCCGCCGGCACCACGGCGGTGTCCAGCGGGGCACCGGTCGGGACCGGGGCCATCGCCGTCTCCAGCAGCGGGTCGGCCCAAGCGGCCGGGCTGGCCGCCGTGCACGGGGCCATGAAGTACCTCGGAGTGCCGTACGTGTGGGCCGGAGCCAGCAGCGCCGGCGTCGACTGCTCGGGCCTGACCATGCTGGCCTGGCGCCAGGCCGGGGTGTACATGGACCACTCGGCCGCCGACCAGTACGCCTCGTTCCCCCACGTGGCCCTCAACGCCCTGCAGCCCGGGGACCTCATCTTCTACGACCTCGACGGCAGCGGGATCGACCACGTGGTCATGTACGTGGGACCGGTCCTCGACGGACGGTCGACCCCCTACGGGAGCGGGACCATCATCCAGGCCGCCCACACCGGGACCCTGGTGAGCTTCAACCCCATCTGGTACCAGGGCCTGGTGGGCGCAGCCCGGCCCTAGTGGCGCCGGGTATCAGTCCACCGGAGGCATCCCGAGATTCGCCCGCCACGTGTTGGTGTCGTTGGTACTCGGGAAGGGTTCGTCAGGGACCGCCACTCCCAGGCGGTCGCAGATCGGCGCCCAGCCGTCAGTGGGCGTCCACTCCAACAGCCGCTCGGCCGGGATGGCCTCTCGTACGGCATCGTTGTGACGCTCGAAGGCGGTCATCATCGCCGGCGGGTCGTCCAGCTGGTTGCTGAAGCGGTTCCCCAGCAGTACCCGCATCGACTCGAACCACGGCTGCATCTCGGGGGGGTAGTTCTCGAACACCTGAAAGATGGTGTTCGACGCACTGCGGTACCAGTCCTCCGGATCACGGACGGACAGCAGCACGAGGGCCTCGGGATTGGCCGCCGACAGCTCGGGCCAGAACGAGGCACCCGGCCAGTCCACCAGGGCCCCGTAGCCGGGCGGCATGGTGGCCCAGTCGACCGGCCGGCCCTCGATGGCGTCGGTCCACAGGGAGGTCTGCGATGGATCGGCGACGATCTCGAACATGTGGTGGCACGGCTCGCCCACCAGTCGTTCGAGCGCGATCTTGAGCGAGTTGGTACCTGTCCGTCCCACGCCGGCACCGACCACTTTGAGCGTCATACCCTCACCACCTTTTGGGATGTCCTGTCCGGATGTCGGGCCTCGGTGAGGCCGCCGTTTCGGGACACTATCCGACCGACGCCTCCCCCCACCTGGCCCTGCACCCGCCCACCAAACTCGCCGAGTCCCGCATAGGGTCGGGAGCGGATCATGACACCCCGGCTCACCATCCTCGTCCCGGCCTTCAACGAGGCCACCCGCCTGCCCGCCGGCATGGAGCGGTTCGCCGCGGCCGTGGCCGACGGGGCCGTGGACATCGACGACACCGAGGTGGTGGTCATCGACGACGGCAGCACCGACGGCACCTCGGCCACCGCCGAGCGGCTCCTCGCCCCCCTCCCCCATCACCGGGTGATCACCCTGCCGGTCAACGGGGGCAAGGGGGCGGCCGTCCGCACCGGGGTGGCCGAGGCCCGCACCCCCCTCGTGGCCTATATGGACGCCGACATGGCCATCGACCCCCGGGCCGTGCCCTCCCTGCTCGATGCCCTGGCCACCACCGACGGAGCCATCGGCTCACGGGCCCTCACCGACTCCATGGTGGATGGGACCTACGCCGTGCGGGCGGTGATGGGCCGGCTGTTCAACCGGCTGGTCACCACCGGCACCGGCCTCGGGCTCCAGGACACCCAGTGCGGCTTCAAAGCCTTCCGGACCCCCGCGGCCCGGCTGCTCTTCCACCTGGTGCCTATCGACCGGTTCGCCTTCGACGTCGAACTGCTGGCCCGGGCCCGCCGACTGGGACTGCGGATCACCGAGGTGCCCGTGCACTGGAAGAACGTGCCCGGCAGCACCATCCACCCCCTGCACGACTCGCTGACCATGCTGAGCGACGTCTACCGCTCCCGCTTCGGACTACTGGCCACCCGCCCGGTGCCGGGCATCGTGGTGCGGGTGCGGTCGGCCTCCGGCGTCGAGGAGTCGGGTACGGGGTCGGAGCTGGCCTCGGCCGACCACATCGCCAAGGTGGTGGCCGACACCCTGGACGGTGCCCCGGTGCCGGTGGTGACGAGCGGCCCGTCGGTGGTCACCCTGCTTCCCCTGGTCGAGCCCGGCGATGTGGCCGCGGTGTTCTCGGCGTTGCGGGCCGAGTTCGACTCGCTCGAGGTCACCCGGCAGTCCATGACCGTCGAGGCGCTGGCCGGACTGGGAGCCCTGTCGGGACGGCTGCGGGCGGCCTCGGAGCCACCGCGGCTGTCCTGAGGTCGTCGGCAGTACCATGGCCCAGGTGAGCGCGGACCCAGCCGACCGGACCCGGACCGCCCCGGGGGCGGAGCACACCCTCGACCGGGACCTGGTGGACGGCACCGGCAAAGACAGCGGGAACGGCCGGGGTGACGGGGACGCCCCGGACGCCCCCTTCGACCAGGGTGAGGTGACCGAGGTGGTGGCCGACGACGAGGGCGGCAGCGGTGCGGGAGCCGGACTCACGGCGACCTCCGAGCGCATCGCCGAAGTCATCAGGGCCGAGGTCCCGTCGGCCTCCCTGTCCTTCCTCCCGGTGGCTCGGGCCGACCCCGGGGAGACCGGTCCTCCCGACCCGCGGCGCTCCGATGTCGACGAGTGGGGGCGGTCGGAGCACATGCGCTCCATCGTCCGGCGCCTCTACAACCCCATGTACAAGTACTGGTTCCGGGTGGAGTGGGAGGGGCTGGAGAAGATCCCCCACCACGGAGGAGCCCTGCTCATCGCCAACCACGCCGGGGCCATCCCCTCCGACGCCCCGGCCATCATGCACGGCATCGAGGAAGAGTTGGGCCGGCCCGTCTACGGCCTGGCCGACTACTTCTTTCGCACCCTCCCGGTGGTGGGCACCATGTGGTCCCGCACCGGCGGCGTCCCGGCCCACCCCGACAACGCCTACCGCCTCCTCCACGACCAGCAGCAGCTGGCTCTGGTGTTTCCCGAGGGGACCAAGGCCACCTCCAAGACCTACACCGACCGCTACCGACTGCGCCGCTTCGGCCGGGGCGGGTTCGTGGAGATCGCCATGCGGGCCGGGGTGCCCGTCATCCCCATTGCCGTGGTCGGCGCCGAGGAGTCCATGCCCATCCTGTTCCGGATCCCGAGCGTGGCCAAGATGCTCAAGCTGCCCTACTTCCCGGTGACGGCCAACGCCCTCATGCTGGGCCCCATCGGGTATGTGACCTACTTCCCGGCCAAGTTCAAGCTGCGGGTCCTCGACCCGGTGACCTTCGACGTGGAGCCGGGCCAGGACCGCTACTCGCGGAGCCGGGTCATGGACGAGGCCGAGGCCATCCGGGCCCGGATGCAGGACGCCCTGCACGACATGCTGCGCGAGCGCCGCAGCGTCTGGTTCGGCTGAAGCCGGTGGGCCGTCGGGTACTGATCACCGGGCTGGACACCTTCTGGGGTGGACGCATGGCCCAGGCTCTGGAGAACGAGCCCGACGTCGAGATGATCCTGGGGCTCGGGGCCAACGAGCCGAAGGTGCCCCTCGAACGCACCGAGTTCGTGCGGTCGGACCAGAAGTACTCCATCCTCAACCGGATCGTGCGGGCCACCCAGGTGGACACCATCGTCCACACCTTCCTCGAGACCAACTCGGTCAAGGTACCCAGCCGGGTCCTCCATGAGATCAACGTCATCGGCACCCTCAACCTGCTGGCGGCGGCGGGCACGGCCGGCTCGTCGGTCCGCCAGGTGGTCGTCAAGTCCTCCACCCACATCTACGGGGCGGCCGAGACCGATCCCACCTGGTTCCGCGAGGAGGACAAGCGCACCGGGCCGGTGCGGACCCGCCTCGAGCGCTCGCTGCTCGAGGTGGAGGCCCTGGTCCGCGACTTCGCCGACGACAACCCCCACCTGGTGGTCTCGGTCCTCCGCTTCGCCAATGTGCTGGGCACCGACATCATCACCCCCATCAGCCACAACCTGCGCAAGCGGGTGCTGCCCTCCATCGCCGGCTTCGACCCCCTCGTGCAGTTCATCGAGGAGGACGATGTGGTCCGGGCCCTCGAGTACGTCACCGGCCACCAGATCCCCGGGGTGTTCAACGTGGCCGGGGCGGGCAAGCTCCCGTGGAGCGAGGTGGCCTCCATCAGCGGGGCCTACCTCCTGCCCCTGCCTCCGTTCAGGCCCCGGGCCTTCGTGGCTCCACTCCGCCAGATCGGGACGGTCCAGTTCCCCCCGGAGATGGAGGGCATGGTGCGCTACGGACGGGGCGTGGACACCTCGAAGCTGGCCGCCACGGGCTTCGAGTACCGGTACACCAGTGCGGGGGCGGTGGAGAGCTTCGCCCGGGCCAATAACCTGCGCCGGGCCACCGGGTCAGGTGAGCCAGAGTACCGCTACGAGCAGGACGTCGAGCAGTTCTTCCGGCACTCGCCGGCCGTGGTCCGAGGCATCGACGGCTAGGCCCGAATCCCGGCCGACGCCGGCCGACGCAGTGAACTGGGGCACGGACTGGCGAGCGTGGCTGGGGCATCGGCCCGGCCGGTAGCCTTGGGTGAGGCTGTCAGTTCCGCTTGAGCCAGGTGGCCCGCATCTCGGGGCCTCTCACGACCCACTCCTCGGCGGTCATGGCGTAGCGGACGTGGTCCTCCCACTCGCCGTTGATCTCGAGGTAGCCGAGGGCCACGCCCTCGTTACGGAGCCCGAGCTTGTCGACGACCCGCCGGCTGGCCCCGTTGCGGGGGATGATGGCCACCTCGATCCGGTGAAGGCGGAGTGTTTCGAAGGCGAACTGGAGCACCACCACCACGGCTTCGGGGATCAGACCGGATCCGGCCATCTCCTCGTCGATCCAGTAGCCGATGGCCCCGTTCTGGAAAGGACCCCTCTGGATGGACGACAGGGTGATCTCCCCGCAGAAGCGGGTGTCTAAGAAGATCCCGAAGCCGAATCCGCTGCCCAGCTGGCGTTCCCGCTCGCGCATACCGCACCGGGCCGAGAAGCTGGCCGCATCCTCAGGTGCATGGGGAGCACCCTTGGACCGGGGCTCCCACGGGACCAGCCAGTCTCGACAGCGGGTACGGACGGCCAGCCAAGCCTCGTAGTCGCCCTCGACGAGAGTGGCCAGGCGGACCCGCCACCCGGGCAGCTCCAGCGACCGAACCACCGGTGCCCTCAAGCTCCCACTCTTCACCACGCGCCCACCTCCGGCCTGGCTAGGTGATTCACGTCCAACGCGACCGGCCCAACGAGGGGGAACCGCGGCGCGAACTGGTGAAGCAGAGGACCAACACGTCCCCCCCGTGCGCGAGGACCCAAGCAGCTCGAAACGCTCACCCTCGAATGGTAGGCCACAGACCCCAGGTGCACGCCAGCCCGGGCCCTTCCCCGTTCAATCCCCTCGAAGCAACTGGACCGCGAATCGGCTAGTTGACCACGCCGGTCGGCAAGGTGGTCCGGGGATCCCCCAGAGCAGGAAAAGGGTGCCATCATCGGGCACTCCCCTTCCCGCCCTGCCCACGACGAGCCTGGCCTTACGGTCGTGCCACGGCAGAAAGCGACACCAGTGCTCTTTCCCCTGGATGGTCCGGTTCGAGAACGAACAACTCTCCGATCGACGAACGTCATGCCGCTGGCCTGCATCCTCGCGGCCGTGTTGCTGGCCAATTCTCCGGCCCTCCTCCACCTAGTAACGAACAACCCCCTAGTGCTCGACGCCGCCCTGGCCCCGAAGTCATCTGGATGGCTGCCCGGACTCCCTTACATTGATGGGAACGCCGGGTTCACCATGCAAGCCCTCGGTCACCTCGCCGCGCTCGATTGGCTGCATGGCCATATTCCGTGGTGGAACCCCTACGAGGGCGTAGGTGCCCCCCTGGCCGGGGAGATGCAGAGCGGAGCATTCTTCCCTCCGACCCTGCTCCTCGCATTCCACCAGGGCGTCCTGATGACCCAGCTGGTCATCGAGGCGATCACTGGATGGTCAACGTACTTCCTGGTCAGGCGGCTGAGGGTCGGTCGATCGTTCTCCACCGCCGCCGGGGTGGCCTTCGGCCTGTGCGGAACCTACGCCTGGTTGGCCCACGCTCCAATACGGCCAGTGGCGTTTCTGCCGCTGTGCCTCATCGGCGTGGAGCGAGCCGTCGATGCGGCCAGGGACGACAGGCCCGGAGGTTGGCGACTGTTAGCAGTAGCGTTGGCACTCTCCATCCTTGCCGGCTTCCCAGAGACCACACTGATCGATGGGCTGTTCGTCACCTGGTGGGCCGTCCTCCGGGTAGCTGGCCCCGGCCGCTCCGTCTGGGGGCCGGTGGTCACCCGGCTGGCGGGTGGAGGCCTTGTCGGTGCCGCACTGGCCGCCCCATTGCTGGTGGCCTTCGCTGACTATCTTCCCTACGGGTTCGTGGGAGGCCACAGCGGAGCCGTCGCCCACGCCTCACTTCCCTCAGCCGGCCTGGTTACTCTGATCTTGCCCTACTCACTCGGACCGATCTTCGGATTCCACCTCCCAGCCGGCGTACCGGACACCATTACAGGCACCTGGGCCTACGTCGGCGGATTCCTCTCTGTAACTACCATCGCGATGGCGCTGGTCGGAGTGATCGGTCGCCGCCAGCGGCTTCTCCGCATCGGGCTTGGAGGCTGGATCGTGGTGTGCCTGCTGCGATCCTTCGGATTTCCCCCAGTCGTGCACCTCATGGCCGCCGTTCCCGGGGTGCGGATCACCGCCTTCTACAGGTACTCAGACCCTTCCTGGGAATTGGCCGTCGTCGTATTGGCGGCACTCGGGCTGGATGACGTCGCCCGGCACCTCACCCGAAGTCGGATGCTCATTGCCGCCGCCTCGGTCACGGCCACCCTCGGAGTGTGGGCCGCAGCCGCTGCATGGCGGCTGATGAACGAGGCAGTAGTGACTTCCGCCGACCACTTTGGATCCGGGCGCCCTTATCCACTTGCGAGTGTGGGGTTCGCCCTCATCGCCCTAGCTCTCCTGGTTGCCGGAGGGGTCCTAGCTGGGAGGAGATCTCGAACCACCGACGAAATGACATCTGAAGGAGAGTCAGCTGCCTTCAGCCTGCGTCGGCGAACGGGCCGACTAGTGATGGCCGGGGCTGTCGGTATCGAATCAATTCTCCTTTTCACTTTCACCTCCCAGTCCGCTCCTCCGCAAGTGCCTTTGCACACCGGTTCAGTTCTCTGGCTTCAGTCTCACCTGGGCGACTACCGATTTCTGACACTCGGGCCGATTCAGCCCAACTACGGGTCCTACTTCGGAATCAGCCAAGCGAACATCAACGATCTGCCCGTTCCCAAGGCCTGGAACAACGAAATATCGACGGCGCTGGACCCCAATGCCCTACCCGGCGTCTTCTCTGGTGGGGGCCGGATAGATCCCGCAGGTCCCACGCCGGCGCAAGAGCTCTCGGCCCACCTGGCCAACTATGAGGCTGTCGGGGTGCGCTATGTCGTCGAGAACGCCAGTGGGATGGATGTACAGGGAAATCCATTTCCAGCTCCGGGAACAGGACCATGGCCGGCGGGACCACGGCTCGTCTATAAGGACAGCTTCGCCGAGATCTGGCAGCTGGCTGATGCAGCGCCGATATTCTCTCTGACTCCGTTCCCACGCCGACCCAGTAATGGAATCCCATCAAAGCTACCTGCCTCTTGCCACGTAAAAACAGAGGGATTCAATCGGGCAGCTGTTCGGTGCTCGATACCGACCACCCTCACACGGCGCGTGCTCTATACGCCCGGGTGGAGCGCCTCGTCTTCTGCCACTTCTGTCATGATCGAGCGCGATTACAGATCTTCACCTGGCCTCTTTCAGAGCGTGCGCATCCCCGCTGGTTCCATGACAATTCGATTCACCTACCTTCCCTCCTATGAATTCGTCGCCAGCTTGCTCACTGGTATATCCGCGCTGGCAATATTGCTCTCGGTCGGAGTGTCCTTCAGAAGACGCCCGCGAATCGCCCGGACGAACACGCTCGCGTCTGGTCGCAGAAAACACAGCCGATCCGACAGGAACTGCCGCCCGAGGCACTCGGAGAACTAAACTTGAACAGCCCAGGAGGGCTCAACCCGACGGGAGGGTTTCCCTGCCTGAGGGCGCCGGAAGTTTTCGTACACCCATTCCGATTGATTCCGTACACCCGTTCCGGAGTTTTCGTACACCCGTGGAGGAGGCTGCGTAGCGCCGATGTGACGTAGTGGGACCGGACACCTTGACTCGAACCGTCCAC
>JBBQWW010000079.1:0-16357 GCA_038210245.1 Acidimicrobiales bacterium
GAACTGGCCGTCATGGCCGGCGCTGACCGGGTGGAAGGAACGCTTTTCGGCAACGGGGAGCGGACCGGAAACGTCGACGTCGTCACCCTGGCCATGAACCTCTTCTCCCAGGGCGTGGACCCCGCCCTCGACTTCAGCGACATCGACAAGGTCCGCCGGGTGGCCGAGTACGCCACCCGAATGCCGGTCCACCCCCGTCACCCCTACGCCGGCGACCTCGTCTACACCGCTTTCTCCGGATCCCACCAGGACGCCATCAAGAAGGGGTTCGCCGCCCTGGGGACCGGGTACGAGCAGTGGGAGGTTCCCTACCTACCCATCGATCCCAGCCACACCGGTCGGACCTATGAGGCCATCATCCAGGTCAACAGCCAGTCCGGCAAGGGTGGGGTGGCCTACGTGATGGACACGGAGCACGGACTCGACCTCCCCCGCCGACTGCAGGTGGAGTTCTCCAAGGAGGTGCAGGCCGTCACCGAAGACAGCGGCACGGTGATCCAGGCCGGTGAGATGTGGGACGTCTTCTCCCGGACCTACCTGCCCGACGATGCCGGGATGCGGCTGATCGGGAGCGAAGTCACCACCGGGGGTCAGCGCACCACGGTGACGGCCCAGCTCCTGGTGGACGGGGAACCCCGCACGGTCATGGGCCAGGGCAACGGGCCCATCGACGCCCTGCTCGGAGCCCTCCGGGCTGACCTGGGCGTCGACTTCGAGGTGAAGGACTACAACCAGCACGCCCTCACCGCGGGCAGCGGGGCGTCGGCGGTGGCCTACGTCGAGGCCGAAGGTCCTGACGGCTCGACCTGGTGGGGGGTGGGCATGGACTCCAGCATCCTCGATGCATCCCTGCACGCCGTGGTCAGCGCAGCCAACCGCCACCTCGAACGGCGGGCCACGCCCTCGGACTGAGGTGGGGCCTGTCGGCTGGTCGCAGAGGTTACGATGCGGGCTGCACCCGGACCCGTCGGTCTGGGTGTCTCGAAGCAGGGGGGAGAGTTCCAGGTGGCCACACCCATGAGTGTCGGCGCAGTGACCGGTGCGGCGGGTGGTGACGGCGGCCTCGCCGCCCGCAGAGCCGGCGGCTGGACCAACGCCATCGCCCGCCGGGACGACTTCATCAACGAGCGGCTGACCCAACTCCCGGCCGACGCCCTGGTCGTCAATGTGGGATGCGGGGTGGTACGGCGCTTCGAGTCCGCCTGCCCCGGCCGCTTTCTGGCCACCGACCTCCGGGTCCTGTCCAACGTGGACTTCGCCTCGGACGCCTCCGCCCTCCCGCTCGCCGATGGGTCGGTCGACCTCGTCCTCTCACTGGAACTGGTCGAGCACGTCCCCGAGCCGGCCGCGGTGCTCCGTGAGATCGCCCGGATCCTCAAGCCCGGAGGGACGGTCATCCTCTCCGTTCCTTCCACGGTCCCCCGCCACGATGACAACGACTACTGGCGCTTCACGGCCCAGGGGCTCGAGAAGCTGGGGTCGACCTGTTTTGAGAACGGTGAGGTCCATGTGTTCGGAGGTACCTTCGAGGCCCTCGGCTACCTGGCCGAGTACTACACGGCGCTGACCTTTCACGTTCTGCATCTGGATGGTCGTCGCGCCCGGCAGGTGTTCCCGACCGTCGGCTACTGGTTGGACCGCCGCAATGCCTGGTCGTCGTCCCGAACGGCCCTCCACACCCTGGCCTTCGACCTGCTCTTCGTGGGCACGGCACCGGCCCGCTGAGTCGGCCCCTCGACAAGCCGGTCAGGCCGAGCCTATGAAGCAACTGACGCTGTATGATCTGCATTCGACCTCTGGCAGGGAGTGAGCGCACCGTGTGGCCATGTGAATCCGGTTCGGCTGTGACAGGCCGGCCGACCCCTGCATCGGATCGGCGCTGACCGTGCTCGTCGGTGCCGCCATCGGCTCCAACCCCATCACCGCCCTGCTGGTGGCGGTAGTCCTGTTCGCCCTGGGACGAGTCATCATCAACCGGGTGGCTTTTGCCGAGGCCTATCCGTGGCTGGTCAAGATAATGACCATCAGCTTGGTCCTCCACCTCCTGGCCGCCCCGGCCCAGATCCTGGTGACGCAGCACTTCTACCACGGGATCTCCGACTGGACCCGGTACACGCATCAAGGGGCGCTCCTGGCTCCCGATTTCCGCCACTTCAATTTCACGCTGAGCGGAGCGAACGTGCGCCAGATCGTCAACGACGGATCGGTGAGCATCGCTACGGGCATCGTGATGGCGTTCGTAGGGGCCAACGACCTGGCCACCTTCCTCGTCTTCAGCTTCTTCTCCTTCATCGGAGCCATCCTCTTCTTCCGGGCCTTCAGCCTGACCTTCCGGGGGGCCGACCCACGCCGGTACGCCCTGTTGGTGTTCTTCTTCCCGTCCCTGATCTTCTGGACCGCGGATGCGAGCAAGGAAGCCATCATGACCATTGCCCTGGCCATGGTGGCCTACGGCACGGCCAAGATCCTGGCCCGGCAGAAGGGGGGCTTCGTACTGCTCCTTCCCGGATCGGTCCTGGCCTTCTATATCCGGCCCAATGAGTTGGTCCTCGTCCTGACGGCGTTCGTGGTGGCCCTACTCGTGCCCACGGCCAACGTGCGCCAGAACTACGGCGGAATCCGCCGGGTGATCAGTGTCATCTTCTGTGCCGTACTGCTCACGGTGTCGTTCAACCTGACCCAGCACTATCTGGTCCGCAACGGTTCCATCTCCGGTCAACTGGCCACCACGAGCAAGAACAACAGCCTGGCCGGTAGCGGCGGTATTCCCTATTCCACCAGTCCCGCCACCTATCCACGGGACGTCTACGAGGTCCTGTTCAATCCCCTGCCCGTCAATTTCCACGGCTTCGGCGAGCTGGTGGCGGCCGGGGAGAACACCTTGCTCCTGGGCTTGCTCTTCCTGTCGCTCCGACAACTCCGCATCATCCCGAGAGCAATATTCGCCCGGCCCTACGTCATGATGTGCCTGGTCTACACCGGCAGCTTCATGTACGCGTTCGCCGCGCTGGGCAATCTCGGACTGATCGAACGCGAGCGATCCATGTTGCTCCCGTTGCTGCTGGTGCTCCTGGGCATCCCACGAACACCCAAACATTCGCGGCACCCCTACGACTGGGAGCTCCGTCGAAGGGCCCGGCTGCAGCGCCGACAGGCCATCGAGGCCGCTCGGATGAGGCGACCGACCAGGCCCCACCCGGCCCGGCCCTGATCCGACGGGGGTCGGCGGGCCCGGCCCATCGCCTCATCCTCGGTGCTCAGAAGCGGTTCAACCGCTTGAAGATGCCCTTGGTCTGCTTGTAGAGGGTCACGAACTCGGCGAACAGGACCTCGTACTCGGCCGCCGTGTCCGGGTTGGGGGTATAGGCGCGGCGGATCTCGACCATGGCCGGGATGTCGCCGACACCGATCCGGTCCAGTGCCATCAAGGTGATCAGGGCCGCGCCCCGCACGTTGGCCAGCACGGGGTCGACCACCTGGCGGATCTCCCGGCCCAGCACATCAGCATGGATCTGGGCCCACTGATCCGAGTTGGCCCCTCCACCGATGAAGGCCAGGGAGTCGAGCCGCTGGTCGGCGAACTTCTCTACCGCGTCGAGCAGCCAGCGGGAGTTGAAGGCCACGCCTTCGAAGACGGCCCGGACCATCTGGGCCCGGGTGGTGGCCAACGACAGGTTGTGGAAGCCACCCCGGATGGTGTGGTCGTCGACCGGCGACCGCTCACCGTTGAGCCATGGGGTGAACAGCACCCGGCCGCTGCCCGGCGCCACCGATGCCACCATGGCGTTCATCGACTCGAAGTCCTCAGCGAAGCCCAGGTTGTCCCGGAGGAAGGTCAGGCAGGCTCCAGCCGTCTCGTGCTCGTCGGCAATCAGGTACCGGCCGGCCAGGGCGGCGGGGATGGAGGCCACGTTGCTGGTGGGGGCGGTCTTCTTGAACGGGACGTGACCCGAGATCCACGAGGAGGTGCCGATGTAGAGGTGGGCGGCGAAGTCCTCCACGGCTCCGGAGCCGAACACCGCGGAGTGCACATCCCCGGACCCCACCGCCACCGGCAGTCCCCCGGGAACACCGAGCTCGGCGGCCGGGGCGGGGAGCAGGGTGCCCATGATCGTCCCCGGGCGTACCAGGTCGGGAAGCTTGGCCCGGTCCAGCCCGGTCCACTCCAGGAGGCGCTCGTCGTACTCGACGTGATCGATGTCGCGGTTGTCGGTGACCCAGTGACTGGCGATGGAGTCGAACGAGGCCGACGTGACCCCGGTGAGCTTCAGGTTGAGGTAGTCGCAGGGCTCGAGGAACGTGGTGGTGGCCCGGTACACGTCGGGATGGGCGTCCCGGATGTAGAGGATGTGGGACACCGGATCCTTTCCGGAGAGGCCCGGGGCCCCCCCGGTCACCTGTACCCAGCGGACGATCTTGCGGGGGTCGTAGCCGAGGACGTTCACCGGCCCCCCGGCCGCCTTGCGGATGGCCTTGTTCCCCCGGGAGTCCATCCAGATGACGGCCGGCATGAGGGGCTCACCGTCGGGGCCGACCGCCACCGTGCCCGACCACTGGGAGGTGCAGCCCACCCCGATGAAGGCCCCGGGCGGCACCGCCGCGGCGTCGACGGCCCGGTTCGAGGCGGCCACGATGGCCGACCACCACTCGGCCGGGTCCTGCTCGGCTCCTCCCCCGTCCAGCAGGTGCAGGGCCACCGTCTCGGTGGCATGGGCCACGATGCGACCACGGGTCGAGACCACGGCCACCTTGGGGCCGCCGGTGCCGAGGTCGACGGCCAGCACGTACTGCTCACCGGCCGGACGGTCCGCCGTGCCAACGGCCCCGTCCGTCCGGTCCGCCGCGGCTCCACCATCCACAGGACCGCCGGGAGTCGGGCTCACGCCTTGACCACCCAGGCCGTGGCCTCCCGCACGGCGTCACCGGCGTCGAGCTCGAGGGCGGTGGGCGGTCCGGCCGCCTCCGGAGGCGAGGTCGAGACGTTCCGGGCCAGCACCTCCCGGGCGATGGTCTCGAACATGGGGGCCAGGTCGTCCAGGCCCACCAGGTAGAGGTGGATCCAGTCGGACACCTCGAGGCCAGAGGCCTTGCGCAGGTCCTGGACGTGACGGATGACCTCGCGGGCCAGGCCCCGCCGCCGCAGACCGTCGTCGAGGGCCAGGTCGAGGGCGACCACCTCGGCCCCGTCGCGGGACACTGCGAAGCCCGACTGGGCCTGGACCCGCAGTTCGATCTCCTCGCCCACCAACTCCACCGGCCCGTCGTCGAGCTCTACCACCACCGGCCGACCGGCGGCCAGGTCGGCGGCGGCGGTCACCCCGTCCACCGTCTTCATGGCCGCCCGCAGCGGCTGGACCCGTTGGCGGAGCCGGGCGCCGAGCAGCTTGTAGTTGGGCACGAGCTCGTAGGTCAGGACGTCGCCGAGTTCGTCGGTCACCGCCACCACGTCCACGTTGAGCTCGTCCTCGACCACCCCCGCAGGCGGGATGGGGCTGCCGGGCGGGAGGTAGACCAGGGCCCGGGCCAGCGGCTGACGGACCTTGACCCCGGCTTCGGCGCGGGCCGCCCGACCCAGGGAGGAGAGGCGACGAGCCAGGGCCATCCCCTCGTCCAGCGCCGGGTCGAGGGCCTCGGGATCGAGGGTCGGCCAGTCGGCCAGGTGCACCGAGTCGTCCTCGGCGGCGCCGGTGAGGTCGCGCCACATGCGGTCGGCCACGAACGGGCACATCGGGGCCAGCAGCCGGGCCACGGTGACCAGCACCTCGTGCAGGGTGGCCTGGGCCCCGAGGGAGTCACCCGGGTCGGCGTCCGGATCGGTGCGCCAGAAGCGGCGGCGACTGCGACGCACGTACCAGTTGGACACGTCCTCGATGAGCTCGCCGATGGCCGTGGCCGCCGGAAAGGGGTCGTAGCCGTCGAGGGATTCGGTGGTGATGGCCACGGTGGCAGCCAGACGCGAGCGCATCCAGCGATCGAGCACCGAGCGGGCCATCGGCTCAGGGATGGCCGGGTCGGCTGGGTCGAACTGGTTGAGGGAGGCGTAGGTGGTGAAGAACGACCAGGTGTTCCACAGGGTGAGCAGGGTGTCCCGCATGGAGGCGTCGATGACGTCGAAGCTGACCCGCGTCGGGGTCCACGGAGACCCCTGGGAGAACATCCACCAGCGCAGGGGGTCAGCGCCCCGGGTGGAGAGGATCTCCCAAGGATCGATGACGTTGCCGACGCTTTTGGACATCTTCTTGCCGTCGGCATCCACGATGTGCCCGAGACACAGCACGTTGCGATACGGCGTGGCCTCCCGGACCAGGGTGTTGACGGCGAGCAGCGAGTAGAACCACCCTCGGGTCTGGTCGATGGCCTCGCAGATGAAGTCGGCCGGGAACACGAAGTGCTGGTCCGACCCGAGAACCCCGGGGTAGCCCCACTGGGCCGACGGCATCGACCCCGAGTCGAACCAGGCGTCGATGACCGGCTCGACCCGGTACATCACCCCCTCCTCGGTCTCGCACTCCGAGCACGGGATGGTGACCCCGTCGATGGCCGGGCGGTGGGGATCCACGTCGGACACGTCCCGGCCCACCAGTTCGGAGAGCTCGGCCAACGATCCGACACAGCGGACGTGCCCTTCGGAGCACCGCCAGATGGGTAGGGGGGTCCCCCAGTACCGGTCACGGGAGAGGGCCCAGTCCACGTTGTTGGCCAGCCACTCCCCCATCCGGCCGTCCCGGATGTGCTCGGGGTGCCAGCCGATGGTCTGGTTTTGGGCCACCAGCTCGTCCTTGCGCTCGGAGGTCCGGACGTACCAGCTGGGCTTGCCCCAGTAGATGAGGGCCGTGCCGCAGCGCCAGCAGTGGGGGTAGGGATGGAGGTACGCCAACCGCTTGACCAGGCGCCCCGACGCCTCGAGTCGGTCGTTGACGGCGGTGTTGGTGTCGCGGACCGACTGCCCCTCCAACCACGGGACGGCCGCAGTGAAGCGCCCGTCGGGGCCGACCGGGTTGATGGTGGGGAGCTCGTTCTGGCGGCCCACCTGGCGGTCGACCTCGCCGAAGGCCGGGGCCAGGTGGACGATGCCGGTGCCTTCATCGGCCTCCACGAACTCGCCGGGCACCACCCGCCAACCGTGACGGCCGGCGGAGCCCGGGAGCGGGTCCACATCGGCGAACGGTCGGTCGTAGCGCAGTCCGACCAGGGACCGGCCGGACATACGATGGGTGATCACCGCTCCTTCGCCGAAGACCGACTCCACCAGGTCAGCGGCCACGATGTCGCCACCGGGGACGGCACCGGTTCCGGACGCTCCACCGGAGGCCACCACGGCGTACTCGAGCTCGGGGCCGACGGCGGCGCCGGTGTTGGAGAGCAGTGTCCAGGGCGTGGTCGTCCAGGCCACCAGGGAGAGTCCGGACAACGTGTCCCGGCCGAGGGCGTCACGGAGGAGGCCAGCCGCCTCCCCGTCATCGGACAGCGGGAAGCGCACGTAGGCCGACTCGTCCTCCACCGGGCGGTAGACGTCGGGCTGGCCCAGTTCGTGGCTGGACAGCGCCGTCCCGCAGCGCGGGCAGTACGGGACCACCTTGATGTCCTCGTACAGCAGTCCCTGGTCCCAGAGGCTCTTCAGGTTCCACCACACCGACTCCACGTACTCGGGCGAGAAGGTCCAGTAGGCGGCGTCGATGTCCACCCAGAAACCGATCCGCTCGGTGAGAGACTTCCACTCGTCCACGTAGTTCCGCACCGACTCGCGGCACAGGCGGGTGAATTCGGCGATGCCCACCTGTTCCTCGATCTGCCGCTTGTCGGTGATACCCAGCTGGCGTTCCACTTCGACCTCGACGGGCAGTCCGTGGGTGTCCCACCCGGCTCGGCGGGGAACGGCGAATCCCCGCATGGTCCGGTACCGGCAGAAGAGGTCCTTGTAGACCCGGGCCCACACATGGTGGAGCCCCGGGCGGCCGTTGGCCGTCGGAGGCCCCTCGTAGAACACCCACGGCTCGGCCCCCTGGCGGAGCTCGACCGAGCGCTCGAAGACGCGGTGCTCCGCCCATCGGGCCAGTTCGTGGGCCTCGAGGACGGTGAAATCAGCTTCGGTGGGCACCGGGCGGAACAACGGATGGCTCCCTTCGGATGGGTTCGGGCAGATCGGCAGCGGGCTCGGACGGAGGGCGGAACGGGGTGGCGGACGGACGGAGGACGGGTGGAGGAGATACTACGGGCGTCCAGGGTCCACAATTGACCCGTGCCCGAACTCCCTGAGGTGGAAGCCCTGACCATCGGCCTGTCCCACCGGATGGCCGGGCGGCAGATCGACCGGTGCCGGCTGACCTCCTTCTCCGCCCTGAAGACAGTGAACCCGCCCCTGGAGGGCCTGGTGGGCCGCACCGTGGCCGGGGTCGAGCGTCGGGGCAAGTTCGTCTGCATCGACACGGGTGGCCTCTGGCTGGTGGTCCACCTGGCCCTGGGGGGCTGGGTCCGCTGGTACGACCCCCTCCCGTCCACCGCCATCAAGCCCGGTCGCAGCCCCATCGCCCTGCGGATGGGACTCGACGACGGTGCCGGCTTCGACGTGACCGAGATGGGCAAGGAGAAGCGCCTGGCCCTGTGGGTGGTGACCGCCCCCGATGCCGTCGACCCCCTCGCCGACCTGGGCGTCGATCCGTTGAGTCCCGGGTTCACCGTCGAGCGGCTGGCCGGGCTGTTCGGAACCACCACAGCCACCCTCAAGCACGCCCTGACCACCCAGTCCCTCATCGCCGGGGTGGGCAACGCCTACTCCGACGAAGCCCTGCACCGGGCCCGGCTCTCGCCCTACAAGAAGGCCAACCGGCTCGACGACGACGAGGTGGCCCGGCTCCACGAGGCGGTGGTCGGCGTGCTGTCCGAGGCGGTGAGGCGGGCCGCCGACGTGGAGCTCACCGAGTTGAAGGGCGACAAGAAGCGGTCCATGGCCGTCCACGGTCGGACGGGACAACCCTGCCCGGTGTGCGGGGACACCATCAGGGAGGTCTCGTTCGCCACCCGGTCACTCCAGTACTGCCCCACCTGCCAGACCGGGGGGAAGCCCCTGGCCGACCGACGCCTGTCCCGGCTGCTGAAGTAGCGGGGCACACTGGAGGCATGTCCGAGCCCAGCTCCCTCCAGGGACGCTTCGTCCACCTGGTGCCCATGGGCCCCGAGCACGTCGACGGACTGTTGGCCGCCGCCACCGCCGACCGTTCGACCTTCGACTACACGCCGGTGCCGGCGGACCGGGAGGGCATGTCGGCCTACGTGGCCAAGGCCGTGGCCAAGCGGGAGACCGGCCACCATGTGCCCTTCGTCACCTGGAGCGTGGAGGCCGGGCGCGTGGTGGGCGCCACCCGCTTCTACGACCTGGCCACCTGGGACTGGTCCTCCCACTCGCCCGGGGCCGACGCCGCCGAACGGCGCCATCGGCCCGACGTGGCCGGCATCGGGTACACCTGGCTCGAACCCTCGGTCCAGCGCAGCCCGATTAATACCGAGGCCAAGCTGCTGATGATGACCTACGCCTTCGAGCAGTGGGAGGTGCGGGTGGTACGGATCCAGACCGACGCCCGAAACGAGCGGTCCCGCCGGGCCATCGAGCGCCTGGGGTGCTCCCTCGACGGGATCATCCGGGCCGAGCGCCCGGCGGCCGACGGCGGGGTACGGGACACGGCGGTCTACTCCATGCTGCGCGGTGAGTGGCCGGTGCACCAACCACGGCTGCTGGGCCGCCTGGAGTCGTAGTCCCAGTTCAGGGCCTCGAAGCCCTCGTGAGCAGACGGCGGGGTGCGGGAGCAGGGCGGAGGCGGCGGGCCGGGACCGACTGGACGATCCGAGCGGTTCCGACCACGGCGAGAGGCGTGAATCTCCCCTCAAGCGACCGTGGCAACCGGTCGATACCCACTCCGAGGAGGTAGGGGCGGTCCGCCCGGGTCTTTGGCGTGCCATGACCTAGCCGGTGCGGACCACACGGGGCATGATCACGCACACTTGGACCACGGTGGCGATCGCCGCAGCAGCGGCTCTGGCGGCTCGAAGCCTGCTCCGGCGCGGCGCACGGTCGGTGAAGGCCCGCACCGCGCTCGCCATGGTGCTGGCCTCCTCGACCCTGGTGGGCGGGCTCGCCATCACCGGAGCGGGCTTGACCGGTTCCACCGGTTCCACCGCCGTCGCCGCTCCCCCGTCGACGACCCCACCAGGACCAACCCACCGGGACAGTGGGAGCAGCAAGCCCATCGTGGGCATGGCGTCCGCTCCGGACGGGAACGGCTACTGGCAGGTGGCATCGGACGGCGGCGTGTTCAGCTTCGGCGCCGCCACCTTCTACGGATCCACCGGCAACCTCCGCCTCAACCGGCCCATCGTCAACATGGCGGCCACCACCGATGGCCACGGCTACTGGCTGGTGGCCTCCGACGGCGGAGTCTTCGCTTTCGGTGATGCCGGCTTCTTCGGCTCCACCGGCAACATCCACCTCAACCAGCCCATCGTGGCCATGACGTCGACCGCCGACGGTCGGGGCTACTGGATGGTGGCCTCCGACGGCGGGATCTTCAGCTTCGGTGACGCCTCCTTCTTGGGGTCGACCGGCAATATCCACCTCAACCGGCCCATCGTGGGCATGGCCGCCACCCCGTCCGGTCACGGGTACTGGCTGGTGGCCTCCGACGGCGGGATCTTCAGCTTCGGCGACGCCGCCTTCTTCGGATCCACCGGCAACATCCACCTCAACCAACCCATCGTGGGCATGGCGGCCACCGGCGACGGACACGGCTACTGGATGGTGGCGTCCGACGGCGGCATCTTCGCCTTCGGTGACGCCACCTTCTCCGGCTCCATGGGTGGCACCCCCCTCAACGCTTCCATGGTCACCATCGCCGCGCACCGGTCCGGCACCGGCTACTGGACGGTGGCCACCGACGGCGGGCTGTTCAGCTTCGGAGGGGCCCCGTTCCTCGGCTCGCTGGTCAGTCCGGCCCCACCGTCCAACCAGGCGCTGGGAAACCCGGTGGCCAACATCCCCCCCAATCCGAACTTCCTCAACTCGTGCTACCCGCACAACACCAGCACCACGTGTACGACCAAGGTCATCCAGGCCACCACCAACGCCCGGGCCGTGGAGGGCCTCGGGCCCATGGCCCTGCCCAACAACTTCAACTCCCTGACCCCGGCCCAGCAGATCTTCGTGATCACCAACATCGAGCGGGTGGACCGGGGCCTGCCGCCCTTCGTGGGCCTGGTCGACACCTTCAGCGCCGATGCCCAGGCCGGGGCCCAGGGCAACACCGACCCCAGCCCCACCCTGGTACCCCCCGGCCTGCACCTGGTGGCCTGGGGCAGCAACTGGGCCGAGAACGGCAATCCCCTGGGCTCCAACTACTACTGGATGTACGACGACGGCCTCAACAGCGGCAACATCGACTGCACCACCGCCAACCAGACGGGATGCTGGGGCCACCGCGAGAACATCCTCTCCTTGACCAGCTACCAACATCAGTACGGTGGCACCCTCCTCATGGGGGCGGCCGAGGTGTACGGCTCCACCGGCAACGGCTGGGAGTCCGACGCCGAGCTCCTGGTCCTGGCCACCGGTCCGCTCCCCGCCCTCAGCTACACCTGGGCCCAAGCTGTTGCCGCGGGGGCGGGGTAGGTCAGTACCCTGGCGCTCGGCCCCAACCCCCCCTGGGGCCTGCAGTGCCGAGACCGGACCACCCCGACCCCGCCGGCATCGTTGTCACGGTGTCCCCGCGGGACGGTGAAGACTCAGACGCCTCCCCGACCCCCTGAACCCGCACCGGCCCGACCTCTGGCAGAATCGCTCCATGTATATTTCGGCCAAGGTGGACTACGCCGTCCGGGCCCTGTGCACCCTGGCCGACGCCGACGGACGCCCGGTGACCGCCGAGACTCTGGCCCAGTCCCAGGGGCTCCCGGCCAAGTTCCTGGAGAGCATCCTGAACGACATGCGCCGGGCCGGCCTGCTGCTCAGCCAGCGTGGGGCCGACGGCGGCTACCGGTTGGCCCGCCCGGCCTCCGACATCACCGTCGCCGAGGTCATCCGACCCCTCGACGGGCCTCTGGCCGAAGTGCGGGGCCTGCGGCCCGAGGCCGCCACCTACGAGGGCCCGGCCGAGCGACTGCAGGACGTGTGGGTGGCCGTGCGGGCCAGCCTGCGCTCCGTGCTGGAGACCGTGACGATCGCTGACATCGTGTCGGGTTCGCTTCCGGCCTCGGTCCAGAAGCTCACCACCGATCCGGAGTCCTGGCTCTCCCACTGACCCGGGGCACGCCGCCTGGCCGCCCCGGGCCCGTGGCGACTCCTCGGGCGTCCCCACCGACTGCGCCGGGGGCCACCCGGGCGGAGGCACGACCCACCACCGGCGACCCCTACGCTCGGCCCCATGCCCCCGGGTCCTGAGCCCCAGCCGTCCGACACCCTGGGCCGTGCTGACGGCCGCCGCACCGCCACGGACGCCCGGGCCGATGCGATGGCCAAAACGGACCGGATCATCCTGGCCGTCGTATGCCTGGCCCAGTTCATGGTGGTGCTCGACATCTCCATCGTCAACGTGGCCCTGCCGTCGATCCAGCACACCCTGGGGTTCAGCGCCGCCAATCTCCAGTGGGTGGTCACGGCCTACTCGCTGACCTTCGGTGGCCTCCTACTGCTCGGCGGCCGTCTGGCCGACCTGTTCGGACGCCGCCGCATCTTTCTGGTCGGGCTGGCCCTCTTCACCGGGGCCAGCCTGTTGGGAGGCTTCGCCGGTAACCAGGCCACGTTGATCGCCGCCCGGGCCGTGCAGGGAGTGGGCGCCGCCGTGCTCTCGCCGGCCACGCTCACCATCCTGACCCTGACCTTCACCGAGCAGCGGGCTCGGGCCAAGGCCCTCGGGGTGTGGAGCGCGGTGGCAGCAGGCGGCGGTGCGGCCGGGGCCCTGTTCGGAGGGTTCCTGACCCAGTACCTGTCGTGGCGCTGGATCCTCTTCGTCAACGTTCCCATCGGCGTCGCCCTCTTCCTCTTCGCCCGGTTCTATCTGGTCGAGTCCAAAGCCGAGGGACCCCGTCAGCGCCTCGACGTGGCCGGATCGATCACCGTCACCGCCGGGCTCATGATGCTGGTGTACACCATCGTGCACACCGACCAGGTGGCGTGGGCCTCCCGCTCCACGCTCGAGACCGGGGCGCTCGCCGTACTCCTGCTGGCCGTCTTCGTGGTCATCGAGGCCTTCATGGCCTCCAGTCCCCTGGTGCCGCTCCGGCTGTTCCGGTCACGGGCCGTCACCGGGGCCAACCTGGTGATGTTCTGCTTCGGGGCCGCCATGTTCGCCATGTGGTTCTTCCTCTCCCTCTACCTGCAGCAGGTCCTCGGCTACGACCCCGTCATCACCGGGCTCTCCTTCCTGCCCCAGACCGCCGCCATCGCCGTGGGCGCCACCATGGCCGGTCGGCTGGCCCCGAAAGTCGGGCCTCGCAACGTGTTGATGGCCGGCGCCCTGTGCACTGCCGTCGGCCTCTACTGGCTGTCGTTCATCCGGGCCGGGGACACCTACTGGACCGGGGCCTGCGGCGGCGGCATCCTGGCCACCTTCGGCATGGGCCTGGCCTTCACCCCCATCGCGCTGTCGGCCACGGGCGGGGTGGCTCCCCGTGAGGCCGGGTTGGCGTCGGGCCTCGTCAACTCCAGCCGGCAGATCGGGGCGTCCCTGGGCCTGGCCATCCTGTCCACGGTGGCCGCCACCCGCATCGCCACCCTGCTGCACGGCCGGGACGTCAGCGCCGACGTCCAACGGGTGGTCATGACGGCCGGCTACTCGCGAGGGTTCCTCGTCGCCTCAGGACTGGCCCTGGCCGGCGGACTGCTGGCTTTCGTCATTCCGGCCCATCCCGCCCCGCCGGTGACGGTGACCATCGCCATCCACTCCGACGGGACCACGGTTGGTCCCCTCGGAGCAGCCGACGGCTAGCGCCACCCTCCCGGCTCCCGGGGTCAGCCGGCCCGGTCGGCCGGGACCGGTGGGGTGCGGGCCACCCCTCCCGTGAGCGGATCATCCCGCTCGACCCGATCCACGCTCCCGTCGTCTCGGCGGGGCCGCCGGATGGAGCGGGGCCAGAGGTGACGGGTCAGCACCACGTTCGCCTCGGCGGCGTACACCGTGATCATGGCCCCGAGGGCAATCCACCAGATGAGCCCGAGGACGGTGGCGAAGGTGCCGTAGAGGGTCGACAGGTGCCGCACCTGATGGCTGACCAACAGGGCCCCACCGAACTGGAGCAGCGTCCAGCCCACGCCCCCGATGACGGCCCCGGGCCAGACGGCCCGCTGGCCACGCGGGATGTGCACCACGATGGCGAATCCCCCCCAGTACATGAGCACGTTCACCACCAGGGACAAGAGGAAGCCGACCCAGGTGGAGAACACCCCCAGCCGGCCGAAGGCCCCGAGACCGGCCAGGGCCCCACCGGCGACGAACCCCGCCCCCAGCACCACCAGGAAGCCAGCGGCCCTCGGGATCCAATGCCAGAAGTCGGGGAGGTCGTCCCGGTGGATGTCCCACACCTTGGCCATCATCACCTGCGACGACCGGCTCAGCTTCAAGCTCCCATAGGCCAGCCAGAGGACACCGACGACGAGGAGGACGATGTTGGAGGCGGTCAGCGCGTGGATGTTCTGGCGGAAGTCGGTCCCGAGCACGGGGAACTGACGGAGGGCAGAGTTGATGATCTCGTCCTGCAGGGCCCGATGCCCATGGAGGAAGACCCCGACCACGGTGAGCAGAACCAACAACATGGGGAACACAGCCAGAAACGCGGCGTGGGAGATCTGGGCGGCCAGCTGGCCGGCACGGTCGTCCGAGTACTTGCGCACCACCGCACTGGGCACCGCCGTCACGCTCTTCCGCTGCTGGAAGCCGTCGAGGTGGTCCACGACCGAGGTGATGCCGCCGGTCACCGTCGACCAGAGCCGGCCCACCGTCCGGCCGAGGCGTTCACCCGTCGACAAGGTGCCCCCGGCCATGGCGTTCGAACTCGTCCCCCAGCTCCCGTCGGTCGGACCGGTCCAAGGGGCGGTAGGTCGACGGGCTCCCCTGACGGCGGAAGACCACGTCATCCCCCCGCCACCAGCCATCGGCCCGGAGCGGGGCCTTGGTCACCTTGCCGCTGGCCGTCTGGGGCAGGGCCCCGGTGACCCGGACGAAGGACGGGGTCCACTTGGTCCCCAGGTCGGGCTGGGCGGCCAGAAAGGCGGTGAAGGCCTCGGGGTCGAACTCCTGGTCCGGGAGCAGCTCCACGGCGGCCATGACCTGGTCACCCGATCGCGGGTCGGGGACCGAGTAGACCGCCACCGCGGCCGCCGGGCCGAAGCGGACCAGCACCCGCTCGATGGGTCCGGCCGTGAGGTTCTCCGAGTCGACCCGCATCCAGTCTCCTCGCCTCCCGGCGAAGTAGAAGTAGCCGCCCTCGTCCCGGTAGGCCAGGTCCCCGGTCCAGTACCAGCCGTGGCGGACGCGGGCGGCGGTGGCCTCCTCGTCGGCGTAGTAGCCCTCGAATCGACCGGGGCCGGAGCGGTTCACGATCTCTCCGACGGCGGCGTCCCCGTTGACCATCCGGCCGGCGTCGTCGAACCGAGCCGGCGGACACACGGCCAGGGTGTCGGGATCCATGATGACCACGTCCTCAAAGGGTCGGCCCAGCGATCCCACCGGAGTGTCGGGCGTGCGGCTGATGGCCACCCCGCCCTCGCTGGAGCCGTACCCTTCGGTGAGGACGCAACCGAACCGCTGCTCGAAGGCGGCGAAGTCGGCCACCGAGGCCTCGGTGCCGAAGCCCCGACGGAGCGAGGTGGTGGCGTCGTCGGGGGCGGCGGGTGTGGCCAGTACGTAGGCCAGCGCCTTGCCCACGTAGGTGAAGGTGGTGGCGCCGTAGCGACGGATGTCGGCGCCGAAGCCCGAGGCGGTGAAGCGCCGGGCCAGGGCCACCGTGGCCCCGACCACCAGCGCCGGGCCCCACAGCACCATCAGGGCGTTGCCGTGGAACAGGGGCATGGTGCAGTAGGCCACGTCGCTCCGGTCGAAGCCGTAGGCCTCGGCCGAACGCACGGCGATGGAGGCCAGGCGGCCCTGGGTGCACCGCACGGCCTTCGGGGCCCCGGTGGTTCCCGAGGTGAACAGCAGGAGGTAGAGGTCGGCGGCCACCGGGGCGGCCGAGGCCACCACCTCGAAGGGATCGGCCCCCCGGTGGGCGGCCAGGCGCTCGGTGAACCCCGGAAGGTCGACCCGGAAGGTCCGGTCCGACGGGATGGCCAGGTCGAGTCCGTGAAGCAGGGCGGCCCCTTCGGCGTCGGTCACCACCA
>JBBQWW010000080.1:0-15945 GCA_038210245.1 Acidimicrobiales bacterium
GGAGCAGACTGGGAGAAGGTGATGGCTATCGGCGCCGTCGTAAGGCTCAGCGCCTCGGTGAGCGCTTCGGCAACTTCGGACCACGGTGAGGGATTAGTCATGCGTTCAGTCTTCCCGACCGCCCCAATTCGGGCAATGCGAAGAGCATTCGGCGCCGATCGGGATGCTGACGATCGCGTGATCTAGATCGCGGCGAACCCCACCCGTGGTTCGGTTCAACGAGACGCCCCACCGCCGGATGAGGGGTGGGATCGAGCGACCCATCGCCTTGGGAGTCGGCATCGACCGGAATCTGACGTTTGCGTCATCGAGCAACACGCCGCACGCGGGCCAATCTGCTCAATGCTGCCTCCACCCACCCATCAATTGTTGGAGCGAGGCGGGAATGGCGGGGAGTGGAAGGCAAGCATGGTGAGGCCGGTCTGACCCTTGTTTGCCAGACGCAACTCCTCATCGCCCCGGTAGAAAGCAAGAGATCCGGCTCCGAAAGGAACTGCGCCATTGTCCGTATCGAGCGTCCCTTCAACTTCGACCGAGAAGATCATGAGATCCGACGCTCCGTTGGCGTGCGGGGGTAGGGCCTGGCCAGGGCTGAGTTGTATGACACGGACATTGGATTGCGAGCCCTCAAGGAACGGCTGAGCTACCACGCGGTCGCTGTAATAGCCTGGAATGTCGCTGAGCGAAGTGATGTCCATCTCTGCAGCACCGCCATCAATCGATTGACCTTAGTCGGTTACCTTCGACAGGCATGGCAACGACGAGGTCGGCTGTGCGGTCGTCCCACGATTCTGCGGCGAGAATCATCTCTGGGCGATCCTTGAACCGTCCCCGGAACGTCACAGCACCGCGGCAACCTTGCGGGGCTCCACGCGCACCAGGAAGGGCGCTCGACATCATCCGCTAGAATCCGGGCGGCGGGCCCATGCGTCGGTGTAGTGCGGGTGCGGGATCCGGTTCATTGGGTCCATGTTCCGAACGTAGCGGCCAGGTGTGTCCCACCGTCAGGGGCATTGGTTCCGCTTTGCCGGCGGATAACGTCGTTTTCGATATAGCCGAAAGAGTGCGGGTGCGCCCGGAGGCGGGTTTCGGTGAACCGGCCTGAGTTTCACGCGTTGCGTCCGGGAAGGAGAGTGATGGCGATGCAGGAGATCGTCGGCACGAACCGTGCTGTCCCACCGTTCCCTGGGCTCAGCGCACCGCTCGCAGGACTTGGCGACAGAATCGTCGGCGACCGTCGGGCCCGTCAAGAGTGGTGACCGCGCCGGACGGTACGCGCCACCAAGGGCCAGCACCTCGTCGAATCCCTGACGTAGACAGTCGACCAGAACTTTGGGATCGGGGATGGCCGCGGTGTCCATGGTGCAGCCGATGCAGCAAGTTCCCAGGTAGGAGAGGAGGGTCACGTTGAACGCCGTGCCAGTGGTGGGCCCGAATGCGTAGGTCCCCTCGATGGGCGCCCCGGCCAGGAAGAGTGGGACCTGTACACCCGGGACGTCACTGGCCACGAAGTCGACGTGTTTGAGCATGGAGCCGATGACGCCGGCCGGCAGGAGGTTGAGGAAGCCGGCCACTGCGTCCGACAGCGGGACGGCCTCCTCGTAGCGGGCCGCTCGGCACTGCCAGCCGGTCACCCGGACTCGTGCGCCCGGGTCGACCTCTCCCACCAGGATCGTGAACCGCTCGAGCGTGATCCGGTTTCCCCCGATCGGGTCGCTTTCGTTCCGTAGCGAGATCGGCATCGTCACCCGCAGTTCGCGCACCGGGGAGAGGTGGAGCTCGTGATAGCGCCGCAGGCCACCGGTCACAGAAGCTATGAAGGCGTCATTGAGGGTTGCGCCCTGCCTGGCACCGGCCCCCTTGAGCTCGGCGAGATCCACCTCGATCAGATCCAGGTGGCGGTCGAGCCCCCGGCCCGTCATGGTCGGAGACAGGGTCTCGGACACCGGCATGACGAAGCGGCCCAGTGAGGTCGCCATGGCCAGCGCGTCGAGAGTCGAGCGCACTGGGTGTCGCAAGGCGGCCGTCGCCATCGGCCCCACCTGCCCCAACCCGTCCCGGGCTGTCCAAACCAGTCTCCTCAGCGTGTGGGTGAGTGCCTCGCGGGTGAGTTCGACGCCGCTCGGCTCCGGTTCCAGTTCCGGCGGCGTGGCGGAGCTGACCGGACCGGGCTCGGGGGTCAACTCGTAGAGGAGCATGCCCAGTTGCACCGCGCCTACCCCGTCGGTCAGCGAGTGGTGGAGCTTCAACACCAGGGCGGCCCGACCGCCTTCCAAACCCTCGACAAGTGTGGCGGCCCAAAGCGGGCGAGACGGCTCGAATTCGGTCATCGCCTCACCGCGGGCAAAGGCGAGCACCGTATCCATGGTGTGAGGCTCAGGGGACTCGATCCGACGTAGGCGGAGGGTGAGGTCAAGCTCGCAGTCGACCCAGCGCGGAGTGGCGAAACGACCGGGCGGGCGGACCGGCCGTTGGCGGAACCGCGGCACCAGACGCGTCACCTGGTCGAGACGGGCCTCCAGCACCCCGAAGTCGGGCCGGGAACCAGGCCACGTTATCCCCACGATGGTCGATCGCAGCCCTGGGTCGTGCTCCATGTTCCACGCCAGCGCATCGGTATTGCGCATGAAACTCGTCGTCGTAGTCGGCCATGGAACTTCCTCCCCCGCCTTACAAGCGAACGTACGGCAGCCGGTCCTGCCCCGGTAGGGCCGAAGGTCCCGTTTCACTAACGGAGCATTTAGTCCGAGAACCAGACCGTCAGAGCCCAGATGGCCGTGGAACGCCCACCCCATTCCAGGAGTCCCGATCCAAACTTTGCTGTCGGTGTACGCCATGACCTGGACCGAGTGTTCACTACAACTACCGGGAACGCGTCGGGCGTGCGCCACGGAGCGGGGGAGCGACGAACCCGCGCATTCCCCGCCGCATACCGGTGCCCCTTCACTACAAATCAACGTCGAGATCTGCGGTGGAGGGCCATTCGGCAGGCTTCGAAGAAACGACGTTGTCCAGATGCCACTCGACAGTCCCAACCCGCTTCACAACGATGGGTCGGTACTTGAACCACCACACCGACACATTTGGCCCCCACGCGGTTGGTTACCCTGTTGCTATGGCTTGCACCCCCGCACAGTGGCTGGAAGAATTCGCGTTAGCGGTTGGGGTTACGCCCCCGACTGCCGATGAAATCGAACAGCTTCTCGATCTGGCTGGAATTGCGGCACATGCCTCGGAGAGGACGGCTGCACCTATCACGTGCTGGATCGCTGCCCTGGCCAAGGTGACTCCCCCGGACGCCCTCGCCATCGCCACGCGCCTGCAGCAAGGTTTTGAGGGAGATCCGCCAGCTCCGGACTGAGTCCCTCTGGCTATCCGGCCGGCCGCTCCTCGAGTTCGATGGCCGAAGGGAACAGAATGTTGTTCTCCTTGTGGATGTGGAGATGGGTGTCGGCCTCCAACTGGGCCAGCCCCTCGTAGAGCGCCTGATAACTGGCGCACCCGTTCGATGGAACCTGGTACCCATCGGTCGTGACCCGCAGCTTGGCCAGCAAGTCACCGGTGACCTCGTGTTCCGCCATCATCATCGAGACCGGATTGCGCACCGTGCCGCAGCGGGACGCGGCCGCGGTGGGCGAGTTCGCCAGTTCCCGGATGATGGGGAAGAGCACTCGTTCTTCCTTGGTCAGATGGGGTTCGAGGTCCTGACGGATTTCTGTGCAGGTCTTTTGTACTTCGAGCAGCTCTGGGTGCCTTCCCGCGTGTGTGGCAGCCACCTTCTCCGAGAGGGTCTCGAGCCGGGGCAACTCGGTGTGGAGGTACGCGTGGTGGGTTGATTCGATGTGGTCAGCCAGTTCGCTGGAGGTCATGCCCATCCAGTCCGACGCGGGTTCGGACCCGACGCGATCGAGTGCCGCGATCACCGCGTCGGGGTCGACTCCCGCCGTAGCGCAAGCCTCATCCAAGGGTCGGCGCCCCTTGCAGCAGTAGTCCAATCCGAATGCCTCGAGCACCCGGGCCGAACCTGGCACCGTGTTGACGACGTCGCCAAGCGTTTGATTGATCGATACCGTTGTCATTTCCTACCTCCTCTTTCTTGGCGCTAGCGCGCCTCTACGAGTACCCCGACCGCCGAAGCGGCCACGACCACCAGGCCCACCACCATCTGGCAGATGCCGATGACCGCTGGGCGAGGTACCCTGCCCAACAGGCTGATTCGCTGGACCAGCACTAGGGCGACCACGGCTGCCGCACCGGCAGTAACTGCCTGATCCATCCACCCGGCGACTACGCCCATGGCGACGGCCGCTCCGTCTGAGACGGCGGTAATTGAAACTCGCTGTGACCGTCCGTGCAGATGGGCGATCCGTCCTCGCACAAAGGGGATTGACGTCACCGTCCTCGCTGCCTACACAAGCCAGAGTCCGACCGCCAACTGGATTTCCCCGCCACCGGCCAGCACGATCATGGCGACCATCGAGCACACGCTGATCGAACCGGCTAACTCCGGGACGAGCCGTCGGCTGCGGGACCGTGCGTCGTACCAGAGCTCGACTGCGGCGAGTGGACCGGCCACCACTACAGGGACCCAGAATGGATGGGAGGTGAGTAGGGATGCCGCGGCCAGCGACGCAGCCGCGAGGACGAGTTCCACCGCGCCTACCCATGCCGCCACTTTCGTGCGATCCAGCCACCGGTGGCGGTGGCGGTCGACCAGGACGACCCGGAGGGGCGTCCTGGCCAAGAAGGCCAGCACCACGGCGACGGCCAAAGTGAGCCCGGCGGTACTGGGAGCGACGATCAGTCCCAACAGAACCGGTTGGGGTGTTCCCCCGCCCACCGTGCTCGCGTGGCACCGCGACGGACCGGATCATCGAACGCGTGCCGGGTCTAGAGCTGGGCTCTGCCGGCTTCGTCTGTGTCTCTGCCGCTGACATCTCGGTCTCGATCTCGGAGGTCGTGATCCCGGCCCTCATCACTTACCTGCCGGCAAGAGGCTGGAAAGCGGGGTGCCGGCGAGGTTGGCCATGAGCTGAGTGCGAGCATTCGACCAAGGCTTGTGCATCGCGCACTGTGCGGCCCCGGCACATGGTCGGCCCTCGAGCACACACTGGCCGTCCTCCGTGAGTCCTTCTACCGCTTCGATCACATCCAGCACGCTGACGA
This sequence comes from Acidimicrobiales bacterium, assembly GCA_038210245.1. GTDB lineage: Bacteria > Actinomycetota > Acidimicrobiia > Acidimicrobiales > RAAP-2 > Bog-756. The sequence continues at coordinate 5,167 of JBBQWW010000080.1, forward strand.
ACTTCGGGTCCAGCGTCGCCACGTAGCCCCCGGATGGCCCGGGGTCTGAACGCACCCAACCCTTCTGCACCAAAGGCGCTATGGCCTGAGTCAGGAAACCCGGCGTCGTGCCGATCCGAGCGGCCAAGTGTGACGCCTTGGTGCGCTTCCCGTCAGTGACCAGGGTCAACAAGGCCCGGGTGGCCAGGTCAGAACGGCGAGTGATCTCGAGTCTCATTGTGGCCCGACAGGTTCTGCTTCGCGTTCCGCTTCGGACTCCACAACATCTGTACGGACCGCAGGCCCCTCATTCTGCGACGTTGCGCCTCTCCGCTCGATCCAGTACTGCAGCGGGGGTCCGATTACCGTGATCGCCCCCTCAGAACAGGCGCCTGCCCCCCACGCAGCCTGTTCTGCCAACTCGGAGGGAACCTCGACCCGCTCTACATCGATGTAGCCCTCCTTGTCGAGCGGGATGACCGTTGGCGCCCACCGAAGACACTGACCCCATCCCTGGCACAGTCCTCGGGACACGCGGACCTGGATGGCTCCGACCTCACGTTCGTCGCGTGCCCTGTCCTCATCCTCTGACGGGCTCACCACTCCGTTGGTCGAATCATCTAGTCGCACAGTGGGAGACTAGTAGATATTCGGACCGATGCCAACCTTGGAGGGGTGCACCGCCATAGCAATTGGTGGGCTGGCGACCTCGGTTCCCGCCGGAATGCCGGAGCAGGGGATAGTGGACTCTGTCATTGCTGCCGCCCTTCCCCGGAGTGTTTTGGGGCGATGCCTTCTCGCCCACGACGGGCTTGGAGACGTGCTTCCCCCGACTAACTCGAATGGACGGGGGAGAATCGGCTCAGCCCCCTGACACCGGCGGCAAAAAGGCCACCTCATCGAGATCGCCGATCTCGGCACCGGTGGTCGAGGGCTCGCCGTTTACCCAAACCCGGCACGGCAAAGCGCAGGCCGCCCGGAATGTCACCCCGTACCGGCGTACTGCCTCGTCGATCAGCTCGCCGACGGTTCCGCCCATCAGTTCGGCGCTCCGACATCCGGTGACGTCGCGAATGGGCCGAAGAAGAGCGCCAAAGGCACGTTCAGCCCCCGATCGCCGACATGGAGCGGCCCGGCCGTAGCAGGGTGCGATCGTCGCTTCCTCGCCCCGCCCGCTTCTCCCACACCGCCCTCCGAAGGGCCATCTCCACGTCCGTGTCGTCGCAGCCGTCCCTCAGCCTCTCTCGGAGCGGAACCTCCTCTTGGGAGAAGAGGCAGTTACGTATGTGGCCGTCGGCCGTCAGCCGGAGTCGGTCACAGGTGCCGCAGAATGGCTGGGTCACAGTGGCGACTACGCCGATCTCGCCCTGCCCGTCGCGGAACCGGTAGCGCACGGCCGGTGACGGGTCGTCGAGGTCCTCCTCCCGCTCGAGTGGCCACACCTGGTCGATACGGGCGACCACCTCCGCTGATGGGACCACCCGGTCGGGCTCCCAGCGATGCTCTCCATCCAGCGGCATGAACTCGATGAAGCGGACGATTCGTCCCTTGTCACGGGCAAACGTCGCGAAATCCACGACTTCGTCGTCGTTGACCCCGGCCAGCAGGACCACGTTCACCTTGACTGGGGTGAGGCCGGCGGCCTCGGCGGCATCCATGGCGGTCAAGACCGTCTCGAGATCGCCTCGGCGCCGGATGTCGGGGAAGCGGTCGGCCCGCAGCGAGTCGCAGCTCACGTTGACGCGATGCAGCCCGGCGTCGGCTAGCGGTCCGGCGAACCGGGTGAGGTCGGTGGCGTTGGTGGTCAGCGACAGATCATCGAGGCCAACCGCGGCGATCCGGCGTACGAAGTCGACGATGCTCCGCCGAAGGAGCGGCTCGCCGCCGGTCAGCCTGACCGCGCGCACACCGAGCCCGTGGGCCACCCGTACCACTCGCTCGAGTTCCTCGAAGGTCAGCACCTCGTCGCGGTGGCTGAAGGCGATACCCTCCGCGGGCATGCAGTAGACGCAGCGCAGGTTGCAGCGGTCCGTCACCGATACCCGCAGGTCGCTGTGGACCCGGCCGAACGTGTCCACCAGCGGCCCAGAGATCGGCATGGGCAGTCGCGGCGCCTGCCCGAGTACCACCGGGACCGGTGCGACCGTGGTCGTGGACGGCGCGGTCATGGCGCCGGCACCGAGGCCGACAGGAGCGGGCTGGGGTACCCCGACATGTCGGAGTGGATGAGGATGACATCGACGGGCTCACCGGCGACGACGCCGTCCCCGTCGTCCAGGATGGCCAATGCGTTGGCCGCTGCCATCGTGCGCAGCATGTGCGACGCCTGGTGCCCGGCGGAGCGCACGTGGATCACACCGTCCTCGGCGGCGTGGGCCCTGACCCGGACGAGGTGGATCTTGCCGTCCGGTCGCCGCTCCAGAGGCTCGTCGGCGACGGCCAGGACGCGGGGCCGGAGGAGGTCGAGGTGTCCGGCCATACGCCGGAGTGCGGGCCTGACGAAGAGCTCAAAGGAGACGAGGGCCGATACCGGGTTGCCGGGCAGGCCGAATACGGGGACCGACTCCCCGGCCAGGGTACCGACGGCGAACGGCTTCGCTGGCTTGACCGCCACCTGCATCCACCGCATCGTCCCGCCGCACTCCTCGGCCAGGACCTCCTTCACCAGGTCGGCATCCCCGACGCTGACCCCGCCCGACGTGATCACGGCCTCGCACGATGTAGCGGCGTTGCGCAGGACGCTGCGGATCCGGTCCCGGTCGTCGGGCACGATGCCGAGGTCGACGGCGGTGAAGCCGGAGTCACGAACGGTGCCGAGCAGGGCATGGCGATTCGAGTCCCGGATCTTCCCGGATCCGAGGGAGCCGGACCCGTCGACCAGCTCGTCGCCGGTGGAGAGGACGCCGACCCGGGGTCGGGGTCGGACGCGAACCGATGTCCGGCCCAGGCTGGCGAGTACGCCGAGGTGTGCGGGTCGGAGCACCGACCCCACCCCGAACACGGGTTCGCCCTCCCGGATGTCCTCACCCGGCGAGCGGATGTTTTGACCCTGGCGCACGGGGACCTCGACGACGACGGAGTCGATGCCGTCGGCGCAAGTAGACTCGACCATGCAGACCCCGTCGGCGCCAGGTGGGACGAGAGCGCCGGTCATGATCCGGATCGCCTCACCGGTCCCCACCCCGGCGGTAGCGGGACGGCCGGCCAGGGCGGTGTCGATGATACGGAGCACCACTGGGGCCATCGCCGTGTCGCCGGAGCGGACGGCGTAGCCGTCCATGGCCGAGTTGGTGAACAGGGGGACGTTGCACGGTGCGACGACGTCCTCGGCCAGCACCTGCCCGAGGACGTCGTCGAGCCTCGCCACGACGGCGTCCAGAGGTGGGGAGACCGCTAGCGCGGCTCCGAGCGCCTCGCCGATCGCCACCAGGTTGCTCATGGCTTGCCCGCCCATGCCGTCGGCGCGCCGTGGGAGCAGTCGGCTACCGGCTGAGCACACAGGCCCCAGTCGCAGCCACCGGACCACGTCTCGCGCTTCCAGATCGGCACCGTGGCTTTGAGCGTGTCGATGCAGAAACGCGCCGATTCGAATGCCTCGTCCCTGTGGGGGGATGCGACTACGACAAGGACGGCCGCGTCACCGACGTCGAGGATTCCGACGCGGTGCACGATAACGACCCGGCGGATCGTGGTCCACCGAGCGCTGGCAGCCTCGGCGATCTGCGCGAGCTTCCGCTCGGCAACGTCGGCGTAGGCCTCGTACTCGAGCGACGTGACGCCGCGCCGCCCCTCGGAGAACTCTCGGACGGTGCCACAGAAGGTCACGACGGCCCCGCAGTCGGGTCCTGACGCCCACGCCACGGCCTCGGTGGTCGCCAGGGGCGCCCCGGTGATCCCGATCCAGGTCTGGTCGTTGCCGATGGGAATCACCGCACCACCCCCAAATTTGGGCCGGCCGGCCCCGGCTGCCATTTGAGGCCCAGTTCGTCCAGGTCCCCGGGACAGTCGACGTCGTGGAACTCCCGTGCCTCGACGCCTCGCCCCCATACCTCCACGTCGACGAGGACGGTGTCGGCCGCGGCGCAGAACGGCCGGAGGGAGGGATCCCGAGCGAGCTGGGCCCGAGCTCTGGCCAGTGCCGTGGCGGACCACCGGGCACACAGCGGCTGCGGCCGCCCGTCGACGACCGGCACAACCGACGCATCTCCCGGCCAGGCGGCCAGCAAGCGCAGCGCCTTCTCGGACACCAGCGGGAGATCGCATGCCAGCACCAGAGCGGCTCGGGGCGCGCCGGCGCCGCACAGGGCCTCCCATCCCGCGGCCACCGCCGCCAAGGGGCCGCTGCCGGGAAGCTCCTCTCTGGCCGCCGCCAAACCGGTCACACCCGGGCCGACCTCCACCACCGGTGTCGCCACGCCGGTGAGCAGCCCGGCCAACCGTTCGGCGAGTGGGTGGCCGTCGACGAGCAGGCGGGCCTTGTCGCAGCCCATGCGGCGACTCGCCCCGCCAGTGAGCAGCAATCCAGCGACGGGGCGGTCAGCGCCATGCCAGCGCGGGCCAACGGGTTCGGGTGGTCGCACGTCGGTCACCTCACCCTCCGGAGGGCGGGCTGCCATCCGCCGCCCGCCGCCAATCGCCGGAGCGCCCGCCCGACTTCTCCCACAGGGTCAAATATTCGATGCTGGGTTTGGGTTCGTTGTAGGTGGAACTCTCCGACGATGGTGAGTGCCGCTACTGCGCACGCCGTCAGGGCCTCCATCTCCAGCCCCGTGCGCTCGAAGGCTCCAGTGGCGGTCTCGATCTGGACGAAGCCCTCCCCGTGGGAGAAGCTGAGGTGGATCATGTTGATGCCGATGGGGTGGCAGAGCGGGATCAGTGTCGAGGTGCGCTTGGCAGCCATCGTCCCGGCAACGCGGGCCTCTTCCAAGGTGCGGGTGGCCCGGGGGCCATTTCCGAGGAGACGGGTCACTTCGGCCCCCACCATCACGCGACACCGGGCCAGGGCACGTCGCTGGGTCGCCGCCCTGGCGGTGATGTCGACGATCCGGGCCGCCCCGTGTTCGTCCACATGGGTGAACTTGCCTGTCACGGGCGGGTCTCTCAACCCCGGCCGATGGTGGTCGACTGGTCGATAGGCTCCCACCCCCGGCGTGGCGCCCGTGCTGCACCCTGGGGGTCGCGGCTTCGGTAGACGATATAGGGGCGGAACGCATACCCGAACGGGGCGGCAAGCACATGGACCAGGCGCGTGTACGGCCAGATGGCGAAGAGGAGGAATGCCACCACGACGTGGGCCTGGAAGCTCCAGGGCACGCCGTTCATCATCGACGCGGCCGGATGGAAGGTGAGGACGTCGCGGAACCACACCGAAACGGTCAGGCGGTAGTTGTAGCCGCCATCGTGGCCGCCGACGCCGAAGAGGCCCACCCCGATGGTGTTCGCGAGCCCGAGAAGGATGACCGCCCCGAGTACCGGATACATCACCTTGTCCATGGGGGAGGTGACCTTGAACACCGAAGGGGTCATCCGCCGGCGGTAGATGAGCAGTACGAGACCGGTCACGGTGGCGAGGCCAGCCACGGTGCCGAGCACGACGGCCACCAAGTGATAGGTGTGTTCGGAGATGCCCAGGGCGCTGGTCCACGACTCGGGGACCAGTAAGCCGATCACGTGGCCGCCGATCACGCCGAGCATGCCGAAATGGAACAGCGGGGAAGCGATGGAGAGCAGCCGCTTCTCGTAGAGCTCAGACGACCTACTCGTCCAGCCGAACTTGTCGAAGCGAAACCTCCAAATGTGGCCGACCACGAAGGAGGTAATACAGACGTAGGGGAAGATGATCCAGAGAAAATTGCTCACTGCCGAGCACCTCCGTTGACACCGACGGTTCGGATGCCGGGTTCGAACGGGCCCATACCGTCATGGGAATCGATGCCGACAAGTTCGGATGGCGGTCCGCTGATCCGGAGCAGAAGTGCGTTGGCGATGACCCCGGCCCGGGGAGCGGGCAGCACCGACTCCAGTGCGTTGATGGCGTCGGCGTACGGCGACTCAATCTCCGACAGGGCGTCGCGCAACAGGCGCAGACCACCACGGTGGGGCTGGAGGAGTTCGAGGGCGATGTCTTCGTCACCGACGGCCCCGAACTCAAGCACCGCGGGGAGGAAGTCGGGCAGTTCCCCGCCTTCGACCCGGAACCCTGCCCGCCCGTAGGTGTCCTGGAACTCCCACAGCGCCTGGCCGCGTCGCCGGGTGTCACCGTTGAGGTAGTAGCTGAGGTAGAGACAGCACTTCCGGCGCAGGTCGAAGACGGCCACATAGGCCTGCTGCAGTTCGAGAAGGTCTCCCTGGCTCAGATACCCGAGGACGCGGCTGAGCGGACCGGACACTGCCGTTGGCAGCCCGTCTACGGCGTCGTGGAATGCAGGGAGATCCTGTTGCAGGGCCTCCTCGGGATACCGCAGTACGGCCGAAACGAGGGCGTACACAAGCTTGCGTTGACCGAGATCGGTTCGATTGCCTATCGGCCGCGTCACGACGATGCCCCCTTGGGTCGGGGCGAGGTTTCGGGGTCGTCGGACAGTTCGGAGAACCGGTCCGCTTCCGCCCGACGCTTGGCCATGTGGAATGCCTCGAAGGTGACGGGAACTGGCACAACTTCCCCCATGACTTCACCGTGGTGACCGTGTTGGTCATACTCTTCGACGCTGCAACCGGGCATCTCATCGAGGGCACGGGCCGTCTCGACGTGGGCGGCCGGAATGACATAGCGGTCTTCGTACTTGGCAATGGCCAGTAGGCGGTAGAGCGCTTCGATCTCGTCGACGGTCATGCCCACTGCACGGGCGATATCGGGATCCGGCGTTTCCCCGAGGTTGGCTCGTCGCATGTGGGATCGCATCGCCGCCAAGGTCCGCAGAACACCGCGGACGGGCCCTGGGTCGCCCGCGGTGAACAGCTCGGCCAGGTAGTCGACGGGTATCCGAAGTGACTCGATGGCGCCGAAGAGATTCTCGTGATCCTCACCATCGTTTCCGGTTCCGGCCAGCGCGTCTACGACTGGTGACAACGGTGGGATATACCAGACCATCGGCATCGTCCGGTACTCGGGATGGAGCGGTAGTGCGACCCGGTAGCGGCAGGCCAGCTCGTACACGGGCGAACGCTGGGCGGCCTCGATCCAGTCGGCGGGGATGCCATCCCGTCGGGCCGCAGCCACGACGATGGGGTCGTCGGGATCGAGCAGAAGTGACCGCTGGGCCTCCATCAGATCCTTGGGATCGGGGGTGGAGGCGGCCGACAGGACGGCGTCGGCGTCGTACAAAAACAATCCGATATAGCGAAGCCGCCCCACACAGGTCTCCGCGCAGACCGTCGGCTGCCCGACCTCGATCCGCGGGTAGCAGAACGTGCATTTCTCGGCTTTGCCCGTTTTGTGGTTGAAATAGACCTTTTTGTAGGGACAGCCAGACACGCACATCCGCCACCCCCGGCAGCGGTCTTGGTCCACCAACACGATCCCGTCCTCCGCCCGCTTGTACATGGCCCCGGACGGGCAGCTCGCCACACACGGCGGGTTCAGGCAGTGCTCGCAGATTCGCGGGAGGTGGAACATGTAAGCCGATTCAAACTCCGCCTTTATCTCGCCAGAGATCCGCTTGAGGATGGGGTCGTCTGGAAGGTACTGCGGACCGCCGCCGAGGTCATCGTCCCAGTTGGCTGACCATTCGATTTTCATCGGCTTCCCGTCGATGAGCGAGATCGGCTGGGCCACTGGGACGTGCTCTTGCGAGGGTGCGTTGATCAGCGTGTCATAGTCGTAGGTCCACGGCTCGTAGTAGTCGTTCATCGAGGGGAGTTTCGGGTTGGAAAAGATCCCGAGCATCCGGCGGAACCGACCGCCCGAGCGCAGTTGGAGGCGGCCGTTCCGGCTCAGTTTCCATCCCCCTTCCCAGACGTCTTGATCCTCGTGGGTTCGTGGGTATCCGAGCCCCGGTCTCGTCTCGACGTTGTTGAACCAGACGTACTCGACGCCGCTGCGGTTCGTCCACGCCTGCTTACAGGTGACTGAGCAGGTATGGCACCCGATGCACTTGTCCAGGTTCATCACCATGCCCATCTGAGCCATGACGCGCATCAGTACTCGACCTTCTGGCGGCGACGTCGGATCACCGTGATCTCGTCACGTTGATTGCCCGTCGGACCGTAGTAGTTGAACCCGTACGACAGCTGCGCCGATCCGCCGATGAGGTGACTCGGTTTGATCAGAAGCCGGGTGAGGCTGTTGTGGACACCTCCCCGCCGACCCGTCACTTCGGATCGGGGGACGTCAATCGTCCGGTCCTTGGCGTGATACATGTAGACCGTTCCCTCGGGCATTCGATGGCTGACAATGGCACGGGCGACGATCGCACCGTTGCGGTTGTAGGACTCGATCCAGTCATTGTCGGCGACACCGATTTTGGCGGCATCCTGGGGACTCATCCACAGGTCCGGCCCACCACGCGACAGGCTGAGCATGAACAGGTTGTCCTGGTACTCCGAGTGGATCGACCACTTCGAGTGCGGCGTGAGGTAGCGGACCGTCACCTCGAGTCGCCCGTCCTCGCCGAGCTGGGCGTCGCCGAAGATGTGGCGGATGTTGAGCGGGGGCCGGTACGCGGGGAGTTGCTCACCGAGCTCAGCCATCCACTCGTGGTCCACGAAGAAGTGCTGTCGTCCGGTCATTGTGTGCCACGGCTTCAGTCGCTCCACATTGATGGTGAATGGCGAGTAGCGACGTCCTCCGTGTTCGCTCCCCGACCATTCCGGCGAGGTGATGATCGCCTGGGGCCGCGACTGGGTGTCGGCAAACGTGATCCGCTTGCCCTCGTGGTCGCTGGCCAGGTCGGCCAGTTGGCGCCCGGTCCGCCGTTCGAGCTGGCGGAACCCTGCAGTCGCCAGCCGCCCATTCGTCGTGCCCGACAGTGCCAAAATCGCCTCGCATGCCTGTTCGGCTCGGGCCAGGCTGGGTCGCCCGTCGGCGATACCGCCATGCACCTCGCCGTTCATCTGGCGGAGGGACTCAACCTCTGCCTCGGGCTTCAGTGTGACACCCTTGACGTTTGTCCCTAACGTCTCGACCTTCGGTCCCAGGGCCGTCATCATTTGGTCGATAGCCGCGTAATCGCGCTCGACCACGGTGAAGTTTGGCATGGTGCGTCCGGGCACAGGCTCCACCTCACCGGCCAACCAATCGAGGACCGCGCCACCAGGTTGCGAGACTTCGCCGGGTGTGTCGTGTTGCAGCGGGACGGCGACCAGGTCCGAACGTGTCCCTAAGTGTTTGGCGGCGAGCGTCGAGAAGGTGCGGGCCATGGCGATGAACGCGTCGTAGTCCGAGCGGGTCTCCCAGGGCGGGGGGATGGCCGGGTTGAATGCGTGCACGAACGGGTGCATATCGGTGCTGGAGAGGTCATATTTTTCGTACCAGGTGGCCGCGGGCAGAAGGACGTCAGAGAAAAGCCCGGTGCTGGTCATCCGGAAGTCCAGTGAGACGAGGAGGTCCAACTTCCCCCGAGGGGCCTCTTCCCTCCAGGTGACCTCCCCAGGTCGGTGCTCAATCGGTGTTTCGTCGGCCCTGACCGCCCCCTCGGCGCCGAGGAGATGGCGGAGGAAGTATTCGTTCCCCTTGCCTGAAGACCCGAGCAGGTTGGAGCGCCACACCGTGAGCACTCGGGGCCAGTTCTCCTCGGCATCGGGATCGTTGGCGGAGAACTGCAGTTTCCCGGCGAGGAGTTGGTCGACAACGTAGGAACCTGGTTCCTGGCCAGCCGCCTTGGCACTCTCTGCGATCTCGAGCGGATTGCGGTTGAACGTCGGATAGGAAGGCGTCCAACCGAGTCGGGTCGCCTGGGCGATGCAGTCGGCGAGGGCCTTGCCTTCGAACAGGCCCTTGCCCAGCGGCGTGGCCAACTCGTCGGCCCCGAACCCGTCGTATCGCCACTGGTCGGTGGCGTGGTAGAAGAACGTCGTCCCGGCCATCTGACGCGGTGGTCGGACCCAGTCGAGTCCGAACGCGAGCTGCGCCCATCCGGTGAACGGCCGGACCTTCTCCTGGCCAACGTAGTGGGCCCAGCCCCCGCCATTGACGCCCTGGCACCCGGTGAGGATGAGGAGGGAGAGGATCGACCGGTAGGTCTCGTCTGAGTGGAACCAGTGGTTGGTGCCGGCTCCCAAGGCGATCATCGAGCGGCCCCCGGACCGCTCGGAATTCTCGGCGAACTCCCGGGCCACGCGGATCACCGTCGCCGCGGGCACCGACGTGATGGGCTCCTGCCATGCCGGGGTGTAGGTGGCGTCGTCCTCGTAGTCCGTCGGCCACGTACCGGGCATGCCGTCGCGCTCCACCCCGTACTGGGCGAACAGGAGGTCGAACACGGTGGTGACGAGGGTCCCGCCCACTGTGGCGACGGGAACCCCTCTGCGGATCACTGAACCACCTTCACCCCCGACATCGAATCGGGGCAGGTCGACCTCCACCGCATCAGACGTCGGGGAGTGGAGGGAGAGAAGCGGCTCGACACCTTCGAGGTCGAGGTTCCACTTCCCGATACCTGAGTCGGTGTGGCGGAAGCCGAGGGACCCGTTCGGCACCACTGGCTCGCCGGTGTCCGCGTCGAGCAGCACGGTCTTCCACGCCGCCCCCTCGCCCTCGTCGCCCAGATCGGCGGCGGTGAGGAATCGGTCGGGCACATACGCCGTCGTGTCCTCGCGTTGGCGCAGGGTGATCAGGAACGGCAGGTCGGTGTACTGCTTGAT
>JBBQWW010000081.1:0-15289 GCA_038210245.1 Acidimicrobiales bacterium
AGCAGGGCTTCGGGGGCCAGGATGGCCACCCGCCCCGGCCTCACGGCGGCCATCTCCTCCCCGGCCACCTCGGCCACGTTGCGGGCCAGGTCGCCGACGGTGGCCCCCGTGGCCGTCCCCCCAGGGCCTCGCACCGGGACCATCCTCGGCTCCACCTCGGTCCGGCGCACCGGCGTAGGGGGGGTGAGCTCGGGGGCTGCCACGGCCAGGACCCGGGTGGCCACGGCCAGGACCTCGGCCGGCGTGCGGTAGCTGACGGTCAGCTCCACCGTGCGCACCGGCCGGCGTCGGGGCAGGTGATCGGTGATGTCGGCCCACGAGGACGGGGCCCACGGAGCGGTGGCCTGGGCGATGTCCCCGACCACGGTCATCGATCCCGACAGCGAGCGACGGGTGAGCATCCGCAGCTGCATGGGCGAGAGGTCCTGGACCTCGTCGACCACGATGTGCCCGTACTTCCGCAGGCCGTCGTCGGCACCGCCCGCCCGGGGGCCGAGCAGGGCTCGGGCCTCGTCGACCAGGGCGGCATCGGCCGGAGTCCACGCCACGTCCTCGAGCGACGCCGACCGGGGCCGGGCCAACAGCCCCTGCTCCTCGTCGGACAGGACCCCCCGCGAGGCCGCGGCGATCAGGGGTGGAGCACCGAACAGGTCGTGGAGGAGCTCGTGAGGGGAGAGCCGGGGCCACATCCGGTCGAGGGCCTCGGCCAGCTCGGGGACCCGTTTCACCTTGCGGGTGAAGTCCTCGAGGTCGAACTCCTCGTCGGGCAGCTCGGAGGGGTCCTCGTAGCCGGGGAAGGCGGTGACCGAGGCGGGGATGCCGGCACCCAGGGTCTGCTGGGTCTGGCGGGCCCGGTCGGCCAGGAGCTGGGCCACCGACTGCTCCACCAGCCGGCGCCGGGCGTTGTGGGTGCCGGGACGGCGCCGGACCATCTCGACGATCCGGCTGCTGTCCTCGCCGGTGAGCCGCAAGAGGAGGGCGCCGTAGGGAACGGCCACGTCGCGGGCCAGCGGGCGCTGGCGGGTCCGCACCGCCCGGGACACCACCTTGGCCATCCGGGCATCGCCTTTCAGCCGGGCCACGTCGACCGGTCCGCTCTCGTGGATGCGGATCTCGGGCACCAGACCTGAGACGGTGGAGAGGGTCACGCCGGTCTCCCCCAGCGAGGGGAGCACCTGCTCGATGTACCGGAGGAACAGCGGGTTGGGCCCGACCACCAGCACCCCCTGGCGCTCGAGGGGGAATCGGTGGGTGTAGAGGAGGTAGGCGGCGCGGTGCAGGGCCACCGCCGTCTTGCCGGTGCCGGGTCCGCCCTGGACGACCAGGACCCCGGACAACGGGGCCCGGATGATCTCGTCCTGCTCCCGCTGGATGGTCGAGACGATGTCGGTCATCCGGCCCGAACGGGCCCGGTCCAGTGCAGCCAGCAGGGCGGCCGGACCACCGATGGGCAGGTCGCTCAAGATGAGCTCGCCCTCACCCTCGAAGCCCTCGGCCTCCTCGGTGGCGGGACCGGCACCGCCCCCCGAACCCGGGGCGGCGAACCGCTCGTCCTCGAGGCCCACCACCCGGCGGCCCTCCAGAGCCAGGTGCCGTCGGAGGACCAAGCCCTGGGGGTCCCGGCCGGTGGCCCGGTAGAAGGGCTCGGCCACTGGCGCCCGCCAGTCCACCACCAGCGGGTCGTGATCGGCACTGTGGATGGCCAGTCGGCCGATGTGGAAGGTCTCGGTGTCGGGACTCTGGGTGGGGGGACCGTCCCCGTTCCCGCCGGCCCCGTTGGACGCTTCGTGGATCCGGTCGATCCGACCGAAGGTCAGGGCCTGGTCACCGATGTCCAGCTGCTCCAGCCGGGCCAGGCTGGTGCGAACGATCACGTCCCGCTCGGTGCGGGACTGGAAGGTACCGCCCCGACCCAGGTCGAGCACCCCTTCGAGCATGGTGTTGGCATCGCTGCGCATGGCGTCGAGGCGGGCGTAGGCCATGTCCACGAACTCCTGCTCGGCCTGCTGCTCTGCGTCCACCCCCACCTCCGATCTCCCTACCCCGTCCGGCTCAGGGGAACCCTCGATTGTATGCCCGCCGGGCCCGACCCGTGACAGGCGTGACGTCGCTGACCGGCACGGCGTCCTCGTGGGGGGGGACCGGCCACCTCCTAGACTCGGGCCATGGCCGAATCCCCAGGACCTCCATCGGTGCGCCCAGCGGAGGCCCCGAACCGTCCGACCACCCGCTGAGGGCGGAACGGTGCCCGAACTGAGCAACGCCGGGTCCCCCCGCTTCGACGACTCGCCGTTCATCCGGGCCTGCCGGAGGCTGCCGGTGGACCATGTCCCGGTATGGTTCATGCGCCAGGCCGGACGGTCGCTGCCCGAGTACCGGGCGGCCCGGGGAACGGGCAGCATCCTCGAGGCCATCGCCCAGCCCGAGCTGGTGGCCCGACTCACCCGCCAGCCCGTGGACCGCTACGGCACCGATGCCGCCATCTTCTTCTCCGACATCGTGGTGCCGGTGGCGGCCATCGGCTTCGGCGTGGATGTGGCCCCGGGTACCGGGCCCGTGGTGGCCGAGCCCTTCGCCGGCCGCCGGGACCTGCAGCGCCTGCGGCCCCTCGAGCCCGAGATCGACACGCCTTATGTGGTCGACGCCGTCCGCCTGCTGGCCGGAGAGCTGGACGTCCCGCTGATCGGGTTCGCCGGCGGTCCGTTCACGGTGGCCAGCTACCTCATCGAGGGGGGACCGTCCAAGAACTTCACCAAGGTGAAGGCCCTCATGCACGGAGAGCCCGTCCTCTGGCACCAGCTCATGGAGCGCCTCGGCGACCTGGCCCTCGCCTCGCTGCGCTCGCAGCTGGATGCCGGGGCCTCGGCCATCCAGGTGTTCGACAGCTGGGCCGGCATCCTCACGCCGGCCCACTACCGCCAGCTGGTCCTGCCGGCCACACAGCGCCTGTTCACCGAGTTGGCGGCCAGCCACCCGGGCCTACCCACCATCCTCTTCGGGGTGGGCACGGGCGAGCTCCTGGCCTCGATGGCCGAAGCCGGGAGCACGGTGGTCGGCGTCGACTGGAGGGTCCCCCTCGACGAGGCCCGGCGGCGGGTGGGCCCGGACCTGGCCGTGCAGGGAAACCTCGATCCGGCCCTGTGCCTGGGCAGCTGGGAGGTGGCGGCGTCCGAGACCCGTCAGGTGCTCCAGGCGGCGGGAACCCGGGCCGGCCACGTCTTCAACCTGGGCCACGGCGTGCTACCCGAGACCGATCCGGGCATCCTGGAGCAGGTGGTGGCCCTGGTCCATGCCGAGGGCCGGGCCGGCGTGGAGACGGCACCGTGACCGGGTCCCGGCCATGATGGGCCGCAGTGGGCCGCCGGTCGGTGTGCTGGTCATGGCCCACGGGACTCCCTCCACCCCCGAAGGGATCGAGCCGTTCTACACGACCATCCGTCGGGGCCGTCCCCCGACCCCCGAGCTCCTGGACGAACTGGTGGGACGGTACCGGGCCATCGGGGGGACCTCACCCCTGACCGAGCGGACCCGGTCCCAGGTGGACGGCCTGGCCGCCGCCCTCGAGGCGGCCGCTCCCGGACAGTTCGTAGTGCGCTACGGGGCCAAGTACGTGCAACCCACCATCGAGGAGGGCGTGGCGGCGCTGGTGGAGTCCGGCGTCGGTCGGGTGGTCGGCATCGTCCTCACACCCCACCAGTCCTCCCTGGGGTCCGGGGAGTACTTCCGGCGGGCCGAGGCCGCGTCGGCATCGATAGATCCGGCCCTCCCCATGAACCCGGTCCCGTCGTGGCACCGGGAAGACGGCTTCGCCCGCCTGTTGGCCGACCGGACCGCGACCTGCCTGGCCTCCCTGACCGAGGAGGAGCACCGGCAGGTGGCGGTGTTCTTCACCGCTCACAGCCTCCCCCTCCGGGTGGTGGCCGAAGGCGACCCGTATCCCGACCAGGTCGCCGAGTCGGCCGCCGACATCGCCGCCCTGCTCGGCCTCGGGGCCGACCCCCGGCTGGCCTGGGGAGTGGCGTGGCAGAGTGCGGGGCGGACGGCCGACCCGTGGATCGGGCCCGACCTGTTGGTGGAGATCCGTCGGGTGGCCGACGAGGGGGCCACCGCGGTGGTGGTGTGCCCGGTGGGCTTCGTCTCCGACCATCTCGAGGTCCTCTACGACCTCGACATCGAGGCCGACCAGGTGGCCCGGTCGGTCGGGGTGCCGTTCGTGCGGACCCCGTCGCTCAATGACGATCCGCGCTTCCTCGAGCTACTGGCGGGAGTGGTCCGCCGGGCCGCGGCGGAGTGAGGGTCACGGACGGGTCGATCCCCTCGACCCGACCCACCATCGCCGTGATCGGAGGGGGAATCGCCGGCCTGGCCGCGGCCTGGGAGCTGGTGAACGGACCCGACGCAGGGGGCGGCGGCCGACCCCGGCCCGAGGTGGTGGTCTTCGAGGCCGGCGACCGTCTGGGGGGGAAACTGGCGTCGGCCACCTTCGCCGGTCGACGGGTGGACGTGGCCGCCGATGCCTTCTTGGCCCGCCGACCCGAGGCCACCCAGCTGTGCGACGAACTCGGGCTCACCAGATGTCTGGTCCCGGTCGGGACATCCGGCGCCTCCGTCTGGGCCCGCCAACGGCTGCGGTCCATGCCCGACGGCCTCAACCTCGGAGTCCCCACCCGGTGGTGGCCGCTCGTGCGGTCCGGCATCGTGAGCCCCGCCGAGTCCCTGCGGGTGCTGAGAGACCTGGTCCCCCTTCCGAGGCCCCCGCGCCCGCCCCTCGGGGACCGGTCCGTCGGTGAGATCGTGGGCGAGCGCCTGGGGCGCACGGTGGTGGACCGCCTGGCCGACCCGCTCATCGGGGGGATCCACGCCGGGAACGCCGACGAGCTGAGCGCCGCGGCCACCTTTCCCGTGCTCATCGCCGCCTCCCACCAGTCGGGCAGCCTGATGCGCCGGTTGGGCGCGGCGCGAGCGCGGTCCACCCCGCCCGTCGGAGTCGACGGCACCCCGGCCCCGGTGTTCTGGTCCCTGGCCGACACCACCTCCAGCCTGGTCGACGGCTTGGGCGATGCCCTCCGGGCCCGAGGGGTGACCGTCCGCACCGGTACCGCGGTCGAGTCGGTGGAGCGGGAGACCGACGGTCGGTCGCGACCTGCCCACTGGACGTTGACCCTCGGGTCACCGGGGTCGGCCCCCGGGGCCGGAGGCAGCCTCGATGTCGACGGGTTGATCGTGGCGGCACCGGCACCCGTGGCGGCCGTGCTGCTGGCCCCTCTCGCCCCCGAGTCGGCCGGCATCCTCAGCACCCTCCGCTACGCGTCGGTGACGGTGGTCACCCTGTCCCTGCCCAAGGGGTCGATCCCTGGACCGATGCCGGGCACCGGCTTCCTCGTACCCCGCACCTCCACCGTCGACGGGCGTCCGGCCCTGATCACCGGTTGCACCTTTCTCGACCGCAAATGGCCGCATCTGGCCCGTGCCGGGGACGAGCTGGTCCGGGTCTCGGTGGGACGGTTCGGCGACGAGCGCCCTGCGGCCATGGACGACGACCAGCTGGTGACCTCCGTCCTGACCGAGCTGAGCACGCTGCTCGGCGTGGAGGACCCACCCCTCGAGTCGCTGGTGACCCGGTGGGACGGCGCCTTCCCCCAGTACGAGGTGGGCCACCTGATCCGCGTGGCCCGCATCGAGGAGGAGCTGGCCTCCCTCCCCACCCTGGCCGTCGCCGGGGCCGCACTCCGGGGGGTGGGCATTCCCGCCTGCATCGCCAGCGGGCGGGCGGCGGCCCGCCGCGTGGCGGCCTCCCTGACCGGTCCGGATGCCTCTGGGCGAGGGAGCCCAGGAGCCCTCCCGGGGTCGTGACCGAGACCAAGGCGGGGTCGCCCGAGCCGCCGCCGGCGGTGGCCCAGGACGACGCCGGGCCCCCCAGGTGGCGACCGTCGAGGGTCTCCATGACCGAGCGCAGGTCGGCCACGGTGACACCGCGGCGGGGCATGGTGGCGCTACCGGCACTGGTCTCGGGGGTCGGCCTCGCCCTCTCCCTTCCGCCGTGGGGCCTGTGGATCGTGGCCTTCCCCGCCGCCGGACTCCTGTGGTGGCGGCTGGGCGGCCTTCGTCCCCGAACCCGAGTGTGGGCGGGATGGCTGGCCGGGCTGGGCCTGTACGTGCCCGGGTTGATGTGGGCCCGCTCCTTCACCATCCCGGGGGCACTGGTGTTGATGGCGCTGGAGGCGGCGTTCATGGCCGTGGCCTGTGGGGCCGTGCCCTCCGGGCCGGTGGTGGCCCGGATGCTGGCGTTTCCGGCCGCCCTGACCCTGGCCGAGGCGGCCCGGACTCGGTGGCCGTTCGGTGGCCTGCCCATCGGAGGGGTCTTTCTGGGCCAGGCCGGTGGCCCGGTGCTGGGGGTGGCTCGTCTGGGCGGGCCCCTGGGCCTGACCCTGGCGGTGTTCCTCGGTGGGGCGGGGCTGGCCGCCCTGACCGAGGCGGTGGTGCGAGCGGTGCGGGACGGCACCCGGGCCCGCACCTTCGCCCGGGTGGACGGGCAGAACGGCAGCGGGCGGGTAGGTCCGCTGTCCGGGGGGTTGGCCGGGACCGGGCCGCTCCTGGCGTCCGCCCTGGTGGCCCTGGTGATGGCGGGGGCGCTGGTGGCGGTGGGTGACCACGCCCCCGACGGCGGGGAATCGGTGGGTGGGGTGTCCACGGCCGCCGTGCAGGGTGGCGGGGCCCGAGGGTTCTCCAAGTCCCAGATCGACCCGGCGGTGGTGCTGGCCGCCCAGCAGGCCGAGACCCAGTCCCTCCAGCAGTCGGCCCACGGGCACGTACCCACACTGGTGCTCTGGCCGGAAGACGTGGTGTCCCTCCCCACCCTCCTCGCCCGCTCACCCGAGGAGGCCGTGCTGGCCGGCCTGGCCCGCACCCTGCACACCACCCTGGTGGTGGGCGTGACCGAGACCGTCTCTTCCACCGCCTTCCGCAACGAGATCGTGGCCTGGGGACCCGACGGGACGCTGGTGTCCCGGTTCGAGAAGGTCCACCGGGTCCCCTTCGGGGAGTACGTGCCCCTCCGTCACCTCTTCGCCCATCTGGGCAACCTCTCGGCCGTCCCCCTCGACGCCGTCCCCGGCACCGGGACCGGGCTGCTGGACACCCCGGCGGCCCCCCTCGGGGCCCTGGTCTCCTACGAGGTCTTCTACGCCGATCGGGGTCGAGCCTCGGTCCGGAACGGGGCCCAGCTACTTATCGTCCCCACCAACACCTCGTCCTACGCCACGGCCCAGGTGCCCACCCAGGAGATCGCCGCGTCCGAGGTGCAGGCGGTGGAGCAGGGTCGGGACCTGCTGCAGGCGGCCCCGACCGGGTACAGCGCGGCCATCACTCACCGGGGCACCCTGATCGAGCGGTCGGTCCTCGGTGCACCCCAGGTCATCGCAGCCAGCCTGGACCGCCGGAGCGGGTGGACGGTCTACGTCCGCTACGGAGATCCCCCACTGGTGGGACTCGCCGTGCTGGCCCTGGTCGGGGGCTGGGTCGTAGCCGGCCGGAAGAAGCGGCTCACCTAGTGACAGCCGGCCGGAAGAAGCGGCTCACCCGGTGACGGTGGGCCGGGCGAAGCTGCTCACCGGTCCTACTCGTAGTACCCCGAGTGGATATAGACGCAGGGAATCCCTTCGGCATGGAACATGGCGAAGTTGTTGGGATCGTCCTCGAAGGCCAGCCGCAGATCGAAACCGTAGGAGCGGAGCTCGTCCACACTGTCCCTCTTGAACCAGGTCACCTGCGAGTAGTCCCCCCGTGACCTCATGACCAGCAGGTCCCACCGCAGCCCGTAGCGTTCCAGCCAGGCCACGGTCTGGGGCTGGACTCGCATGGGTCGTCCGGTCAGCAGCACGACCTGCAAGCGAGGGTCGAGCAGTTCGAGCACCCGGACCAGCTCCCCGATGATGGGGTCGTCGCCACAGGCCTCGAAGAAGGCGTCCCAGTCGCGACGGCCCCGCTCGATGAAGTGCTGGCGACCTACGGCGTCGGACAGCACTCCGTCCATGTCGAACACCACGGCTTCGCCCGGCGTCTCGATGGGTCCACTCCTCCAGGCCCAGTTGGAGGGGCCGGTGGCCGGGCTCACTCGTCGGTCGGCGAGGTCGCCGCCAAGCGTCGGATCTCGTCCACCACGGCCGGATCGGCCAGGGTGGTGGTGTCGCCGAGGACCCGGCCCTCGGCCACGTCGCGGAGCAGGCGTCGCATGATCTTCCCGCTGCGGGTCTTCGGGAGTTCGTCGGTGAAGACGACCGTCTTCGGTCGGGCGATGGGGCCGATCTTCTCGGCCACGTGACGCCGGAGCGCCTGGCCCTTCTCGTCGTCGGGCGGCCCGGCGTCGGCGCGCAGCGTGACGAAAGCCACGATGGCCTGTCCCGATGTCGGGTCGTTGGCCCCGACCACCGCCGACTCGGCCACGCTGGGGTGGTCCACCAGGGCCGACTCCACCTCGGTGGTCGAGATGCGGTGACCCGAGACGTTCATCACGTCGTCCACCCGGCCCAGAAGCCACAGGTAGCCGTCGTCGTCGATCTTGGCCCCGTCGCCGGCGAAGTAGCGGTCGGGGAAGCGACTCCAGTAGGTGTCGCGGTACCGCTCGGGGTCGCCGTAGATGCCGCGGAGCATGGACGGCCAGGGTCGGGTCAGCGTGAGGTAGCCGCCGCCCCGGTCCACCCGTTCGCCGGCCTCGTCCACCACCTCCACGCCGATGCCGGGCAGGGCGAAGGTGGCGGATCCCGGCTTGGTGGTGGTGAGTCCGGGCAGCGGGGCGATCATCATGGCTCCCGTCTCGGTCTGCCACCAGGTGTCCACCACCGGGCAGTGGCCGCCGCCGATGTGGGTCGAGTACCACATCCAGGCCTCGGGGTTGATGGGCTCGCCCACCGATCCGAGGACCCGCAACGACGACAGGTCGTGGCGCTCGGGGAACTCGGTCCCCCACTTCATGAAGGTGCGGATGGCCGTGGGCGCGCAGTAGAGGATGGTCACTCCGTAGCGCTCGATGATCGACCACCAGCGGTCCCGCTCGGGGAAATCGGGGGTGCCCTCGTACATCACCGAGGTGGCTCCGTTGGCCAACGGCCCGTAGACGATGTAGCTGTGCCCGGTCACCCAGCCGATGTCTGCCGCGCACCAGTAGACGTCGCGGTCGGGGTGGAGGTCGAAGACGGCTCGGTGGGTGAAGGCCACCTGGGTGAGGTACCCCCCGGTCGTGTGCATGATGCCCTTGGGGGCCGCCGTGGTCCCCGACGTGTAGAGGATGAAGAGGAGGTCCTCGGCCTCCATGTGCTCGGGGGGGCACTCGTCGTCGGGACGTCCTCCCGCCGCCGGGTCGTCACCGCTCAACAGGTCGTCCCACCAGTGGTCGCGCCCACCGGCCATGGGGGGCATGGCGCCGTCGTCGCCCACGCTGGTCCGGCGAGCCACCACGACATGGTCAACGCAGGGTGATTCCGACACCGCCACATCCACCTGAGCCTTGAGCCCGGCCGCCGCCCCTCGTCGGAACCCCCCGTCGGCGGTCAACACCACCCGGGCCTGGGCATCGAGGATCCGGTCCCGCAGCGCATCCGACGAGAAGCCCCCGAACACCACCGAGTGCACCGCCCCGATGCGGGTGCAGGCCAGCATGGCCACCACCAACTCGGGGATCATGGGCATGTAGACGGCCACCCGGTCGCCCCGGCCGACCCCGAGTCCACGGAGGACGTTGGCGAAGCGGGACACGTCGAGGAGGAGTTGGCCGTAGGTGATGGTCCGGGTGTCGCCCGGCTCACCCTCCCAGTGGAAGGCCACCGTGTCGCCGCGGCCCGCGGCCACATGGCGGTCGAGACAGTTGTAGGACACGTTGAGGGTGCCACCGTCGAACCACCGGGCGAAGGGAAGATCCCACTCCAGCACTCGGTCCCACGGACGGAACCAGTCGAGTGAGCCGGCCTGCTCGGCCCAGAACCCGGTCCAGTCGGCTTCCGCCCGCTGGTAGATCCCCGGGTCGCTGAGTACCGCATCCCGTCTGAAGGCGCCCGAGGGCGGGAAGACCCGGTCCTCGGAGAAGTAGTCCTCGATCGTGGCCGGCGTACCCGGTGGGCGGTCCCCGTGGCCCCCTGCGGTGTCGTCTGCCATCTCTCCCCGGCTCCTGTCGTGCTTCGATACCGTCGGACCAGGGACAACGCCCCGAGTCATACGCCCGGACCAGGGATGACGTCCCTGACCCACGCGCCTCAGCCTACCGGTGGCGGGCCTCTACGATGGAGGGGCCGTGACCGTGACCAGCCAGCCGCCCGACGGGGCCAGCCCCGACGTGGCTACCACTCGGGGCCGATCGGCACCGTTTCAGCCGGAGCCCGGGACGGCGTGCCTCGACATTCCCCTCGGACGCCGGGTGATGGTGGTCAGCGACCTCCTCCTCACACCCACGGCGACCCCGTCGACGACGGCGGCCACCGCGGAGCTGGCCCGAGCCCTCGATACCTGGGACGGGCCCGGCGTGCTGGTCATCGCCGGCAACCTCTTCGACCTCACCGGGGCCGGCTCGCCCCTCGACCAGGCCAGCCGGACCATGGTGGCCCACCCCATCCTACGAGACGCCTTCAACCGCTTTCTGGCTGAGGACGAACGGCGGGTCATCCGCCAGACGGGCACCCACGAGCCTGGATACGACACCGATCCCGAGATGATCGCCGTGGCCGCCGCCCGGGGGATCGAACAGCTCGGACCGGTCGACCTCCACCTCCGGACGGCGACGGGGGTCCGGGTGGTCCGGGTGGAGCCCGGTGAGCACGCCTACGCGCCGGGATGCACCGGCACGGAGACCGAGTTCAACCCGGCGGCCGACGCCAAGCCCGGAGCGGTCGGCCACTCGGCCGCCGGACGCGGGTGGCGTACCTTGGCGGCCCAGTCCACGGACGACGCGCCGTGGCTGGCCGGACTCAACCGCCTGAGCGATCCGTCGAGCCTGTCCCGATTCGTCGTCTCCCGCACCCTGTACCGGCGGGTGGGCCGCTACGCATGGTGGTTGTTGGTGCCGTTCGGCGTGGCTGCCCTCCTGCGGGTGGCCGTCACCCCCTGGGTACTCGGCCACCTGGGCTCGGGGCTCACAGCCCGGGCCCTGCGCCACGCCCACCAGGCCGACCCGGTGGATCAGATCCTGGTGGCGTCGATCGTGGCGCTGCTGGTGCTGGGGGTGATGGCCGTCGTCCTCGGGTTGTTGAGCCGCCGCATGTGGTCGATCCTCGGAGGAGGCGCCCTCGACGCCGTTCGCTCGGAAGCCGGGGCCAACGACGCGGCCCGCGACGCCGCCCGACGCCTGGTCGGCCGGGGGTACGCCGGCCTCATCACCGCGGCCACCTTCCAGTCCGAACTGACCCACCTCGGTGTCGGCTTCTACGCCAATGTCGGTGCCACCGGCGAGGTGGTGGAGGAGCGACGAGCCCGTCTGGGCCTGCCGCCGGTGTATCTGCAGAAGCAGTGGGTGAGCTGGGTGGAGCTGGAGACCGGTGCCGAACTCCACGTCCGGCTGCTGCTGGCCAGCCATGAGCCCCGGTCGCCCAGTGCCCTGGAGCGGATGGTCATGCGCGGGCGGCACGCCGGCAGCCTGCACCCGTCCCTGGTGGCGTCCTACCCCATCGGCGCGTCGTGGCCGGCCGCCCCCGACCTGAGCAAGGCCCACCGGCGGACCCGCCGGGTCCGCCGGTGGGCCTCGGCCGCCATCCTCTTCGCCGGGATCGTCGACCTCCTCGACGCCATCACGCCGCCGCTCCGTGGCCGGCTGCACGCGGTGCTGCAGATCCTGCCCCTTCGGGCCAGCGTGGCCGCGGGGGCTCTCATCGCCATGGCCGGGCTGGCCCTCATCGCCCTCGGGCGGGGGATTCTCCGGGGCCAGCGGAGGGCCTGGCGGGTGGCCGTGGTCCTGCTCTCGGGCACCATCTTCCTGCACATCATCGCCGGGGCCGACATCGAAGAGTCGCTGTTCGCCATCGCCGTCCTGGTCATCCTGCTGGTCAACCGGCGCGACTTCCAGTCATCGTCAGACTGGTCGTCCCTTCGGTCCGCCCTCATCGCCCTCGGCGTGGGGGCCGTGGGCATCATCGGGCTCACCACCGCGTCCATCGAGCTCTTCACCAGCATCGATCGTGACCACGTGCACACCCACATCCCGTTCTGGACCGCCCTGTGGGCGGTGTCGGAGCGGATGGTGGGCATCCAGACCATCGCCCTGCCACGACGCGCCGACCGGTTTCTGGCCCCGACTCTGCTCGTCATCGGCCTGTCGTTGGTGGCCATCACCCTCTTCCTCCTGACCCGCCCGGTAGTGGACCGACGGCTCACCTCGGGCCGGGCGGCGGAGTTCCGGGCCCGGGACATCGTGCGCCGTCACGGCATCTCCACCCTCGACTACTTCGCGCTGCGCTCCGACAAGCAGTGGTTCTTCCACCGCGACAGTCTGGTGGCCTACGCCGTCTATGGAGGGGTGTGCCTGATCTCGCCCGACCCCATCGGACCCCGCAACGAACGGGAGCAGGTGTGGGGCGCGTTCCGCCGCTTCGCCGATGACCACGGGTGGGTGACGTCGGTGATGGGCGCCGGTGAGGACTGGCTGCCGATCTACCGCGACGCGGGTATGCACAACATCTATCTCGGTGATGAGGCCGTGGTGCAAGTGCAGTCGTTCTCCCTGTCCGGCGGGTCCATGAAGGGCCTCCGCCAGGCCCACAACCGCATCCAGAAGTACGGCTACACCGTTACCTTCCACGATCCGTCCCGACTCGCTGCCGAGCTCTCGGCCGAGCTCGCCACCCTCATGAGCCTCAGCCGACAAGGTGAGCACGAGCGGGGCTTCTCCATGATGCTGGGCCGGGTCTTCGATCCCCGGGACACCGGGCTACTGCTGACCGTGGTCCGCGGACCGGACGGGGGGGCGGCGGCCATGTGCCAGTTCGTACCGGCCCCGGGGATCAACGGCTACTCGCTGGACCTGATGCGTCGGGACCCGGCCGACCATCCCAACGGGCTGCTGGACTTCGCCTTGGTGTCGACCATCGAGCACCTGAAGGCGGACGGGCACCAAGGGCTCAGTCTCAACTTTGCCACGCTGCGTTCCACCCTGGCCGGCGACAAGGGCGACGGCACCGTGCAACGGGCCGAGCGGTGGTTCCTCAAGAAGCTCTCGAGCTTTGCCCAGATTGAGTCCCTCTGGCGGTTCAACGCCAAATACGAGCCCGAGTGGCTGCCGCGCTACGTGGTATTCGACACCGCTGAGCACCTGGTCCCGGTGGTGATGGCCATCATGCGGGCCGAGTCGCTGTGGGAGATCCCGGTGCTCGGGCGCCTGCTGGCCGCCGGGGCGGAGAAGCGGCAGGTGGCCGCCCAACAGGAGACTGCGGCCTTCATCGCCTCCTCCTTCGGGACCTGGGATGAGGAGCGGGACGGGAACGGAGACGGGGAAGGGCCCGAGATCGACGGGCCGGACGGCCTCGGGCTCGCCCACGGCGACGGCAACGGCAACGGCAACGGCAACGGGCTCGTCCACGGAAACAGCCCCGACACCGGGCGACCGGCCACCAACGGTCCGGTCGTCTGAGGCACCTCAGACTCAGTGGTCAGGAGTCAGCCGGGGCCGGGGCCGGCAGTCCCATGGGATTGGGAAAGGGGATCTCCCCCCCAGCCGCCACCGCACCCGAGAGCTCGGCCAGGGCACGGTACGTGTCGACCGCCTCCCGGTCACTGAGTGATTCGAACGGCGGCGCGGCCAGGTGGTCGGTGGTCTCCTCGATCGATCGTCGGAGATCCACACCGGCTGCGGTGATCCGGCTGCCGTCCACCAGGCCCCGGTCCTCGAGCCCACTGCGAGATGCTTCCCACTCGTCAGCCGACCAACCCCGGCTGTCGAGGAACATCGGGACAGGGAGGTCCTCGGACAGGGCGAAGAGGACAAGGGCCTGACATCCGTCCAGTCCGGCGGTCGTGAGCGCGGCGACATGGCCGTCGCCGCGGTGTTCGCGGAGCGAGGTGCACGCCTGCCACAGCGCCTCCACCGGCTCATCGACAGGCGGGAGGGCCCGGTTGGCCCCGAACAGCACGCGACCCGAGCTGTCGGCCGACTCCACGACGCCAGCGAGGCGGCCGGCCAGCGGACGGGCCCGGTCCTCGATCGCCGGATCGATCCGGCGCAGGGCCGTCGCCGCCCCGGCCCGACGGGCGGCCACGACGGTGGCCGGGTCGGCGAAGGTCCAGGCGTCGGGGATGGACCGACGCACCATGGTCGGGTGGAAGTTGAAGAAGGTGGCGGAGACAGTGGAAGGCCCGACAACCCCCACCGGAGCCACTCGGGCGGCGAAGTACCCCATCCAGAATCCCCGGAGACCAGAGGCTCGCAGCGCCTGGTGGGACTCGGGGGCGAAGTAGGTCACGGCGTGGATCGGCTCGATGACCCTCCACCACGCCCGGGCCACCGGTCGCCCGGTGGGCCCCTCCGGCACCGTCACCCCTCGGGACTGGACCCAGGCCCGATCTCGGGGTCGGACCCGGCCGGACCGACGAGGGCCGGGCCGGGGCCACGTCCGGCGAACACTCCCACCAGCCCCACCACGACCAGGGTGATCAGCACCACCACCACGGCGACCAGCGTGGTGGGAGTGTTCCAGATGACCAGGATCACCAGGCCCAGGGCCAGGACGGTCCACTGCAGGGCCTTGCGGTGCGCGGCCACGAAGTCGTGGACCGGTCCGTCGGCCGTCCATCCCGGCTTCCGCATCTCTCCGACTTTGGACCGGACCCATGGGTTGCCGGCCACCAGGGCTCCGATGGCCAACAGCGCGGCCAGGATCAGGATGAGCCGCACGGCGGCCCGCAGGTTCGCCGTCACCGTGTCGATCACCGCGGTGGCCGCCTGGGGCGACTGGGGTGGCTGGATCCCCGAGACGTACTGGTTCCGCCCCACGGCGAGCAACACCAGGATAAGCCCCATGGATACGGCCAGTCCGATGCCAACCCGCACCAGTCCACGCCGACGATTCTTGGCCAGCACCACAGCGCCGGCGAAGCACAGCAGGGTGATGATCGGCAGTACCACGGCCAGTTTGTTGAGGAAGTTGACCAACTTCTGGATGCGGACCAGATCGTTCGACTGAAAGAGTACGAAGTTGAGACCCTTGACGGCGGGGACCCGGTCGAAGACCGTGATGCCCTTGGCCGCCAGCTCCTTCTTCACCGTCAGCTCCACCCGACCCAGATCGATGGTGATCTTCCCGTCCTTGGAACTGACCGC
>JBBQWW010000082.1:0-15011 GCA_038210245.1 Acidimicrobiales bacterium
TTCGGCGCCGAGCTCACCCTCACCGCTGTCGCCCCGGCCGGGGCGCGGACCGGAGTGGCCGACCCCGACGGGACCCACCTGGTGGTGCTGGCCCGGGACCCCGGGGGCTACGCCTCTCTCAGCCGCGTCATCGCCGAGGCCCACCTGGCCGGGGGGGAGAAGGGCAAGCCGGTCATCACCCTTGACGCTCTGGCCGACCGACACGGCGGCCACTGGCAGGTGCTCACCGGGTGCCGCAAGGGAGCGGTGGCCACCGCCCTCACCGCCGAAGGTCCGGCGGCCGCGGCCCATGCCCTCGACCACCTGATCGGACGGTTCGGCCGCGATCATGTGGCCGTCGAGCTGTGGGATCACGGTCATCCGATCGATGCCACCCGCAACGACGCCCTGGCCCGGTTGGCCATCGAGCGGGGCGTGATCCCGGTCGCCACCAACAACGTGCACTACGCCACCCCGGCCCGGTTCCCCCTGAGCACCGCCCTGGCCGCGGTACGGGCCCGGCGCACCCTGACCGCCCTCGAAGGGTGGCTCCCTGCGTCGGCCACCGCCTGCCTGCGGGGAGAGGCCGAGCAGCGCCGGCGGTTCGCCCGGTGGCCCGGGGTGGTCGACCAGGCCGCCGAACTGGCCGCCGCCTGCTCGTTCGACCTACGCCTGGTGGCCCCCCGGCTCCCCGACTTTCCGGTCCCGGCCGGCCATACCGAGCAGACCTGGCTGGTGGAGCTGGTCCGCCGGGGGGCCACCGACCGGTACGGGTCCCGGGAGTCCGAGCGGGTACCAGGTGCGTGGGCCCAGCTCGACCGGGAGCTGGCCGTGATCGGAGCGCTCGGGTTCCCCGGCTACTTCCTCACCGTCTGGGACATCGTGCGGTTCTGCCGGCGTGAGGACATCTTCTGCCAGGGCCGGGGGTCGGCGGCCACCTCGGCGGTCTGTTACGCCCTCGGGATCACCAACGTCGACGCCGTCTCCCTCGGGCTGCTGTTCGAACGCTTCCTCTCCCCGGCCCGTGACGGGCCGCCGGACATCGACGTCGACATCGAGTCCGGCCGGCGCGAAGAGGTCATCCAGTACGTCTACGAGCGCTACGGCCGGCTGCACGCCGCCCAGGTGGCCAACGTCATCACCTATCGGTCACGCTCGGCCCTGCGCGACGTGGGCAAGGCCCTCGGACACTCGCCCGAGGAGGTGGACACCTGGTCGAAGTCGGTCGACCGGGGCGAGTCGATCCACGAACGGGTCGACCTCCCGCCCCTGGTGAAGGAGCTGGCCACCGAGCTGCTCGACTTCCCCCGCCACCTCGGCATCCACTCGGGTGGCATGGTCATCTGCGACCGCCCGGTGGTCGAGGTCTGCCCGGTGGAGTGGGGCCGGATGCCCGGCCGCAGCGTGCTGCAGTGGGACAAGGACGACTGCGCGGCGGCCGGACTGGTCAAGTTCGACCTGCTCGGCCTGGGCATGCTCACCGCCCTGCACCACATGGTGGACCTGACCCGCCAATTCCATGGGATCGAGATCGACCTGGCCCGTCTCGACCAGGACCCGGCCGTCTACGACCTGCTGTGCCGGGCCGACACCGTGGGGGTCTTCCAGGTGGAGTCGAGGGCCCAGATGAACACCCTCCCCCGCGTCCAGCCGCGGTGCTTCTACGACCTGGCCATCGAGGTGGCTCTGATCCGTCCCGGACCCATACAGGGGAACGCCGTCCACCCCTACATCCGCCGCCGCAACGGGAGCGAGCCCATCACCTATCTCCACCCGCTGTTGCAGCCGGCCCTCGAGCGCACCCTCGGGGTACCCCTGTTTCAGGAGCAGCTGATGCAGATCGCCATCGACGTGGCCGGCTTCACTCCCACCGAGGCCGACGAGCTGCGTCAGGCCATGAGCGCCAAGCGGTCGGGCGAGCGGATGGCCCGACTGCGAGACCGGCTGTTCACGGGCATGGCCGCCCGACAGGTCTCCGCCGAGGTGTCCGAGCAGGTGTACACCGCTCTGGCCGCCTTCGCCAACTTCGGGTTCCCCGAGAGCCACTCGGTGGCCTTCGCCCACCTGGTGTACTCCACCGCCTGGTGCAAGGTGCACTACCCCGCCGCCTTCACCGCCGGTCTGCTCAACGCCCAGCCCATGGGGTTCTGGTCCCCTCAGAGTCTGGTGGCCGACGCCAAGCGGCACGGGGTGGTGGTCCGCCGGCCCGACGTCAACGTCGGCGGGGCCGATGCCGGCCTCGAAGCGGTGGGGTGCGAGGACGGGAGCCGAGTGAGTGGGGAGCCGGCCGGGCCGGGCATCCGGCTGGGCGTGTCTTCGGTGCGCGGCATCGGCAGCGAGACGGCGGCACGGATCGCCGGGGGGAGGCCCTGGTCGAGCATGGAGGACCTGGTGCGCCGAGCCGGCGTCACCCGTACCCAGCTGGAGGCACTGGCCACTGCCGGCGCCCTCGACGGCCTGGGGAAGACCGCCGGCGCCCGCGACGGCGGAGATGGTTCGGCCGGTCCCAACCGGCGCTCCCTGGTGTGGGGGGCGGGGGCCGCCTCCCAGGCCACCGCGGACCGGCTCCCCGGCGTGGTCACCGGAGCAGATCCTCCACCCCTGCCCCGGCCCACCTCGTGGGAGGGGGTGGCCGACGACCTGTGGTCACTCGGGATGGCACCCGACACCACGGCCATGGAGCTGGCCCGAGAGGGGTTGGACCGACGGGGCGTGCTGGCCGCGGCGGCGCTGCGATCGCGGCCCACCGGCACCCGGATCACCGTCGGGGGCGTGGTGACCCACCGGCAACAGCCCGAGAGCGCCCACGGTGCCGTCTTCTTGAACCTCGAGGACGAGACCGGCATGGTCAACATCGTCTGCTCACGGGGGGCCTGGGTCCGGTGGAAGCCGGTGGCCCGGTCGTGCCCGGCCCTGCTGGTCCGCGGACGGATTGAGCGATCGGAGGGTTCCATGACCCTGGTGGCCGAGCGGTTCGAGCCACTCGAACTGGGTCCCGTTCCCTCGTCGCGTGATTTCCGATAGGACTGGACTTGACTACTCTCCGCGTTATGCTAAACACTAAGAGTGATGCTTCACGAGTGCCACAGCTGCGCCGATTATTTCGATACCGCACTCGCCCACTGACCGTCGGCGCCTCGAGCGCCTGACCCGACCGAACAACTCAGCACCGCTTGGAGGGCCCGACCCACGGAGCCCCTTCCGGCGATGCCGCCATGTAGGTGTAATCGGCACAACAGGAGGCTGTGGCTCATGACCGGACAGATCGCAGGACCGAGCACGTTCTCGCTCGAACTGGTGGGACTCATCGTGGGCCTCGCCATGATCGTGGGGGCCGTGGACCTTCTACGCCAACCCGGATGGGCCTGGAAGCGGGCCGAGGAGAGCAAAACCGCCTACCTCGTCCTGGTCGTGCTGGTCCCCCTCGTCGGACTGGCCCTCTACGTGTTCAAAGGACGGCCCAAGGTCACCGCCATCGCCGTGGGAGGCCGGGCCGCCAGCCTCCCCTTCGAGCGGTTCGGCGAATTGCCACCGGCCGGCGCCGGCCACCGAGACGAGCACTGGCCCGTCGGCGGGGTGGCCGCTCCGATGGGGTTCGACCTCTTCAACGAGGCCCACGACACCCAGGTCGGATCCTCTCCCGTCGAGGTGGAGGCCGAATCGGCCCCCCTCGAGGTGTCCGGCACCTTCTTCAGCAGCTCCGGGACGGCCACCAAGACCCGACCCTCCATCAGCCTCACCCGTTCGTACCGGCCCAAGCAGCGCACCAGCCTTCCGGTGGTCGACGACGCCACCGCGACCGTGCCGGCCGGATGGAAGGCCGACCCGACCGGTCGACACCAGTTCCGGTACTGGGACGGCTTCCACTGGACGGAGAACGTCGCTGACGCCGGCGAGCAGTCGCGGGACGCAGTCGCCTCGTGATGCCGGGCCGGCCTACGGCTACCGGGTGGCCGACAGTCGGCTGAGTCGGGCCACCAGCACCTCCAGCACCGTCTCACCCGGCAGGGCCGTGATCCCCCGCACGTCGAGGTCGGCCTGGGCCACCAGCCGGACAGCCCGGGCGATCCGCTCGATCCCCAACTGGCGCGACTCGGCCAGGGCCTTCTTGGCCGGGAAGGCGCTCCTCATTCCGAGCACCCGGGCCGCCTCCTCCGCCGAGGTCACCCCCGACCCGTCCAGCTGCAGCATCTTGCGATAGTGACCGTGGAGGACCGACATCACCCGGAGGGGGTGGGAGTCCGGAGCGTCCAACATCCGGTGCAGCACACCGAGGGCCTTGGCCGACCGGCCGGCGTCGATGGCGTCGGTCAGATCCCACGGGGCCAGGGCTCCGGCGGTACCGAGGAAGGGCTCGAGATCGTCCACCGACACCGTGGACCCGGCACCGTAGGCCGAAGCCAGGGTGTCGAGCAGGCCCCGTAGCCGGCCCATGTCCTCACCCAGGTGGTCCGAGAGCAATGCGGTGGCCGGACCGTCCAGGCGGACGGGCCCGCCCTTCAGGTGGTCGGCCAGCCACTGCGACCGGGCCCGTCCGTTGCCCACCGACGTGTCCACGACCTGACCGGAGGCCCCGACCGCCTTGGACAGGGACTGGGGCAGGGTTCCACCGCCGGCCACCAGCACCAGGGCCGTGGTGGCCAACGGGTCCTGCAGGTACTCCACCAGTCGCTTGGCGTCCGGCGCCGCCAACTGACCGATGTCGCGCACCACCACCACCCGTCGATCCACGAGGAAAGGGGGCGTGGTGCAGGCGTCGATCACCGCGCCCACATCGAATGGCTCCAACCCCGGGCCGCCGAACTCCTCCACCATCAGGGACGGATCCCCTCCGCCCACCAGCTGCTCGGTCAGGGCGTGGGCAGCCTGGGCCACCAGCGAGGGGTCGGTCCCCCGGACCAGGTAGGCCGGTCCTGCCCGGTCTATCGGACCCCCGTCGGCCTCAGCCGAGGTCGGGCCGCCGGAGCGGACGGCGTTCACGTTCCCAGCGGGGCGCGGTCGGACCGGCAGGCGGCGGCCACGGCGCCGAGCACGGCACACACCTGGCGGTGGGCGTCGACGTCGTGCACCCGCATGATTCGGCACCCGAGCGTGGCACCCAGCGCGGTGGCGGCCAACGACGCCTCCCGCCGCTCACCGATCTCGAGTCCCAGGACCACGCCGAGGAATGTCTTGTTGGAGGCGGACAGCAAGAGGGGGTAGCCCAACTCCGCCAACTGGTCCGAGGCCCGCAGGAGGGTCAGCGACTGTTCGGCGGTCTTGCCGAGGTCGAGCCCGGCGTCGAGCACGATCCGGTCCGGGGGCAGGCCGGCCGCCGTGGCCCACGCCGCCCGTTCCAGCAGGTAGGTCCGCACCGTCTCCACCACATCGTCGTAGACCGGTTCGGGGTCGGGGATGCGGGGGCCGAGCCGGATGTGGGTGGCCACCACCGTGGCCCCGGCCGCCGCCGCCACGGTCAGGTACTCGGGATCGGCGAAGCCGCTGATGTCGTTGCCCACCACCGCGCCCACGGCGTAGGCCTCCTTAGCCACCGACGCCCGCCAGGTGTCGACCGACAGCGGCGTGTCGAAGCGGGCCCGCAGCGCCTCGAGGGCCGGGATCACCCGGTCGAGCTCCTCGGGCTCGTCCACCGCCGGGCCCGGGCCCGCCTTCACCCCACCTACGTCGAGGAGGTCGGCTCCGGCGTCGACCAACAGCTCGGCCCGCCGGACCAGGTCGTCGAGGGCGTAGGTAGCCCCCTTGTCGTAGAAGGAGTCGGGCGTCCGGTTGAGGATACCCATGACCAGGGCCCGATCGGTGATGTCGAAGGACCGCTCGCCGAGGGTCAGCCGGGTTGCGCGCACGGTGGTGACGCTATCGGCCGGCCGGTGCCCCGGACAGCTCGACGCCGGGCCGCGGCCGCCGAAGCCGGTCCAGCCCGCTCAGAACAGCCGAGACGCCAGGGCCTTCCGGTACCCGGATGTCCGGGGGTCGTCGGTCCCAAGGGTCTCCAGCAGGTCCAAGAACTCCTGTCGGGCGGCGGGGTCCCCGGTCACCCGATCGAGGAGTCCGTCGAGCAGCTCCTCGACGCCGTCGGCGGCCACGTCGACCTGCTGGGACGCCAGTCGGGCCTCGGCCAGCAGACGCCGGGTGTCCGGCGTCTCGGGGATCCTGCCGAGGAGTGCGATGGCCTCCTCGGACTCGCCCCGGGCCACCAGCAGCCCGGCCACGGCCACGATGGCCCCTTCGTGGTCGGGCTGGAGCTCGAGGGCCCGGCGGAGCGGGGGCTCGGTCCCGTCCGCCAGCCCCTCAGCCACCAACGTGTCGGCCTCGGACGGCTCGGGTGTGAGCTTGGCCACGAACTCGGCCACGGCAGCCTCGGGCAGGGCACCGATGAATCCGTCGACCACCTTGCCGTCCTTCAGGGCGAACACCGCCGGGATGGACTGCACCTGGAAGCTGCCGGAGATGGACGGATTCTCGTCCACGTTGACCTTGGCCAACGTCACGGCCCCTTCGGTGGCGTCGACCACCTTCTCGATGATGGGACCGAGGGTCTGGCACGGCCCGCACCACGGCGCCCAGAGGTCCACCACCACGGGAACCTCGGAGGACTTCAGCAGTACCTCCTGCTCGAACGTGGCATCGGTGACGTCAACCATGACCGAGACGTTACCGGGACCGCCGGGGAAATCCGACCGGGCCCGGGGCTGTCCGGGGCCGGCCCAGGGGGCGAACCCAGCGCGGGTAGCGTCGTAGGGCATGGAAGCAGGGCCAATGGACACGGACACCGGAGTGGAGGGGATCGACCACGACCGGGTGAGCGGGTGGATGAGCGCGGCCGTAGCCGGAGCCGAGGCACCGTTCACCTTCCAGCTCATCGCCGGTGGCCGTTCCAACCTGACCTACCGGGTCACCGACGCCTCCGGGCACGACTTCGCCCTGCGGCGGCCGCCGGTCAGCCATGTGCTGCCCACGGCCCACGACATGCGGCGGGAGCACACGGTCATCTCGGCGCTGGGCCAGACCAGGGTCCCGGTGCCCCGCGCCCTCGGACTGTGCACCGACGAGTCAGTCAACGGTGCCCCCTTCTACGTGATGTCGTTCGTCGAGGGGCACATCGTCCGGGACGAGCGCTCCGCCCTCCAACTGTCCGAACCCAGCCGGGCCCGAGCCGGCGATTCGCTCATCGACACCCTGGCCGGACTGCACGACGTCGACGTGGACGCCATCGGCCTGGGCGAGTTCGCCCGACGTGACGGCTACATCGCCCGCCAGCTCAAGCGGTGGCACGGCCAGTTCACGCAGTCCACCGTGGACGGCGAGCCGGGACCGGCGGTGATCGATCGGGTCCACGAACTGCTGGCCGCCCGGATCCCCGAGCAGCAGGGGGTGAGCATCGTGCACGGTGACTACCGGCTGGACAACACGGTGCTGGACGACACCGGCACCGTCCAGGCCATCCTGGACTGGGAGATCTGCACCCTGGGCGATCCACTCGCCGACCTGGGCCTCCTGCTCGTGTACTGGGCCGAACCGGGGGACGGGGACCAGGCCCTGCTGGGCGTGGCCCCCACCACCGTCCCCGGCTTCGCCCGCCGGTCGGACCTGTTGGCCCGGTACGCCGACACCTCCGGACGGGACGTCAGCCACATCGCTTTCTACCGGGCGTTCGGCTTCTGGAAGCTGGCCTGTATCCTCCAAGGGGTTCATGTGCGCTATGCCGGAGGGGCCGCCGCCGGTGACCGATCGGGCGTCGAGCAGTTCGCCGCTCACGTGGGTCTACTGGGTGAGCGGGCCCTGGCCGAGGTGGAGTCGTTGTGACTGATCGCGATCCGTCGTCGCTCTACGAGTTCGATCGCAACTGGGATCGGGCCGCCCTCCAACGGCTGTCCCGCCCCGTGATGGTGGTGGCGCTCGAAGGCTGGGTCGACGCCGGGATGGGTGCCTCCTCCGCCATCACCGAACTGTTGGCCGCGGCGCCGACCGCCGAGGTGGCCTCGTTCGACACCGAGACCCTCATCGACCAGAGGGCCCGCCGACCGATCGCCCGACTCGAGGACGGGGTGACCACCGAACTCACCTGGCCGACCATCCGGATCGTGGCCAGCAAGGACCGGGTCGGGGCCGACATCCTCTATCTGACCGGCCCCGAACCCGACTTTCGCTGGCCCACCTTCATCGACGCCGTGGTCGGCCTGGTGCAGGGCCTCAACGTCCGCACCGTGGTCGGGTTCGGCGCCTTTCCGGCACCCACCCCACACACCCGACCGGTGCGACTGGCGTCCACTGTCCCACCGCAGTCGGTGGGGTTGGCCGGGCTAGTAGGGACGGTGCATGGAACCCTCGAGGTGCCGGCCGGGGTGCAGGCGGCTCTGGAGGTGGCCTTGGGCGACGCCGGAGTGCCGGTCATCGGCCTGTGGGCCCGCGTGCCCCACTATGTGTCGGCCATGCCCTATCCCGAGGCCAGCGCGGCGCTCATCGAAGGGCTGTGTGCCGTGACCGGGACGGTGTTGGACAGCTCGACGCTCCGGGACGCCGCCGGGGCGTCACGTCGTCAGGTCGACGAGCTCATCGGGGCCAACCCCGAGCACCTGGAGATGGTCCGGAGGCTCGAGGCCGCCCTCGACTCAGAAGAGGTACCGCCCGCGGTCCTCGACGAGGACGTGCCCAGCGGAGACGAGATCGCCGCCGAGTTGGAGCAGTTCCTCAGAGGCGAAGGGCACTGACCGGCTGCGTCGCCACCGGAGCCGGCGGCGGGCTCGAGTTCCGACTTCGTGACAGGCGCTCGGCCGAGAGGGCCAGGATGATCAGCGAGGCCACGGCCACCACCACCAACAGGCCCATCAGCACCCACATGACCACGCGCCGCCGCTGACCGGCGGCGGCACCAGCGGCCCCGGCCCGGTTGGCGGACTGGATGGCCCGACGGGACCGGGTCGGTGCCGAGGTCGGGGCGGCGGGGGCGAAGGCCGGGAGTTCGGCCACCAGCTCCACCATCTGGGCCGTCGTGGTGGCCCCGGCCAGCTCCCGCAGCCGTATCTCGTAGTCGGCCGGGTCGAGGAGGCCTCGCTCAGCCGCACTGTCGAGGAGCAGCCCGTAACGGGTCCGTTCCTCGTCGGTGACGATCTCCTGAGGGGTCGGGGAGGCTAGGTGCGGAAGGGCCGGAGCGGCGGTGGTCCCCACGGTCGTCGGCGCCGCCGCCGTGGCCGGTACGGCGTGGTCGACCGAGGCCACCGCGTGACCGTTGGTGCCCGAGGCGGGCGCCGGTGGTGGCGTGGCCACCACGCCACGCTCCGTGGCCACCGGGAGGTGCTCGCCCGGTGGGGCCGGCTCGTGGCGCCGGAGGGAATCGGCCAGGGAGGCCACGTCGGTGAAGACCAGGACGGTCGGCATGGCCACGGGGACCAGCACGCCCGAGGGCACCGCCCCTATTTCCGAGGTCGCGGGACGACCGGTGTCAAGTTTGTCGGTCATCCGGGGAATTGTGGGGCACCAGCCGCTGCGATGCAACTGCGAGGCCCGGACGGCCCCCGAATCGGCCGGTCCTCGCCGGGTTATCGTGGCCCATGTTCGTCGACGGAGGCATCGGATTCGACCCCAGCGGGGTCATCGAGTCGGCCCGGATGGCTGAACGGGTGGGCTACGACGGCATCTGGTCCGCCGAGACCAGCCACGACCCGTTCCTGCCCCTGATGTTGGCGGCCGAACACACCGAGCGGATTCAACTGGGCACCGGCATCGCCGTGGCCTTCGCCCGTAACCCCATGAACCTGGCCATGGTGGCGAACGACCTCCAGACGGCCTCGGCCGGACGCTTCATGCTCGGGCTCGGCTCCCAGATCAAGCCCCACATCGAGAAGCGGTTCTCCATGCCCTGGTCGCATCCGGCCCCACGGATGCGGGAGCTCATCTCGGCCGTCCGGGCCATCTGGGCCAGCTGGGCCGAGGGCAGCCGCCTGGCCTTCCGGGGGGAGTTCTACCGCCACACGTTGATGACCCCGATGTTCGATCCGGGACCCAACCCGTTCGGCAATCCGCGGATCTTCCTGGCCGCCGTGGGCCCGAGGATGACCGAGGTGGCCGGCGAGGTGGCCGACGGCATGCTGGCCCACGCCTTCACCACCGAGCGCTACCTGCGGGAGATCACCGCACCGGCCCTCGAACGCGGACTGACCACCGGCCATCGGTCCCGGGCCGACTTCGAGATCTCCTACCCGGGCCTGGTGGTGACCGGTGAGGACGAGGCTGGATTCACGGCGGCCGCCCGGGCGGTCAAGTCCCAACTTGCCTTCTACGCGTCGACGCCGGCCTACCGACCGGTGCTGGAGCTGCACGGATGGGGAGATCTCCAGACCGAGCTGAACACGTTGTCCAAGCGGGGATCGTGGGAGGCGATGGCCGAGCTCATCGATGACGACATGCTCAACACCTTCGCGGTGGTGGGTGAGCTCGACGACCTCGCCGGGGAGATCCTCCGACGATTCGACGGTGTGGCCGACCGCTTCAACTTCTATGCGCCCTACGCCATGGACCCGGAGCGGTGGGCCGACGTGTTGGCCGGCTTCAAGTCGTCCCACTGACGGGCCGACGCACCCAGGGTCGGTCCCCGCCCGTGTCGTCAGACGACGATATTGACTAGCTTCGGGGGCTTCACGATGACCCGGCGGGGTGCGGCTCCGGCCAGGGCCTCGACCACGGCCGGCGAGGCCAGGGCCAGACCTTCGGCCTCCGCCTCGGAAATGGACGGGGACACCTCGATCCGGTCCCGGACCTTGCCGTTGACCTGCACGATCATGGTCACGGCGTCTTCGGAGGCCAGCTGCGGATCGGCCACCGGCCAGGGGCGCAGGTGGATATGGTCGCCGTGGCGGCGCTCCCAGGCCTCGGCCGCCAGGTGCGGGGTCATCGGGGCCAGCAGGAGAAGGAGGGTGTCGACCGCGTCGTCCACCACCTGTTGGTGGCCGTCGTCCCGGACGTAGGGCTGCACCAGGTTGACGAACTCCATGCAGCCGGCCACGGCGGTGTTGTACGACCAGCGCTCGTAGTCCCGGGTGACGCGGTCGATCAACCGGTGGGTGGCCCGCGCCATGGCCGTATCGTCGTCGGACAGGGGTCCCGACCGCCGGGCCGGCTCCTCCCCCTCCGGCGGCACGGCCAGCCGCCACACCCGGTCGAGGAAGCGGCCGCACCCGTCGATGACGCTATCGGTCTGTTCGGACCAGTCGACGTCGTCAGCCGGCGGTCCCACGAACAGGTGGAAGAGCCGGAGGGCGTCGGCCCCGACGGTGGCCAGGTAGCTGGACGGCGCTACCAGGTTTCCCTTGGACTTGGACATCTTCTTGCCGTCCATCCGGATCATGCCCTGGGTGAACAGTCGGGCGAAGGGCTCCCGTAGCCCGTCGGGGGCCAGGCCCACGTCGGCCAGCGCCTTCGTGTAGAAGCGGGCGTAGAGCAGGTGCAGGATGGCGTGTTCGATTCCGCCGATGTACTGGTCGACCGGCATCCAGTGCCGGGCGATCTCCGGGTCGAAGGGGAGCTCCGGGGTCCACGGGTCGGTGAACCGAAGGAAGTACCACGACGAGTCCACGAAGGTGTCCATGGTGTCGGTCTCACGGGTGGCCGGCCCACCGCACACCGGGCAGACCGTGTTGAGGAACTCCGGACTGGTGGCCAGGGGTGACTCACCGGTGGGCAGGAACTCCACATCGTCGGGGGCCAGCACCGGTAGCTGGTCGGCCGGCACCGGCACGATGCCGTGGTCGGGGCAGTAGACGATGGGGATGGGGCAGCCCCAGAAGCGCTGACGGGACACCAGCCAGTCGCGCAGGCGGTAGTTGACCTTCCGCTCGCCGATGCCCTCAGCCTCCAGCCAGTCGATGGCCCGAGCCTTGGCCGTGGGGATGTCCAGTCCGTCGAGCCACTGGCTGTTGATCTTCTGGCCGGTGCCGGTGTAGGCGCCCCCACCCGGACCATCGGCATCGTCCCAACCGTCTGGGGGTTGCACGGTCCGGACCCATGGCAGCCCGTAGGCCTGGGCGAAGTCCCAGTCCCGGTGGTCCTCGGCCGGCACGGCCATGATGGCCCCGGTCCCATAGCCCATGAGCACGTAGTCGGCCACGTAGACGGGCACCGGGTGCCCGGTGAAGGGGTTGACCACCAAGGATCCGGTGAAGGCACCCCGCTTGGCCAGGCTGAGCGCACCGCTCTCGGACATCCGCTCCACGTCGGTGCTGGAGGCAGCCCGCTTGCGCAGGTCCTCCACGTCCCCTCGGTGCTCCAGCGTGGTCAGCTCGTCAACCAGCGGATGCTCCGGCGCCACCACCGCGTAGGTCATGCCGAAGGACGTGTCGGGACGGGTGGTGAAGACCCGGAGGGCCAGGCGGTCCTGGCCATCGCTGCCGTCCCGCCCGACCACCTCGAGGTCGTACTCAGCCCCCTCCGACCGGCCGATCCAGTTGCGCTGCATGGTCTTGACCCGTTCGGGCCACTCGAGGTCGTCCAGTCCGGCCAGCAGCTCATCGGCGTACCGGGTGATCCGGAAGAACCACTGCTCGAGATCCCGCTTCTCGACCAGGTCACCGGAGCGTTCACAGGTCCCGTCGGCCAGTACCTGCTCGTTGGCCAGCACGGTGTGACAGCCCGGGCACCAGTTGACGGGGGCCTCGGCCCGATAGGCCAGATCCTCGGCCAGCAACTTCTGGAAGATGACCTGGTTCCACTTGATGTAGTCGGGATCGTGACTCCGGATCTCCCGGCGCCAGTCGTAGACCGCACCGAGCGACGTGATCGACTCCTTCAGCTCGTCGATGCGGGCGTTGGTGAAGATCCGGGGATGGGTACCGGTCTTGATGGCGGCGTTCTCGGCCGGAAGTCCGAAGGAGTCGAATCCGAACGGGGAGAGCACGGCGTAACCCAGCATGGTGCGGTGTCGGACCAGCAGGTCACCGAAGGTGTAGTTGCGAACGTGGCCCATGTGGGCCGGACCGGACGGATAGGGGTACATGGTGAGCACGTACCACGGAGGTCGGGGATCGTCGGCGTCGACCTCGTAGGTGCCCTCGTCGGCCCAACGTCGCTGCCACTTCTTCTCCACCTCGATGACGTCATAGGCCCGTGCCATGGCTCACGATCGTACCGGGGGGCGAGGCCCACCCCGGTGTACCCCGGCAGCGATGGGCTCAGACGTGCGAGACCATACCCGACAGGGCGCCGCCCAGCTGGGAGGCCATGCCCTTGAGCGAAGAGGCGATGGAGTTGAGGTCGGTGACGTCCGAGGCCGGGGGGACGCTGACGGACACCGGTTCGCCGTAGTGGGAGAGGCCGATGGTGAGGTTGACCTTGGCCCCCGCCGGGGGCGCGGACGAGGTGGAGCCGAGCGATCCCAGCACACTCCCGAGCGAGGCATGGCTGAGGTCGATGGTGACCGAAAGCTGACGGAGCAGGCCGTCACGACCTACCCATGCGTTCACCGGAACGCTGGGGATACCCAGCTGCTGGAGGGCTTTGGCCGCGGCTCCCGAGGAAGCCGACGAGGGGGAACCGTGGGACAGTTGGGACACGATGTCGGCGACCGAGACCGTGGTCTGGTATTCGGTGGTCTGTTCGCCGTTGAGGGTGACGGTCCCGACCTTGGTCACCGTCGAGCCCAAGGATCCGAGCAGCCCGAGCGCATGAGCAGGGTCGGCCAGGGTGGACAACGAGAGGGAGCCGGCCGACGAACCGGTCAAGGAACTCAGACCGGAAAGGGAGGTCTTCACCCAGCCCTTGCCCCCGGTGAGCGAGGAGACACCCGGGACGTTCAGGTAGACGTTGGTGCCGTCGGAGATGATGTCCACCGAACCGCGTGCACCCGACCCGACCAGCCCCGACAGACCAGGAATGGAAGCGGTCACCCTGCCGACACCCTTGGCCAGATCTACGGATCCGTGTCCCGACAGGAGGTTGGTCGTGGTGGACGGCGTCGTCTCGGTGGCGGTCATGCTGAAGGCCACGCTCGATGCGGCCGCCGAGTCGGAGGCAGAGGTGGCCAAGCTACCGTGGGCGGACCCGGCGGCACTGGGGCTCGACCCACTGGCCGAAGACCCACCGCTGAAGGCGGCAGCACCGACGGCCACGGCAGCCACGATGGAGGCGGCGATCACGGCGACGGCCAGGCGGCCGGGTCCCTTCGAGGCTGTGGCCTTCGGGGTGGCCGTGGCACTCAGCGGTGGCGAAGGCACCAGCGAGGCATCGGAGCGGACGGCAAGGGCTCCGGCCGGCTCCTCGGACACGGGCACCATGGTGGCGTTGTTGTGTTTTGCCAGGTCGCTCACTGTGGGGTGCCCCTTCTGTGTTCTTTTGGATCCGCCGGAGGCGGCATCCATCGTTGGTGCTCACATCGGATTCGGCGACCGCAGGCCGCCTGATGGCGAGCCGGCCGTCCGTCTGCAGCCCATCCTGTCCCTCCTCGAATAGTAGTGAGGGATTGCTCCGATGTATCGGCGGGGGGTGGCCGGGTCCCGGTCAGGGGGTATCCCTGTTGGGGAAGGTCGTTGGCAGGCGGACCAGCGGAGCAGCCAGTACGGTCCGACCTGCTGCTAACCTGACCCAACCTTCGGGGGCGTAGCTCAGCTGGTAGAGCGCTTGACTGGCAGTCAAGAGGTTCGAGGGTTCGAGTCCCTTCGCCTCCACTCGAAACCCCAGGTCAGAGGAGTTCTGGCCTGGGGTTTGTCGCGTCGATACACGGTAAGCGCCGGCTCCGGTACTGGGGCGACACTGGCTCCGGTGCCGGCTTGACACTCCATGGCCAAGAGGCTCCACCAAGTGGGTCCAGTGACCTTCGCTCGGATGATGTCCTCTAGTCCTGCGGGCCCGATTACGAATCCATTACCCCGGAGTACCAATGCTCACGGTGCAAGTTCTTCGTAGGCATTGACGGTCTCTGCATCTCCCGTCACGTGGTCGGGCGTTGACGGTCGGGCCTAACTCAATTCCTCGAACCACTCCTCGGGGGTCATGGCCGGTTGCGCAGCAAGGGAGGCAGGACATCGCCCCCTCTCCGAACAGAGCGC
>JBBQWW010000083.1:0-14906 GCA_038210245.1 Acidimicrobiales bacterium
GACCATGCCCAGCTCCCCGAGCGGACGGCGCAGCTCGGGATCGGTCACGGCGGCCACCGCCGCTGTGACCTGGGATTCGTCGATGGACATCCGGCAGCTCCTCGGAGGAATTCGGTCTCAACGGTAGACTAGGTGACGTGCACGTCGACCCGGACAGCCCCGCGCCCGTCGCCCCCAGGCCGAGCGGACCCGAGCTGGAGGCCGTCCAAGACCTCGGTCGGGAGGGCGTGCGCGAGTCCGCCGAGTCCGACAGGCACTTCTCCGCGGCGGTGACGGCGGTGACGGCGGCCTTCGGGGATCCCACCCGACGGGAGATCTACCTCTTCGTCCGGTCCAATCCCGGAGCCACCGCGTCCGAGGTGGCCGCCCGGTTCTCCCTGCACCCGAACGTGGCCCGCCACCATCTCGACCGGCTGGCCACCGGGGGCTACGTCGAGGTCACCATGGAGCGGGCCGCTGGCAACGGGGCCGGCCGGCCCTCCAAACGGTTCCGGGCCATCGGCAACGACCCCACCCTCGATCTCCTGACCCGGCGGGACGACCTTCTGGTCCTCCTTCTCCAGGAGGCCCTCCAGCTGCTGGGCCCGACCGCCGCCGAGGGAATGGCCGAGCGGGTGGGCGAGGAGTACGGGCGCACCCTGGCCGGCCAGATGTCGCCGGGCGACAGCCAGCGGTCACTGCGGACGGCCATGCACGCCATCGCCGACACCCTGACGGCCCACGGGTTCGCCGCCCACGCCGAGGACCAGGGCACCAGCACCGCGGTGGTGGCCGACAACTGCCCGTTCGGCAACGCCGCCTCGCAGTACCCGGTCCTGTGCGCCGTCGACCGCGGCATGGTCAAGGGGCTGTTGGCCGGACTGTGCGGCGAGGACGCCGGAGGGAACGTGCCGGTGGTGTTGTCGTCGTCGCGGGCCCGCGGCGATGACGCCTGCGCCGCCGTGGTCTGACCGGCGAGTCGGCTGGTGGCCCGCCACTATCTCGATCACGCCTCCACCAGCCCTCTCCGGCCGGAGGCCCGTACGGCCATGGCCGACTGGGACGAGCTCGGCGTGACCGCCGATCCGGGTCGGGTGCACACCGAGGGCCGCATGGTGCGGGCCGCCCTGGAGGATGCCCGCCAGCAGGTTGCCGACCTGTTCGGCGTGCGACCCCGCCAGGTCATCTTCACCTCGGGCGGGACCGAGTCCATCAACGCCGCGGTGTGGGGGGTTCAGGCTCCACGGCCCGGACCGGTGGCCTGCTCCGCCGTGGAGCATTCGGCCGTCCGTGACGCCTCGGCCCGGTCCGGGCCGGTCGAGACCATCGCCGCCGACCGCCTGGGCCGGATCGAGGTAGGTGCCGTCGACGACGCCCTCGGACGTTGCCGGTCGGTGCACGGGGTGGAGGCCTCGCTGGTGCACTGCCAATGGGCCAACCACGAGGTGGGCACGGTCCAGCCGGCCGCCGAGGTGGTGGCCCTGGCCCGGAGCCGCGGGGTGCCCAGCCACGTG
Source organism: Acidimicrobiales bacterium (assembly GCA_038210245.1). GTDB lineage: Bacteria > Actinomycetota > Acidimicrobiia > Acidimicrobiales > RAAP-2 > Bog-756. The sequence goes on from JBBQWW010000083.1 coordinate 1,494, forward strand.
GACGCGGTGGCGGCCGCCGGACACGTGCCCTGCGACCTCGGTGCACTCGATGCCGACCTGGTGTCGGTCTCCGCCCACAAGCTGGGGGGGCCGACCGGCATCGGCGCCCTGATCGTCCGGCGGGGCCTCCGCATTGAGCCGTTCCTGGTCGGCGGCGAGCAGGAGCGGGCCCGCCGGGCCGGTCTCGAACACGTCAGCGGGGCCATCGGCTTTGGTGCCGCGGCGTCGACCCTGTCCCGACCCGGGGCCCTCGACGACGAGCAGGCCACCGCCCGGGACCGGACGGATCGACTGGCCCGGACGGCTGCCGCGGTCGATGGGATCGAACGGTTCGGCGATTCCATCGACCGACTGCCCCATCTGGTGTGCCTGGGCATCCACGGGGTCGAGGCCGAACCGGTGCTCCTGGGCCTGGACCAGCGGGGGATAGCGGCCCACTCGGGATCGTCATGCTCATCGGAGGCTCTCGAGCCCTCGCCGGTACTGGAGGCCATGGGGGTGGACGCTGAACGGTCGCTCCGACTCTCGGTGGGGTGGTCCACCAGCGAGGCCGACCTCGAGGCCTTCGACGCCTCTTTCGGGTCTGTGGTGGCTGGGCTCCGGTTGCTACGGAGCTAGTCGGGTGCATCCCTTGGGCCGGGACCGGCGTCCACCACCGACACCGAGCGTCGGAGGCCGGATCCGGTAGCTTCGGGCCATGCGCGCCGTCGTCTGCCCCGAACTCGGCCCTCTGGACACGCTGGTCATCGAGGACCGGCCACCGCCCCGGCCGGCCGAAGGCCAGGTGGTCGTGGACATCAGGGCCGCCGGCGTGAACTTCGTCGACGGGCTCATCGCCCAGGGCCGCTACCAGATCAAGCCGCCGACACCCTTCGTGCCGGGCAGCGAGATCGCCGGCGTCGTCTCGGCGGTCGGGCCCGGGGCGGGCGGGGTGGGGGTGGGCGACCGGGTCATCGCCTTCGTGGGCTTCGGCGGATTCGCCGAGCAGGTGGTGGTCCCGGCCCTCTCGCTGGTGGCCATGCCGGACAACCTGGACTTCGGCCCGGGGGCGGCCCTCATCCAGAGCTACTGCACCATGCTCTTCACCCTGACCCGGCGGACGTCGCTCACCCCCGGGGAGTGGGTGCTGGTACTCGGGGCCGGGGGCGGTGTGGGTCTGGCCGCCGTCGACATCGCCTCCGCCCTCGGCGGGCGGATCATCGCCGCGGCCTCGTCGCCGGACAGGTTGGCCGCTGCCACGGCCATGGGGGCCGAGTCCACCATCGCCTACGAGGAGGAGGACCTGAAGGCCCGGGCCCGGGAGCTGTCCGGAGGCGGCGTGGACGTGGTGGTGGATCCGGTGGGCGGTCGGCATAGTGAGCCGGCCTTGCGGGCCACCCGGCACCTCGGACGGTTCTGCGTGATCGGATTCGCCTCCGGGCCCATCGCCTCGGTCCCGCTGAACCAGGTCCTGCTCAACAACCGCACCGTGGTGGGGGTGGACTGGGGCGGCTGGACCATCAAGGATCCCGTGGGCAACCGCGACCTCATCGCCCAACTCATGGAGATGGTGGGCACCGGCCGCCTGCACCCGGTGGATCCGGCCACCTTCACCCTCGAGGAGGCCGCCGCCGTGATGACCGGGCTGATCGACCGCACCATCGCCGGCAAGGCCGTCCTGATCCCCTGACCTGACCTGATCGCCGACTCCCCGATCCCCGGACTCCCTGGCCCCGACGCGCTGACGCCTGGCCCACCGGACCGGATTCCACGTCAGCCGGCGGCGGCGGGCGGGCGACTCGACCTGTTGTGGCCCCCGCCGGTGACGGGATAGACCTGGGGCATGCCCGATGCCGAGACCACCAGCACCGGGGTGCCCAGGCGGGCCGAACACGACCTGACCCGTCGACCGGACCGGACCGATACCACCCTGGTGGCCAGCCTCCCCGAGAGCTTCCGCTACCGGGTCAAGCGGCGCCTGCTGGGACCTCCGCTGGTCAGCGACGACCTGGCCGGCCAGCGGCTGGGCAAGCCCACCGCCCTGGCCGTCCTCTCGTCGGACGTGATGTCCTCCTCGGCCTACGCCAGCGAGCAGATGATCCGTGTCCTCATCCCCATCGGCGGCCTGGCCGCCTTCTCGCTGGTCACGCCGTTGACCGCGGTGATTCTGGCCGTGCTGGCCGTGGTGACCATCTGCTATCGAGACGTGGTCCGCTCCTACCCCAAGGCCGGCGGGTCGTACGTGGTCAGCCGGGACAACTTCGGGCCCAACGTGGCTCAGATCGCCGGAGCCGCCCTGCTCATCAGCTACACCATCACCGTGGCCGTCTCGGTGGCTGCCGGGACCGACGCCATCATCTCTGCGGTTCCCGCCCTGGCCCACGACGCCGTTCCCATGTCCATCGGGTTCGTGCTCCTGCTGGCCTACGGCAACCTCCGGGGCATCCGGGAGGCCGGCCGGGTCTTCGCCGTCCCCACCTACTTCTTCATCGCCAACATGGCCGTCCTGATCGTGGCCGGGCTGGTCAAAGAGGCCGTCACCGGGCTCCCCCACGCGCCGCCGGGGAACGGGACCATGTCGCTGGGCCACGCCAGCGGTGGGCTGATCCTCGGGATCTCCGCCTTCTATCTGCTCCGGGCCTTCGCCCAGGGCAGCTCGGCCATGACCGGGACCGAGGCCATCTCCAACGGGGTGAGCATCTTCCGGGTGCCCCAGGCCCGCAACGCCCGCACCACCCTGGCCTTGATGAGCACCATCCTCGGGGTGATGTTCCTCGGCGTGTCGGTCCTGGCCGCCCTGACCCACGCCATCCCCTTCGAGTCGGGCACTCCCACCATGGTGTCGGAGATCGGCAAGCTGGTCTACGGGGCCAGCCCGGGCGGCCAGGTCCTCTTCTACCTGCTGCAGGCGGCTACCGCCCTCATCCTCATCCTGGCCGCCAACACCAGCTTCACCGGCTTCCCGTTCCTGGTCAGCTTCGTAGCCGAGGACTCCTTCCTTCCCCGGATGCTGACCGTGCGGGGTCACCGCCTGGTGTTCTCCAACGGGATCATCCTGCTGGCCACGGCATCCATCGTCCTGCTGTTGGTGACCGGGGCCAAGGTGTCCGCCCTGATACCCATGTACGCCATCGGCGTGTTCACCGGCTTCACCATGGCCGGGGCCGGCATGGTCAAGCACCACCTGACCCACCGGGACGACCATTGGCGCAAGAGCGTGGTCGTCAACGCTGCCGCCGCCGTGGTGTGCGCCGTCATCGTGGTGGTGTTCGCCATCGCCGAGTTCACCCAGGGGGGCTGGGTGATCGTGGTGGTGATGCCTCTCATCGTCTTCGGGCTGGTCCGCACCAACCGCGAGTACCGGTCCGAGGACGTGGTCCTCGAGGAGGGCGCGGCCATCCAGGCCTGCGAGGCCCGGATCCTCCGCCGCAACGTGGTGGTCATCCTCATCGACCGGATCGACCTGGCCACGGCCCGGGCCATCCAGTACGCCCGCAGCCTCACTCCGGACGACCTCCGGGCCGTCCACTTCAACATCGACCACTCCCGCGCCCAGGCCCTCATCGAGCGGTGGCAACGGCTGGGCCTGTCCCGCCTGCCCCTCGACGTGGTCGACTGCCCCGACCGCCGGCTCACCCGGGCCTCGCTGGAGCTGGCCGCCGAGCTGGCCGACGGGGAGACCGAGGTCAGCATCCTCCTGCCCCGCCGGTCCTACGGGAAGGCGTGGCGTCGGATCCTGCACGACCAGACCGCCGACCAGATCGTCGAGGTGGTGAGTCAGCTCTCGCACGTCAACGCCACCATCGTGCCCTTCTTGGTGGCCCCGGGGATCGAGCAGCAGATCTCGGCCGAACTGCTGGCCGAGCCCACCCGACGGTCCAAGCGGGCGGCAGCCACGCCCCATCCGGGCAAGCCCGATGCCAGCCCCGGCGTCCCCGCCATCGCCGGCACCACCCCCATCGCCGAGCTCACCTGGCGCACCCGGACCCGCATCGCCGGACGGGTCAAGAGCCTGCGGGTCCAGCCCTGGGCCCAGGCCCACAGCCTCGAGTGCGTGCTGGTCGACGCCAGCGGTCACGCCGTCACCCTGGTGTTCCTCGGTCGCCAGTCGATCAGCGGCATCCGTAGCGGCTCCCTGCTCATCGCCGAAGGCATGGTCGGGAAGCACCGCAACAAGTTGGCCATCATCAATCCCACCTACGAACTGCTCTCGGTCACCGAGCCGTCCGATGCCCCCTGATCGGGGTCGCTCCCCCACCGAGTCCCGCCGGTCCGTCGGGATGTGGACACGGGAGAGGGTGGGCCCGGTGGCCGCCGCCCTGGCGGCCCAGCCCTGGCTGATCTGGGTGGTCGCCGGGGTGGCCCCCATCGCCACCGCCCTGCTGCTCATCCCCGGACGGGGGCACCTGAGCGCGGCCAACGACGCCCTCATCCTCATCGTGGTCCTGGTGGCCGTGGCCTCGGCCGGCAACCGGGGTGCGGCAGCCATGGCCGCACTGGTGTCGGCCGCTGCCTTCGACTTCTTCCTCACCGTCCCCTACCAGTCGTTCCGGATCCACCACCAGGCCGACCTGACCACCGAGCTGCTCTTCGTGCTGGTGGGGCTGCTCGTGGGCGAGCTGGCGGCGCGCGGGCACCGACACCGGCGCGATGCCGCGGAGGGACGTCACGGCCTGGACCGCCTCCACGGGGTGGCCGAGCAGATCGTGGAGGGGGAGGACCCGGAGTACGTGATGATTAACGTGGCCGCACAGCTCACGGACCTGCTCTCCCTGCAGGACTGCAGCTTCGCCCGACGCCAGCCCTCCCACAAGGGGGCGTGGATCCAGACCGACGGCACGGTCCGGCTCAACCCGCTGACGTGGCCCACGTCCTCGGCCGGCCTCCCCACCCACCAGGTCGAACTTCCGGTCCGGGGGGGTGGGGCGGTAGTGGGCGTGTTCCTGCTGACGCCGACGCCGGCCCGGCCCATCCCCCGCGAGCGCTGCGTGGTGGCGGTAGCCCTGGCCGACCAGTTGGGGGCCGCCCTGGCCGCCCATCCCGGCTCGGAGCGGGATCCCGGCTGAGTCACCACCCGGCCTGATCCGGCGGGCGCCGGACCAGCTCACCGAACCGACCGGAATGCTCACGACCGGCCCGGTGACGCCCGACCGGGGGCTCGGGACCGACCGGGAGCAACCGCACGCTCAGCCGGCCGGTACCCCCGGGGGGACCGGCACGCCGGCCCGGGTGAAGGCGTCCCTGATCTCCGGCGCGGCCTGGGCCACCAGTGCCGCCGGTGGGCTGTTGGCCAGGAACTGCTGGTACTGGGCCACCGCCCCGGCGGCGTTCCCGTCCCGCTGCAGCAGCAGGGTGCCGAGATACAGTCGAGCGGCGTAGTCGTGCCGGTCGAGGGTGACCGAGCGCAGCAACTTGGCTCGGGCGTCACTGATCAAGGAGGCGCTGTTCCCCTGCTGGCCGGTCTGGTACTCGAGCCAACCCAACTGGGCCAACGCCACTTCGTTGTCGGGATGCTTGTCGAGTACCGACTGGTAGAGCTGGGCAGCCTGGCCCGCCTGGCCCTGGTTCTCGTCCGTGGCCGCCTGGGCCAGGGTCTCCTCGATCACCTGGGACGCTGACTGGGCGAAGGTGCCGGTGATGGACTGGCCCGGCTGCCGATCCGTGGCGAACAGGGTCACGGCCGTGACCAGGGCAGCAGCAAAGGCCACCACCGCGCCGGCGAGGAACCACCAGCTCCGGCGACCCCGACGCCGCACCCCGGATCCGACATCGGGGCCAGGGTCGGCTCCCGAATCGGCGGCGGCGGCGACCCCACCACCGTCGGCTGGCTCCGCCCGCTCCTCGACAGCCACCGAACCTCGGGCCCGGAGGGGCTCGGAACCCACCGCGGCGCGGGGAGCCGCCCCGACCTCGGCGTCCAGTGCGGCCAGACGGACCATGTCGCGTTGGCGGAGAGCCAGGTAGTCGTGGTCGGAGAGGTCGCCGGCCAGGTACTCGGCGTCGGCGTCGGCCAGTGACCGGGTGAGGAAGTCCCGGCGGTCACGGGCCATGTCGGGACTGGGCGTCGGTCCGGAGCCCGGGTGGGGGGCGCCGGGGTCTCCGGGCGACAGGCGGCGCCGTCGGACCAGCACCGCCACCAGCGCTGTGGTGGCCAGCAACCCGCCGAGCAGGGGGAGCAGCCATACCAGCAGCGACCAGCCGCTGGCCGGGGGGTCGAGGACGATGGACGAGCCGTACCGGGCGACCAGGTACGCCTTGATCTGCTGATCGGTCCGTCCTTCGGCGACGAGTTGACCGATGGCGCCCCGCACTGCCACCGCGGTGGGTGCGGTGGACTGGGCCACCGAGAGGTCCTCGCAGGTGGGACAGCGCACCACGGACTCGAGGGAGGCCGCCCGCTGAGCCGGGGTCGGAGGTGACGAGGTGAGCACCCCGCTGCCGACCAGCAGGGCCAGGACCACCACCAGGCCGAGGACGATCCACAGCGGGAACCGCCGCGTGGTCACGCGCCGTACCCTCGGGCCTTGGCCCGGGCCAGGATCCGGTCGAGGCCGGCGGCCGTCGAGCCCCCCAGCACGGTGGCCACCACCCGGCCGTTCGGGGCGATCACGTACGACGTCGGGTTCTCGCGCACTCCGTAGGCCAGGGCCAGGGCACCGTTGGCGTCGGCCAGCGTGGGCCAGGTCACCCCGACCCGGGCCTGGTACTGGCGGGCCGCCTTGGTGGTGTCGTTGAAGACCACACTGACCACAGAGGCGTCGCCCTGCTGCTGGTGCTGGAATTGGAAGGCCACCAGGTCGGGCGTCTCGACCTGACAGGGAGTACACCAGCTGGCAAAGAAGTTCAGCACCACGTAGTGGCCGGGAGCACGCGCCAGGTGGAACTGCGTGCCGTCCACGGTCACCCCACCGATCGGTGGCGCCGCCCGGCCGAGCAGGGGGCTCTTGGCCTCGACGGTGGTGGACGACGGCCGGGTGGCCAGCACGGCGATGAGGCCGGCCGCGATGACCAGCACGGCCACGGCCACCCAGCGGGCCGTGTGCCGGCCCCGGGCCCTCCCTGGTGGTGAAGGCGCCGGGTCCGGGTCGGCCGTCGGTCGGCGTGGTCCCTCGGCTCCGCTCGGATCCTTCGGATCGGTGGCCGGGTTGCCCACGTCGATGCTCACGACGGATCTCCCGCACCCACCGGCAGCGGATCGGCATCCACGTCGGGATGGTCGGCGGGGCCGGCCACCGGCGTGGTGTCGGCGGAGGAGACCGGCGGGGCCACCTCGACCACCGGGGCGGACACGGGGTCGGTGGGCCGTCGTCGGCGGCCCGGGATGGCCGAGAGGATCGAGCCCACTCCGATCAGGCCCGCCCCCACCCACAACCACATGACCAAGGGCTGCTCCACCACCCCGAAGGTCCAGACGGTGGACCGGTCCGAGGTGCGGGCGTTGGCGGGGATGGAGGCGATGGTCAGATAGACGTCGTCCCGCCAACCGGAGTCGATGGCCGGCGTCCCCACGGTGGCGCTTCCGGCACCGAACTGACTCAGCGCCGGATAGAACAGGTTGCCGCCATCGACGCGGAGGATGGCTTCGAACGACGAGTGCGACGGCGAAGTGACCACGCGGGTGCCCACGAACTCGACGGTGTGTCCCGAGACGGTGGCGCTCCTGCCCACCGAGAGGTGAACCTGGGTGCGGTGCAGGTACGACGTGGCCGCGGCCAGTCCGATGGCCACCACCACCACCCCGATGTGCACCACCATCCCGCCGTTGGCCCGACCCACGAAGCCCCGCCACCCGGCCAGTGAGGCCCGGGCCGACGACATGCCGGCGGCCCGGGACGAACGGTAGGCGCCCCGCACCGACAGGACGAGGGCCCGGCCGGCCGAGGCGGCGGCGAAGGCCCCAAGTCCGAAGGCCAGCAACGGCTCCAGGCCTCGCACCCCGGCCAGCACGCAGGCCACCAGCACCACGACGCCCACGGCGGCCGGGACGGCCAGGCGGCCGCGCATGACTTCGACGGTGGTCTTGCGCCACGGGAGGGCCGGGGCCACGGCCATCAGGAAGAGGAGGGCCAGGCCCACCGGCACGAAGAACCGGTTGAAGTACGGCGCGCCCACCCCCACCGACGAGCCGTCGTGGAGGGCCTCGTAGAGCAGGGGGAAGACCGTGCCCAGCAGCACCACGAAGGCGAACCCTACGAACAACAGGTTGTTGGCCAGGAAGGCGCCCTCCCGGCTGAGGGGCGAATCGATGCCCCCGGGCGACCGGAGCCGGTCCCCTCGCCAGGCGATCAGGCCGACCCCGGTGAACAGGACCACGCCGAAGAACCCCAGCAGCAACGGTCCGATGGTCGACTCGGAGAACGAGTGCACCGACTGGATGACCCCGGACCGGGTCAGGAAGGTGCCGAGGATGGTCAGGCTGAAGGCCGCCACGATGAGGGAGAGGTTCCAGATGCGCAGCAGGCCCCGGCGCTGCTGCACCATGACCGAGTGCAGATAGGCCGTGCCCACCAGCCAGGGCAGCAGCGCGGCGTTCTCCACCGGGTCCCATCCCCAGAACCCGCCCCACCCGAGCACCTGGTACGACCACCAGGCACCCAGCAGGATGCCCATGGACAGGAAGGCCCAGGCAAACAGGGTCCATCGCCGGGTCTCCCCCTGCCAGTCCTCGTCCAATCGACCGGTGATCAGCGAGGCGATGGCGAAGGCGAAGGGCAGGGTGAAGCCCACCAGGCCCAGGTAGAGCATGGGTGGGTGGATGAGGACGAGCGGGTTGTTCTGCAGCAGCGAGTTGGGCCCGGGTCCGTTGAGGGGAACGGCCCCGGCCACGTGCTTGAACGGGTCGGCCGGCCCGAGCATGAGGCCGAAGAAGAAGGCAGCCACCACGTAGACCACCAGGGTGGCCCACGCCACCAGCTGGTCGTCCGACCGCGTGCGGAAGCGCCACACCATGGCGGTGGCGTAGCCCCCCAGCACCACTCCCCACAGCAGGATGGACCCGGCCAGGGCCGACCACAGCCCGGTGATGGAGTACAGCCACGGTGTGGAGCGGCTGTTGTTGGCCGCCACGTAGCCGAGGGAGAAATCGTGCGTCAGGAGGGCGTGCTCCATGGCCACCAGCGCGATCACCCCGCCCACCAGGACCACCGGGGCGTAGAGCTGCCCGCTCCGCATGGTCGGGGCCCGGCCCTTGGCCAGTCCCACGGCCAGCACCACGACACCGATCACCGCGGCGGCGAAGCCGAGGAGGACACCGGTGTGGCCGAGAGCCCCGTTCACCGACGCCGGCCCGCGCCGAAGCGGTGGCCCGGGTCGGCCGTCATCGTCGGTTCCCCGTCTGGCCCCGTTCGCTCATCGCTTGGAGCCGTTCGGTGCGGTGACGCGCGCCGGGTGCTGGGCGATGTAGTTCGACGAGTGCTTGACCAGGATCTGGTTGGAGACGAAGTCCGGGCCGGCGAAGTGGCCGACGGCGATCACCGGGATGTTGGGCTGGAACAGGTCGGGCGGACTTCCCGTATTGTGCACGGGCACCCGGGTGGACCCCGAGGTCACCACGAAGTCCACGCCGGTGTCGGTGGGGTGGATCGAGCCGCGCTCGACCACGCCCTCCAGATTGAAGGTCTTGGTCCCGAGCGTCGCCCGCTGGGCCATGGCCTGGTCGGCCGGCAGGTAGAAGTTGAGGGCGGTGCCCAGGCCCTTGGCCACCAGGAAGCCCAGTGCGCCGACCAGCACCAGGCCCACCACGGCGTAGCGGACCCGATGGTTGGACCTGACCACGGCCGGACGAGGCCGGCGTGCCGACCCACCGGCACCCGGTCCCGACCCCGATCCGCCGGCACCCGATCCCGATCCGGATGCGGATCCGTCGGCCGGGTGGGGGGTGTCGTCCTGGGCCGCCTCGGTTCGGACTGGCTCGGAGGCCGGGGGTGACGACGAAGCCGGAGGATCGGAAGGGTCCGGCGTCGGGGAGGGCGCGGCGGGTGGCGACGGAGGGGCCGTGGTCACCGTTCCTCCCGGGCCGGTCGGGGGGGCCCCGGAGCGTCGGCGGCGGCTACCCGGTTCACGGACCGGGTCAGCCGCCGGCGTCGCCACACCAGCTGCAGCCCGTAGAGGAAGAGGATGGAGAGCACGATGACGTACCCGGCCACGACGTAGCGCATCAGGCTGCCTCGTCCTCGTCGAGCGAGCCGCCTTCGGCCTGGCGCTCGCGCAGGGCCACGTCGAGCTCTCCCGTGCCCAGCCAGTCCTCGAGGACACCGATCCGGTAGCGGACCAGCAGCATCCACACGAAGACCAGGGTCAGGGCCACGAAGCCGAGCAGAAGGGTCCAGGCCATCGAACCGTGGATGGTGGGAGAGAGGTTGGGGTTGAGTACCGTGGCCCCCTGGTGCAGGGTCTTCCACCACAGCACCGAGAAGTGGACAATGGGGATGTCCACGGCGGCGAACAGGGCCACGAAGGCACAGCGCCTGGCCCGGACCTCCGGCTCGGCCGGCACCCGACGCAGGGCCAGGTAGCCCAGAAACAGCACCAGCAGCACGGCGGTGCTGGTCAGCCGGGCGTCCCATGCCCACCACACCCCCCAGGTGGGCTTGCCCCAGATCGATCCCGAGATGAGGGTGCAGACGTTGAAGACCACCCCCACTTCCACGGCAGCGGCGGCCAGGCGATCCCAGAACAGCGAACGGGTACGGGGCCACAGGTAGAGGAGGCTGGCCACGGCAGCCAGGGCGAAGGCCAGATAGAGGGCGACCCAGGCCACCCCGGGGTGGATGTAGACCAGGCGCACCAGGTCGCCCTGGGTCTGGTCGGGTGGAGTCACCCACAGGCCCAGCCAGACGGTGAAGGCGGTGGCCACCGCGGCGGTGATCCCGAGGATGCGGGTCGTCCAGCGGGCGCGGGAGGACTGGACCGGTGGAGCGGGCACGTTCTGGTTCGGACTCACGCCGACTCCTGGATGGGGCCGAAGACCACGATGCCGAGCGCCACGTAGACGGCGTCGAACACCACCAGGAGGCGGAGCCACGGGCTCCCGTAGGACGGGGTGCCCCCGGCCAGACCGGCCTGCCAGATGCGGGTCCCGGCCAGCAGGACCGGTGCGGCGATGGGCAGGAACAGGAAGGGCAGCAGCGTCTCCCGAACCCGGAGCCCGGCCGACAGGGCGCCGTACAGGGTGCCGGTGGCGGCCAGCCCGATGGTACCGAGCACGCACGAGGAGACGATGAGCCAGGGCGCCGTGATGCTGGCCCCGTACAGCAGCACCACCCCGGCTCCGAGCACCACTTCCAACACCACCAGCTGGGCGGCTACCGCTGCCGACTTGCCCAGGAACAGGCCGGCCGGGTCCAGGCCGGAGAGGCGGAGGCCGTCCCGGGCCCCGTCCACCGACTCCACCGACACGCTCCGCTGCACGGCCAACACCGTGCAGAACAGGACGGCCACCCAGAAGAGGCCCGGCGCACCCTTGGTCATCAGTGCCCGGTCCGGGCCCAGGGCGAACGCGAACAGGACCAGAGCCACGATGCCGAACGGGACCACCTGGGACAGTCCTACCCGGGACCGGGCCTCGATGCGGAGGTCCTTGCCCGCCACCAGCAGGGAGTCACGCCACATGGGCCACCTCGTCGGTCCCGTCGCCCGGGCCCACCGGACGCAGCCGGTCGACGGGCTCTTCCGTGGGAGCGGGCTCGGCCCCACCGTTCAGCCCGGTCGCCGCATCCGTCCTGCCGCCCGGGCCCGCCACCAGCGCCCGTCGACCGGTGATCCGGCCTCCGGTGACGGTCACGGCCCGGTCAGCCAGGGACTCGACGAACCCGAGCTCGTGGGAGGCGATGACGACGGTGATCCCGTCCGCCCCGGCCTCTCCGATGAGTTGATCGAGGGTCTCACGGGCCGAGGCGTCCAGCCCAGCGTGCGGCTCGTCCAGTAGCCACAGCTCGGGCCACCGGGCCGTGAGCACGGCCAGGGCCGCCCGGCGGCGCTGGCCGGCTGAGAGCTTGGAGGCGCTGGTCTTGAGCAGCCGACCGGTCAAGCCCCACCGCTCGCAGGCCTCCCCGATGCGGTCGGTGTCTGCCCCGGAGGCCCGGACGGCGAACCGCACGTTCTCCTTCACGGTGAGGTCGTCGTAGAGGTGGGAGGCGTGCGACAGGAGCCCCACCCGCCGGCGCACCCGGTTCCGTTGGCGGACCGGATCGAGACCGAGCACCACCGCCTCCCCTGAGGCCAGGGGCACCAGACCGGCGCACACCCGCAGCAGGCTGGTCTTGCCCGCCCCGTTGGGCCCTTCCACCAGCACCGTCTCGCCGGCGGCGACCTCGAGGTCCACCCCGGCGAGCAGGGGGAACCGTCCCGACAGCGCGACGGCGTCGTGGAGGAAAACTGCCGGGTGGGGAGGGGCTGGGGGGGCCATGGCCGGACTCCATGGTACGGGGGTGGGCTCCCCGGAGCCAGGCGGGGCCGGGGGCCGTCCGAGCGGCCCAGAGCGAGCACTCGGGTGGGCGCCGCCGCGGGTGTCCGTCGGCCGGCCCCACCCCGGGTCACCCGGCGCGGCTCAGCTCACGGAGAGGCGGTCGAGATGCAGGTCATGCAGCCAATTGGAGATGTGGGAGGAGACGACGTCGACGCGGCCGGTGAGCAGCAGGATCCCGAACACCACCAGGATGCACCCGCCCACCAGGTCGACCCAGCGCAGCCGACCCCGCACCTTGGCCACCATGTCGGTCATCCGACCGAAGGCCAGGCCCGAGAGGAGGAACGGGACCCCGAGACCCAGCGAGTAGGCCAACAGGAGGGCGATCCCTCCGGCAGCCGAGCCGCCCGTCCCCGCGGCCAGGGCCAGCACGCTGGCCAGGACGGGCCCGATGCACGGGGTCCAGGCGAAGGCGAAGGCCATGCCCATGATGGGTGGCGCCCACACCCCCAGCACCGACGGCCGCACGGCGAAGCGCTTCTCCCCGGACAGGGCCATGGGCAGGGGTAGGCCGGCAGCCATGGCCACGAGCACCGCGCCGAACACCACGATCAGGATGCCCGACACCGTCTCGAGGGAACGCTGATGGGTGAGGAACAGCCGGCCCAACGCCGACGCCGACGCCCCGAGGATGGTGAAGACGACGGTGAACCCGGCGATGAAGGCCAGGATCCCCCGCAGGAGGCGACCACGCTCCCGACGCAGATCGGCCGGGGCGATCCCTCTCCCCAGAGGGGCCGGGCCCGCCGACGCCGCACCCACCTCAGCGTCGGACGGTGCCTCTGAGACGACCGGCGGCCCGACGCTGACCGCCACCCCTGAGACCGACGACCCTCCGACCGCCGCCGGCACCGGAGCGTCCACCGACCTCGGTGCGTCCTGCAGCGCGCTCAACTCGGCAGCCGACAGGCCCGAGACCATGGACAGGTACGCCGGCACCAGGGGCAGCACGCACGGGGAGAGGAAGG
>JBBQWW010000084.1:0-14669 GCA_038210245.1 Acidimicrobiales bacterium
CCACGGTGCCCTCTGCGAGTTGGAGGGGGGCCCACCCCTTCCCCCGGTCGAAGCCCTCTCCTGGCTGGACGGGGCCGACATCGTGCGGGTCACCCATCCCCCCGGGGGGCCGGTGACCATCAGCCACGCCGTCCGACTCCACCGGGTCACGGCCGGCTGCTTCGACCGGGCCGTGAGGGAGAGTCCCGACCGAGTGGAGTGCAGCCCCACCCACCGGGTCTTCACCGGGGCCACCCGACGGGCCATCGAGATCCGGGACCGACAGTGCGTCCACCCCCTGTGTGACCGACCGGCCACGTACTGCCAGATCGACCACATCACGCCCTACACCCAGGGCGGACCGACCACCCAGGCCAACGGACGCCTGCTCTGCGGTTTCCACAACCGTTGGTACTACTGGACCGAGCAGCGCCACGGGACGCACCCACCCGCCGAGTGGTCACGACGGCCTCCTGATGAGCGGCCCCCACCCCGGCGGGAGTGAGGGACGGGGCCACCGGACAGCCAGGACCCACAGCACGGACCGGACAGACTGGACAGATCTCGGAACTCTCGGGAAACGACCCACCCGGGTCCCCTTGGCGCGCCCGGCGCTACCGGTGGTGAGGTGGCGAACCACGACGCAGACCCCTACGGATCTGGCCGGAAGCATTGATTCGAAGAGCAGCATGAGTCGGTACCCTCGGCACACAAGCAGATCGCGGGCCGCTCGCGGAGCCCACATTCCAATCCCGTGGAGAGCAGAGGAGTTCATCGATGCCATCAACACTGAGCAACACGGCCAAGGCACTCGTCCAGAGACCGATCATCGCCAACGTGGCCACGGTCGACGCCGAGGGCCGTCCTCAGGTGACACCGGTCTGGATCGATCTCGACGGTGATGACCTGGTCTTCAATACGGCCAACGGTCGAGTGAAAACGGCCAATCTCGAGAAGAACCCCCATGTGGCGGTGTCCATCGTCGATCCCGACAACTCCTACAACGTGGTGGTGGTACGAGGGACGGTGGAGGGAACCGAGGAGGGCGCTGACGCACACATCGACTCCCTGGCCAAGAAGTATCTCGGCGTCGACACGTACCCCATGCGCCGGCCGGGCGAGGTCCGGGTCAAATACCGGGTCCACGCCGACAAGGTGGTCATGCAGTCCGAGGACTGACATTGTCGGGGACCGGATGAGGACAGCATCGAGTCGAGATCGACTCGTGCCTCCCCGATCCGGGAATTGTCCTCGGGCCGCGTGAATGCACACTGAACACAGGTCAAACGGGTCCGAAGGGCTGGACGCCGGTCCCCCGGGAACCCCGACCCCGATCACCGGTGGTCGGCCATGGGACCCACCGCCACGATCATCAGCGGAACACTCGCCGCTTGGGTCGCCACTGGGTCGGTTGTGAGCCTGCTTGATGGCAGGATCCACGGTACCGGCCCCGGTGCTCGACGACGCTCAAGTCGGCTCGGGGGTTTGACGATGCAACAACGGTGGGAACGGGATCAGTTGACGCGTCCGCGGGCCGGCTAGGGCGACATCCAGGGTCATCGGGGCCGGGCCGGGCCGGGCCTTCTGACGCCGGCTTCTCCATGATCGCCACCATGCTCAGTCTGGTGGCTGTGGCCCTCCTCGCTCTCGCCCTGATGAGTACGCAACTCCACTCCAGCTCGACGTCCAACACCAGTGTCTCCAACGCCCCCGGAGTGGGCGCGGCCGACAACCTGGTGGCCCAGCAGTCCCTGTCCACCGCCCTCGCCGCCGTCGCCGCCTCGGCATCGGCGGCCGGCGGCTACGGGTCCCTCGATATCGCCACCCTCGCGGCCTCGGATCCTTCCGTGACCTACATCTCCGGCTCCTCGACCCGCGCTCAAACCGTGAGCGTCTCCGTGACAGTCGGTACTGGCGGCGGATCGTCCGCGGCGGGTCCATCGGACAGCGGAGCCATTGGATCCGCCATCAGTGGAGCGGAGGCTGCGGGCTCCGCCGGTGTGAGCGGGACGACCGGAGGCGGCACGGTCACCCTGGCCGCACACTCCTCCAACGGGACCTGTTGGCTGGTGTGGAAGGGTGACGGGTCCGCCACCTGGTACGGCGCCCAGACCGGCCTGGCCAGCTGCACGGCCCCGACCCTGGGCGCAGCACCCTCACCGGGCCCAGTGTCCTCCTCTGCCATTGGCTGGCAGCAGGGGGGCTTCCCGACCGCCTGAGCATCGACAACCCTCAGGCTTTCGACCACCAATCCGCTCCGGACCGGAACCGTCCTGACTCGGCCAGTTCGAAGCGGGCGGGGACGGTCGACGAGACCCATTCCTAGTGGATCGACAGCCGGTACTCCGATCCGGCCGAGCTCTGGGCTGGCCTACGGCGCTACGCCTGCCTGTCCAGCCTCACTTCAGGTCCGAGGCGGGCCACCGGTCCGTGGCTCGGTGAATGCTCCGGATCGTCCCCAACCCCGTGCGGCAGCCCGAGGGGTCGCCCCCTGGCCTCTCGAGCCAGGTAGAGGGCCACCAGGACGTCGGTGGCATCCCGGACCGGGGTGCACCCGTCTACCAGCAGCTGGTTGGTCCCGTCTGAAGCCCGGCTCCGGACCGATCCGGGTACGGCGCACACCGGGACGGACCGACGGGCCGCTGCCTCCACGATGTAGGTGAATCCACCCGTGAAGCGACTCTCCACCACCACCACCACGTCAGAGAGGCCGGCCGTGATCCGATGCCAGACCGGATAGCCGACGGGACGAGGGGGCGTCCCCAGTGCCGCCTCGGAGAACACGACCCCGGTTGACGCCACTTCGGCCCAGAGCTCCTTGAGCTGGGGCGGATTCGGTGTGTCCAACCCGGTGCCGACCACCGCAGCCGGCGGTGCCGCCGTGGGACCGGCGGATCGGACCACCCCGGCATGAACGGCGCTGTCGATGCCGACGGTCAGCCCCGACACCACCACCACCCCGGCCTCGGCCAGGTCGGCGGCGATGTCGGACGCCACCTTCTGACCGTACGGAGTGGGGGAACGAGTGCCGACCATGGCCACCAGGGGCCGCGCCTCGATCACCGAGGGATCCCCCAGGGCGAACAGCACGGCCGGTGCCCCCGGGTCCCCGACCAAGGCCGAGGGATAGCCGGGACGGTCCGGTCGGAGGACCGCCACGCCGGCCCGGGCGTAGCGCTCCCCCACCTCCTCCACGTCCGTGGCCCGAGCCGATCTGGTGAACCGGTGACGGGGATCGTCCGGGTGGGTCCCGGCCCGGACAGCCGCCCAGGCCTCCCCCGGGCTGAGGCCGTCGAGCAGCACGGCCAGGCGGACCGGGGTCATGTCCGGTAGTCCACTGAGGGCGGCGGCGTGGGCCCACTCCTGGTCCATACCGCTCACCATCCTTCCTCCCCGAGGAGTAGCTCCCGGCGCGGCCGCAGCACCAGGGCCTCACTCATGTGCTTCACCTGGATCACCGGTCTGGCCTCGTCGATGTCGGCAATCGTGCGGGCCAGGCGTCGCACTCCATAAACCCAGGGGCGTTCAGGTCGCCGGACCGAAGGCACCGCTCGACCAATGTGGTGGTGATACGTGGACTTCGGCGGAGACGGGCTGGCCGTCGACTCCGACGAGCACGGCTGAGGGAATGGAGGCGATCATGGCGCCCTCCGATCGATGCGGGTCCGGCACCACGGCCCCATCGGGGCGGAACGGTACCGAAGGCGGTAGCGAGGGAGGGGTGCGCCCCCACTCCTCCTGGGCCATGAGGAGTGGCACGGGTGCCGGCGGCCTCTCGAAGGCACGGCGGTGACGCTACGGGAGAGGTGTCACAACCCGGGGACCACCGGTCAGTATCCCGGTCCGTGCTCCTATCTGCGGCCCGGTCCGCCTCTCAGCGTCCCTCGAACCGAGGCTCGCGCTTCTCGACGAAGGCCGCCAGCGCCTCGGCGGTGTCGGCCGAGGCGAAGTTCACGGCCTGGGAGCGGGCCTCGTCCTCGAGCGCCTGGTCCATGGCCAGGTTGAACGAGCTGTTCAGCATGGCCTTGGTCATGGACAACGCCAGCGGCGGCCCCGCCGCCAACCGGGTGGCCCACTCGTCCACGAAGGCGTCCAGTTGGCCGGCAGGCACCACCCGATTGACCAGCCCGAACTCCGCGGCCTGGTGGGCGTCGATGATGTCGGCGAAGAAGGCCAGCTCCTTGGCCCGGTGGAGCCCGATGAACCGGGGCAGCAGCCACGAGGCTCCGAAGTCCACCGACAGGCCACGTTTGGAGAAGATCTGTGAGAAGCGGGCGCTGTCCGAAGCCACCACCAGATCACACCCGAGAGCCATGCTCATCCCCGCACCGGCGGCCACCCCGCCGACCTTGGCGATAGTGGGCTTGGGCAGGCGGTGAAGCCGGAGGGCCACATCGCTGAGTGCCCGCATCTGGAGCAGCGCGGGGTCCCCGGGACGCCCGGCCACATCGCCCGGATCCCCCAGGTCGGCTCCCGAACAGAAGGCGTCACCGGCCCCGGTGAGGACCAGTACCCGGTCGTTGCGGTCGGCGGCCACCTCCTCGAACGTCTGGAGAAGTTCGATCCACATCGTGCCGTTGGCGGCGTTCTTCCGGGCCGGTCGGTTCATGGTCACCGTGACCACTCCGTCCTTGCGTTCCACGATCAGCGTCTCGAGCCCGGTAGCCATGCGGGCAGCCTACGAGGTCACCGGTGCACCGGGGGCTGGGCTGCCGGGCTGTCGAGGTCCGACGGCCACCGAACCAGCGGCCGGCCACATCCAGGCGAAGGCAGTGGCCGAAGCCATGCGTCGCCGTGCCCTCAGAAGGCGTCGTGGATGACCTCGACCTCACCGGCGGTAATGGACACCACGTCGAACCGGACCTCTACCCGGGCCCGACCGACCGCCGGAGTGATCTCCGACAGCCACCGGTAGGCCAGGCGCTGAATCCGCCGCTGCTTGGCCGGCAGCACCGAGTGGACCCCGGTACCGAAACGATCGGACGAACGGGTCATGACCTCGCAGAACACCACGGTGGCACCCCGCCGCACGATGAGGTCGACCTCACCTTCTCGACGACGCCAGTTCCGCTCGAGGATCTCGTACCCCTGCTCCTCGTACCAGCGGCCGGCCACATCCTCGCCCCCGACCCCGAGGGCCTGTCGGTGATCGTCGTGTTGCGGGCGCCCCGACGCGCCCTCGCTCACAGGTCCTTCTCGGGGAGGCGCTCGATGTTCACGTCCCGGAAGGTGAGGATGCGCACGGAGGGGACGAAGCGGGCGGGACGGTACATGTCCCAGACCCAGGCGTCGGTCAGGTTGACCTCCACGCACGCCGGCGTGGAGTCGGACCGCACAGCCACCTCCACCGTGTTGGCCAGGTAGAACCGCCGCTCCGTCTCGACCACGTAGGCGAACAGAGGGAGAACGGCCCGGTACTCCTGCACCAGGGCCAACTCGATCTCCGACTCGTACCGCTCGAGATCCTCTTCGCTCATCAGACCAAGCCCCTCAAGAGGGGCTCATGCGGACACGCTCGTGCCCCGGCCCCGATCGGCCCCGTGCGGTGGCCGACTCCGGCGTCGGTCGTCGACGGGCCCACCGGATCAAGGACGGGCAGTCCGCCGTTCCTTGATCTTGGCTGCCTTGCCGTGGCGATCGCGCAGGTAGTAGAGCTTGGCCCGCCGCACGTCGCCGAGCGAGACCACCTCGGTGTGATCGATCACCGGGGAGTGCACCGGGAACGTCCGCTCCACGCCGACCCCGAAGCTCACCTTGCGCACGGTGAACGTCTCCCGGACGCCGGTGCCCTGCCGCCGCAC
Source organism: Acidimicrobiales bacterium (assembly GCA_038210245.1). Lineage (GTDB taxonomy): Bacteria > Actinomycetota > Acidimicrobiia > Acidimicrobiales > RAAP-2 > Bog-756. The sequence continues at coordinate 5,781 of JBBQWW010000084.1, forward strand.
CACCGCCCCCTGAAACACCTGGACCCGCTCGCGGGTGCCCTCGACCACCCGGACGTGCACCTTCACGGTGTCGCCGGGGCGGAAGTCGGGGATGTCATCTCGGAGGCTGTCGCGGTCGATGATGTCGGTCGGGTTCATGGGGCGCGTCTTTCCACAGATCGTTCGAACTCTCCTCCGCCGGGTGCCCGTTGGGGATACCCAGCCAGAGAACCGCTCTGAGCAGGTATTTCTCCGCTATGCGGGCCATCGATGGCGATCACCGGACCAGCCGGCGCCGACGAGGCTCACCAATCGTAGCCGTGATCGCGCAGCAACTGCACCTCATCGTGCTCCACCAGTAGGCGCACCTCCTCGGAGGACAGTCCACCCCGGGCCCCGACCAGGTCCGGGCGGCGGCGTAGGGTTCGGGCCAGGGCTTGGGCCCGGCGCCACCGCTCCACCCTCCCATGGTCGCCGGACCGAAGCACCTCGGGCACCTCCCATCCCCGGAAATCGGCCGGCCGGGTGTACTGGGGGTACTCCAGGAGCCCGGTGGAGAAGCTCTCGTCTGCGGCTGACCGGTCGTTACCGAGCACGCCCGGAAGAAGCCTGACCACCGCCTCCACCACTACCAGGGCAGCGAGCTCCCCACCGGCCAGCACGAAGTCGCCCACCGACACCTCCTCGTCCACCAGGTAGTCGGCCACCCGCTGGTCGACCCCTTCGTAGCGGCCGCACAGCAGCGAGAACCCAGCAGGCAGGGCCCCGAGGCGCTGGGCGGCGGCCTGGTCGAACCGGGGTCCCGACGGCGACAGCAGCACCAGTGGCCGAGGGAGGCCGTCGGCCGAGGCGGCTACCTGCTCCACGGCGCCGAATACCGGTTCGGGACCGAGCACCATGCCTGCGCCGCCCCCGAAGGGGGCGTCGTCCACCGAGCGGTGGAGGTCGTTGGTGGCGTCCCGCACATCGTGGGTGCGCAGGTCCAGCCGGCCGCGGACCCGGGCCCGGCCGAGGATGGAGGCATCGGCGTAGTGCTCGATGACTTCGGGGAACAGCGTGAAGACGTCGATGCGGAACGACATCGCGGTGTCGGCGCTGGTCACGCCAGGTCGAGCAGGCCGTCGGGGATGTCGACAGTGACCCGCTCCCCGGGGACCGATGCCACCACGAAGCGCAGGGGGATCAGCCCGCCGCCATCCAGCACCAACAGGTCGCTGGCCGGATTGGCCTCCACGCTCACCACCGTCCCGAGCTCCACGCCCCCGGAGTCCTCCACCACCGATCCGATCAGGTCATGGACCCACAGGGAGTCAGGGTCCTCCAGGGGGGGCGCGTAGAGGTCCGTGTCGCGGAGTCGGTCGGCGGCGTCAATGCCCACCACCCCGTCGAAGGTCACGATGAACCGGCCCTGGTGGGAGGAGGACCGCCGGACCCGGTACTCCTGCCCCTCGGCCGTGGTCAGCACGGACCCGGCGTCGACCCGCTCGGTGCGGTTGGTGGTGAGCGAGACGATCACGTCGCCCCGCAGACCGTGGGGCTTGACCATGCGGCCCACCTTGAGCAGGGCCGGGCGATCGTCCTCGGAAGGTACGTCCCCGCCGCTCTCGGAGCGGGCGGGTCCGCTCGCCACGACGGGGTACTCAGTCGACGATGTCGACGCTGGTCTGGACGCCGTCACGCGCCCCGGCCGCCGCCACCACGGTGCGGATGGCCTGGGCCACCCGGCCCCGCCGTCCGATGACCCGGCCCATGTCGTCGGGCGCCACGTGGATCCGGAAGCGCACGGAGTCGCCGCGCTCCTCGGTGTTGATGACCACGGCGTCGGGGTCGGAGGTGATGGAGCTGACCAGGTAGCTCACCACCGCCAACGGCGTACCGCCCGGCACCCGGTTGCCGGCGTCATCGTCGTCGAATCCCTCGTCGTCATCGATGGTGTTGATGTCGCCGTCGGAGTCCACCGCCAGCTCGTCACTCACTTGGCCGCCTTGGCCGTGGCGAACTCGTCGAGCGCACCCGACTTCTTCAGGAGCTTCTCGACCCGTTCCGTCGGTGTGGCCCCCTGCGACAGCCACTTGACGGCTTTGGCGTTGTCGATCTCGATGACGGCGTCGGGCTCAGCCAACGACTTACCCCGGGGCGCATAGGTCCCCACGATCTCGATGAATCGGCCATTGCGGGGCGAGCGGCTGTCCGCCGCCACCAACCGGTACGTCGGCTGCTTCTTCTTCCCGATCCGCACAAGGCGGAGCTTTACTGCCACGGTGAACTCCTCTGCATTCTGTCGATAGCGCCCGATAGTCTCCCACCATTGACGGGGGATGCGTGCACACGGGCTGATCGGCCTGTCCCGGGACCTCTTCCGAGCCGATGACCAGGCCAGTGTGAGAGCCGATTCAACGGGCCTTGGGGGTGACTCGTCCCCCGCCCTTGCCCTTCTTCCCACCCTTGCCTCGGGCCTTGGGCGAGCCCCGACCGCTGCCGACCGGCCGGCCTCCGGGCACCGCCCCGAGCGCGGCCGGGTCACCGGCCGGTCCCCCCATGCCTCCCAACCCGGCCAACTCGCCGCCCGGACCGCCCAGCTCGGCCATCTCGGCCATGGCCTGAGGCGACAGCTTGGGTCCGCCCCGACCGAACATCCCCCCCAGCCCACTCAGGGCGCCGCCCATCCCGCCCTTGCCGAATCCTTTCATCATCTTCTGCATCTCCTTGAACTGCTTGAGGAGTGCATTGACGTCGGAGGTAGCCGTGCCGCTGCCGTTGGCGATGCGAACCCGTCGGGCCCCGTCGATGATGGCCGGGTCGGTCCGCTCCTTCGGGGTCATCGACTGGATGATGGCCTCGATCTGGCCGATCTGGCGGTCGTCGATCTGGGAGGACGCCTGTTTCAGGTCCTTGGGCACCCCCGGAATGAGCGACATCATGCTCGAGACCGACCCCATCTTCTTGACCTGCTGGAGCTGTTCGAGGAAGTCCTCGAGTGTGAACCGCCCCTCCATCATGGCGGCGGCGCCCTTGGTGGCGACGTCCTTGTCCATGGTGCGTTCGGCCTGCTCGATGAGGCTGAGCACGTCGCCCATGCCCAGGATCCGGTCGGCCATGCGGTCCGGGTGGAACTGGTCGAAGTCGTCGAGCTTCTCGCCGGTGGAGGCGAAGGCGATGGGCCGACCCACCACCTCCTTGACCGAGAGGGCGGCACCGCCCCGGGCGTCCCCATCCAGCTTGGTCAGGATCACGCCGTCCAGCGTGAGGGCGTCGTGGAAGGCCGAAGCAGTGGACACGGCATCCTGGCCGGTCATGGCGTCGATGACCAGGAACGTGTAGTGGGGGTCGACCGCACTGGCGATCTGCCGAATCTCCTCCATCAGGTCCTCGTCGATGGAGAGGCGACCGGCGGTGTCCACGATCAGGACGTCCCGTCCCAGGCGTCGGGCCTCCTCGAGGCCGGCGGTGGCCACAGCCACCGGATCGGTGGGCTCACTGAACACGGTGATGCCGGCCTGGCTCCCGAGGACCCGGAGCTGCTCCACGGCGGCCGGGCGCTGGAGGTCCGCCCCCACCAGCAGCGGGTTGCGCCCCTGCTGCTTGAACCACCGGGCCAGCTTGGCCGCGGTGGTGGTCTTGCCCGAACCCTGCAGACCAGCCAGCAGGATGACCGTGGGCGGGCGCCCGGCGTAGGTCAGCCTGAGGGTCTCGCCGCCCAGGATGGCTACCAGTTCCTCGTTGACGATCTTGATGACCTGCTGGCCGGGACTGAGGGCCTGGGACAGCTCGAGGCCCACGCAGCGGGCCCTGACGGCCTCGGTGAAGCCTCGGACCACGGTGATCTCGACATCCGCCTCCAGCAGGGCGGTACGGATCTCGCGGAGGACCTCGTCGACGTCGTCCTCCGTCAGGCGCCCGCGGTTGCGTAGGCGGCTGAGGATCCCCTCGAATCGGTCGGACAGGCTCTCGAACATGGGTGGCTCAGGCTACAGGACGTCGGGGCGGGACCGTGCTCCACCGACCCGCGTTGGAACCCGGCGGCCCCATCGGTTCAGAACAGGGCGTCGACGAAGGCGGTGGCATCGAAGTCGACCAGGTCGTCCACGCCCTCACCCAGTCCGACGAGCTTCACCGGCAGGCCCAGCTCTCGTTGGATGGCCACCACGATGCCGCCCTTGGCCGTCCCGTCCAATTTGGTCAGGACCACGCCAGTGACCTCCACCGCCTCCAGGAACACCTTGGCCTGAGCCAGCCCGTTCTGGCCGGTGGTGGCGTCGAGCACCAGGAGCACCTCGACCACCCGTCCCGGTGGCCGGCCGGCCACCCGGCGGATCTTCTTCAGCTCCTCGATCAGGTTGACCTTGTTGTGGAGGCGGCCGGCCGTGTCGGCCAGCACCACGGCGTGGCCCTTGGAGTCGGCACGCTGCACCGCGTCGAACACCACCGAGCTCGGGTCCCCGCCCTCTGACCCCCGCACGATGTCGGCGTCGGCCCGGGAGGCCCACATGGCCAGCTGCTCACCGGCAGCAGCCCGGAAGGTGTCTCCGGCGGCCAACAGGACCCTGGTACCGGAGGCAGACAGGCGGTTGGCCACCTTGCCCACGGTGGTGGTCTTGCCCACTCCGTTCACGCCGACGAAGAGCCAGACATCCACAGGTGTGGACAGGGTGGCCGGTGTGGCCTGGGTGGCCGGGGTGGCCGAGCCCGGCGATGCCGAGGCCCCGGTGGTGGGGGAAGGCCCAGCTCCCGTGTCCGGCTCTGCTCCGGAGTCCGGCTCAGCTTCGGTGGCCCGATTCGGACGGGGCACGGACAGCGAGGCGTCGGCGGTCGACAGCATGGCCACCAGGTCACCCTTGAGTGCATCCACGAGGGCGTCGGGGCCGGCGATCTCACCGGCCTTCACCCGGGCCCGCAGATCGGTGAGCAGCGTGTCGGTGGCCCCCACCCCGACGTCGGCCCGGATGAGAGCCTCTTCGAGGTCATCCCAGGTAGCCGTATCGATCTTGCCCCGAGAACGCACCGCTCCCAGGTAGCCGGAGAGGAGGCCCCGGGCCTTGCCCAGTCGGCCGCGGTAGGTGGCCGGCTCCAGGGTGATCTCGGGTGCCGGGGTCGGCGGAGCAGCCGGGGTGGCGGTGGTGCCGGAACTCTGATCGACAGGTGTGGCGAGCTGGGCAGCGTCCGCGCTGCGGGCCAGTTCGACATCGGTGGGAGCGTCGCTGGCCACCTCGCCGGCCGGAACGGCGCTCTTGCCTCCCCTGCCGCGCAGCCGGAGCCCGACGGCGACACCGCCCCCGACGAGGAGGACTGGGATGGCGATGACCAGCCCGATGAGCACCTCGGAGCCCGAGGCCATCAGGTAGGGCCCGATCACGACTCGCTTCCCCCGACCCGTTCGGGCCGGATCACATTGGGTTGCCAGCCCCCGGGACCGATGCCGGGACCGGTGCCAGATCCGGTGCCGGGAACCGCCGGCCCGGCGGTCGACCCGGACCCATCCACGGGGACACCTTCGGCATAGGGCTCGTCGTGGAGCACGTCCTCGAGTCCGCGCTGCTCGGGCTCGGACCCGGGCTCGGGCTCGGGTTCGGGCTCGGGCTCGGGCTCGGGCTCGGCGACGTCATCGATGGCCAGTTCGGCGATGAACTCGGCCGAGAAGCCAGCATCGGGCACCGGCGCCGGTTTCGGCACCATGTGCCCTGCCCCGGGTCCCTCGGCGACCTCGACGTCGATCCCCTCGTCGGTCCGGTCATCGGTCGTGGGATCCTTGGCGAGATCGTTCGGTTCGTCGTTCCGGTCGTCGCCCGGGTCGCCATCCTCCCCGACCGGATCGAACAGGTCCGTCAGATCCACCGTGACCTCATCGGCCACGGAGTCCTCGTCCGGGCCCGGAACCGTCCGGGATCCATCCACCGGTGCCGACGCCAACCGGTCCTCGACAGGCACGGACTCCCGCAGCGACGTCAACCGCGGTCCAGCGCCGGTGTCAGTGGCGATGCCGGTGTCAGTGGCGATGCCTCCATCGGGACCGCTGGCCGTGTCGCCGGCGTCGGCGCCGCTCTCGAGATCGGGGCCGCCCCGGTCCCGGGGCACCTTCTGGCTGACCACCTTGGACGAGCCCCCCGGAGCCATGGTCACCCCGTACAACGCGTCGGCCGCCTCCATAGTGCGCTTCTGGTGGCTCACGATGATCAGCTGGGCCTCGCCCCGGAACTCGTGAACCAGGCCCAGAAAGCGCTGCAGGTTGACGTCATCGAGGGCCGCCTCCACCTCGTCCATCAGGTAGAAGGGCGATGGCCGGCTGCGGAACACGGCAAAGAGAAAGGCCAGGGCGACCAGAGACCGCTCACCGCCGGAGAGCAGGGAGAGCCGTCGCACGTTGCGGCCGGCCGGCCGGACCTCCACCTCCACTCCGGTGTCGAGCAGGTTCTCGGGATCGGTCAGCGACAGGCGACCGGTGCCCCCGGGAAAGAGCGAGTTGACCAGCGTGGAGAAGTGCTCGTTGACGTCGGCGAACGCCGAGTCGAAGACGTGCATGATCTCCTCGTCGAGGGTCCGGATGACGTGGTGGAGCTCGCGGCGGGCGTTGCGGACGTCCTCCACCTGGGCCTCGAGGAACTGGTGGCGCTCGTTGAGCTCGGAGAGCTCCTCCAGGGCCAGCGGGTTGACCGGGCCGAGGGATGCCAGTTCGGCCTCCAGCTGCTCGATGCGGGTTGGGGGGTCGGTGTCGTCGGCCAGCTCTTGGGCTGGGGCGGCCAGGGCGTCGTCGGGGGTGCAGGCCAGATCGTGGCGGAGGGTCTCGACCACCGTCTCCCGCCGGATGGTGGCCTCCACCAGATCCAGTTCGATCTTCTGCAGACGGCTGCGGGCCGCAGCCAGTTCGTGCTCGCTGGCCGAGCGCTGGCGGCGAAGCTCCTCGAGCCGGGCCCCCCCGGCCTTGACCGCCTCGAGCTGCAGGCGGTACCGCTCCCGGAGCTCGACCAGGGCCTCGTCCAGGCGGGCCTGGGCCCCGGCGACGACCTCCAGCAGCCGGACCACCGCGGTGGCATCCGCCTCCAGTCGAGTCCGACGCTCGGCCGCCTCGCGGCGCTCGTCGGCGTGTCCGGTGAGTCGGCGCTCCACCTCCTGGAGGCGTTCGGTCAGCACCCGCCGGCGCTCGACCAGCCCGGCCGAACGGACCTCCCACTCACTACGGAGCAGGGCGACCTCAGCGATGCGCTCATCGATGGCCTGCCGCTCCCTCCGGGCCTCGGCCATGCGCTGGCCGGCCCGGGTCCGCGCCTCCTCCAGGCGGGGGAGCTCGGCCCGCAGCCCGACGACGCGTGCGGTGTCGCGGGCGATGCGCTCGCCCAGCTCGGCGTGGTCCCGCCGCACCTCTTCCAGCTCGGCGGCCAGGCCGACCAGGTCGGTGGCCGCCCGCTGATGGGCCGCCCGCGCCGTCTGATGGGCCACCTCGTTGCGGTCGTCGGCCCGCACCGCCTCAGCCGCGGCCGTCCGGGTCGTCTCGACCTCGGCCCGCGCCTCGGTCCGCTCCTCGCCCGCCTCGGCCGCCGCCACCTGGGCCACGTCGGCCCGGGCCCGTGCCTCTTCCACCAGAGCGGCCGTCACCACCCCTCCGGCGGCCCGGACGCGCCAGCCGCTGGGAGAGAAGCGGTCCCCCTCGCGGGTCACCACCACCAGGTCAGGACGGGCCAGGGCCAGGTCGATAGCCTCGGACCACCCTCCCTGGGCGCAGCAGGAACCGGCCAACAGGGTGTCCAACACGGCGTCGAGCCCGGAGATGTCCCGGCCCCCGGCGTGCGGCCGGACGTGACGGCGAATGGACTCGGTGCCTGGGGGTACCGACCCGGCGGTCGCAGTGTCCACTCCGCCGGGACCGCTCGGCCCGGCCGACCCGGTGAGGGCCAGCACCGCGCCGGTAGCGCCACCCTGTCGGAGCCGCGACAGGGCGGCCTTGGCCGGCTGGCTTCCGGACACCACCACGGCGGCCACCGAGGCGCCCACGGCGGCCTCGAAGGCGTCTTCCCATCCGGCGTCGACCTCGACCACGTCGAGCAGCGTGCCCACCACGCCGTCGATGCCGGCGAGCAGCTCGGCCCCGGCCGCGCCCCGGGCCTCGTCGAGGGCCCGTTCGAGGGCGTCGGCCCGGGCCGTGGACCGGGCCAACTCTTGCTCGGCCTGCCGGAGGGCCTGCTCGGCGAGTTCGAGTCGGCGCACGGCCCGGCCGTGGGACGCCTCGGTCTCGGCCACGACGGTCTGGAGCCGGTGTCGGGCCTGCTCCGTCTCGGCTACACGCTCGCTCAGCTCGTGGTCCTCACCCTCCAGGAGGTCGGATCGACGCTCGGTGGAGGCGAGACGGGCGGTCAGCTGGGCCAGGGTCCGTCGGTCGCGCTCCAGGGCGTGCTCGAGGGAGCCGACCTGGCCCTCGGCCACGGTCACCGCCTCCTCGGCCTGGCGCAGCTCGGCCCCGTCGCCCCAGGCGGCCAGATGGCGCTGGAGCTCGGCGCTGGCAGCAGCCTCGGCCTCGGTCACGCCCTCCTGTTCGGGGGCCAGCGTGGCCTCCTCGGACTCGGTCGTCGCCAGCTCGGCGGCCAGGCGGGCCCCCTCGGCCTCCAAGGTGGACACCACGTCGGCGTCGGCGGCGGCGTCGAGCGCCTGGGCCAGTGACCGCTGACGCTCGCGGAGCACACCCGACAGGCCACGAGCCCGTTCGACCATTCCCTCGGTGCGGCCCAGGGCCGAGGCCAGGTCGGACTCCCGCTGGGCCGACATCTCGTCGGCCGTGCGCTCGGTGTCGGCATCCAGCTGGGTCAGCGAATGCCGCAGGCGGGCCTCGGTGGCCGTCAGCTCGGTCTGGGCCTGGGCACCCTGGGCGTGCCGCTGGTCGAGGGCCCGCAGCTCGGTGCCGGCCACATAGAGGCGCACGGCCCG
>JBBQWW010000085.1:0-14355 GCA_038210245.1 Acidimicrobiales bacterium
ACCTCCGGCCCCACCTGGCCGGTGACGTGGTGCGCTCCCTGCTCGACGTGGAGGGCCTCCCCCCCGAGCGGGTGGTGGTGGTGGTCAACGGCCACGGGGGTCTCGACGATCCCGAGCTCGAGGCCCGCGTGAGGATGGTACGGCTGGAGAGGAACACCGGTCCGGCCGGGGGCTTCCGGGCCGGGTTGGTGGCGGCGTTCGACGATCCCACCACCCGCTGGGCCTATCTGTGCGAGGACGACGTCGGCCTGTTCACGCTGCCGGCTCCCCGCCTCGGCGAGCTGATGGACCGGGTGGACGCCCGAGGTGACGTCCCGCCGCCGGTGGGTGCCGTGGTGGCCTACGGCCGGGTCTTCGTCGGGCGCGGCGCCCACACCGTCAACGTCGTTCCCCGGCCCGAAGTCCCGGACGGGCTGGCCTCGGTGGACGTGGCCTGCTGGGGGGCCACGCTGGTGTCCCGGTCGGTGGTGGACGCCGGGATCCTCCCCGATCCCGAGTGGTTCTTCGGACTCGAGGACTTCGACTTCTTCTGCCGGGTCCGCCGGGCCGGCTTCGAGGTGCTCGTCGACGCCCGGGCCGCCCGACAGGTGGCGGACCAGCAGACCAATGAGGGCCGCCATGACGCCCTTCGCTCCCGTCGGCCCACCGACGAGGCGGAGGTGTGGCGCGCCTACTACCACTCGCGTAACTCCATCACCCTGGCCCGCCGGCACGGTCGGCCCAGCTGGCTGGCGTGGCACCTGGCCTACTCGGCTCGCCATCTGCAGAAGGCCACCAGCCGGTCGCAACGCGTAGCCATCGCCCACGGCCTGTGGGACGGTGCCCGGGGGCGCATGGGCGAGGACACCCGCTACGGCCGACGGGTGGGTGAGTTCGACCCGGCCACGCCGTCGGGCGACACCGCCGGCATCCCCCGTTGACCCGGTCGGAGGGCTGAACGGTGTGTGGAATCACGGGACGGTTCGACCCGTCGTCAGGTAGTAGTGCCGAGGCCTTGGCCCGCCAGGTGCAGGCCATGACCGACCTGCTGACCTACCGGGGACCGGACGCTGAGGGGTCCTGGTCCGATGCCTCGCCGGGGATCCACCTCGGACACCGCCGACTCTCGGTGGTGGAGCTGGGGCCGGAGGGTAGCCAGCCCATGCCCTCGGCCGACGGGCGGTGGGTGGTCACCTACAACGGTGAGGTCTACAACCACGCCGCCCTCCGTCGGCTCCTGACCGATGCCGGCTGCTCGTTCCGCGGGGGGTCCGACACCGAGGTGCTGGTGGAGGCGGTGGCGGCGTGGGGAGTGGAGGCGGCGCTGGATGCCTGCGAGGGTATGTTCGCCCTGGCCCTGTGGGACCGGCACCTCGGGCAGCTGCACCTGGCCCGCGACCGGTTCGGAGAGAAGCCGCTCTACTACGGGTGGGTGGACGGCGCTCTGGCCTTCGCCTCTGAGCTCAAGGCCGTGCGCTCCCTGCCGGGCTTCGCCGCCGACATCGACCGGGACGCGGTGGCCCTCTACCTCCGGCACAACTGCATTCCGGCCCCGTACACCATCTATCGTGGCGTGACCAAGCTTCTGCCCGGCCAGCTGGTGACGTTTGGCGCCGACGCCCGACCTGGACGGCCCCCGACGGCCCGGACCTACTGGTCGGCCCGGGATGCCATCGAGCAGGCCCGGCGTTCCCCCCTAGTCGGCTCCCCCGAGGTGCTGGCCGATCGGTTGGAAGAGGTGCTGTCGGCCTCCGTAGCCGACCGGATGGTGGCCGACGTACCGGTCGGAGCATTCCTCTCCGGCGGCATCGACTCCAGTCTGGTGGTGGCGTTGATGCAGGGACAGCGGTCCACCCCGGTGCAGACGTTCACCGTGGGGTTCACCGACCGGGCCTTCGACGAGTCGGCCGAGGCCGCTGCCGTGGCCGCCCACCTGGGGACCGACCACACCCCCCTGCTGGTCACCGATGCCGAGGCCTCCGAGGTCGTTCCCCTGTTGTCGGATATCTGGGACGAGCCCTTCGGCGACGTGTCAGAGATTCCCATGCATCTGGTCAGCCGACTGGCCCGCAGCCGGGTCACCGTCAGCCTGTCCGGTGACGGCGGCGACGAACTGTTCGCTGGCTACAACCGCCATGCCTGGCTTGAGCGGCTGTGGCGCCGGGCCTCGGTTCTGCCCGATCCCGTGCGGCAGGTAGCAGGATCGGCACTGGGCCGGGTCCCAGCGTCGTGGGTGGACGGGGTGGCCCAGGCCACCCGATCGCTCCCTGCCCGCATGCAGGTCCGCAACCCTTCGTCCAAGGTGGCCAAGGTGGCCAAGGTCCTGGCCGCCTCGGGACCCGAGGATGCTTACCTCTCCCTGGTGTCCTACTGGGACGACGCCGAGTCACTGGTGATCGGGGCCGGACCCACGGTGTCGGCGGCCTCCCGTCCCGAGGAGTGGCCGATGCTCGACGGCATCACCGAGCAGATGATGTGGCTGGACACCGTCGGCTACCTGCCCGATGACATTCTGACCAAGCTGGACCGGGCCGCCATGGCCACGTCGCTCGAGACCCGGGTGCCATTCCTCGACCGGGCCGTCTTCGAGACCGCCTGGCAGCTTCCCCTGGCCATGAAGCTGCATGAGGGCACCACCAAATGGTTGGTGCGCCAGGTGCTGTACCGGCACGTTCCGGCCGAGCTGATCGAGCGGCCGAAGATGGGATTCGGCTTTCCCATCGGCGCCATGCTGCGCGGAACGCTGCGACCTTGGGCCGAGGAGCTGCTCGACGAGCGGCGCCTCGTGGCCCAGGGCCTCCTCGATCCCGGGCCCATCCGACAGGCGTGGCGCCAGCACCTGTCCGGCCAGCGCGATGTGGCCCACGAGCTGTGGGCGGTGCTAGCCCTACAGGCCTGGATCGAACGGTGGGAGCCTTCCCTCGGCCGGTGACGGCGCCCACCGTTGGAGTCGGAGCCCATCCTCGATGTGCCTAGTTGCCGTCGGATGACATTCCCGGAGCGTCCCATGACCGTCGGTGGCCACGGCTCAGACCCGTTGCCCCCGCTATATTCCCGACATGGCCAAAGATGCAGACGGGCCTACCACGAAGCTCGGAGATTCCACCTTCGTTGGATTCGTACCGGTTCGAAATCTCGCTGTCTCCAAGGGATTCTACGTGGGAACTCTGGGCCTGGCGCTGACTGACGAGAGCCCATTCGCCGTGGTCATTGACGCTGGCGGCACCACGATTCGTCTTACCGAAGTCCCTGACTTGATTCCACAGTCGTTCACGATTGCGGGATGGGAAGTCTCCAACATCAGCGAAATGGTTAAATCATTGAAGCTCTCGGGGGTGGCCTTCCGTTGCTACGAAGGTATGGACCAAGATGATCTGGGGGTGTGGACGACCCCAAGCGGCGATGCGATTGCTTGGTTTGTGGACCCTGACGGCAACACGCTCTCGCTGACGATGCTGGCCTGACTGGCGCCGAATCAGATGACATTGGCGCAGCTTCCCATGTGCGAACTGTCCGCCTCCAGGGTCCTAGTGGTGCGTCGCGGAATTGACTGAAGCAAGTGCCGTCCGTCCCCGCTTGACCTTCTCGATGATCTCCTCGGCTGGCTTCTTCCAGATGAACGGCTTCGGTTCGTCGTTCCAGTGCTCGGTCCAGAGTTCGATGGCCGCCTTGAGTTGATCGACGGAGGAGAACGCTCCCTTCTTCAGGCGACGTGACGTGAGTTGGGAGAACCAACCTTCGACCAGATTGAGCCACGACGAACTCGTTGGGGTGAAGTGCAGGTGCCACCGGGCCCGCTTCGGATGAGCCAGCCAGGTCGTGATGGTCTCGGACTTGTGGGCCGACAGGTTGTCGAGGACGACGTGTACGTCGAGATCCTTGGCCACGTGGAGATCGATGAACTTGAAGAAGGCCAGTACCTCTTTGGAGGAGTGTCGTGCCTTGGTGTCGTAGAGCACCTCGCCGGTGGCCACGTTCATTGCGGCGAACAGATCGGTGGTGCCGTTTCGCTTGTAGTCATGGGTCATGGTGCCGGCCCGTCCCGGTGTCATGGGCAAACTGGGCTGGGTGCGATCCAACGCCTGGACCTGGGTCTTCTCATCGAAGCTGAACACCACTGCCCGCTCGGGTGGGTTCATGTAGAGCCCCACCACATCGACCAGCTTCTCCTCGAAGTGCGGGTCACTCGAAACCTTGAAGGTGTCGGTCCTCCACGGTTTGAGGTTGTGGTTCTTCCAGATGCGGGCGACGGTGTCCTTGCCGATGTCGAAACGCTCGGCCATGGTCCGGGTGGTCCAATGGGTGGAGTCGTCGTCGGGTAGCTCTTCAAGGGTCACCCGGACGACCTCGGCCACGGTGCCTTCGGGAAGCCAAGACTTCCGTCCTCGCCCCGATGCGATCTTGCCCACGCTGTCGAGGCCATCGGTGTCGAATCGTCGACGCCACCGGCGGACCGAGTTGGAAGAGACGTGGAGCTGGCGGGCCACTTCGTAGATGGCGGCACCGCCGGCCGACGCCAGAAGTGCCTTCGCCTGGACCACCGTCCGGTGAGGCAGCGAGGACGACCGGGATATTCGTTCGAGTTGTGTTCGTTGCTCGTCGGTGACGGTCAAAGGAGGCGCTGCCAGCATCACTGTCATGCTGCCACTCTAGCTACTTCTGCTATTTCAGCGACGGACCACTAGTAGTGCCGAAGGTGAGCATCGTCTGGCCAGATCCCGTCGCCTGGCATTTTGAGCCGAGCAGTCATCGGTCGTCGCCATTCTGGGGTGTCGGTGGGCTCGCCCCAGTAGTCCGTGACCTTGACCGCTTCCCCGTTCTCTAGTTCGCCGATCGTCACGTTTCGGTAGAGCCGCCCGTCGCCATAGTCGCAAGTCCACTCGACCACTATGACCTCGTCCAAGTGCAGTCGGCGACCCACTTCGAGGGTCAGCTCAGGGAAGTTTCCCTCAACTTTGGCAACAAGGTCGGCAGTGCGAACCACTTCTCCCATCTGGGGCCACTGCCGCTCGATGTTGGCGGCTAGGGGCACGCCAAGGATGTATGCGACTCGGGTAGCGCCATCGGAGTCGGTCTGGAAGGTTGCCATGCCGGTCACGATCCCTTTGTCTCGGTGACCGAACACTATCCCCTTCACACTTGGCGATACGCAAAGCTAAGAGGACCCTCTCGGACCCTCACGTGAGCCACGAAGTCGGTCGGAATCGGAAGCGAGTGGCCAACTTGACCCAAGAGAAACACGTTACCGATAGCTGATCCGAGGCCGAGGTCCGCCCTGACCTCGGCCCATGGGATCGGCTGCTCCCCGGTTGCCTTCATCTCGGCACGCGCTGCCTCAGCCGCCCTGATGTCGGCCATGTCTTCTGCGAGCTCAAGAAAGCCGCCAGATGACATTCCCAGAGCGTCTCATGGGAGCACTCACACCAGAACGTTCGATCGATGAACACTGCTGTGTCAAACTCCCGGCATGGCCGGCCCGTCCGATCGATTGCCGATCGACGAACAAGTTGCCACCGCCGGCCTGCTCGACGTGACCGATGATCGGCTCGACGAACGGAGGCAGCTAGTCAGCTTCCTCCTGGAGCAAGGCTGTTCCGTCGAAGAAATGGTGGCGGCTAACAGTCGTGGTCGGTTGTTCGGGTTAGCCGGTGACAGGATCCTCCGGCCCGGAGGGAGCCAGTTCACTCTTGCGGAGACGGCCGAACATATCGGCCTCGACCTCCGTGCTTTGGAGCGAATTTGGCAGGCCTTTGGATTCCGCGTTCCGGAACCTGGAGAGCCGTCTCGGCCGATGAGCAAGCGGTCCTTCTGGCGATTCCATTCTTTGTGTCCATGATCGGCGAGACCAATGTCGTCGAACTGTGTCGGAGCGTTGCCATCGGATTGGCCGGGGTGGCAGAGGCGGCGTCGGCGGTGGGGCGTTCCCAGCCGGAGATGAGTACCGAGCTGAGCAGTGAGCTTGAGACAGCACAGGCATGGGCCCGTACTGCACCGTTCACGCCCTGGATGGGGCACCTCCTCGACGTGCTCTTCCGCCAGCACCTCGAGCTCGCTCGTGGGCGTTTCGAAGCAACGGCCAGCTACGAGATAGCGGCAAAGCAGCAGGTAGTCCTGGCGGTCGGATTCGTCGACGTTTCGGGATTCACCGCAGCCACAGAGGCGATCACCGCCCATGAACTGAGCGATCTCGTGCGCCGATTCGAAGAGGCCTCGATAGATGCCGTCCAACCTGGTGGCGGGCGGGTCGTGAAATTCATCGGGGATGCCGCCATGATTGTGGCACCGTCAGCCAATGAGTTGGCAGCGGCTGCCGCTTCGCTTATCGCCGCGTGGGACATGGATCATGGGTCGTCGACTGGAGCCCGCGCCGGACTGGCCGTGGGGACGGTCGCATCGAGACAAGGTGACTACTTCGGATCGGCGGTGAACCTGGCGGCGCGACTCGTAGCGCTCGCTCCGCGCAACGGCATTCTGGTCACCGATGTCCTGGCGGCTCAACTCTCACCCGAGGACTGGGTGATCGGTCAAGGCGAGTCCCTTGACATACGGGGGTTTTCCGGAAACGTAACGGCCCACTCGCTCCGCCCTGCGACCTCGCCCTAGCCCGCTACGGCCACGCATGAGTGACGCAACCACCGTCGACGCTGACGTTGGCCCTCGGCCGATGGGAAGACGGGAAAAGCTCCTGAACCGCCTAGGCAGCAAGATCGCTTTCGCAACACCGTCCACCGGGACGGTCCGGAGGGCCACGCACCGGGACCGCCCGCGGACACCGGACGGATCTCAGGCGCTGGAAGGGTCGACGGTTGGACCGTGGGGGAGGTCGGTCCACAGCTCGTGTCCGAGCAGTTCGAACAGCTCCCGGTTGTGGGGTTCGAAGTGTTCCCGCAACCGACCTAGGAGCTCGGGACTGGCCTCTTCGAGTCGGCGGGCGGCGTTGGAGACCGGAAAGGGTTGCTGGTGGGGGGTGAGGCCGAGCCATTCACGAGCCCGCTCCGAGGTGGCTGGGTCGGTGTAGAGCTTCTCGCTCTCGAGGACCAGGATCCGCTCCCGCCCGACGGCGTCGAACCAGCGGCGTAGCTGGCCGGCGTATTCGCCCCGGGCCACGTACGAGTAAGCGATGTGCTCGACGCTACGTTCGCCCCGCTGAAACCGCTCGGTCTGGGGGGCCAGACGCTCGGGCTCCAACTCGATGGCCCGCTCTAAGGATTCGGTCTCCCACCGCCCCTGCTGCCGCCAGTGCCAGTACTGCGAGATGGCCCGCTCGGCCGGCTCGCGCAGCAGGACGATGAACCGGGCCGTGGAGGGGAGGTCCCGGGCCACCCGGTCCGGAGCCAGCGGGTGGAAGAGGAGATAGGGACAGGACTCGCCGGAAATCCGGCCCCGGTGGCCCAGGGGGAAGTGGGCGCGATACCAGCGGACGCCTTTGCCGTAGTGGCCGTCGAAGTAGTGGACCTCTTTCTTCAGGGCGGGGGCCACGTCGGGGTGGGTGGCCAGCCACCGGTAGAGCGAGGTGGTGCCGCCGCGTTGGGTGCCCAGGATGATGAAGTGGGGGAGCGGCCGGTAGCTGGCCGTCAGATACCGGCCAGCAAAGGCCGACGAGGCGGCCATCCGCTGCACCGGGGTGCGCAAGGAGCCCGGATGGTCTGCGCTCCCCCGTCCGGCCATGGCCCGATGGTAGCCCCGTGGTCCCGCCACCCTTCCGGCTGTCCCCCGGAGGTCGAGCGGCCTCCCTCGACGACGAGACCAGGTGACCGCCTGGGTGGACCCGGGTAAGGTACTGCGGTCGGTATCCGGTCCCAGGGGTCTCGGGTGGCTGGCCGCCTGGCTCGCTGTCGATGTCGACAGGATCGAGGAGGAGACGAAGTGGTGCCGGAGGGGAGAGGGGGGTCATCATGCCGTCGATGTCAGATGCCGTCTCCACTCCTCCCGTAGCCCGCCGCCGCGGCTGTCGGGTGGTAACCACGTCGTTGACCGCCCGGGTGTTGTTGGCCAATCAGCTGCGCTCCCTCGGCTCCGTCGAGTGGACGGTGGTCAGCGGTGACGCCTATGACGATCCGCCCGAGGGGGTCCACGTCGAGGTGGTGCCCATCCGGCGGGAGTTCGCCCTCTCCGACCTGTCCTCCTTTGCCCGGCTGTGGCGGCTGCTGCGCTCGGAGCGGTTCGACTTCGTCCAGACCCACACCCCAAAGGCCTCGTTCCTGGGCCTGCCCGCCGCTCGCTTGGCGGGGAGCCCGGCCATCTACACCATCCACGGATCGCTGTACTTCGGGGGGAACGGGCGGAAGGCCAACGTGCTGGGCTGGTGCTTCGAGCGATGGTGCTGCACGTGGGCCCACCGGGTGTTGGTGCAGAGCGCTGAGGACGAGCGGGTGCTCCCGGCGGTGCGGATCTGCCCCGCCGGCAAGCTCTCCTATCTAGGCAACGGCATCGTGATGGAGCGGTTCACGGCCACGGTTGCGCCGGCGCTGACCTCGGACCGTCCCCTGGTGGTGATGGTCAGCCGCCTGGTCAAAGAGAAGGGGTGCGCCGACTTCTTGGGCCTGGCCGCCGCCCTGGCCGGCAAGGCTGACTTCGTCCACGTCGGACCGTTCGAGCACGACCAGAGCGACGCCCTGACCGAGGCCGAGGTGACCGAGGCCGAAGCGGCTGGCTCGGTGCGGTTCATCGGGGCGGTGGACGACGTACGTCCCTATCTGGCCTCGGCCGACTTAGTGGTCCTGCCCTCATACCGCGAGGGAATTCCGAGGGTGGCTATGGAGGCGGCGGCCATGGGCCGACCGGTGGCCGGCTACGACATCCGGGGCATGCGTGAAGTTATCGATCCGGTCCTCGGCACGCTGGCCCCACGGGGGGACCTGACTGCGCTGACCGCAGTGGTGGAGGAGTTGTTGGGGGACCCCAGCCGGCGGGCCGAACTGGGTCAGCAGTGCCACACCCGCGTGGCCTCCCGGTTCTCCGAGGACAGGGTGATCGAGCGGCTGGTCGAGGTGTACGACTCCGTGGGGGAGGGGGCATGAGCACCCGGGTGTGCCTGACCGTCGACGTCGAGGACTGGTACGACGGCATGGCCGAGATCGGCCACCCCGTGCCGCGGCCCGACGGGGCCACGAGCGGCCTGGCCGGTCTGGCCGCATTACTGAATCGACCGACCCCACGACCGGTGGTGACCCTGTTCGTGGTGGGCAAGTACGTCGACGCCCTGGGTTCCCAACTCGAGGAGCTGGCCGAGCAGGGCCACGAGATCGCCAGCCACGGTCCCGACCACGGTCATCTGCCCGAAGACCCCACCGCCCTGCTCGAGTGGTTGCGGCGCGGCCGGGCCGTGCTGGAGGACCGGCTGGGCCGAGCGGTGGTGGGCTTCCGGTCCCCTCGGTTCGACGTGCCCGCCACTATGGGCCTGGACCGGTATCGCGGCCTGTTGGCCGACGCCGGCTTCGAGTACGTGTCGGACACCCGGGTCCTGGGGTCGGCCTCCCCGGTCCGGGAGCTTCCGGTGCTGGCTCGGTTCGGATTCCCGTTCGGAGGGGGCAGCTACCAGCGCCTTTTGCCCGCCGCCGCCACCCGGTCGGCGGTGGATTCGGCCACCGGCCCCGTCGTGCTCTACTACCATTCGTACGATTTCGGGGCCACGTTGCCGGCCACCGCCTCGATCAGGTCGGTACCGGTGGCCAAGCAGATAGTGGGACGGGGGAGGGTCAGTACATTGTTCAAGCAGATGCTCGATCGCTACGGCAGTGAGGCGTGTGGCCATGCCGGAGCGTGAGTTCGAGACGTACTTCCACCGCCGGGCCGGGCGCTTCGCCGCCTTTTACTCGAGCGAGCCGGTGGCCCGGGTACTCGGGCGGGGACCGCTCTTCGACCGGTTGGAGGCGGCCGTCGACACGGCCCGCGTCCTCGAGGCCACCCGGGTCCTCGATGTGGGCTGCGGGAGCGGCCCGCTCTTCGCCCCCCTGGCCGCCCAGGGCATCCATGTCACCGGGATCGACCCGGCCGACGCCATGGTGGCGCTGGCCCGGGAGCAGGCCGCGGTGTTCCCGAGCTTGGTCGAGGTGGAGCAGCGGGGGTGGGAGGCCATCGAGGAGGTCGATGCCTACGACCTGGCCGTGGCCCTCGGGGTCTTCGACTACGTCGAAGACCCGGTGGCCCTGTTGACCCGGATGGGACGGGCCGCGCCGCATGTGGTCGGGTCCTTCCCCGCCCCTGGGCTCCGACTCCTCCTCCGCAAGGTCCGTTACGGGGCCCGGGGCGTCGGCGTGCACGGCTACCGGGCCACCGGCTTCGATCGCCTGGCCGCCGACTCCGGCCTCGAGGTGGCCGAGATCCATCCGCTGGGTCGGGCGGGCTTCGTGGCCCACTTCCGCCGGAAGGTCGAGTCGGCCGGCTAGGGCCGGCCCGGACCTACGTCGGGTCGACCTTCGTGTCCCGGTCGAAGTCCCGGTCGGTCCAGGTGGTGATGGGGAACCAGGCCAACACCCGGCGCAGGGTGGCCAGCTGGTCGTCGTCCAGCCGGTGTTGCCAGGCATCGGACAGCTCGGAGGCCACTCGTTTGACCACGAACCCTGAACCGGGGGTGTTGTGCTCGTCGAGGAACTCCGTCACCGTGTCCCCCCACTCGAGGCCCATCTCGGCATAGAGCTTCTGGAACTCGGCGACGGGTTCGGTGCACAGCTGCTCGTGGCTGCGCACGTGCCATTCGGGATGCCGGGACCGGGCGTCCTCCAGGACCGCCACCAGCAGCCCGATGCGCCAGCTGATCCGTTCGATGGGATCAGGTCCCGGGAGGGGCACGCCCCAGGGCTCGAGGTAGCGGGTGCGGATCTCCGGTCGGGTCTCCAGCGTTGAGTTGCGGGCGTCCTTCAGGTTGACCTCCAGCCAGCTGGCCAACACGTTGGCCGGATGGCGGAGGAGCATGAGCACCTCCACGTCGAAGGAGTCGGCCAGCCACTCCGCCGACAGTTGGGCGTGGATGGACTTGACCACCAGGCGTGGTCCTCCTGCACCGTCCGTGGTCGACCGGGGGTTGCGGGCCACCATGCCGGCCAGCCAGGTCACTGGATCGGTCCGCCCCTCGTGGATGCGGTTGACCGCCCCCGGTCCGAGCAGGTGCCGGGCCAGGCGGGCTCGGCCGTCCTCGTGGGCACCGTCGAGAATCCACGACCACAGCCGGTGGTAGGGCGGACAGGCCTCACCGGGCCGTAGGACCGGGTAGCGGCCCACCGCATGCTTGGCGTGGATGGACGCCGGGACCTTGTCCTCGTTGTCCGGCTCGCCGAGCGCACGGGTGCCGGGGCCCGAACTGAGGGCCCGCATGGTCCAGGTGGTACCGGAGCGGGGGAGCCCCACGATGAGGACGGGTCGGGTGGGGTCGGTCATCGGGCCGCCTCCGACCGGCGGGACGCCCCGGGTTCGTGGGCCAGCAGCCGGAGCATGGCCCGGGACGGCAACGCCGGATCACCACGCCGGATACCCACGGTGGCGGCGGTGTCAGCCGTGGCCAGCACGGCGGCGGCGAACCCGGAGGCCAGAGGGTCGGAGCGGGCGGAGGCGGCCAGCTCGCGGAGCAGGCCACCGCGGCCGGCGTTCTGATGGGCGATGGACGCCCGGTGGTAGGCCCGACACGCTGGGGTCATCTCCGCCGCGTGCTTGTCGACGAAGTGTTGGCGGCCGCCGAGGTCCCCCGAGCCCTCTTTGGTAACCCGTTCCCCTCCGTGCTGGTGGTACTCGTAGAGCACCTGGGGGACGGCGGCGATGGGCCGGAGCTGGGCGCACCGGAGCCACAGATCCCAGTCCTCACAGGGTGGCAGCTTCTCGTCGAAGGACAGGTCGTCGTCGAAGTGCGAGCGACGGATGATGCCGAAAGGGAGGGCCACCACGTTGAACCACAGGAGGTCGTCGGCCCCGAACACCAGCGGGCCCCGGTATTCGACCGTGCGCCCGGTGAGGTCGTGGACCACCTGGTGCCACGATGTCACTGCCCCGAGCTCGGTGTGGGCGGCCAGGTACTCCACCAGGGTGTCGGCCGCCCCGGGCAACCAGCCGTCGTCGTCGTCGCAGAACCCGAGCAGGTCGCCGTGGGTCTCGGCGATGCCCTTGTTGCGGGCCGCCCCGGGTCCGACCGACCGTTCGTTGCGCACCACCCGCACCCGTCGGTCGCTGGCCAGCCGGTCGGTCACCTCCGGGGTGTCGTCCGAGGAGGCGTCGTCCACGATGACCAGCTCCATCTCGGGCCCGGCCTGGTCAAGGACGGACCGGGCCGCCCTGTCGAGCTGGGCACTGCGGTTGTGGGTGGGCATGACCACGCTGAGGAGCGTCGTCATCGACGGGCCCGCGCCGGTTGCACGGCACAGCACTTGTTGCGTATCAAGGCACGGCACCTCCCCCTCACCAGGGCTCATGATAACGAACACTGCAGGTGACGGGGGTAGGGGCAGCCGACGGGGCCCGATCGTCCCTGGCCTCGCCCCCGTGGACCGGTTCAGCCGGTCGTGGCGCCAGGAGGGGCGGTGGCCCGTTGTGGCGCTAGGGGGCGCTGTGGCACAGTGAGGCCGTGCGCCCACCCCGCGCCGCGCGGGCGGCCTTCCGGAGCCTGTCCCCGAGGACCCGGACGGCGCTGCTCCACCGGGTCGGGTACTTCGCCCCGTGGGAGGGAGGGTTCGACTTCGCCCCTCCGGCCCTCGGACCCGGTGAGACGGCCGGGCCCCCCGACTTCGTCGGCATCGGCGTCCAGAAGGGCGGGACGTCGTGGTGGTACGAGCTGATCGCCGACCACCCCGGGGTCACGGCCCGCCCCGACCTGCACAAGGAGCGCCACTATCTGTCCCACTTCGGCACCGAGCCGTTCGGTCCGGCCCAGGTGGCCCGCTACCACGGATGGTTTCCGCGCCAGCCCGGGACCATCACCGGCGAGTGGACCCCGGACTACCTGGCCTATCCGTGGGTGGCGGCCCTGTTGGCCCGGGCGGCCCCCGATGCTCGGCTGTTGGTGATCCTGCGGGATCCGGTGGAGCGCTTCCGTTCCGGTCTGACCTTCCGGCTCAGCCAGGGCGCCCTGGCCACCGAGTCGACGGTGGCCGACGCCGTCCGCCAGGGCTTCTACGCCCGCTCGCTCCATCGTTATCTCCGGTACTTCGATCCCGAGCGGATGCTGGTCCTCCAGTACGAGCGGTGTAGTGCCGACCCCGCCGGCCAACTGGCCGCCACCTACCGCTTCCTCGGTCTCGATCACAGCCACCGGCCCGACTCCTTGCGCACCTCGGTGAACGCCTCGGGCACCAAACGGCCCCTCGATCCCGAGGCCGGCCTGCGACTGGCCCAGCTGTACGCCGACGACATGGACGAGGTCTTCGCCCTCTTCCCGCACCTCGACCGGTCGCTGTGGCCCAGCGCCCGGGCCGGTGGGGCGTGACCGCCGACGCCCGGGACGGGCGCCGGAGCGGGCCTGGCTGGCCGGCCGCGGTGGCCGACGCCGTGAGCCGGCTCCCCCTCGGGGTGCACCGGTGGCTCCCGCTCGAGCAGCGGACCGACCTCCGCCATGCCCTCGGACGGTTCCAAGCGGGCGAGGACGGCGCCGATCTGACCCCACCACCCCCCGGCCCGGGCGAGACCACCGGTCCGCCCGAGTACGTGGGAATGGGGGCGACGGCCTCCGGAGCCCGGTGGTGGCACGACCTGGTTGCCGACCATCCGGGGGTCTCGGTCCGACCTGATCTCCCTCCGGCCCGGCACTATCTGTCCCACTTCGCCACCCGCCCGTTCGGTCCCGATCGGTGGGCGGAGTACCACGGGTGGTTCCCGCGTCGCCCCGGCACCATCGCCGGCGAGTGGACACCCACCTACTCCTCGCTCCCGTGGGTCGCCCCCCTGCTGACCCGGGCCGCCCCCGACGCCCGGATACTGCTCATCGTGCGCGACCCGCTGGCACGGCTGCAGGTGGCCCTGGCCGGCCACCTAGAGGACCGGGTGGCCCAGACCGGGACGGCCATCGCCGATGCTGTCGACGGCGGCTTCTACGGCGCGCAGCTAGCCCAGGTGCTTGCACACGTACCCGGCGACCGGATCCGGGTGCTCCAGTACGAGCAGTGTCGCCGCGACCGCGACGGCCAACTGGCCGCCACCTACCGCTTCCTCGGTCTGGACGACAGCCACCGTCCTCCGCGCCGGCACCAGCCCACCGCCGGCCGGGTCGGTCCGGTTCCAGACCTCGACCCCGCCACCCGGGACCGGCTGGTGGATCTGTACGCCGCCGACGTCGCCACCCTGGCCGAACTGGTCCCCGAACTCGACCTCTCCCTCTGGCCCGCCTTCGACCGGGCGTAGCCGGCCGGGGGCAGTAGGGTGCAGGTGACGAGAGTGGTGGGGTCGGGGGCGGTCGTG
>JBBQWW010000086.1:0-14274 GCA_038210245.1 Acidimicrobiales bacterium
CACCATCGTGGGCCAGACCTTGGCCCCTCACACCTTCAATCTGGTCGGCGGGACAGTGTCGGGGTCCTTCTCCGGAGGTTCGGTTGCCGCCGACGGCGTGCCCGATTCGACGACGGTGACGGCCATCACTGCAGCGGCGCCCACATCGTCCTCACCCACGCCGACATCCAATAAGTGCCAGCCGACGCTCAAGGTCAAGACGGGCAAGACGGGCACCACCGCCACACTGTTGCCCCCCAAGGGCCTCAAGGTGATCCACCTGGTCGGACCGATCGCTCCGGCGGCCGGCTCCACCTTCAGCGCCTCGGCCTAGCCGCGGCACCGGAAGGACCCACCACCGAAGGCGGGGCCCAAGCCCCGCCTTCGGTGGTCGTCCGGCGACGGGTGGTCGCCCTTTAACGGCCACCTCGTCGGTACCACCCCGGGGCCCAGGCACGGCGTTACCACTAGCAGCGTCGGCCCCGTAGCGGTGAGCGCGCAGATGTGAGCGGGCCGGCATTTGTCGGCAGAATGGGCTGGTGACAACGGTCGAGGGGCAGAGGACATGAGGCAGAGTCGGCGGTCTGTCGAACGCTGGCTGTCCGAGGCCTGGCCCATCGTGCGTTCACTGATGGAGGCCGAAGACCGCCTCATCTCCACCTCAGAGTCCCCCGCCGTCGTCGTGCTGGCCGCCTGCGACCAGCTCAATGCCGCCATCAATCACGCCCAGGCTTGGCTCGATTCGCGGCGCTGTCCCGACGACAACTTCGGGATCAACTTCAGGGAGCTGATCTCGGCCTGTCAGGGACTGAGCGCCATCATGCAGCGCGTGACCCGTGAGGCCCCCGAAGGACGGTGGATCGGCAACCAGGAACTAGCCGATCAGATCGGGGAGAACTTCATGGATCGGATCCAACAGGCCTCGCGGGCCCGCCTCTACCTGCAGCAATGGAGCACCTGAGCAGTAGCCGGATGCGGTCGCAGCCGCGAGCTGGCTGCGGCGGTGACGCAACCGGCGTGGGTCGGCGTCCCGCTGAGCCGCTGACGTAGCGCAGGCGCCGGATGACGCCCCTCGGTCCGAGCAGGGGGCTCGAGTGCACACTGCGGCCGGACGCAGGTCAGCGGCCAATTGACCGAATTGTCATCTGTCTGCACCCACTGGTCCGAAGACCCGGTGTGGCCGGTTGTCCGACGTGATCGTCGGAGACGGTCCAGCATGCGAGGGGACAGGTGGCGCAGATCGCCTGGGCACGGGCATGAACTCGAGACTCCATCAGTGAAAGGTGACTCCCTTGATTGAATCCACCCATCCACCCCGTCGGCGCGGCCGCACCGTGGTCGTAGCGATGGCATCGCTTATGGCGGTGCTCTTCGGCCTGTCGCTCCAGACCGGAGCGGCCAGCGCCTCGACCCCCGGCGTCGCCCACGCCGCTCAAGATCCCGCTCCCAACGGAGACAACGGGACCACCATCGACCCCCTCCAATACAACTGCGGAAACAGCGCCACCACCTGTGGCCAGGTCGGGGAGTCCAACGGGTACTACAACGGTACGAACATTGACCTGCTGTACAGCGAGGACTACTACTGCGATCCTGCGGTGACGCCGGCGGCCACCGCCACAGGATGTGAGGCCGGAGCCGCTCCCTCGTCGTCCAACCCCGCCGGCACGTCAGCGAATGGGACCATTCTGGGGAACACCAAGCACAGCGACACGCTGTACATCCCGATTCCCCTATTCAGTGGCGCGCCCACCACCCAGTGCATCGCCACGGCGACGTGTATCGACCATCCGTCGACGATCAGTCTCTCCAGAATTGCGTCGTCGCTACCGGGGAACCCCTCGCCGTCCAGCGTGGCCAATGTGCCGATCCCAGCGCACAACCATGTGGTCGCCACTCGCAACGGTGGACTACCGGAATGGTGGAACGTACAGGTCGTGGCTACCACCGATCCGGCCACGTTCAAGACCTTGACCAGCGTTGCCGGTATCAATGCCGCCGTGACTGCGGGTACAGCCATCACCGCCCCGACCAATGCGTACCTGTTCTTTCAGGTGCTGCCCGGGACCCTGTCCGCTTCCATGGCCGCCAACCTGACGGCCACCGCTCCCCCTGGACCGGCACTGCCGGCCGCCCCGGCTGCACCTCCTGCCAGCCAGGTCGAGACGGGCACCACCTTCAACAACCTCATGAACGACTGCGGTGCCACCGCCCCCAACTGCCAGAACGTGGGCATCAGTCGTGACTGGATCCAGCACCAGGACGTGGAGGCGCTCTACACCGAACCCTTCTACTGCGGCACCACCTCGATCACCGTGCACTCCTCGACAGGCTGCGAGGCCGGAGCCAATCCGACGTCCGTGCCGCCCAACGTCGGAGACTCCACGGTTCCGACCCCAGCGAACTCCTACCCGGCTCCAGCCAACGGGACCATTGACCCGCTGTACATCCCGATTCCGCTGTACAGCACACCAGCGGTTCCCTACGCACAGTGCAACACCGCCATCACCTGCATCGACCACCCGGCCACCATCGACCTGTCGCCTCTGGCGTCAACCCTGGGCGCACCGGCCGCGTCGCTGTACGACGTGCCGCTCCCCAGCCATGACCACCTGCTGACCACCCGGAACGGGGACCAGCCCGAGTGGTGGAACGTCATCGTCATCCCGGTGACCTCCCCCGCCGGATTGGCCGCGGTCCAGAACGCCAAGGACTACGCCACCGTGCGGGCCCTGGAGACGACCGCCGGGAGCGGTGTGGGTGTGACCGGTGCCCCTGAGGTGCCGACCAACGCCTACCTGTGGTTCCAGACGCTGCCGGGCGCCAGCTCCCCCACGCCGGGGCCGGTGCAGACCAGCTGCATGACCCACCTGCCTGCAGGCTCGGTCGTCGGTTCGGCCGCCCTGGACGACGGGACCGGCTACTACGAGGTCGACTCGGCCGGTGATGTGGCTGCCTTCGGCTCCGCCGCCTGCTACGGGGCGATGACCGGCAAGCACCTCAACCAGCCCATCGTGGGCATGGCCGTGGACCGGACCACCGGTGGCTACTGGCTGGTGGCCAAGGACGGCGGTGTCTTCACCTTCAACGCCCCGTTCCTGGGTTCGGCCGGGGGCTCGCCCCTCAACCAGCCGGTAGTGGGTGTCACCCCCACCCTTAACGGTGACGGGTACTACCTGGTCGCCTCCGACGGTGGCGTGTTCTCCTACGGGGCGGCGAAGTTCGCCGGCTCGACGGGGAACATCCACCTCAACAAGCCAGTGGTGGGCATGGGCCTCGACCGGGCCACCCGAGGTTACTGGCTGGTCGCCTCGGACGGAGGCGTGTTCTCCTTCAACGCCCCGTTCATGGGATCAACCGGGAACATCCACCTCAACAAGCCTGTAGTAGGCATGGCCCCCCTGTCGGACGGCAGCGGGTACCGGCTGGTGGCCTCGGACGGCGGGGTGTTCGACTTCAACGCCCCGTTCTACGGGTCGACGGGCAATCTCAAGCTGAACTCGCCGGTCATCGCCGGTCTCAACAACAACTCGTATGACGGGTACTGGCTGACGGCCTCCGACGGTGGAGTCTTCACCTTCGGTCCCCCCAACGAGGGAATGCCGTTCTTCGGCTCAGCCGCATAGCCGCCCGCAGGTGCAACGCGACGCAGGGGAGGGAGTTCGTAAAGAACCCCTCCCCTGCGTCGTATCCCGACCCGAACCAGTCCAGCACCCCGGTCAACCCGTAGGAACGGAGGAGGAGTGACCATCATCACGACCCAGGGAACTACCCGTCCGGAACCTGCCGATGCTCGGGAGCAGATCAACCGGCCGATCCTCAGCCGCCGGTCGCTCCGGAACCTCCTCGGGTTTCTTTGGCTTCTCGACGGTGCCCTCCAGCTCCAATCGTTCATGTTCACGAGTGGCTTCGCCCACCAGATCATCGACCCGGCCGCCGCCGGACAACCGTGGTTCGTGGCCGGTCCGGTCCGATGGAACGCCGATCTCATCGGACACCACCCCGCAGTGTTCAACGCCGGGTTCGCCGGAGTTCAGCTGGCCCTCGGTGTGGGGTTGCTCGTCCCCCGGCTCTGTCGTTGGGCCATCGCCGCCTCGGTGGTCTGGGCCGGTGGTGTCTGGTACCTGGGCGAAGGCCTGGGCGGCCTGGCCGGCGGTCATGCCACCGCCCTCATCGGCGCACCCGGGGCGGCGCTTCTCTATCTCGTGCTGGCCCTGGCCGCCTGGCCCCCGGTCGGCCAGCCCGAGCCTGAGGGGCCGGCTCACGCTCCCGTCCCGCCCCCCACCTGGATCGGACGCGTGTGGGGTGCCCTGTGGATCGGGTTTGCCGTGCTCAATCTGCTGCCGGGCAACGGTCCGGCGTCCACCATCGACGATCAGCTGGCCACAAACGGGTCCATGGCCCCCGCCTGGCTGGCCAGCTTCGATCGCTGGGTCGGGAGCGGGGTGCACTCCATGGGGAAGGGTGCCGGGGTGCTCGTCGTGGGTCTCGAGCTGGCCATCGGGCTGGCCGCCTGGCAGCAGCGGCGTCTCCGCCGGCCGGCGATCTGGACCGGCATCGTGCTGACCGGCGTGTACTGGGCGGCCGGCCAGTCCTTCGGCGAGCTGTTCAGCGGTCAGGCCACCGATCCCAACACCGGTCCGTTGCTCGTGCTCATCGGCCTGGCCGCCCTGAGCACCACGCCGAGGCCGTCGACCGTTGTCGCCCGACACCATTCGGCTCGTGAGTTCCGCTGGCGATCCGCTCTCCACGCGGACGTGGCCTGACCGCGACAGTGAGGTCCGGGTCCACCGACTGCAGGTGCCTACCGTCACCGATCTACTTTTGAGGTGAGCCCTATAGTCGTCCCATGGCCGAGATCCCCAGGATAATGCATCGCATCTGGATCGGTGGTCGCCGCGTGCCCCGGTCGGCCGAGCGTTTCTGGCGAGGCTTCTCCACATCGAATCCGGGCTGGGAACTCATGACGTGCGGGGAGCCGCTCGATCCCTCGCAGTTCGAGCTCGGGAGGCTGTTCGCCAGCTGCCGGAATCCGGCCGAACTCTCCGACCTCATCCGCTACGAACTCCTGTGGCGGCACGGCGGCATCTACGTGGACACGGACTCAGAGTCGAT
This sequence comes from Acidimicrobiales bacterium, assembly GCA_038210245.1. Taxonomy (GTDB): domain Bacteria; phylum Actinomycetota; class Acidimicrobiia; order Acidimicrobiales; family RAAP-2; genus Bog-756. The sequence continues at coordinate 5,095 of JBBQWW010000086.1, forward strand.
CCGTGGCCTCGAGCCGCTCCGCCACCACCAAGCCTTCGTCGGTGAGGTGGGCGGCGACATCCAGACGTGCGTCATTGGGGCCGTTCCGGGCCATCCGGCCATTCGGGCCATGATCGACCGACTCCTCGAGTACGAAGCGATTCCCCACGACCGCTCACAGACCGAGACGGCGGGCCCAGTGGTCTTCGACGAGGTGATCCGGGCCCGGTCGGACGTGACCATCCTCCCCTCGGAGTACTTCTTTCCGTGGAAGTGGAACGAGGAGATGGACCGCTCACGCATAACGGCCAATACCTTCATCGTCCAGCACTGGGACGCCACCTGGGTTCCGACGGCACCGATGACCAAGCGCCTGGCCGGTTCGGTGTACGGACGCTTCCCGGCAGTGGGTCGGCTGCGAGACTCGATGCGCTGAGGGACCACGCCGGGTCGGGGTCGGGGCGGGACGCTCCCCCCAGGCGAGAGACGGTGCCGGTAGCCCGCCCGGCGTGCCATCCAGCCAGCTTCCCCGGACGTGAGTCGCCTCGCGGTGCCGGTGGGTGGTGGAGGACGGGCGCGACCGGGGATACTGGTGGGGTGACCGTCGCCATCCGCGATGCCTCGCTGACCGACATGGAGACGCTCCAAGGGGTGTTCCAGAGGGCGTCACTGTCGAACGAGAACGACCGTGCCCACCTGCTCGAGCATCCCCAGTGGCTGGTGGTCGGGGACCGTGGCGCCGTCGAAGGTCGGATGCGGGTGGCGGTTGGGGAGGACGGTACCGTCCTGGGATTCGCCCCGTATCTGATCGTCCACGGGTGGCCGAACTCGAGGACCTCTTCGTGGACCCGCCCTCTATGCGGCGCGGCATCGGACGGGCCCTGGTCCTGGACACGGCAGCACGCCTGACCGCGTTGGGCTTCATCACACTGGAGGTCACCGCCAACCCCCACGCCATGGAGTTCCACGAGGACCTGGGCTTCGTGGCTGCCGGGCAGGTCGAAACGCAGTTCTCCCTGGCTCCTCGGATGCCGAGGCGGCTTGACTGACCGCCACTCCGCCACTCCGCCGGCTAGTGGTTGACGAGGCCCACCGGAACCGCCGTCGATGAGTGACCGCCGTCGGGGTCGGGTCCATTCCGAATTGGCGACCAGACACGTCTCTGGACAAGTGTCCAAGTGTCCCGTACGGTGGCCTCTGGAACGTTCGAGAGGCAATCTCTCGCGGGGAGGATGGACGGATGTCGCAACGGCCGCTTCGGGTCTTCCAGTTCGCCACCGGCAATGTCGGCTCGGAAATGGTGGGTCGGATCATCGACCACCCCGACCTCGAGCTCGTCGGTCTCTACTGCTATTCCTCCGACAAGGTAGGGCGGGACGCCGGCGAGATCGTCGGCATCGCTCCGCTGGGCCTCACCGCCACCGGTGACCTGAGCGACGTGCTCGAGGCCCGGCCCGATGTCGTCAACTTCAACGGCGTCTGGCCAGACATCGACGTGTTCTGCCGGCTACTCGAGGCGGGCATCAATGTGGTGACCACGTCGGACTGGATCACCGGCTACCACCGCGATCAGAATCATCCCCACCCCTCGGGAACGAGGCCCACCGAACTCATCGAAGCCGCGTGTCAGCGGGGGAACACGACGTTCTACGGAACCGGGATGAACCCGGGCCTGGCCCAGATCCTGAGCGTGGCGGCCACCGCCGGCATGGGCCAGGTGGACCACATCACTGTGCTGGAGACGGTCGACGTCTCCTGTCACCACTCCATCGACACGTGGAAGAATGTCGGCTACGGACGACCCGTGGACGATCCAGAGGTCCCCGGTCTGCTGGAGACAGGCTGCACGGTCTTCGCCGACTCGATCTACCTTATGGCGGACTGCTTCGACCTCGAGATCGACGACATCGTGTTCGAGTGTGAGCTCGGCGCCTGTACCAAAGAGGTCGACCTGGGCTGGTGGACGCTGCCGAAGGGGTCGGTGGGGGCAAGTCTGGCCAAGTTCAAGGGGATGTCGGGTGGTGAACCGAAGATCGAGGTACACCTCGAGTGGCAGATGGCTCCGGAGACAGAGCCGCGTTGGGATGTGCAGGGTTGCTACATCACCACTGTCGAGGGCGATCCCACCATCGTCAACCGCCACATGATCTTTCCCGCCAAGGGAATGCCGCACGGTGCCTGGACGCCCGAGTACTTCGCCTCGGTGGGCATGACCATCACCGGAATGCCCGCACTGAACGCCATGCGGTCCGTCTGTGAAGCGAAACCGGGACTGATGACGAGTGCCGACCTCCCACTTCGCGCCTTTGCCGGGCGATTCTCCGGAACAGTTCAGCCAGCAACTGCCACCTCCCACTAGCCCCATGGGCTCCCGCTACCCGTTCCCGGCGTCGCCCAACGGTTGGTTCAGCGTTGCCGCCGGTGCCGACCTCGCCCTCGGTTGCGTTCGGCCCGTCTCGTATTTGGGACGTGATCTCGTCCTCTTCCGCGGTGAGGACGGGGCGGCCCGGGTCTTCGACGCCCACTGTCCCCACCTGGGAGCCCACCTGGGGGTCGGTGGTCGTGTGTGTGGAGACGGCATCATTTGCCCGTTCCACGGCTGGAGGTTCGACGGCCAGGGCCAGCTCGTCGAGGTGCCGGGGATGGACAGGAGACCTCGGGCCAGTGCGCGGGCCTGGCCAGCGTGCGAGCGCAACGGGCACGTATTCGTCTGGCACCACGCTCATGACCTTCCACCCAGCTACGAGGTGAGCAGCTACCGACCCGACGAGTCGAACTGGACACCATGGAAGATCAACTCCTATCGGGTACGCGTGCACGTGCAGGATCTGACCGAGAACATCATCGACCGGTCCCATTTCTCGGCCGTCCATGACATGGCGACGCCCGAGAACAATGACTTCGATGTGCGCTTCGACGGGATCTCCATGGTCGTGGAGCAGAACCTGAAGGTGACCGCCGTGGCGGCGGCCGGCTACGAGATCCAGACGACCTCCACCACGTGCGGTCCCGGGATCGTGGCGGTCGAGGTCAGCCAGGACCCCATCGAAATGCTGACGTACATCACGCAGACACCCATCGACGAGGAGCTGACGGAAGTGAACCTGTGCTTCTCGATGAAGTCCCTGCCGGACGAGAAGGCCACCCTGTCCATCAGTGAGCTCAACGACCGGATCACCAATGAGCAGTTCACCCAGGACGTGCCGATCTGGGAAAACAAGATCTACCGGGAACGCCCCTTGCTGACCGGGAGCGACGGCCCGGTCACGCAGTACCGGCGCTGGTTCCGTCAGTTCTATTCCGATCCGGACTGACGCCGCTACCGCCGGTGAGCGAGGCCTACCCTCCTTGGCCGCTCGACTTCTCCCTAGCAGATCCCTCCCCGTCTCCGTGGCCCACCTCAACGGCGGCTGGGCCCCATCCCCCAACTTCATGCCCGGACAGAGGCTGTCCGACCGAAGCCCGATCCCAGCGGCTCGGTGGTCGAGGCCCTGGCCCGCCGGCCACAGCACGTGAATGGCACAATGCCTGAGTGGGATTCCAGCAGAGTGGTATAGCCAGTGGGTCTGTCCTGTTGCTGGGTGGTCGAAGCGAGATCGGACTCGAAACGGCCAGCCGCCTCGCCCCGGGCAGGGTCGTGTGCCTGGCCGCTCGACGCAGCGATGACCTGATCGAGGAGACGGCGAGAATGGCTGATGCGGGGGCCAGAGCTGTGCTGGCCGTTGAGTTCGATGCCGATGACACGCCCACCCACCAGTCCCTGTTGCAGGAGATGTTCGCCGCCCACGGCCCCATCGGGGTTGTCGTGGTGGCCTTCGGAGTACTCGGCGATCAACTGCTGGCGGAACAGGACCCCGCCTACGCCATCGGTCTGGTGCATACCGACTACGTGGCCCAGGTCAGCGTCCTCACGATCGTGGCCAACCTGCTGCGAACGCAGGGCAGCGGCCAGATCGTGGTGTTCAGTTCGATTGCCGGCCTTCGCGTACGACGAGCCAACTACGTGTACGGGTCCGCCAAGGCAGGACTGGATGGCTTCTCCAGTGGGCTTGCCCATGCCCTCTACGGCAGTGGGGTGCACCTCCTGCTCGTTCGCGCCGGCTTTGTGGTCGGCCGGATGACCGCAGGCATGGCGCCCGTCCCACTGCTCTCCAGTACCCCGCAACAAGTGGCTGCCGCCGTGATCAAGGGCCTGCACACCCGGTCCGGTCGTGTCTGGATACCCCCTCTGCTACGCCCCGCGGCCGGGGTCATGCGTTGGCTACCGCAGGGCATCTGGCGACGGATGCCGCGGTGATGAGTACTGATCGGCGGTGGAGTCGATATCGGAACGGATGCGCCGGCCAGCACGGTGACGGATACTGGCACCATGCTGATCCACATCGAAGCCCACGACCTGCCGGGTCGCACCTGTGGGCCATCTCCCGAGCGTCCTGGAGGTCACCATGGCATCGAGGTGGGCGTCCAGCGCAAGAACAGACCGGACGAGCTGATGGGTCAGGTGAGCGCTGACGCAACGTCAGTCATCTGGGAGCTGGAGGCGACCCGCGTGGGCTCGGAGGTCGCCGACTATCGAGGCCCCTACATCTCCGGTTCGCCTCGGAACCGGTTCATCTACTTGTCGTGGGGTGTGGTCGAAGAGCCAGGAAGCTTCGAGATGTTCAGACGGGCCAAGATCATGTTCGACGGCATACCCGCTGACGTGCTGGCGGCAGCTCAGTCCTCGGGCGTACTCGTAGGCCGGCTGGGCCTCACCGACCCCAAGGGGAACCCGATCTGTGCGGCCGTGCGGCCACCGCTGATCGAGTGGATGAGCGAGGTCCGGTAGATCACTCTGGGTCGCTCGCCTCCACCCTCCGGTGATCGACTGCGGCCCGGCACGAGGTGACACAGGACACGAGTAAGCGATTGCCAGCAGAGGGGGTGCGTCGTCTCCGATGATGATGTTGGCACCGGCACCCCCGTGCCCCTTGATTCGACCGCTGGTCACCTCCAGGGTTTGGGCCTCGACGATTGGAGGCCGGATCCTCGGATGGCCTTCTTGTCAACCACCGTTCACGACAGGATGGCGTCGCTCTGACGAATCCGACGACCGGTCACCTGCTGAGGCGTGAGGCGGATGTACAGGTCCCGCGTCCCTCCGGCCCAAGGGGACACACCCAGATCCTTCACCTGCTCCAGTTCGTCCTGGTCGACGACTTCGTGTGCCCGACCACGAAGAAGCACGCTCCAACCCTCGGCGAGTGCCTCATCGATGTGGTCTACTTCGAAAGACACCGGACCCTGGGCGACTACCGAATTCACGGAGGACAGCGGTGACGTTCGGAATACGACATCGCCATCAAGGATCCGGAAGTTCACGGGCACGGCCACCGGACCGGCGAACGACGAGAACACGATCCGGCCCACACCTCCCTGCTCGATGAGAGCACGGCATTCCCGAGGACTGAGAGCTTTCAGGCTGGGCGCCCTCGAGGACCCGCCACGACCGGGTGCGACCTGGGTCCCACTTCCCGTTATGTCCTCGACAGTCGTAGCAAGGGCACTAGCCAATCGCCAGAGCCCGGATCTTGACAACGTCGAAGACGGACTCTGCTCGAGCGATGAGAGGTAGTGGGGATCCATGCCGGCTCGGTCCGCCACGGTCTGGATGGTCAGGCCCAGTTCCGTCCGACGCTCGGCAACCCGCCTGCCCAAATCCCCAACATTGCTCATGGCATCGCCCTTTGTTCTTCCCTCCATCGTGGTCGCCGGCGCCACGTCGTAGTAGGGCCATAGGGCCCCGATCCGGGTTGGGACACAGATGCAGCCAACGTCGGGGACACACTCCCGGCCAACGTCCTTGCCTCGGTCGTGCCACGCATAAGGCCTTTTGGCACTACTCCCAGCGTGTTCTGAGGCGGAGGATGGACCCAGGCCCAGATGCTCTGGGCGGGAAAAGGACGTGATGGCATGGTTACACCAACGCAAGCCCCGGTCGAAGAGACCGCAGGAGAGGCTGAGCATCGCATGGTGGCCCAACCTGCTGGGGGCTCCAATGGCGCCTCCGTTCCTCGCTCGGAGTCGGAGAGCAGCCCGTCCGACAAGGTACGGATGCGTAGAACCTTCGACCTCCTGGTGAGTGCCGCGGCGCTCGTGATGGTGGGTGTCCTGGTAGTGGCCGGAAGCCTCCTGACCTGGGGTCACTTCTACATCGGCAATGAAGTGCACGATCAGCTCGCTGCTCAGAAGATCACCTTTCCGGCCGCCACTAGTCCGGCCGTAGCCGGTGCCGAGTATCAGGCGATGCGCCAGTACGGTGGCCAACAGATGACGACTGGTGCGCAGGCTGAGGTCTATGCCGATCATTTCATCGCCAATCACCTGAAGAAGATAGGTGGCGGAGAGACCTATGCTCAGTTGTCGAGCCAGTCATTGGCACAACCCAACAACGTTGCGTTGGCCGCACAGGTCAATGAGGTCTTCAAGGGAGAAACGCTACGAGGGCTCCTCCTGAATGCCTACGCATTCGGCACCATCGGGGTCATCGCCGGATTCGCAGCCATCGCTGCGTTTGTCGCCGCCGGACTCCTGCTCGCGCTCTCACTGCTCGGTCTCTTCCACGGCCGCCGGAAGCCGATGCCCGAGGCTGCAAACCTGAGCTAGTTCGTCGGACAGTGGCGGAGTGCAGTAGTTCCAGCACTCTGGCACTGCGGCCCTAAGGAACACCCCGCCCCTCGGGTGGGGTGTTCCTTAGCCAGGCCCCCTGACGCTTGAGGTGGAGGCGGGTCGGCCTTTGGGATCATGGGTGGCTGGTGCCTCCCTGCGGACTACCAGCCTCACCTTCGCAGCGATCCTCCACCCCCCTGTCTGTCAGGCTGACGTGAGACACCTGCCGTAACCGTTCACTCCCTTCAGGGCGAGACAGGAAGTACCGAAACCATGACCTTGACCAACTCCACATCCTTGATGGCACGCGCCCAGAATGAGGACGTGACCGACGACACCGATCCAGCAGCCAGACCGACCCGGCGCATCTTCGCTCCCGAGGAGAAGCTGGCCATCCTCACCACCTACGAGGAGGCCACCGAGCCCGGGGCGAAGGGTGCCTACCTCCGGAAAGCAGGTATCAACAGCTCCCAGATCACCGAGTGGCGCCGGGCCCGGGACGCCGGCGCTCTGACCACGTTCGACGGTCAGTCGAAAGGTGCTCGCAGCGTGGACAAGAAGAAGGCCGACCGGCTCAAGCGAGAAGCCGCCCAGCTCAAGCGGAAGAACGAACGTCTCGAGGCCGAACTGGCCAAGACGAGAACAGCCCTCGACATCATGGGAAAAGTATCCGCGAGCAGCAGAACAGGTGATCGACGACCACCACCCAGAACTGGCCAACGCAGTGGGAACCAAGCGGGCCTGCCAGTTGGCCGGTCGGGCCCGGGCCACCCATTACCGACGGTGTCGGCCGCCGAGATATGAACCACCCAGTCCCCGCCCTATCCCTCCCAACGCGTTGGACGAATCCGAGCGCCGGGCTGTGCTCGACCTGCTCCATGCACCCCACCATTGCGACCTGGCTGTCGCCCAGGTGTGGAGCCGCACCCTGGACGAGGGCACCTACCTGTGCTCGCAGTCGACCATGCACCGCCTGCTCCGGCCAACGGAGAGTCGAAGGAGCGCCGGCGCCAACGCACCCATCCGGCCAAGAAGAAGCCCGAGCTCATGGCCATCCGGCCCAACGAGGTCTGGACCTGGGACATCTCCAAACTGAAGGGCCCGAACCGAGGCGAGCACTACGACCTCTACGTCATCATCGACATCTTCACCCGCTACGTGGTCGGCTGGCTGGTGGCCCCCTACGAATCAGCCGAGCTGGCCACGGACTTCATCCACGACGCCGTGACTACCCAGGAGGTCGACCGGAACCAGCTCACCATCCACGCCGACCGGGGATCATCAATGCGCTCCAGGCCGGTCTCCCAGCTCCTGGTCGACCTCGGCATCATCCGCAGCCACAGCCGTCGCCACGTGAGCAACGACAACCCCTTCAGTGAGGCTGCGTTCAAGACCCTCAAGTACTGCCCGGCGTTCCCCGACCGGTTCGGTTCCATCGAGGATGCTCGGGCGTTCTGTGCCGAGTTCTTCGAGCACTACAACCACGTCCACCGCCACTCGGGCATCGCGCTGCACACCCCGGCATCGGTCCACTACGGCACGGCCACCGAGATCCGGAACCAGCGCCAGGAGACCCTGACCGCCGCCTATGCGGCTAATCCCATCCGCTTCCGGCACCGGCCGCCCCAAGCGCCACTGCTGCCAGCAGTGGCATGGATCAATCCGCCGGCGACAGAGGAGGCTGCAAGGATCTTCTAATGAGGAAGTGTCTCAAATCGCTTGACGGGTTCCGAACCCAGGCAGCCTTCAGCCGAGAGGGAAACGGCGAGCCAAGCCCCCTTCCTCACCACCGTTACCCGTTCCCATCTGCCGAGGATGTGGTAGGCGGCTGCCCGTGGCTCCGGATCGGGATCAACCGCGAGGCGAATGGTGCCTGGAGTGCCTGCCTGGACGCAAGCGAGAGATTGGAGTGCGAATGGCAGAGGCGAGCCGCATCGCCCGTGAACGCACCACGCTTCACACCGGCGTCCTGCCCACGCACACGCCCGATGCTCGGGCGGCCAGATCTGCCGGCGTTGCTCGCGCAAGATCTGCTCAAAGAGCCTGGATCGCCGAATCGGGCCGGACTCATGGACCTTCCGACACCCAGTGGTATGACTCAAAGATCCGGGGGAGATTGGCGATGTTCAGCCTTCCCCGGATTGCTGAAGCAACCGGAGCGAGTACTGCGGCCGCGAGCCAATGGCGGACGGGCAAACGGAGGCCGCATCAGCGTCATTGGCCATCGCTAGCGGCACTTGTTGGGGTCCCACCAGCACCGGCGGAGTGACTCAACCCGTAGGCAACTTGACGGTTGGACGCCTATGTCACATACCGACGATCTGGGGCAGGGGCGTTGAAGCTCAGAATCCCAGGTGCGATGATTCCAGGGTGGCACTGAGTAGGACTGGCGAAGTCCGGGGGGAGGCGGTCCTGGAGGGTGGGCCGATGAACGGGACCGTCGACGCCGAGGCCGAGGCCAATCAGCTCTGTCGACATTGGCGATGGTCAACAGCACCGATATTTGCGAACTGAGGTGATCCGGACCGATGAAGACGGTCGCAATAAGTCTGT